>SUYM01000002.1 GCA_015060455.1 Bacteroidales bacterium
GAACCAAGAAACATATATTTCTTGTGATCGTTCTCAATGTGACAACTTTCGTCGCAGTAGATGTTGAATGTCTTATTCATATTCTCATCTTTAGTTTTAACAAAGGTAATGATATTTTTCTTTCCCGAATGCATAGCCGGCGCTTTGGAGTGAGGGAATTGGTGGAAGAGTGCTTGAGGGTGATGGAGAGGCCTTCCCATGTGGTGAAAATAGAGGGTGGAATTCCATGAAGGCTTTCAGTGCTTAAAACCAATAGTGAACAAAAACTGATCTGGGAATAAGGATAAGATTAAGTGATGAACTATTGAAATCGTGGCGTTCAAAATGTCGCTCAAAAACGATCATATGTGATGTACTTCCAGCAAAAATCTAGGAAAGGTGTAGATCTGGGGTGTTCAAAAATCTAGGAAAAGTGTGATGCTAATAAGTAGTGCACTGATTGTCAGGTATTTTGGACACTTTGGGATATCATGATTATAAACAGACTGGATATGTATAGGACAACTACACGACATTTAATACATGGTCCTGATTATGCCAAACAAAATGTAGATCTCATAGGTAATGTCACCAGTCATGTCACTGGTATAAATCTCATTGTCCCAGAAAGACGGGCTTCCATTCTTAAGTGTATATTGATAATAAAGAATAGGAACGATATATCAGTTTACACTAAATGCATCATTCAATGACCATTTTGCCCGTCCATCGGCTTCTGCCTGAAGGCTACCTGTAACACTTTCCCCATGAAAACGTAACAGGTACCCAGAAATTTCGAGGTACCTGTTGCACTTATGCCGGAAAAGCGTAACAGGTGTATAAGATAGTGTAAACATGTATATCACTCCCTAATGAATAACACCCAGCCAGAAGTGGTATGAATAACTGAGCGTGTATAACTATATGTATAACTATATGTATAACTGATTTTTTACTCCATTTAATTGCAGGGAGTAACAAATAGGGTGTGAGAATCGAATTTGTTACGGAAAACAGTATCAGGAAGTATCAAGTTTCATAGCCGGTGGCACCACGATGAAACCGCAATAGAAGCACTTCTGTTGCGGTTTTTCTGTTAATATACGAGCAAGTACATTTGCTGATCTTTACTTTTTCGCCTTCTCATCAGGGTTTCGGGTCGATTTTTCGGATGATGCGTCGTTCCTGTTTCCAGTCCGGGTTTTGAGGCTGATTTACGGACGGGATTGCCTGGAAACATGATTTTTTTATGTTTTCTGTGAAATTGGCATAAAATTCTGTAAGTTTGCATTGTAAAACGAACTATTCATGAGACAGAAGAAATTCATGTTGTCGGAGGATCAGATTCCGAAACAGTGGTACAACATCCAGGCAGATATGCCTGTCAAGCCGCAGCCTATGCTCAATCCCCAGACGCGTGAGGCGGTTACACAAGAGGATCTGGAGTCCCTTTTCTGCGCTGAATGTGCGGCTCAGGAACTCAATCAGACTGACCGGTGGATTGAAATACCGGAGCAGGTGCGTCAGATGTATGCCAATTACAGGTGCACCCCTCTTGTGCGCGCTTATGGTCTTGAAGAGGCGTTGGGTACGCCGGCGCATATATATTTCAAGAATGAGAGTGTCAGCCCGATAGGTTCGCACAAACTTAACTCCGCTCTTGCTCAGGCATATTACTGCAAGCAGGAGGGTGTTACTAATGTGACTACTGAAACCGGTGCCGGACAGTGGGGTGCGGCCTTGTCATATGCGGCAAAGATTTTCGGTCTTGAGGCTGCTGTCTATCAGGTGAAGATCAGTTATGAGCAGAAACCGTACAGGAAGAGCATAATGCAGGTGTTCGGCGCTCTTGTGACCCCGTCTCCGTCTATGTCTACCCGTGCGGGAAAGGATATTCTGACAAAGATGCCAAATCATCAGGGCTCTCTTGGCACTGCGATTTCCGAGGCAGTGGAACTGGCACGCGTGACTCCTGGATGCAAATATACCCTCGGGTCGGTAATGAACCATGTCACACTTCATCAGACAGTTATAGGACTTGAAGCAGAGAAACAGATGGAAATGACAGGGGAGTATCCTGATGTCATTATCGGCTGTTTTGGCGGCGGGTCCAACTTCGGTGGCATTACATTCCCGTTCATGAGGCATAACTTCTCCGGTGAGCGCAATACAAGATTCGTGGCGGCAGAACCGGCGTCGTGTCCTAAACTCACTCAGGGAAGGTTTGAATACGATTTCGGAGATGAGGCAGGATATACTCCGCTTCTTCCGATGTTCACTCTCGGCCATGATTTCCAGCCGTCAAATATACACGCCGGAGGTCTCCGCTATCATGGGGCCGGAACCATCGTTTCCCAACTGCTCAAGGACGGATATATGGAAGCGGTGGATATAGAGCAGAAAGAATCGTTTGAGGCGGGCTGCCTGTTTGCCCGTGCCGAGGGCATAATTCCTGCGCCGGAGTCCTGTCATGCAATCGCGGCGGCAATCCGTGAGGCAAAGCAGTGTGCGCAGAATAATGAGGCCCGGACCATTCTGTTCTGTCTTTCAGGACATGGACTTATAGATATGGCAGCCTACGATCAGTTCCTTGCGGGAAATATACGCTGATCAGATGCTTCTGGCAGCATTGATGCCGGCAAGGTATCCTGTCGAGAAGGCGGTCTGAAGGTTATATCCGCCGGTGTCGGCATCAAGGTCAAGGATCTCTCCTGCGAAATATAGCCCTGGGGTCAGTTTTGATTCCAGGGTTTTTGGTGCAATCTCCTCGCATGATACGCCGCCGGCCGTTATCACGCATCTTTCGTAGCCAACGTAGCCTTCGATGGTGAATTTCCAGTTTTTCAATGCCTTGGCAAGGGTCCTGTGGTCGATACCCGGATTCATCTGAGTGAAACCTGCGATGAGAGACATCGGCATGACCTTGGTCAGCAGGATTCTGTACTTATCCTTGTACTGCCTGTTCGTGTTGCGCTTGTCTTTATGGATTTCGTTCCACAGTGTATTGATCCTCACTGTCAGGTCTTCGGGATCGACTGCCGGCTTGAGGTCAAGCAGAGCCTGCACCTTGCTTCCGTTAGTCAGTGCGTTCACGCATTTTCTGCTCACCTTGAATCCCACCGGTCCCTCGATGCCTCCGTCTGTGAACTGAATGTCACCGAACTCCTCCTGAGCGGTGTTGCCGTCGATGACAATGGATAACTGTATGTTCTTCAACTCGTTGCCGCAGAGAAGTTTACCAATGCTTGACAGGGGGGCGGACCTGTCTATATGACCGTTCCCTTCCGGAGATTCTGTCTTATATCCGACAGGCACTATCGCTGTAAGCGAAGGGAAGAGCGGACGGATGGAATGTCCCATCTGCTTGGCCCACCTGTATCCGTCTCCGGTCGATCCGGTCTTTGGGTAGGAGAGTCCGCCAGTGCAGATGATGAGTTTCTTGCATATATATATGCTGCCGTCGGAGCATTTCAGGGTGAAGGATGTCCCGGCTTCGCCCTGCATGACAGGTGAATCTTCGCCCGACAAAAGAATCTCCGCCACCTCCTTGCCGCAAAGAATCTTCGCCCCGGCTCCTTCCGCCGCCCTCACAAGCGTATCCACCACGTCAGATGCAAGATGTGATGCTGGAAATGCCCTGTCGCCCCGCTCCACAACACATTCCAACCCATGATTTTCAAGAAATTCAATCATTTTTCCGGAACTGAGATTGTAGAACGAAGGTTTCAGGAAATTGGGTTTCGGGTGTATATGCCTGCTGAACTCGTTCCAGTCCTTGACGTTGGTGAAGTTGCAGCGTCCCTTGCCGGTAATCATGATCTTGCGTCCGGCACGTGCCATCTTTTCCAGCACGAGCACCCTCCGTCCTGCACCGGCAGCCCCTGCCGCAGCCATGAGTCCGGCAGCCCCTGCACCTATTATTATAATGTCAGCCCTTGTCATCTTGCTCAAAATATACATCTATATTGTGCAAATGTATGGAAATAATATTATATTTGCGATGCCTATTGCAGAAAGTAGAAATAATGCCAGTTTAGCTTAGTTGGTAGAGCATCGCATTCGTAACGCGAAGGTCGTGGGTTCGAATCCCATAGCTGGCTCCAGAGAGGCTGTCCCGTTTCGGACGGTCTCTTTTGCGTTAAAGCAGATACTGCTCGATGAAAAGAATGGCAAAGTGGCACAGCAGCGGCTAAGAGATCGGTCAGACATCATCTTTTGCTGATACATGCATACTATATGTATAAAAATCACTATCTTTGCAAATCAAGTAGCCAAACTCCCCACTATGAAAAGGCTAAGAAATATCATATCCCTGTTATTCTTTTTTATTACTGTCTTATCGTATGCCCAGACGAGACAGATCAAGGGCGTCGTGCTTGATCAGGACGGTAATCCGCTTCCTGGAGCCGGTGTGCTTATAAAGGAAATCAAAGGCAAGGGCGTTTCTGCTGACATAGACGGAAATTTCATTATAGATGTTCCCTCACAGGGCCGCACACTCATCATTTCATCGCTCGGCATGGAAACTGTCGAGTATCAGATCCCTGAAAAACCAGTAGGGGGGGGCATAGAAATCACACTGCCTTATGAGCAGAATTTCCTCGATCAGGTCGTTGTAACAGGTTACGCCCAGACATCCGTCAAAAGGATTACCGGTTCGGTGGGCATAATGACATCGGAAAAACTTGAAGCCTCACCTATATCTTCTGTCAGTTCGCTTATGCAGGGACAGGTGGCGGGAGTCTCGATTTCGGCTGTTTCAGGTCAGCCTGGAGTGCAGTCCAAGATCCGGATACGTGGAACGAACAATCTTTCCGGAAGCAGTGAACCTCTTTGGGTGGTCGATGGCGTACCTATGCAGAATGAGTCCCCGTCAATGAGTTCCGAGGAACTCGCTACAGGCGGATTCGATAATATCTTCGTCACAGGTATCGGTAACATAAATCCTAACGATATCGAAAGCATTACGGTGCTGAAGGATGCTGCTGCGGCTGCCATTTACGGTTCTCGTGCAGCCAACGGAGTCATCGTGGTCACTACCAAGAAAGGTCAGGCCGGAAGGATGAAGGTAAACTATTCCAACAACTTCACCTGGTCTTTCAAGCCGCAGAAGAATCTCATGCTGATGAATTCTGCGGAGAAACTTGCCTGGGAACAGGAACTCTGGGATGAATTTTCGGAAGCCGGATACCAGAAGTCTCTGACTGATAATACGCAGATTTTTCCTATTGTCGGAATCATCGGTCAGATCCGTGCCGGTGTCGGACCATATGCTTCAATAAAAGGAGATACGGCGGCTCAGAATGCTGTTATAGAGGAACTCAAAGGTGTCAATACCGACTGGTACAGCCATCTGTTCAGGAACGCCTTTTCACATAACCATCACCTTTCGCTCAGCGGTGGATCGAATAAAAGCACTTACTATGTTGCGATGGGCTTCAACGACGACAACGGTATGCTCATCCGAAACAACTACAAGCGATACAGCCTCAATTCCAAAGTCGCCCTGACTCCTATCGACCGCCTCAGGATAGAGGTCGGATATGATATGTCCCGTCAGTCTTCTCTTTCGCCGGACAGTTATGTGGATGCGTTCAAGTATGCATATTTCGCCAATCCGTATGAGAAGGCGTACAATCCTGATGGATCCTATGCCTCTGACAATACATATTTCTCACTTGGATATTATAATGGAAGGGGAGTGGAAGAAGTCATGCCGGAAAACGGTTTCAGCATTCTCAGGGAACTTCATCACAATACAACCAACACCGTCAACTGGACCAACACCGTCAGGGGACAGATCGACATAAAGATACTTGAGCCTCTCAAGTTCGTCGGTCTTGCTTCATATACCTACGCCAATAACAGGACTGACAAGGTTGTGGATAAGAATACCTATACCGCATTCCGTGACCGTCTGGGCAATGATGACAAGTCGCAGGACAAGCTTTACGGATCGATTTCCCAGAACCGCACAGACCGTAACAGTTATGTGGCACGCGGACATTTCTCCTACAATGATACATTCAAGGACATCCACACGCTTTCGGTCCTCGCCGGAGCGGAACTCAGAGGGTCCAAATCCAACAGTATCTTTACAAAGAGATATAATTATGACCCTCAGACAGGAACAACATCGCTTCCGGTGATCTCAGGACCTCAGGATGAGTGGGTAAAGGAAGTGGAAAGGCTCAACGGCGAATATTTCTCGGAAAGCCGATATGCCTCCTTCTATGCATCAGCGGATTACTATCTGGATGACCGTTATGTGTTCAATGCCTCGTTCAGAACGGACGGCAGTTCCAACTTCGGTAGCGACAGACAGTTCAACCCGACCTGGAGTGCCGGTGCTGCATGGCATTTTGCAGAGGAGAAGTGGCTTAAGTCCAAGGATGTTCTCTCTCATGGAACATTCCGCCTGGCATACGGATTTACAGGTGACGTCAATACAAGCGCACCTCACCATCTTGTGCTTCAATATACGCAGCAGATGTACCGGTATTATGACGGCAAGGCCTATCTGCTCGGAACCATACCTTCCGCTCCTAATCCGAACCTCGGATGGGAAAAGACTCAGGACATGAAGGCAGGAGTGGATGTGGGCTTCTTCAAGGACCGCCTCACACTCAACACAGAGGCATATTACCGCCTCAGCACTGATGTGGTGACATCTTCGCAGGTCAGTTCGACAACGGGATATACATACGTGTATTTCAATTCTGCTGATATAATGAACAGTGGAGTCGAGGCTACACTTTCGGGGGATATAGTCAGGACCAGGGATATAAAACTCTCAGCATCAGTCAATTTTGCGTATAACTACAACAAGGTGCTGAAATATCGCCCGGCAACCAAGAGCATTACGGCGAAGGACAGGTATGTAGAGGGGTACCCTGTCGGAGCGCTCATCACAGGACGATATGAAGGCATTGACGAAGATACCGGACTGTATTCCTACGAACTCAGACCAGACGCTGTGATAACAGGCTCGAAGGACCTTCAGAAGGCAGACAACTACAGATTCTTCCATGGTACGACCATCGCCCCATATACCGGAGGCTTTAATCTTACCTTCTCGTATAAGATCTTGAGACTCAGTGTTTCAGGCGTATATTCATTCGGCCGTAAGGTCTATGAAAAGATCGAATCTCCTGCGTCATACCTGAGCGCACGGCATCCGGGAGTCTCCACGGAGACAGTTCAGTCCCAGTATAATGACCTCTACTCGAATCATCTCAACGTGATGAAGGACCGCACTGACAGGTGGACTGAAACGAATACCACCGGAACAAAATATCCGAGAATATATGACCATTTCGGCAAGAAATACAATTTCGATATGACCAATCCTATGGATTACAATATCATAGATGCCATATATCTCAAGGATGTGTCATATATGAGGATAAAGACAGTGGTGCTGAGTTGCAGCCTTCCTGACAGGTGGCTCAGAAAGATGAAGTTTTCTGCTTTCAGTTTCAATCTGACCCTTGGCAATCCTCTGACTTTCACAAGATATGAAGGTATGGACCCGGAGGTGCCTGGAGCGACCTATCCTACAACAAGAACGGTTTCATTCGGAATAAATGTCGGCTTATGATGAGAAAGACCATATATATATTGGCTGCGTGCCTGAGTCTGGCCTCCTGCAACGGCTATCTTAACGTAAAGCCGCAGGGAAAGGTTCTTCCTCAGACAGACGAGGAGTTCGCTTCCATCATGCATAACAGGATCTGCGATATCGAGGGAGGATATGACGAGTTCGTGATTGGAAACATGGACGTGATAGCCCGTAGAGAGGGGTGTGCAGATGATCTTGATGCCAACCTCATTATCGGCCGTCTTGACTCATATGCAGGTGAGGTGATTAATCACAGACAGACTGATTATAAGGAGATTTTCGAAATTATCCGTGACTGCAACATCGTGATAGAGAATATGGAAGGGCGCACCACGACTCTTGCCTCTGATGTGCTTGCTGCGGCATACGCAATGAAGGGAATCTGCTATTATAACCTGATACGGGATTTCTGTGAGGCCCCTGATGCGGCTAATATCGAGGAGCAACTCGGAATGCCGCTTGTCGATAAATTCGATATAATGGACATGTCAACGCGAGCCTCTCTTGCCCAGACAGTCAGATATGCGGAGGGACTTCTCAATAAGTCGCTTTCAAAGAAGATGTCAGACGGAAAGTTCTACTTTACCGAGTATGTTGTCAAGGCATATCTTGCGCGTCTTGCCTTCTGGACGGAGGACTGGGACAAGACAATCACTCTATGTAATGATATCATTGAAAACAGTGGTCTGGCTCTGACGGATATTGCGGGATATGAGGATATGATCCAGTCTCAGTATCTTCCCAAGGGCGAGGTGATTGTGCGCTCACATATCAACAATTCCAGTGAACTTGACTGGTATTTCACTTATGTCAAGGGATATATCAAGAGCCGCCCTGCCTCGGCCTCGCTTGTCGCATTATATGACAAGGAAAACGATATAAGATATAAGGTGTGCATAGACGATAAGCGTATGGGAGTCAAGACACCGGAGTGCAGGATAAGGCTTTCCGAGATTGTGCTTATGCTCGCTGAGGCTTATTGTCATGAAGAAATGGATGAGCAGGCTCTGTCATGGATCAACGAACTCAGAAAGCACAGGATAACGGGAGCCACAGACCTTACAATAGACGCATTGCCTGCTGTGCGTTCAACTGACAGGATAGTTGTAAATGCTGAGGGTGAGGAACTTACTCCGCTTATGCAGGCTATTCTTGATGAAAGGCGGCGGGAGATGTTCCTTGAGGGTGACAGGTGGTTTGAACTCAAGCGAAACGGCTCTCCGGAGTGGTGGATAATCAATAACGGTCTGAAATATACAACAAAGAAATATATGTACACCGCTCCGATATACAAAGGTGACGTGGATCTTAATCCCGACCTCAAGCAGAACATCGGTTACGAAGGATAGAATATGAAACGAATAATATACATACTTTCAGCAGCAGCTCTCCTTGCCGGATGCTCCTATGACGAACTTCCGCCTAAGACGGACGATATAACCACAAGTTATGTCCTTCCCAAAGGCGAGGAACCTTCCGATGAGGAAAAGGCTTTTGTGGCTGCGGCAATAGCCGAATACGAGGCTTCAATAAAGAAATAACCCATTAAATTTTAAGTATATGAAAAGAATTTTAACAATTTTCGCATCGGTTGCCATGATAATGACAGCCGTCTCATGTGAGCCGGAGCAGACTCCGGAACTCAGTTTCGGAAAGAGCATCTACACTATGCTTGCCGATGAGCCTGTGACTGTGGATGTAGTGACCAACATCGCTCCATCAGCAGACCTTACAGTTGAACTTGCCTTTACAGGTGAGGCAGTTTTGGATGATGATTATTCTGTTTCTGCAACAAGTGTTGTCATTCCTGCAGGTCAGGTGAAGGGATCTTTTACCATTTCACCTCTCAACAACTTCGAGGCTGGAAAAAGTGTGATAGTCTCTGTCAAGGCTCTTCCTGCCGGTTACGTAGCCGGTAAGAACCCTACTGCAACTGTCACCATTGATGCCAAGGAAAAAATTTATTATTCATTTGCAGTTGCAACCGGAACAGTTGCTGATGCCTACACAGTAAAACTTAATCTTACCGGTGCGGTCAGTGGTGCAGACTGGGTTGCTACTGCAGATATGGAGATTCCTTACGCTGTTACTCCTGCTCTGAGTTCTGCTCTTACAGCAGCAGATGACGCTTTTGTTGTGAAGAAGGGTGAAAACGTTGCAACTCTTGTGGTTAATGTAGGTGAGATCGAAGGCGATCATCAGAAGTTTGTCTTTACAGTTGACGCTGACAAGGCTGGCGAAAGATTTATGGCAGGAACAAATGTTTCAACAGAACTTACGGTTTGTGGTGCTATGAAACTTTCTAATCTTGTAGGAACCTGGGAGTTTGCTGAAACTCTTGACCTTGAGGAACTGGAATTGTGGTTTATGGAAATGGAGGACGATCCAGAACTTCTTCCAACACATAATGAAGGCTTCAAGTTCACTATTTCAGAGAAAGACGGAGTATATACTTTGACTCCTTCAGCTGAAGGCGACTGGGCAAAATATTTCAAGGAATGTCAGATAGATTATTGTGCTCCAATCGAGGATAATATATGTTCGGAAGGATCCGTTACCGGACCTTATACAACTCTTGAAAATCAGATGTTTGTCGCTGAAGCAGATGGTGTGGCTGAACTTACATATACATGGTTCTCCCTGTCTTCAGTATATAGAAACTTTGACGGAAACGCTGACGCAACAGGTGCTGGCGCTATAGCAATCGCCAATGATGCAGAAGGCAATCTTATCATCCTGATCAAGGACTATGATCAGCCGCCGTTCGGTGAAATGTGGTGGGATCCGGGATATGATCCTGACATGTTCTCGTTTGCTTCTCGCTTCACAAAAGTGACTGCTGCTGAGTAATAATTACTGAAAAAATTTTTAGGTACCTGCTACACTTTCGCTATGAAAACGTAGCAGGTACCCTGTTTTTTCCTACCATCTGCTACACTTTTGCCATGAAAACGTAGCAGGTGTAAAGTGACGAACTTTAAAGTATATTCAGACTCTGTTCCTTGATCTTCTCCAGTTCGTCCTTCATCTTGACGACGATTTTCTGGATCTCTGTATGGTTGGCCTTTGAACCTGTAGTGTTGATCTCACGTCCCATCTCCTGCGCGATGAAACCGAGTTTCTTTCCCGGATTTGGTTCATTCTCAATAGTGTCGAGGAAATATCTGCAATGCTGTCTGAGTCGCACCCTCTCCTCATTGATATCGAGTTTCTCCATGTAGAATATCATCTCCTGCTCCAGACGACTCTGGTCAGGTTCTGCCTTCAGTTCTGCAAACCGGGACAAAATTTTTTCCCTTATGGCATCGACTCTTTCTTTCTCGTAGGTCTCCACTTCGGCAGAATATTCAAGAATCTTCTCAACCTTTGAAATCACGTCCTTGCGCAGAATCTCTCCCTCCTGTGCCCTGAAGGCATTAATGTTTGCGAGAGCCTCATCGACGCAGGCTTCAACCTCTGGCCAGTTCTCGTCAGTGATCACCTCCTGCTTCTTTGCGTCCATGACCTCAGGCATACGCAGAATCATGGCAAGCAGGTCGTTAGGATTCGAAGAATTAAGCGAGTCCGCTCCGACCCTCTGGCCTAACTCACACAACTGCTGGTAGTATTCCATTGCAAGGTCCATATTGATCTTCTTCGCAGAATCAGCAGCATTAGGCTCCCAGGTTATGAAAAAATCAATGTTGCCTCTGGTCAGTTCAGCGGCAATTTTCTGGCGAATGACCATTTCCTTGTCCTTTGGCAGCATTGAAGTCTTGATACCGATGTCTGCTGTCTTTCCGTTAAGAGAACGGACCTCTACTGTTATCTTTCCTGTTTCCAGCATGGCTTCAGCCTTGCCGTATCCTGTCATTGACTTGATCATAATGCTAAAAATCTGAGTTGAGAGCGCAAAAATACTGAAAAATCCGTATATTCGCAGGATTTTATGCAAATTCATCATCGATATGGAAGAGTTAAATAAAGAACTTAACGAAACTAAGACTCTCAATTTTCTGGAAGAAATCATTGAGGCAGACCTTGCAAGCGGAAAGTGCGACAGCATCATGACCCGTTTCCCGCCTGAGCCTAACGGCTACCTGCATATCGGTCATGCCAAAAGTATATGCATCAACTTTGGTCTTGCCAAGAAATATGGCGGAAAGACCAATTTGAGATTTGATGACACCAATCCTGTCAAGGAAGATACAGAGTACGTTGACTCCATCAAGGAAGATATCAAGTGGCTCGGTTTTGAATGGGAAAATGAAAGGTACGCTTCCGACTACTTTGACCAACTTTACGAGTGGGCTGAAGAACTGATAAAGAAGGGTCTGGCATACGTTGATGACCAGACTCAGGAAGAGATCAGACAGAACAGGGGTACAGTGCAGGTTCCCGGAACCGAGAGTCCGTACCGTAACCGCAGTGTAGAGGAAAACCTCACTCTCTTCCGTGAGATGAGGGACGGCAAGTATGCAGAGGGGGAGAAAGTACTCCGTGCCAAGATAGATATGGCTCACCCTAACATGCTTTTCCGTGACCCTCTGATGTACCGTATCATTCATGCCGACCACCACAGGACCGGCAGCAAGTGGTGCATTTATCCGATGTACGACTATGCACACGGTCAGTCTGACAGTATAGAGAATATCACTCATTCCATCTGTACGCTCGAGTTTGACGTCCATCGTCCTCTTTATGACTGGTTCATTGAGAAACTCGGTATTTTCCCTTCTCACCAGCATGAGTTCGCCAGACTCAACCTTACATATACGGTCATGTCAAAGCGTAAACTCCTCGAACTTGTAAAGAACAATTTCGTCAGCGGCTGGGATGACCCTCGTATGCCGACCATCTGCGGTATCCGTCGTAGGGGCTACACGCCTGAGTCGATCCGTATGTTCGCCGAGAAGGTGGGTGTGGCAAAGCGTGAGCAGCTTATCGACCTTCAACTTATGGAATGGTGCGTGCGTCAGGATCTTAATGAACGCTCGAACCGTTATATGGTGGTTCAGGATCCGGTGAAACTTACCATCACCAACTGGGAGAAAGGCAAGGTGGAATGGTTCGATGCTCCTCTTAACCCGGCAGATCCGGAAGGACCATCACGCAAGGTTCCGTTCACCGGTGAGGTCTATATCGAGAGAAACGACTTTATGGAGGAGCCTCCTAAGAAATATTTCCGTCTCAAACCGGACGGGGAGGTAAGGCTCAAATATACATATATAATAAAGTGTCAGGAAGTGGTGAAGGATGCCGAGGGCAATATCGTAGAGATAAAGTGTACTTACGATCCGACCTCGAAGCCTGGGGCAGGAGAGTGGCGCTCGGTCAAGGGAACAATCCATTGGGTTTCCACAGATCATGCGAAGGAAATCGAACTCAGACTTTACGACAAACTCTTCACCGAGGCTCAGATGGGACAGATTCCTGAGGGAGAGGACTACAAGAACTACCTCAATCCTGAGTCGCTGGTTGTTGGAAAGGGATATGCCGAACCTGCGCTTCTGGAAGATATATCAGGCATCGCAGTCCAGTTCGAGCGAGTGGGATATTTCTACAAGGATCCGGACAGCACGCCGCAGCACTTTGTCTTCAACAAGACCACAGCCTTGAAAGACAGTTTCAAGTTTTAGAATAACACGAAAACAAGACCATACCTCCGCGCCACCATTTGATGACACGGAGATATGTCGTAATAAGGGGATATAGGAAAAATAAATAATAACGCTATGAATCAGAGTATTGTCAAAGTTGAAAATCTGTCACACAAGTACAGCGTACAGTGGGCTGTGCGTGACATCAATTTCGAGATCAGCCAGACCGGTATCGTGGGTCTTCTCGGCTCGAACGGAGCAGGAAAATCTACAATCATGAACATCATCTGCGGAGTGCTTTCGCAGACAGAGGGTGACGTGTATATCAACGGCATCAACCTTCGTGAGAACCCTGTTGCCGCAAAGCAGAACATAGGTTTTCTCCCGCAGAAACCACCTCTTTACGGCGACCTTACAGTCGATGAGTATCTGACATACGCTGCCCAACTCCGTCAGATGGAACCGGCAGAAATTCCTGCTGCCCTTGAAACAGCAAAGGAAAAGTGTGGCATCTCGCATTTCAGCAAGAGACTCATAAAGAACCTCTCAGGAGGATATCAGCAGCGTGTGGGTATCGCCCAGGCCATAATCCATAATCCGAAACTTGTGGTCATGGACGAACCGACAAACGGTCTTGACCCTAACCAGATTCTCGACGTGCGCAGCCTTATCAAGGATATAGCAAAGGACAGGGCAGTGCTTATCTCGACTCACATCCTTTCCGAGGTACAGGCTACTTGTGACCGTATCATGATGATCGAGCATGGCTCAGTGGTGTTCAGCGGTACAATCGATGATTTCGACAACTATATCGAGCCGGATACATTCGTGATGACTCTCTCGCACGCACCGCTTGAAGAGGAACTCATGGCTGTTGCAGGTGTGACTGATGTCAAGCCTATATCGGAGTACAGTTCACGTTTCCGTGTATGGTTTGACGGAGACAGGGACACGCTTACCCGTATGGTTGATGCGAGCGTACGCAACGGCTGGGGTCTGAGCGAGATCCAGCTTGAGAAGAGTTCTATGAACGATGTGTTCGCACAACTTTCTGGTCGTAAGAACAAGTAAATCCGCTGATGATCATGAATAGAAGTGTAGTATTAAATATTGCCCGCACGGAGTTGAAGATGATCTTCACGACTCCTGTCGCGTGGATAATGCTGATGGTGTTCACAGTCTTGTGTGCCCTCTTCTTCACTGATGTATTCAGTATGTATGCTGAGGCTCAGGAGGCCGGTTCACATCTGTCGTTCATCACCAACGGCATGTTCAGTTCAGATTCATACGGATTGTTCCCGACGGTGAAGTTCTATCTGTTCCTGTTCATACCTCTTGTGTCGATGGGTATGATAAGCAGGGACCTCAGTACAGGTTCCATCAAACTCCTGTATTCATCGCCGATCAATGATACGCAGATAGTCATGGGTAAGTTCGTGGCCATGCTCGGTTACGGACTTGCAATGGTGGCCGTAGTCACTGCATTCACCCTCTTCGGCTGCTCGATGATCAACAATGTGGATATGCCGCTTGTGCTTACCGGTATATTCGGCCTCTTCCTCCTGATCTGCGCATACTCTGCAATAGGTGTGTTCATGTCGTCCCTGACATCATATCAGGTGGTTGCAGCCCTTGCCACATTTGCCCTTCTTGCCGGTCTGAGCATGGTCAACAAACTTGCTCAGGATGTGATCTGGCTTCGTGACATAACTTGGTGGCTTTCAATAAGCGGACGTTGCGAGACCTTCATAGCGGGACTTATATGCAGCGAGGACCTGATATATTTCATCACAGTTACTGCACTCTTCCTCGTGCTTGCGATTTTCCGCATATCGAACAAGAGACGCTCTCGCTCGGCAAAGGTGCGTTTTGCAGGATATTCTGCTGCGGTTCTTGTGACTGTGGCGATTGCCTTCCTTTCATCAAGACCCCAACTCATGGGTTTCTATGATGTCACTGCGACAAAGTCAAATACGATAACCCGTCCAAGCCAGGAGGTCCTTTCCAAGATCGACGGCAAGGTGACAATGACCACCTACACCAATATCCTTGATGAGGAGGGCTTCTATCTTGGTATTCCGTCAAAGTTCAACAGCGACAAGGAATATTTCAAGCAGTATCTCCGCTTCAAGCCTGATATGAAGATAAAGTATGAGTATTACTGGGCAGATGCGGGCAGCAAGTCAGTATATCGTCGTTTCCCTAAACTTACAAATGAGGAAAGGGCAAGAAGGATTGCTGAAATCTATGAGATCAATTTCAAGATGTTCCAGACCCTTGAAGAGATCTCTCAGAAGAAGGATCTGAGCACTGAGGGATATCGTCTTGTACGTGAAATCAAACTCGAAGACGGTCGCAGCACCTTCCTCCGTATATTCAACGACAGCAAGAGAATGCCTGAGGAGAAGGAGATCACCGCAGCATTCAAGCGTCTTGTCGAGGGCTCTGTGCCGGTGGCTTTCCTCACAGGACACGAGGAAAGAAGTGTCTATCGTCCGGGCGACAAGGATTATCTTATCTTTTCAAGCGACAAAGGTCAGCGACACTCGCTCATCAACAACGGATTTGACGTCATAGAACTTGATCTTACAAAGGATTGTCATATTCCTGACTCTATCCAGATACTTGTAATCGCTGACCCAAGAAAAGCGTTTGCTGATGAGGAACTTGCTGAGATTCAGAGATATATCGACAGCGGACGCAATATGATTCTCTCTGCCGATCCTGGTTCTCAGGCGAATGCAAACCAGGTGGCGGCAATGGTAGGAGGACGTTTTGTCAATGGTCGCATAGTTTCTGACATGGGTGACCTCCAGCAGGACCTGGTTCTTGGTCGTGTGACAGCAAATGCAGCAAAGAAATATCCTGAGATGGAGGGCTTTGCCAACAAGATCACCATGCCGGGAACAGTGCAGGTGGCTGCAAGCCGTGACAAGGGTTTTGCTCCTCTGACAATTCTTGCAAGTGCAGACGGCAGTTGGAACGAAAGACAGACAACCGACTTTGTCAATACAACAGCAGAATTCGACCCTTCTACGGAAAAGAAAGGTGCCAAGTCTGTTGCTATCCAACTTACTCGTCCGATGGGTGAAAGGACCCAGAAGATTCTTCTTATGGGTGATTCGGACTGTTTCAGCAACGGCGAACTCATGAAGCAGCGTTATCAGGTTCAATCAGCGAATTTCCCGTTCCTCTACCACACCTACAAGTGGATGTGTGACGGCAAGTATCCGATCGAGACACCACGTGCTGCAAGCCGTGATACCTCTGTGAAGGCAAGCATCGAGATGCTTCCTTATGTGAAATGGGGATTTGCCGCTGTAATTCCTCTGATCATGCTGATTGCTGCAATCCTGATATTTGTTCGTAGAAAATCCAGATAATGATGAAAACGATATATAATATAGCAAAGAACGAGTTGCGTCAACTCTTCTATTCTCCGATTGCCTGGATCCTGCTCGTGATATTCTTCGTGCAGTGCGGTGCGGCATTCTCCGAGGTGATGAGCATGCTCCTGCGTGTGAAACTCCTTGGTCATGGATTGTCAGTTGTCACCAACCAGATATTCATCGACAATTGGAATGGAGTGTTCCCTAATATTCAGGGATACCTGTTCATATACATTCCTCTGCTCACAATGGGCATTATGAGCAGGGAGAAGACCACAGGCACTGACCGCCTTCTTCTTTCTTCACCTGTCTCAGAGACACAGATCGTGCTCGGAAAGTTCCTCTCCATGGTGTTCTACGGATTCATCATGCTTTCAGGACTTCTTATTCAGGCGCTTCTGTGCTGTGTTGTAGTGAAGGACATAGATGCAGGTCCGGTCTTTTCAGGACTTCTGGGACTTTATCTCCTGCTCCTCGCTTATTCTGCCATAGGTATCTTCATGTCGTCTCTGACAAGATACCAGATCATTGCAGCCGTAGGTACTATCGCCGCCCTGTTCGGACTCAATTACCTTACAACAGTGGGTCAGGGTATCCCTGTTGTCAGGGAGATCGCCTTCTGGGTGGGAATCTCCGGTCGTGCAAGCACATTCATCCGTGGTATGATATGCAGCGAGGATGTGATCTATTTCCTCACAATCATCGCCCTTTTCCTCTCCCTTACTATTCTTCGTCTCCAGGGCGAGGCTGTCAGAAGTACACGCAAGGTGATGACCCTCAAATACATAGCGGTCATTGTGCTGTTCTGTGGTATCGGCTTTGCCAGTTCAAGACCTGTATTCAAGTTCTATCTTGACACCACCCGTACCAAGTCAAACACCCTGACTGTCGAGAGTCAGAAGGTAATGGAGAAACTTGATGGACCGATGACCATCACCACGTATGTCAACCTTCTTGGAAACGATATGTATAACGGTCTTCCGAGAAATTACACACGTGACGTATCACGTTTCGACTGGTACACCCGTTTCAAGCCGGAGATAAAGATGAAGTATGTATATTACTGGCATCCTTCACAGAGTTATCCGATAAACAACAAGAAATTCGAGGGTCTTGATTCGCTTCAGAAGGCTGAGAAGATGGCCAAGATACATAAGGTTGATTTCGACAAGTTCCTTTCGCCGGATCAGATGGCCGATATGATTGCCGAACTTGACCTTCAGACAGAGGATTTCCGCTTCCTCAGGGTTATCGAGGGAGGTCCTCATGGAAGGACAGCAAGGCTCCGTATATATGAGGATAACGAAAGGCATCCGGGTGAAAGGGAGATTACGGCCGCAATGAAGAGGCTCTATGAGGATGTACCTAAGGTCGGAGTGCTTTACGGACACGACGAAAGGGATATCTTCAATATCGGAGACAAGGGATATTTTACCTTTGCAAGCAGTTATGTCTTCCGTCATGCCCTTGTGAATCAGGGATTTGACGTGGAGATGGTATCCCTTGCAGAGGCAGATGTTCCCGAGGATATCTCAATTCTTCTCATAGCAGATCCCAAGAGTCATTATACTGCTGAGGAACTTGCGAGAATAGAGAAATATATAGAGAACGGCGGAAACCTCTTCATCGCTGCCAAACCGTATAACAGACAGTACATAACTCCTGTAATGGAGATGACCGGACTTGATTTCATGGACGGTATCCTGGTTCAGGAGAGCAAGTTGTATGCTCAGGATCTGATTGTCGGTGATATCTCGAAGCAGGCTGATCTTGTAAGTCCGGGCTATGCGATGTACCGCCTCAAAAAGAACAAGGTTGCCGGTCTGAGCACCATGGGTATCATTACGGATGGAGCCGCAGAAAAAGGTTTCAATGTGCTCGAAATCTCAACGACAGACTCGCTTGTCACGGATTCCACAAGAGTGTGGAATGAACTCCAGGTCGTTGATTTTGAGAACAATAAGGCAACTTTCGACCCTGCAACCGGCGAAAGACTTCTCAAAAAGCAGCCGATTGCTGTTGCCCTTGACCGTATGGTGGGTCAGAAGAAGCAGAGCATTGTTGTGATAGGAAACGCGGACATGATTGCAAACGGTGAACTGATGATGAACAGGACAGGTATTCCTGCGGCGAACTATTGCCTTATCTCAGAGTCGTTCCACTATCTTACAGACGGCAATTTCCCTATCTATGCTGGCCGTCCTGCAAGCCCTGATACAGACATATACCTCAAACAGGGTGCAAAGGATTGGATAAAATGGATATTCAATGGAATACTTCCGGGTATCATAGCCTTGCTCGGTATCTTTATTCTTATACGTAGAAAGAGCAGATAATGGTATTTTTAACAGATAGACAGACGATGGAGGACTTGAATCTGCTCGGCAGGTTCAAGAAGGACTCCATTATAAACATATTCGACAGCACGACCACCCGCAGCGGCCGTCAGATGCTCGAAAACATGTTCCGTAACCCTATGACCGAAGCGGCTGAGATAAACAGCCGCTCCCGAATGTTCAGATACTATGCTGACCTCCAACTTGATTTCCCTTTTGATGAGCAGCAGGTCGAGTCAGTGGAGTATTTTCTGAATCTTAATGGGGGAGAGAACAGCACATCTGCCGCCATGGGCATATATTTGTGCAAGTTCAAGCAGATTTTTGCCAACGACAAGAACTATGAAAAACTTCAGGAGTCGATCATTGTTCTTGCTGATATGATTGTGAGGATGTCAGCCTTCCTTGCTGATTTTCCGGTGGAGAACTGTCCGGTAAAGGCTGAAATCGACAATTTCAACACTGTGTTTTCAGCACAGATGCTTAATCAGGTGAAGAAGATTGCCGCAATGAAAGGCAAACTCACCTTGGGACAGACTGTCAAGGCGGACCGTCTGTTCAGAGTCAGACTCCGTGAGGGAATCGACAGGATGATGGCGCTTGTCGCTGAACTTGATGTCTGTGTTTCAGTCGGAAATGCAGCCCGCACCAGAGGATATGGATTTGCAGAGGCAGTCGAAAGCGAGTCTCGATTTGTCGATATCAAGGGCGTTTGGCATCCGTCCCTGCTCAAACCTGTTGCAAACGACATCAGGATTGATTCAGAACATAATGTGTTCTTCCTTACAGGTGTGAACATGGCAGGTAAGTCAACATTCATGAAGGCTGTATCCATCGCATATTATCTTGCTCAGATGGGCTTTCCGGTGCCGGCGGAGGCAATGGAGTTTACTCCGGTCGAAGGCATCTATACCTCTATCAATGTGCCTGACGATATTTCTCAGGGATATAGCCATTTCTATGCGGAAGTGCTGAGAGTCAAGGGTATAGCGGAGAGAGTGGCGGAAGGACGCAACCTTTTCATCATCTTTGACGAGTTGTTCAAGGGAACGAATGTGAAGGATGCCTACGATGCCACCCTTGCAGTGACAGACGCATACGCAAGCCATCGTAACTGTCTCTACATCATCTCCACCCATATTGTCGAGGTGGGACCTGCACTTGCAGAGAAATGCGGCAATGTACAGTTCAGATTCCTTGCAGCGCAGATGGCCGGCAACAGACTCGTATATCCATACAAACTTGCAGAGGGCATTTCTGCCGACCGACATGGTATGACAATCATTATGAACGAGCGTATTCTCGATATAATACGGGGAGAGGCTGTAAACGATATCCAGTCATGAGTTTCATAGTTGACAAACAGACACTTAACGACCTCGGAATCTTCTCGCACAAGAAGGAGATTTCGGTATATGGGCTTTTCAACAATGCCCGTACAAGAGGTGGTGCCCAGATTCTGGAAGAGATGTTCTACAATCCTCTGGACAATTACGAACTTATCCGTCGTCGAACAGCCATCATCGATTATTTTCAGCGTACAGGGGTGACTTTCCCGTTCAAGGCCATCTGGTTTGATGCAGCCGAGTTCTATCTGTCCGATACGGACGAGAGGACAAGGATCGTGGTCGGACATGATGAAAAGTCAGAGGGCGCTGCCTTTCAGCGTAAGATCAAGAAACTGATAAAGACTGATACGGAGTTTGAACAGGCTGAGCAGGGTATCCTCTCCCTTATAAATATCGTTCAGACTCTTGATGCCTTCACTTCCGACATGATTGCGGATGAGCAGTTGAAGAATATAACTGTAACTCTGCCCAAGATACGTTCACTGATCAAGGATGAAGTATTCAAGCCTGTTCTTGAAGCAAGGGATCTCCAATCGTTGACCCTCGTTCAGGCTGCCGCCTTTGATACCCTGTTCAGATATGAGCATCTTGACAAGGTCAGGACTCTTCTTGATTATATATATCATCTGGATGTGTATATCTCAGTAGCAGGAGTTGCAAAGGAAAGAGGGTTTGTGATGGCCCAGGTGCTTCCTTCCGACGAGAATGTCATGGAGATGACACAGGCCTTTCACCCTATGCTGAAGGCTCCTGTTGCAAATGATGTGAAGGTGACAAGCGACAATAACATCATCTTCCTTACTGGTGCAAACATGGCGGGAAAATCCACCTTCATGAAGACTTTCGGAATCTGTGTGTTCCTTGCCCATGTAGGCTTCCCTGTGCCTGCCCGGTCCATGAGGTTCTCTGTGCGTGACGGACTTTTCACCACCATCAACCTTCCGGACTGTCTCAACCAGGGATTCAGCCATTTCTATGCTGAGGTCCGCCGACTGAAAAGATGTGCCCAGAGCGTTAACCGCTGGCCTCGTCTTGTGATCATCTTTGATGAACTCTTCCGCGGAACCAACGTGAAGGACGCATACGACGCGACAGTTGCTGTCACTGAGGCATTTTCTGCCAAGTCCAGTTGCATCTTCATGATATCGACGCATATCATCGAAGCAGGCGAGGACCTTCAGAAGAAATGTAACAATATAGAATATATCTACCTTCCGACCGTGATGGAAGGCTCGGTGCCGAGATATACCTACAAGATAGAAAAGGGTATCACAGAAGACCGTCACGGTATGATCATCATCAGAAATGAAGGAATACTTGACATATTGAACAAATAAACGAACCAACAAATATGATGTCTGAATTTAAAAAATCAATCCTTTTGGGACTTACGCTCCTAACCCTTCTTTTTACAGGCGGGGAGGGCGTGTATGCGCAATCCAATGAAGGATATGTCGCAGGTATCGTACGAGACCGCGTTACAGACGAGCCTTTGGTCGGAGTCACCGTGTATTTCGAAGGCAAGAACTATGGCGCTGTAACGGATGAGAACGGATACTATTCCATCAAGCGCCCTCAGGGTGGTGGAAAACTGGTGTTCTCATTGCTCGGATATGAGACCATAACAGCGAAGATTGCCAGTCATGCCAAGATGGACATGACCATGGTCGAGGCAACGGAAAGTCTTGACGACGTGATCGTTACGGGTTTCGCTCCGATCAGAAAGGACGGTTTCTCCGGTAATACCACGAAGATCAAGAAGGACGAAATCCTCAAGGCCAATCCTAATAACATGATTTCGGCCATCCAGACCTTCGACCCTTCCTTCCGTATCCAGCAGAACATTGCAGCGGGTTCCAACCCTAATGCCTCTCCGGAAATTTCCCTCCGCGGCCAGACCAGCGTGGCAGGTACCAATCTTGAAACCCAGGATATTTCGAAGCAGTCGCTCTCAGGTACTTCCAATATGCCTATCTTCATTCTCGACGGTTTCGAGGTGGATGTGGAGAAGATCTATGACCTTGACCCTACCCGTATCCACTCCATCAATATCTTGAAGGATGCTGCGGCAACAGCCCTCTATGGTTCACGTGCTGCAAACGGTGTGATCGTGGTCGAACTCCGTGCTCCTGAGGCAGGAAAACTCCGTCTCCAGTACAATACGACCCTTTCGTTCGAGACTCCTGACCTTTCGTCATACAACTTGATGACTGCCAAAGAAAAACTTGAAGCAGAAAGGCTTGCTGGATTATATGATAGCTCGACTCCGTCAATTTCCCCATATACAAACGGATATTATCAGCGTATGAACAATATAATCCAAGGTGTCGATACATATTGGCTTTCACTTGGACTCAGAACCGCATTCAGCCAGAGACACTCTATATATGTGGACGGTGGTGAGAATAACGTCAGATGGGGTGTAGAACTGAACTACAATGGTGAAAACGGAGTCATGCAGAAGTCAAACAGAAATGTTACAGGCGCTGGTTTCTATGTAGATTACCGTATTGGAAAGTTCCAGGTAAAGAATAAGGTTACATTTACCTTCGGAAACAGCAATGATGTACCTTTCAACTCATTCAGCGATTATTCCCACCTGAATCCTTACTTGAGGATATATGATGAGGATGGCAATTACCTTCGTAAACTGGAAAGTTTCGCCGGATATTCTGGAACCCTCGTCAATCCGCTGTATGAGATTCATAATTACAATAGTTATGACAAGTCGAATTATTATGAAATCGTAGATAACCTCCTCGTAAACTGGAATATCACCAAGGAACTTCGTCTGAGACTTCAGATGTCAGCGACTATCAAACGTGACAATTCAGAACTTTACAAGGATCCGGCATCAGCTTCATATGGAACAGCAAATCTCGCTCTGAACGGTGACAAGAGCGTATCGTCCGGTGACAGCAATATCATTGACGGTACTCTTCAGCTCATGTATAACAAGAGCATCAAGAAGCACTACCTCAATATGAACCTCTCCGGAAACCTCCGCTCGACACAGTACATAACTGAGTACGCGGATTACCGTGGATTCCCTGGTGGTGACCTGACATCATCCAACTATGCGGCAGAGATTGTCAATAAACCGACAAGAAATGACCAGCGCACACGTCTGCTTGGTTTTCTCCTTACAGGTAACTATGCTTATGACAATATCTATTTCGCTGACCTTACAGGACGTCTTGACGGATCGTCAGAGTTCGGTTCAAATAAAAGATGGTCCATGTTCTGGGCAGCAGGTGCAGGTATAAATATCCATAATTATCAGGTTTTCAAGAATACTGCTCTTTCTACTTTGAAATTCAGAGGATCATACGGATTGACAGGTAAGACAAACTTCTCGCAGTACTCAGCGCGTAACCTCTATCAACTGGAGACCGGAAACTGGTTTCCTACCGGATATGGCGTATATCTTTCACAGATGGGAAACAAGGACCTCAAATGGGAGAGGACCTATCAGTTGGACCTTGGATTCGAGTTCGGCCTCTGGAAGGACAGGATCTATCTGAAAGCGTCGGTATATAACGCCAAGACAGTCGATCTGATTACAGATTTTGCTCTTCCTTCATCGACAGGATTCACCTCACACAAGGAGAATATGGGTAAGGTGAGAAACCTCGGTGTGGAATTGGATCTGCGCGTGCGTGTATATCAGGACAAGGACTGGATGGTGCAGGCTTTCGGAAACTTTGCACGTAACAAGAACACAGTGCTTGAAATCTCCGAGGCGATGGAGGCATATAACAAGAAGGTCGAGGAGGCTTTTAAGAATTACAATCCTACCACATCGACCAATCAGGAGTATGCCAAGCCATATCTGAAATACTATGAGGGTGCGTCAATGACTGCCATCGCAGGTATGAAATCCCTCGGTATCAGTCCTTCCAACGGTAAGGAGATCTTCCTCAAACCTAATGGTGAGGTGACGGATGTGTGGTCTGCTGAGGACTGGGTGGTCATCGGAGACACTGCGCCTAAGGGACAGGGCTCGTTCGGAGTCACAGCGTCGTTCCGCGAGTGGTCGCTCTTCACGTCCTTCCTCTATCATTTCGGAGGAGATGCCTACAACAGCACCCTCGTGAACTACGTGGAGAACGTGGATCTCTCGAAGGAAAATGTCGATAGGCGAGTGCTCATGGACCGCTGGCAGAAGCCGGGTGACGTGACTACGATGAAGGACATCCGTGACAGAAACATCACCACAGGATCGACCTCACGTTTTGTGCAGAAGGACAACACCTTGCAGTTCAGTTCGGTGACTCTGAGTTATGACTTCAAGCCTGCACTGCTTCGCAAGGCGCATATCTCGATGTGTAAATTGTCGCTGAGTGCAAATGACATCTTCTATCTCTCGACAATCCGCAGGGAAAGAGGTCTGTCATATCCATACTCACGTTCATTCAGTTTCACCCTTAACCTCGGATTCTAATCCTCCGTCATGTCGAGCGAAGTCGAGACATCTAAATAAATGAATATGAAAAAAATACTATATATATTATCATTCACCCTTTTGAGCGCCTCATGCAACTGGCTGGCCATCACTCCGGAGAATGCCATTGATGAAGACGACTTGTTCACTACCGGATATGGCTTCAGGAATGCTCTGAATGGAATTTATCTTGAAATGGGCTCTACAGACCTTTATGGAGAGAATCTGTCTTGGGGATTCCTTAGTGCCGTAGCACAGGAGTACCTTACAGACGACTCATATGTAGGTTCATATAGCATGCAGTCAAGCAAGGATGCAGCAAATTTTGTATACAATTCTGCAACTACACAGTCTGTCATACAGTCTATCTGGGAGAGACAGTATTCGATCATTGCCAATCTTAACAAGGTCATATCTCATATCGATGGACTTGATAAGAGTGAGTTTACTTACGGAGAAGAGGAACGTAGCCTGATTAAAGCTGAGGCATATGCTCTCCGTGCAATGCTCCATTTTGATCTTCTAAGACTTTTCGCTCCGGCTCCATCAACTAATCCTTCGGGAACATATATCCCATATAGAGAGCAGTTTGGACCACAGATTGGAGAAAAGCTTTCTGTCATATCTTTCATTGAGAAGTGTCTTAAGGATATTGCTGTGGCAGAGCCATTATTGAAGCACTTTGATACAGAATTCCATCCTGAGGCGATGTATGCAAGTATGATGAACTCTGTTACTCCTACATGGAACTCAAGGTATCGTCTGGACTGTAAGACATATATCGATGAGATGGGTGAATTCTTCTGGTTCAGAGGCTGGAGAATGAACTATATGTCATTGCTCGCATTGAAGGCACGTGTCTGCATGTACGCAGGTGGAAGTTACAAGACATTGGCAAGATCTGCTGCCAAGGCACTTTATGATGATTTCTATACAACAAAGGGATGGATTGGCTTCAATTCAGAAGATGAGATCACATGCAACAGTGATCTGAGACATTTCAAACTTGGTACAGATGTGATGTTCGCTGCATATAACAAGAATCTTGCTGTTGATTACGATGCAGGTCTTTACGGTAGCGATAACAATGTAAGATATCCTTTGGCAAACATAGAGACACTCTTTGCTACAGATAATACAGGTCTTTACAGTGATTATAGATTCACATATATTCTGAAGTCTACAAATGCTGTAAATAAGGCCTATTATACAGGAAAGTGGAGTGTGTCAGCAGAAGCAGTCGTGGAGGCTCTTGAAAATCCAATGGTTCCTCTTTTCAGATTCAGTGAGATCTGTTACATGCTTGCAGAGTTGTCTGCAGAAAACGGAAAGTATGATGAGGCTATACAGTATCTTTCTGACGTGAGACAAGCTCGTGGAGCTGAAAGATCCATTACCGCATCTACAAAGGAATCGATGCTTGATGAGATCATTACAGAGTTCAGAAAGGATATGATGACTGAGGGACAGGTATTCTATCTCTATAAGCGACTCAACATGCAGAAGATACAAAGTTCAACCAACCCTGGAACTGAAGTGCAGATGAGAGCAGCGAACTATGTGCTTCCGATACCTACATCTGAAAGTCCATTTTAATTTATGATTATGAAAAAGATTATATATATACTTCCGTTAATTCTGCTTGCTGTGGTATCATGCAAGGAAGACACTCTGGACGTGTACAATGGAGATAATTATGTTCATTTTACTCCTTCTTTGAATGGAACCCCAGAAGTAGAGTATAATTTCGCTCTGGACGGTATGACAACAGCTGAAACTGAGGTAATGGTACCGGTAGAGATAAGACTCTGGGGATATACTCCAGAAGCAGAGTTCAAATGTTTTCTTAGTACAGTAAAAGATAAGACTACTGCCAAGGACAGCGATTATCATCTTCCTGAATTTACTCTGTTCAGAGAAGGAAAAGAAAGAGCCGTGGACACTCTTTGGGTGACAGTAAAACGTCGTGAAAAGCTTCTTGATACAGATTATCGTATTTCTGTCAAGATGGACGCAACATCAGACGCACATATTGTCGGCCCGGCAATTTACAACACTGTCACAATACATGTCTATGACAAGATTCAGAATACTCCATCGTGGTGGGGAGCACACACTTCTGATATCGGAGCATATTCTGCCATGAAATATAGAGTTCTGAACATCTTCCTTGGTAAAGTCTTGAGGAATACAGACGAGTTTGGAGGCGGTATGGCTTTCAAGGCCAAGATGCTTGAATTCAAGCAGTGGTGGAAAGACAACTGGGATTCATATGAATATTATGCAGAAGATGGTACTACCCGTCTTTACGATACAATACCGGACTGATAAACTATGAGAATTATGAAACGTATAATATTACTGCTTTCACTGGTGGTTCTTTCGGTGTCATGTATCGAAGACCTCAGCAAATATGATTATAAGAAAACCAATAAGGTTACCTATAAGTCTGTAAATGAAGGTTATACATTTACTTCAGGTGACCAGGCAACCATGGTGGCTCCTGTTGAGTTTTCAGAGACTTTCGCTAATGAAGCTGATATTGATAAGAAGTTTGAGATTAACTGGTATCTTAACGAGGAACTTGTTGCGACCGGATATAGGATAAACTATACCTTCAAGAAAGTCGGAGGATTTTCACTCATCATCAAGATTACCAACAGAGAGACAGGCGAGGTATATATCAGTGATAACTACACTGTTCATGCAAAGAGTGCGATAGGTTGGGGATGGATGCTGCTTTGTGACTATGGTACCGGCAATTCAAGTTTGTCATTCATTGCTCCGAACACTTATTTTGCTTCGCATAAGCTCGAGGAACTGATGGACCTGCCAGAACCACTGGGCCAAGGGCCTAAGTCTTTGAATTATTATTATGTCTTAGGCTCTATTCCTAATAACTATGTATCAGGACTTCCGAAAATTGTCTTGAACCAGCAGAGCGGAACTGTCACATTGGACGGACGTAATCTTATGAAGGATAAGATGATGGCTGATGAATTCCTGGCTGGCGCAGAGCCAGAGAGTGACTTTACCATGTCTGGATTCGCCTGGAAAGGTAATTATTATCTTATCGCTACTCCTCAAGGAAATGTGTATGTAAGAGCATTCGAGAGACAGTATGACGAGATTCCATTCTATGGTACATATTCTTCAATGCCGTATACTTTTGAGGGCGGAGCAAATATTACCTATTTCCAGGGTTTCCAGAATGTCACGTTCTGGACTGCCAATTCTGATAAGGCGCTGCTGTATGATTCTCTCAATAACCGTTTTCTGGTATTTGTACCGGGTGGGTATGGTACTGATTATGAGGCTTATTCTCCAAAGGTGGTTTATCTATCTCACTACGATGATGAAGGAGAATTTGACGCATCGGTTCCAAAGGTTAATGAACTTCCACAGGGAACTAGATGCCTTGCTGCCGGTGCTTATGAAATCGTAGCGCCTGACGAATCCGGATATGGACAGACTACTTATCCTAATTACGTGACATTGATCGACTTAGGTGGGTCTGGAAACTATCAGGTATATACATTTGAAGCAAAGACGCTTGATTCTAACAACCATATCATAACTCAGAATACGATGACTCCATTTACTGGATCATCAGTTATGACAGACAAGAGTGTGGTGAAGATGTCGACAAACTTTGAAAAGAATCCATACTTCTACTTCACAGATGGTGGTAAGAATTTCTATGTATATAGCATGGCTACCAAGTCTCATGTTCTTGCTTATACAGCTGGTTCAAGGATCACTCATCTTTGTGGAAGCCCGATTGTCTGTGAGTTCAAGGATTATGGTGGAAACAGTGAAGCTGTAAACTGGAGAATGGCTCTCGTGCAGGAAAATGGTGATGTTGATATCATTGATGTAGCAACTGATCAGATGGTCAAGGCGTTTGAAGGAAGGAATCCTGACCTGCATCTTAAGTCTCTTTCTGGCTTCGGTGATGTCAAGGATATCGTTTGGGCAACTAATTTTGAAGGTGAATATTAAAAATATTTTTTAAATTTGTAACATCAACTAAATTACTAACATTATGAAACGACATAATTATTTTATTTGTGCAGCATTTGCTGTAGCAGCAACTGTTGCATGTGATCCTGCTGAAGATCAGCCAAAGGATTTTCCTGTAGTAGGTGAAATCGCACTTAGCGGTGAGAGTACCAATGCAGCAACAAATTCATGGTATCCAGGTGAGAAACTTGGTGTATTTGTTACTTCTGATGGTCTGACTCAGTCTAACCTTCTTTATACTCCATCTGAGACTTGTGCAGACAATTCTGTGCTTCTTGATGAGAACGATCCTACAAGCAAGTATTGGATGTTCGGTGATCCAGTTGGTAACGTTGCACTCACTGCAAGCGCAGAGAAGGCAGGTTTCAAACAGGGAGTACACAACGTGTATGCTTACTCACCATACAATGCAGCTGCAACAGATGTAACAGCAGTTCCTATGCCTGATCTTACAAAACAGGATGAACTTACTTTCCGTGGGCAAACTACAAATCCGGCCTTGTCTTTTGTATATGCATCTAAAGTAGTTGAAGAATATACATCTGCTCCTGTGGATCTTGGAACATTTACATGCGTAACGATGGCTCTTAACACAGGATCTATTGAATTCAGTGGCCAGGAATCAGAACTCGTGGGTAAGAAACTTGTCAAAATGGTGGTAACTGCGGATAAGCCAATCGCGTATAGTAATGCGAAATTCAATCTTGTTGAAAAATCAATTTCTGGTACTTCTGCACCTGTTGAAGTAACTACAAACCAGGAGATTAAAGCATCAGAAGGTCTTGATTTTGTAACAATGCAATCTGTGACAATATATTCAACAGGTGATCCGGTTAAATTCGTTATAATAGCACCAGCTTCACTTGATGAACTCCAGTCAATGAAATTTAACTTTACCGCTGTTCTTGATGATAATTCTGAGTGGACTGTTTCTGAAGTATCACCTAACGTAATGAACATTGGAGGCTCAACATTAATTACATTTGGCGGCAAAGTAGTTGGCCTTACCAAGAAATAATCAAACCGACTAATATTCACTTCACCGGTCCGCCTCCCGCGGGCCGGTTTTTATTTTGCTCGCTGCCAACAGATGTATGCCCTGCTTGACATCTCCATCCGCAATTTGCCCTGTTTTACGGATGCAACCGGTAAATTTCCGCCTGAGATCTGAATCTAAAATATGCGATTTCAGCAAAAAATAGAGTGTTTTTTCTCGAAATTACTTCCGAAAATCGCTATCTGAACTACCTCAGACAGCGATTTTTAAATTTATCCGTTTTCTTTTTGGGGACACGGATAAGTGTCCGGAACTTTGCAGCGGAACATCACATCAGACCAAAGTCCTGGCTGTGATGAGAGAATTATTAACAACTTAAATTTCTGCTATGAAGGAAAAAGAAGAAAGTGTTGACCCGCAGAAGACAAAACAGAAGTATGCGGAGTTGCTGTGCGATTTTATGTTCAAGCGTCTGTTCGGGTCCGAGGCCAACAAGGATGTGCTGATTGCATTTCTGAACACAGTGATTGAAGACGTGGAGATTGTGCACGTGGATTTCATTCCCACCGAACACATCGGATTTACAGAGGAGGATAGGAAGGTCATATTTGACATTTCCTGTAAATGCAAGGACGGCTCGTCGTTCATCATCGAGATGCAGAAGGGCTATCAGAAGTATTTCCGAGAACGTGCACTGTATTACACGACCTATCCAATCAATGAGCAGGGGCGTGAAGCGCATGATCTATACTTGAAACGCAAGGCAGCGGGCGAGGCAGGTCCAAGATTTGATTGGGACTACAACCTGAGACCTGTCACGGTGGTGGCCATCCTGAATTTCAGTTTCGCTCACTGCGGGGATTGGCCGCTGGAGCAGTTCCGCTCGTCCTACCGACTGTACGAGGACTCCCGTTGCGAGGTCATGACCGACGCCCTGCGATTCGTATTCCTCGAACTGGGGCGTTTCAACAAGCACCTGTGGGAGTTGGAAACGGTGACAGACAAGTGGATGTATCTGCTCAAACACATGCATGAGATGGATGAGATTCCGAAAAAATTTTCAGATCCTCTGTTCACTCGTTTGTTTTTGCTGGCAGAAATTGATAACTTTACAGCCGAAGAGAAAAAGCAATACTATAAATCATTGGAAGATATGGGCGATTACCTCAACACCATCAATACTGCTGCGGAGATAGCCGAAAAGCGTGGTCATGCTGCCGGGCTGGCAGAAGGCATGGAGAAGGGCATGGAGAAAGAGCGCTATGCAAATGCCGCAAAGTTAAAGGAACTTGGAGTTGATATCTCAATCATCTCACAGGCGACAGGCTTGTCCACGGATGAAATCGCACTTTTGTAACGCAAATTTAGTGAACTCACCGGTCCGCAACAGCGGGCCGGTTTTATTTTGCATTGGTGAAGTCGAAGACCTTGTCTGCGTTAAGCCGGCGCCACAGGCCGAGAGGGTAGCGGCGGACTGGGGTGAGGATGTGCCACAGGAAAGAGTAGATACGCCAGCAGGCGCTGTGTGAGGTCACTGTGCGGCCTTTTCTGGTGATGCTGACCATGATGCCGATTATGTTGTCCATGGTGGCGGTTTCTGTCATGCCGATGTTTCCGTCTCCAAGGAGGGCCACCGTGGCCGGGTCGCGTCTTATGATGCGGTGTATGAGATAATTTCCACGAATGTCCTTGACCAGGGCTACTGTTCCGGGCCTGATGTCTTCATCTGTCCACGGACCGAGCGTTATCTGGTCGCGAAGGTGTACCATGAAGGGGTTCATGCTGTTTCCTTTCACAGTCAGAGACACTGTCTTGCCTTCTGAAATCAGAGTCCTGATCTCTTCCATCATCACAGCCTTGTCTTTTATTATAGTTTTCGCCATATTGTTCTTATTGTCCGGACAATCCGCCAGATTATAGATGATATGATGTGGATTATCAATCCCGGATGCAAAAATACGGATAAAAATTCCTATCTTTGAAGGATTTATGGAAAAAATGTACAAATATACAGTTGCAGGACACACCTTTGGTGTCTCACTTCCTGACGGATATTCTCAGGAAGAATATCTTGCACCTTATCTGCCTTTTGTCGCTGCTGCTGATGCTCAGCCACTTTTTACAGTCAGACTTGCTCATTCACAGACACTTAAAGAACTCGATCCGGGTAAGGTCGTGGAGTGTCTCAATGACGAAGCACCATATTTCTGGTTGTTTGAGAAGGCAGAAGGTGGATATAACTTCGGATTTTCCTACACAAAGAAACATCCGGATTGTATTGTAATCCCTTCATCAGACCTCAGTCAGGCGACTGTCTATGTTCCGACTTCTCATGCGGAGCGCCTTGCGGAATTTGCTCTCAGCAATGCGATGATGCTCCTATATACCTTCAACACCACCCCTCTGGACACCCTGATGGTGCACGCGTCTGTGGTGGCTCACGACGGTGGCGCCTATATGTTCCTTGGACGCAGCGGTACAGGCAAGAGCACGCACAGCAGCCTGTGGCTCAAACATATATCCAATACTTACCTTCTCAATGATGATAATCCTGTCATCAGGGTGGAGGACGGCAAGGTCAATATCTACGGCACCCCATGGAGTGGAAAGACTCCGTGCTATAGGAATGAGGTGCTGGCCTTGAAAGCCTCGGTGCGTCTGTCGCAGGCACCGCATAATGTCATCAGAAAACTTTCTGCACTGCAATCCTATGCGTCCCTGATGCCCGCATGCTCATGCATGAGATGGGACAGAAGATCTACCGATGCACTTCACAGGACTGTCGAGAAGGTGATTTCCCTTGTCAGCGGCTGGCATCTTGAATGTCTTCCTGATGCAGATGCGGCAAATGTATGCCACGCGGCAATAAAACAATAGGTATATGCGTTATTTAAGATGGTTCAGCAGGGTTATCCGCCCATATGGAATGCCTTTTGCGGTCATGATTCTGTGTCATGTCGCTTTCGCGTTCTGCGCCGTCTTCTTTGTATATAGTTGCAAACAACTGGTGGATATAGCAGTGTCTTTACTGAACGGAACCTCTGACGTCGGGGCTATGGGGCTATGGCTGATGGTTCTTGTCGGCGTGATTCTTCTGCGTATCCTCCTGAACTCCTTGAAGGCATATCTTCAGGCCAAGACTGAAATCCGGATGAAGAACCATCTCAGACGCAATCTCTTTGACATCATGCTCAGGATGCAGTCTGACGGAACGCGTATGCATCATACGGGAGACATCATCAACAGAATCCAGGAGGATGTCAGGGTTATATCTTCTGCCTTCATTTCTTCCGTACCTAATTTCATCGGTTCATGCCTCCAGTTTGCGGCCGCCGCTGCATTTCTGATCTGGCTTGATTACAGGTTGGCATTGGTTGTGGTCGTTGTCCTGCCTGTCGGCTTGGGAGTGGGTAAATATGTCACCGGACGCATCAGAAACCTCACTCTTGACATCAGAAACAGCGATTCCAAGGTCCAGTCCCATGTCCAGGAGAGCATACAGCATCGCACCCTGTTGCAGTCAATGGAATATGCCTCCACAAGTTCCGACGAACTTGAAGGATTGCAGGATGTGCTCTATGCCGGCGAGTTGCGGAGGACCAGGTTCAGCGTCGTTTCACGCATATTTGTTTCCATGGCTTTTCAGGCAGGCTATCTGATTGCATTCATGTGGGGTGTTCTTGGAATAAGTCATGGCACTGTAACTTACGGTATGATGACGGCCTTCCTTCAACTTGTCGGTCAGATTCAGCGTCCTCTTCTGGAAATGAGCGCTCAGATACCTTCAATCCTTCATTCTACAGCATCCATAGACAGGATCATGGAGATCGAGGCCTTGCCGCAGGAAGAGCCTGTGACCGAACCGATATTCATGGATTCTCCTGCCGGAATAAGACTCACTGACGTTACATTCGCTTATCCGGACTCGTCGAGAAAAATTCTGGATGGTTTCTCGTTCGATTTCGCTCCGGCAAGCCGTACGGCCATAGTCGGTCCTACGGGTGTCGGAAAGAGCACGCTTATACGGCTTCTGCTGTCCCTTCTCAAATCACAGGAGGGGGATATACGGATATACAATGATAAAGACACCAATGGGGTGCCTGTATCACCGGCAACCCGATGCAACCTTGTCTATGTTCCTCAGGGAAACAGCCTGTTCAGCGGTACGGTCAGGGACAACCTTCTGATGGGTAATCCGGAGGCTTCCGAGCAGGAAATGAAGACGGCTCTGCATACGGCAGCGGCGGATTTTGTGCTTGAACTTCCCGGCGGACTGGATGCTCACTGTTCGGAGGGTGGTGCCGGTCTTTCGGAGGGTCAGGCCCAGCGTATCGCCATTGCACGTGCCCTTCTGCGTCCGGGCAGTATTCTGCTTCTGGATGAATTCAGTTCGGCTCTTGACGGGGAGACTGAAACAATACTTATGGAGAGGCTCACGGCAGGTCTTCATGACCACACCATGATCTTCATCACCCATCGTGAAAGAGTCATAGATTACTGTACCGGCGTTCTCAGGATGTAATCTTATCGCCTGTTGTAGGCCTCCAGAGCCTTTTCGAGGATGAACAAGGCGCGCTGGAGGTCTTCCTTGCAAAGCACGTATGCTATGCGCACCTCATTGCGGCCCTGACCGGGAGTCGAATAGAAACCGCTGGCGGGGGCCATCATTACGGTTTCTCCCTCATATTCAAAGTCTGACAGACACCATGCGCAGAAATCGTCGGCATCCTCCACCGGCAGGCTTGCCACAGTGTAGAATGCTCCCATAGGGATAGGGGAATATACTCCCGGAATCTTGTTCAGACCATCGACAAGGCATTTCCTGCGCTCCACATACTCCTCATATACCTCGGCAGCATATTCTTCCGTGCCTTCTATCGACGCCTCCGCAATGATCTGTCCGATGAGCGGGGGACTGAGACGGGCCTGGCAGAACTTCATCACGGCCTTCTTCAATGCTTCGTTCTTGGTCACGAGGGCTCCTATGCGGATGCCGCACTCGGAGTATCTTTTTGAAACGGAGTCGATGAGGACCACATTTTCCTCTATGCCTTCAAGATGACATGCCGAGATATAAGGTGAACCGGTGTAGATGAACTCCCTGTAAACCTCGTCGGAGAAGAGGTAGAGGTTGTGCTTCTTCACGATATCACGCAACTGGTTCATCTCAGCGCGAGAGTACAGGTAGCCGGTAGGGTTGTTCGGGTTGCAGATCAGAATCGCCTTTGTGCGCTCTGTGATGAGTTCCTCGAACTTCTCGACCGGCGGGAGGGCGAATCCTGTGTCGATGGTGGCTGTGACAGTCTTGATCACGGCACCTGCTGATACTGCGAAGGCCATATAGTTGGCGTATGCAGGCTCAGGGACTATGATTTCGTCACCCGGATTGAGGCATGCCAGAAATGCGAACAGCACGGCTTCCGAACCGCCGCTGGTGATGATGATGTCGTCTGTTGTCAGGCGGATATTGAACTTGCCGTAATATTTGACAAGTTTCTCACGCAATGACAGGAATCCCTGACTCGGACTGTATTCAAGCACGCTGCGGTCTATGGTTTTCAGTGCATCAAGGGCCTTCTGAGGTGTCGGCAGGTCTGGCTGGCCGATGTTCAGATGATAGACCTTGACGCCCCGCTCCTTTGCTGCGTTTGCCAGTGGAGTGAGTTTTCTGATAGGGGATGAAGGCATTTCGATGCCTCGCTGTGATATTTTGAGCATGCTTGTCCGTTTAAGTCTGCAAATATAGTGAAAAGATTTCTTTTTTTTGTATCTTTGAAGATTGTGGTGGCAGATGCCAGGTAGGGTTATCTGATGAGGATGTAATTAAAACCAATTTTATGAAGATCGCTGTTGCCGGTACCGGATATGTAGGACTTTCTATGGCCACACTTCTTTCGCAGAAGCATAGTGTGGTGGCGGTGGATATCGTTCCTGAAAAGGTGGAGATGATCAACCGCAGGCAGTCGCCGATACAGGATGAGTACATAGAGAAATATTTTGCACAGAAGCAACTTGAACTCGTGGCTACACTTGATGCCAGGTCTGCGTATGGAGATGCTGATTTTGTCATAATAGCGGCCCCGACCAATTATGATCCCAAGAGGAATTTCTTTGATACCAGTGCAGTCGAAAATGTGATTGAGACCGTTCTGAGTGTCAATCCTCAGGCCTATATGGTCATCAAGTCAACTGTTCCGGTCGGCTATACGGCATCGATACGCCAGAAATATGAAACTGACAGGGTCCTCTTCTCGCCGGAATTCCTTCGGGAATCAAGGGCCTTGTATGACAACCTTTATCCGAGCCGTATAATCGTCGGTGCAGACCTCAATGACGGGCAGCAGACTCAGGCGGCTCACACCTTTGCAGCCCTTTTGCAGGAAGGTGCGCTCAAATCCGATGTGGATGTCCTTTTCATGGGGACCACCGAGGCGGAGGCAGTCAAACTGTTTGCAAACACATACCTCGCTCTCAGGGTGTCATATTTCAACGAACTTGATACGTATGCAGAGATGAAGGGACTTGATACGGAGTCTATCATCAAGGGTGTCAGCCTGGATCCGCGTATCGGCGACCAGTACAACAACCCTTCCTTCGGTTATGGAGGCTATTGCCTTCCGAAGGACTCCAAGCAGTTGCTTGCAAACTATGACCATGTGCCGCAGAACCTCATTCAGGCAATAGTCGAGAGCAACCGCACACGCAAGGACTTCATTGCCGACAGGGTGCTTCAACGTGCCGGATATTATTCATACAGCGACGGCAATGAGTATCATGCGGATAGTGAAAAACTCTGTACGATAGGTGTTTACAGGCTTACGATGAAGGCCGATTCGGATAATTTCCGTCAGAGTTCCATTCAGGGAATAATGAAGCGTGTCAAGGCCAAGGGCGCGCGAGTGGTGATATATGAGCCTTCGCTTGAAGACGGATCTACGTTCTTCGGCAGTCTTGTGGTCAATGATCTAGCAAGATTCAAGGCCATGAGCGACTGCATCATTGCAAACAGATACCAGTCAGCCTTGGAGGATGTGAAGGAGAAGGTTTATACAAGGGATATATTCAACAGGGATTAAATGAGGATATTGGTAACAGGTGCAGCGGGTTTCATAGGCTCGAATCTGATAAGGAGCATATATGGCACATTCAAGTCTCCTGTCGTTCTTGGCATAGACAATATGAATGAATACTATGATGTCAACCTTAAACAGAGCAGACTGGTACGGCTTGAGGGACTGCCTGAGTTTACTTTCGCACAAGGTGATATCACTGACAAGCAGTTCATTGATAAGGTGTTTGACGAGTTCCGTCCTCAGATTGTAGTGAATCTTGCCGCCCAGGTCGGAGTAAGGAACAGCATCATTGACCCAGAGGCCTATATTGCATCGAATATCATAGGGTTCCATAATATCCTGGATGCCTGCCGCAGATATCCTGTCGGGCATCTCGTCTATGCTTCGTCATCTTCTGTTTATGGCGCCGGTTCCGCTGTTCCATATTCAACAAAGCAGAAGACCGACAGTCCTGTATCTCTTTATGCCGCGACCAAGAAAAGCAACGAACTTATGGCGCATGCATACAGCAAACTCTACGACATTCCATCTACCGGACTCCGTTTCTTTACCGTATATGGCCCGGCAGGACGCCCGGATATGGCATATTTCAAATTCACCGACTCTCTTGTGAAAGGGGAGAAGATACAGATATTCAATAATGGAGATTGCAGGAGGGATTTCACTTATATTGATGATGTCGTGAAGGCCATGACACTCGTCATGCAGAAGCCGCCCCGTAAACAGACAGGGGAGGACGGACTGCCTGTTCCTCCGTATGCAGTATATAACATAGGAAACAGTCATCCTGAGAATCTTCTGGATTTCGTGCGGATACTTCATGAGGAACTTGTCGCCGCAGGTGTATTGCATGAGGATTTTGACCTTAGTGCGCACATGGAACTTCTGCCTATGCAGCCGGGAGATGTGACCGAGACCTTTGCGGACGTGTCTGCTCTGGAGAGGGATTTCGGTTTCAGACCTCGGACGTCTTTGCGTGATGGGCTCAGGGCTTTTGCGCAGTGGTATGCCGCATACTGTCATTCTGAACGAAGTGAAGAATCTTTTATCAGATAATATATGAACCATATAGTTATAATGGCCGGAGGAATCGGAAGCAGGTTCTGGCCAATGAGTACACCGGAGTTCCCAAAGCAGTTTGTTGATGTTCTGGGCACAGGCAAAACCATGATACAGATGACTGTCGAGAGGTTTGCCCCGCTCTGCCCGATGGATAATTTCTGGGTGGTGACGAGCAAGGATTATGTGCATATTGTGAAGCAGCAGTTGCCTCACCTGCCTGAGGGGAATATACTGGCCGAGCCGGCCATGCGCAACACGGCTCCGTGCATTGCTTACGCCTGCTGGAAGATCCGTCAGAAGGATCCGTATGCCAATGTGGTGGTGACTCCTTCTGATGCCCTTGTACTTGATGTCAATGAGTTCCGCAAGGTGATAGGACGTGCTCTTGATTTTACGGTTTCAGGGCAGAGGATTGTGACCGTAGGTATCAAGCCTACTCGTCCGGAGACCGGATATGGATATATCGCAACTGGTGCTCTGGAGGGTGATGGTCCGATCTGCAAGGTGGACTCGTTTCGGGAGAAGCCGGCTCTGGAAGTGGCTAAGGAATATCTGAAGGCCGGAAATTATCTCTGGAATGCCGGCATCTTCGTGTGGAATATCGATACGATTACCGAGTCTGTCAAGGTGTATAATCCTGATCTGGCAGCCAGGATGGATGTGATGGCCCAGGCGTTTGGAACGGCGGATGAGGCAAAGGTGGTCGAAGAAGTGTTTCCTACCTGTGAGAAGATATCTATTGACTATGCTGTGATGGAGAAGGCTCCATATATATATACTATCCCTGGAGATTTCGGATGGAGCGATGTCGGGACATGGGGGTCGCTGTGGACTCTGCTGCCTCATGATGCACACGGCAATGCTGTGGTAGGGGAGAATGTACGTCTGAACGAGTGCAGAGGATGTATCGTGCATGCTCCGGGAGCGTCAAGTGTTGTGCTTCAGGGACTTGAGGATTGCATTGTGGTGGAGCGCAACGGACGTCTGCTTATATGCAGACTCTCGGAAGAACAGCGTATAAAGGACTTTGTAAATGGCAGATAATTATCTGGAAAAGAAATTCGAGGATATGCGTGCGCGTGCTCAGGCTAAGGAGGCCAGGGAACAGCGTGAGAGGCAGCGTGCATGGAAGAAACGCATGGACGCCTACCGCAGACGCCTTGAAGAAGAGAAGAAGGGAGAATGATTTACTTCACGATCTTCTTTGGTTTGGTTCCGGAGCGGAAGTGCCAGATTATCTGGGCACTGAAATAGCGTCCCAAACCTATGTTTTCGCTGTCTGTCTGTCCGGATGCGTTCACGCTATGCCAGAATGATCGGACGTTGTTGTTGAACAAGTCATTTACGCCGAGACATACTTCCAGTCTTTTGCTCTTGAGAAAACGCTTTCCGATAAATAGATCACAAAAATAAAAGTTGTCGTTATAAAGGTCCTGAGTGCTTTTTACATTTCGATATACAAATGCCCCGGTGAATGTGAAGTCGAGTGGAAGAATAAGTTTCAACTGTGCCTCAGCCCTATGAGAGATATTGTTGTTCTCTACTTTATGTGCCACATATTGACCGTCCTTCTTGATCTTACCGCTATATTCGTTCATCGTGTAGCGGGCTTGGTAACTGACCGTAAAATCGATCTTCTTGCTTATGTTGCTGTCCAGGCGTCCGCCAATCTGGAACCAGTTGCGGTTGATCGGGACGTAATCTTCGTTGATCATGCCGGGAAGCCTTTGTATGGAAGCCTGAGCTCCTATGTTGAGGTTGCACCTTAGGAAGTCAATAGGCATCGCAAATGAACTCTTGAAGAACAGCTTGTGGTATCCTCCGAGGTTGATCGGCTTGACGAACTGGTTGTTCTCACCAAGTTTGATCGGCTTTCCGTCGTCGTCTTCTGTGACAATGAAGTCAGGTCGGTTAATGACCAAAGAGTCGCAAAAATAGTTGGTGCTGCCAGTGTATGTCGCTGATAGTGAGAATGTTGTGCCGGCCTTTTTGTTTGTGTTGATGTATCTTATCTCTGCAATGTGCAGATATGCCGGCTCAAGATCTGGATTTCCGGAGCGCACATTGCTGGTGCTGCTGCGGTCCACTATGTTCTGAAGAAGGTAATTATTCGGGTTCTGAGTCCTTCCTTTGGCTTCAATCCGGAGTGTGTTGGCCTTGTTGAAAGGAATATTGGCCGACAGGATGTATGTCGGATGGTGGTATGTCCTGTCTGTGGAACCTACTGCCGGCAGGGTGACTCGACCTGAATAAATTGTGTTCTGGTACGATGCCGTTGCTGCTACGGTAATTTTCTTATACGTATAGTTATACCTTAGGCCTATGGTATTATGATAGAATGTGCTTCTGTTGACGGCGGATACTCTTGTTTTAGGCTCTGTTGCATAGGTGCTGTCTTTGACGCTATAAGGATATACTAGGTTTTCGGCCCCGGTATTGGCGATGTTGAAAGTGTATTCTCCCGAAAGAAGCGAGCGTTTTGTCAAAGGTTCGGTAAAAGTGATTTTGGCCGTGCCGCTATGTTGGAGGGTCAGCCTTGTCTTGTCCTGAATGTTGGTGTAATCTGCTTCTGAGATATCTCCAGCGCTATCTTCCGGTCTGTTCCATCGATATTCCCAGGACCTGTCCAATGCGGAGTATCGGTAGAATCCATATCTTCCGTATATACTCAGAGATCTTCTTCTTTTGTCGAACCTATAGCGGTAGTTTACAGATATCCCAGCTCTGATTGTCCATCTGTCATTGTCGCTGGTGTTGAGCTGATGTCTGATGAATTTATCATCCTTGTCTGCATAGACATAGTTGTATATCCCGTGCTGGTCTCTGCCGTTGGACATATCTTCGAAAGTGAAGGAAGGCCTGATGGTGAAGGCGTGCTTTTTTGAATGGGACAGTGATATCTTACCGTCGAACTTATGTGTCATGTTATGTGCCCGGTAGTCACTTTCGCTGTGAGTGTGCTGCTTGCGGCCTTCCTGAGATGTGAGGGTAAGTTTGTTGTTGGTCGGACGATTGACATTTGTGATATCGTTGAAGAAATAGTTGAACTGAAATTTCTTATCAGTATAGTTCACTCCGATGGAGTGCACATCGGATATTCCTGACAGAGCCTTTACCTTGAATGAACTGCCGCCTGCCGCATCAAGACCTGTGCATCCTGAAAGAATGTCGGAGCTTGTGAAATTGAATTTGCTTATGTTGTTGCTCATTCCGATGACAGAGATTGTCCTTTTGTCTGTGAAATGACTTACGTTTCCTCCTGCTATATAGTTATGTCTGTGTTCAGCCTTATCAGAAACGCCGTAACTGCCATATACACGTCCTGTGGTCATACCTGAGCCTTTTTTTCGTTTTGTCACGATGTTGATGGCTGTATATCCTTCTCCATCATCTACTCCGGTAAGTTGAGCTGCGTCGCTAAGCCTGTTGATGACCTCAATCTGCTTGACCATGTCTGCCGGCACATTGCGCAAGGCCGTGAGGACATCATTCCCGAAGAACTCCTGTCCATCCAGCAGTATTCTGGCAACTTCTTTACCATTTGCCTCTACACCACCATCAGAAACAGAGATTCCGGGCATCTTTGATAAAAGACGCTCGGAATCTGCATTCTCTACGACCTGGTATGCGGCCGCGTTAAATATCAGGGTGTCTCCCTTCTGCTTTGACCTCTCGACTCTTTCTGTCTTGACTGTCGCTTCGATGTTAAGAGGCTTGCTGAATATACTTGAATCCGTTTGTTGAGCTGCTGCATACGAGGTGAAGATGCTTATTAAAATAGCGGAGCTCACTAGTCTGTATGGGCTCTTAGGGTTCATGGCGTATACGATTGGCAGCTTGGGAGATAGTACTTTAGAAATGATAGCCTACACCGATCTGGAAAAGGTTTGTGTGGGACACGTATTTGTTTCCGGAGTCAGCATTCGTCTTTGCCATTCTATTAACGAGACCAGCACTGAAGCCGATACGCACATCGATCTTGTCAATGACTGTTGCTGCGATGCCAACCTGGAGCTTGAGGTCGAAAATCCCATATCCTGTCTTTTCTCCCTTTTCTGAATTCTTGAATGATTTGCCATCATTTTCACCTCTGCTCCTGACATTGCCGTTGTAGAGATTGGCCCTCATTACCATCCAGTCGTCTCCGGATTTAATCTTGCCGATCTGGGCGCTGGACAGACCGAAAGAGAACGAAGGACCTGCAAATGCTGAAAGCTTCAGTGTTCCTGGCATAATGTTATATGAGTATTTTACATTGACAGGAATATCGAGGTAGTGCTCTCTGCGTGATGTCCTTGAGCTCATCTCAACGCCGCCTACAGTCTCTTTCTCGTCCTCAATTTTCTGACCATAAAATGCATAGCTGACTCCTGGCTCAAGAGAGAGGTCTCCCCAGTTCTTTGACATGAAATTCCATTCATATGTGCCGAAGATGTGCAGACCGCTCATATTTGTCGGGTCGAATTTCTCCTTCGAACTGTCAGAGATAATCTTTGAAGTGTGATTGGCGAGTCCGTAACCCGCTCCGACCGTAATCTGGGCCTGTGAATTTGCTGCAAACGCCATCGCTGCGGTGGCTATTGCCAAAATAGCATAAAATTTTCTCATACTGAATATTTGGTTGGTTAAGAATCTTGAATGGATGGTACTACTTTCTTCTGCGCATTGCGTTTTTCATCATATTGCCCATGTTGGCACCCATGACGCTCTTCATCATCTTTCGTGTGCCCTCGAACTGCTTGATGAGTTTGTTCACCTCAGGAAGAGATGTGCCTGAACCGTCTGCAATCCTCTTGCGACGGCTGCCGTTGAGGCACTCAGGATGTTCCCTTTCGTATGGGGTCATCGAAAGGATGATGGCCTCGATACCCTTGAATGAGTCGTTGTCCATATCGATGTCCTTGATGGCCTTGCCTACGCCCGGAATCATTGAAGCGAGGTCCTTGATGTTACCCATCTTCTTGACCTGCTGGATCTGGTTGTAGAAATCCCAGAGAGTGAACTGGTCCTTTGCGAGTTTCTTCTTGAGTTCGCGGGCCTGTGCCTCGTCAAACTGCTCCTGTGCCTTCTCCACGAGTGAAACCACGTCACCCATGCCGAGGATACGGTCTGCGATACGGTTCGGGTGGAATACGTCCAGAGCCTCCATCTTCTCGCCTGTGCTGACGAACTTGATAGGCTTGCCTACAACGGCCTTGATCGAGAGTGCGGCACCGCCACGGGTGTCACCGTCCATCTTTGTGAGCACGACTCCGTCAAAGTCAAGTCTGTCGTTGAATGCCTTTGCGGTCTCTACGGCATCCTGACCTGTCATTGCATCGACAACGAAGAGGGTCTCGGTCGGCTTTACTGCGCTGTGGAGGGCTGAAATCTCATCCATGAGTTCCTGATCCACGGCAAGACGGCCGGCTGTATCGACGATCACCACAGAATATCCCTCTGACTTTGCCTTCTTTATGGCGTTCTGGGCTATCTGGATAGGGTCCTGTACGCCCGGCTCTGAATATACCTCCACTCCGATCTGCTCTCCGAGGACCTTCAACTGGTCAATGGCGGCAGGGCGGAAATAGTCACAGGCTGCAAGGAGCACCTTCATGCCTCTCTTGCTCTTGATGTTGAGGGCGAGTTTTCCCGAGAAGGTTGTCTTTCCGGAACCGTTAAGACCGGCAACGAGGACAACAGCAGGTGAACCTTTTACATTGATGTCGGAATATTCGCTTCCCATCAGGGCTGCAAGTTCGTCGTGGACAATCTTGACGATCATCTGCTGAGGCTTGACTGCCGTGAGCACGTTCTGACCGATGGCCTTCTTCTTTACATCGTCGCAGAACTGCTTTGCTATCTTATAACTTACGTCGGCGTCAATCAGCGCGCGACGTATGTCCTTCATTGCTTCCGAGATATTTACCTCGGTGATTTTCCCTTCACCTTTGAGGATCTTGAACGATCTCTCTAATCTTTCACTTAAATTTTCAAACATAATGTTTCATTTATCTATTACAGATCCTTCGCTATGCTCAGGATGACAAGTGTGTCGGTATGATAGTGCATATGTCATTCTGAACGGAGTGCATATGTCATTCTGAACGAAGTGCACATGTCATTCTGAACGAAGTGCATATGTCATTCTGAACGGAGTGCACATGTCATTCTGAACGAAGTGAAGAATCTGTTACATAAAATAATCCTTTACCTGTGAAGCCTTGTCAAGTTCGTCGCTGAACACGGACGGAGCAATATCCTTCATGTTGTACCGGCTTGCCATCACCTGTCCGTATGCTCCTGCACTTCTGATGGCCATGATGTCTCCACGGACACTCAGAGGCAGCAGCCTTCCTGCACCCCATACGTCGCTGGACTCACATACCGGTCCCACGATGTCGTATGCCTGATGGGTAGGGAAGAAGGTCCTCTGCTCGGCAGAAAGGTTCTCGATCTTATGGTATGCTCCGTAGAGGGCCGGTCTGATGAGGTCGTTCATACCCGCATCCATGATGAGGAAATTCTTCGTCTCTCCGCTCTTGACAAACAGCACTCGTGAAATAAGCGAAGCGCATTGGGCCACAAGAGAACGTCCCGGCTCCACATGCACGGCCTGGTCCGGACGGCGCTCGATATTTTCGGCAATGGTCCTGAACCATGTGTCAAAGTCTGCTATGGCGTTGCCGTCAGGGTCATCATAATCCACTCCGAGTCCGCCTCCAAGATTGATGTTGTGTACGATAAGTCCCTGACGCTCAAAGTATTTTACGATATCGTTCACCCTCTTGCACTCCAAGGCATAGACCTCCTCCACGCGGGTTATCTGAGAACCTATATGGAAATGAAGACCGAAGAAGTTTATATACTCGCTTTTCTGAACTATCTCGATCAGTTTCTCGAACTCATGCTGTGATATGCCGAATTTGTTTTCATACAGACCGGTCGTGACGTATTTGTGTGTGTGAGCGTCGATGTCCGGATTGATCCTGACGGAGATGCTGGCCTTGACACCGTAACGGTGGGCCATTTCGTTGATTACATATATCTCCTGAAGTGACTCGCAGTTGAAGGCCTCGATTCCGAGAGTGAGGGCGTCATATATTTCTTTGTCGGTTTTGCCGACACCTGCATATACTATCTTTTCAGCGGGGAATCCGCAGTTGTGGGCATGGAGGACCTCATTGCCGCTGACACAGTCGGCTCCGAAACCCTTGGAACTGATGTATTCCAGAACGCGTCTCTCTACGTTGGCCTTTACGGCATAGTGGACCTTGATATTATGTCTTGAAGCAAGTTCCGCAACATGATCCACTGTCTTATGCAGCAGGTCCATGTCATAATAATAGAACGGGGTCGCTATTTTGTCGAACTGTTCTATGGTGCTGTTATCGAACATTTTATATGATTTTATCGCTAACTTTCACAAAAAAATCCCATCATGGGCAAAACGGTTGCAAAAATAACGAAAAATTCCGTAATTTCGCGGCTGATTTAACGAATAATATTCTTACCGTATATGAACGATCTTCTTAAGCTCGTGCTGGATATCAAGGCAGCCCTCGTAATAGATATAATTACTGCTTTGATTTTGGGCCTTCTTCTTTTCCTTATCAAGGTCCAGAGTACTGCCTATACGAGAAAAATCGCTCAGACAAAGAATACTATCGCCGTCTGTTTCCTTATCTGTTCCATCCTGTTCTACGTCTGCTACAAGTATTCGGATATAGCTGATTTTGAGGTGTTTTCATCAATGATGATGCTTGTTGTGACGGCTATATCGTCTGTGGTACTGTCGTTTTCACTGATAAATCTCCTTGACGAGAAGTTCATGGAAAACGACAAGTTCTATCTGAATGTAGGGGTTGTAGCAGTGTTCAGTATTGTTTTCATGAGGTCGTTCTGGTGGGATCATGGCTGGAAACGAATGGTTGTCCATGTCGTATTCATTGTGTATTTCCTTTTGCAGGCGATATTCCATATCATTTCATTCCGCAAGGCATATAAGCAAAGTTTGAGCAAATTGGAGCAGTATTACGATGAGGATGAGGCTCATAGACTTAAGTGGGTGCATTTCTGTTATGTGATAATGATGCTTACCCAGGTGTTCATCCTGGTTTACAGAACCTTCCCGACGGGAGTGATGAAAATTTATAATCTTTGGTATTCATTGTTCCTGCTGTATTTCGCAGCCAATTTCATATCATTTCTCGGAAGTCACAAACTTACTCTCGACGCATTTGCATACAAGGCTCTTTCCGGACAGGATATGTCTCTGAGGAAATCCAAGGACAAGAAGGACTCTGAAAATGCCGGACAGGAACCGGAGTCAGTCGCAGATGCCGAGTTCAAGAAACTTGAAAAGTCCCTGGAGGCATGGGTGAAACAGAGGAAATATGTGGAGTATGACAAGAGCCGCGAGGAAGTGGCAAAGGAACTTGATACCACACGTGAGATGCTCCATCTCTATTTTACAACCCGTAAGGGTGTAGACTTCAAGACATGGCGGACAGAACTGAGAGTGGAGGAGGCCAAGAGGCTGTTGCTTAAGAATAAGGATGTTTCGGTAAATATCATCGGTGAGATGGCAGGGTTCAGTGACCGTTCAAATTTCCACAGACAGTTTGTCAAACTCGTCGGTTGTACTCCGAAGCAGTGGCGTGAGTCCAACGGCAATTTCAGACCGTAATAATGTGCCTGCTCCTTTTGTACCGACTGATGTTTTCCTTCAACAATATCGCATCTTTTTCACTTAGGGACCATTCAAGGAACCTTTCTCCGATGTAACCCACTGCCTGCGCGGTAGGGTGGTACATGTCTTCGGCATAGAAACGGTAGTCCCGCAACTGGTCCATCATGATTTCGTATGATGGGAAATAGTCGGTATTGTCGTTCTTCAATATCTCCTCGATGCCGAGCAGCAGACCCGCCTTGCTTATCTGATTGCCATGTGCCCCGTCCTTGAAATGGCGTATCGGACTGACAGTGAATATGAATTCCTTTGCCTTGAAGTCTTCGGATACGGCAGAGGCGCACAGGTCCATCATGCGTTGCAGGCAGGACACAGTTTCTGTTACGCTCAGTCTTTCTCTGACAAATTCGGCAGCAGGCCTTTTCAGACAGTTGGACACTATGTTTCCGCTTGCTATATTTCTGAAACACCAACTTGTGCCGAGTGTGATGATGACCTTTGTGCTTTCGGCAAAGTACTCTGCCGCCTCCTGCAATTTCCGATTTGCATTTTCGATAAATTCTTCCTTAGTCGCTCTGGCAAATGAAGTGTGATGTGAGAATGAGCAAAAACGTTCATCTCCGGCACCGATCCGGATGCAGTCTTCCTCGGTAAATGGTGTCTTGCATATGAGGCGTTCAATGCCATTAAGTATGGATACAGGGTTGTATAGGGTGCCGAATGGGTTTACGCATACATCAAATCCATAGTTTGAAAGCAACTGTCCGACATTGTCTGAAAAGCAACTTCCGAGCATAGTTATTCTGTCTTTGTAGGATATGCCGACCTTGCACTGCGCGTCGGTTACGGGTGTCTGTAGTTTCATACTATCAAAGGGTTTCATAAGGACAAAAATACAATAAAAATATATACCTTTGCGATTATGAGAAAATATATATTCATATTGCTTGCACTGTTTTCGGCAAGTGTTTCAGCCAAAGAAAAGCCAAAGGCCTCATTTGCATACGATGTGGATTTTGAAATGAATTTTGACAACCGGGAGTTTGCAAGAAGCCGTTTTACGCCATCTATGACCATATTCGGTGCAAGGCTTACCCCGCAGGTGGGTCTGTCGCTTGTCGAGGGGAATGGAGCGGCGCATCGCCTGATGGTCGGGATTGATGTGATGAAGGATTTCGGCGCATCCCCTGTTTCTGAACTCATAGCAGGAGGAAAGACGGCAGAGACTGATCTGAAACAGAACAACCTTGGACTTTTCCGTGAACTCACCCTGTATTATAATTTCAAGAAGAAGATATCCAAGACTGATATGGAGATATATGCCGGAATATTTCCGCGCAGGGCAATGGAAGGGGAGTATTCCCAGGCCTTTTTCTCCGATTCATTGAAATTCTATGATAACAATCTGGAAGGCCTGCTGTTGAAGTTTACAAGACCTAAGGCATATTTCGAGGTCGGCTGCGACTGGATGGGACAGTATGGAACGGCCCGGCGTGAGCGGTTCATGATTTTTACGGCGGGAGAGGGCAAGGTGCTTCCTTTCATGTCTCTGGGATATGCCGGATACATGCTGCATTATGCCAATTCCTCTCAGGTGAAGGGTCTGGTCGATAATATCCTGCTCAATCCATACGCCCGTTTTGACTTTGCGCGCCAGTCCGGTCTGCAGGAGTTGTCATTGCGTATAGGCTGGCTTCAAGCCATGCAGAGGGACCGTATATATGTAGGCGCCTTCATCTTTCCTTTCGGAGGGGAGTTCGATCAGCATGTGCGCAACTGGAATGTCGGCATCCATAACAGGATGTTCCTGGGCTATGATATGATGCCGTATTATAATAATATAGATTCAGCCGGTCTGAAATATGGTCCGGAGTTATATTTCGGCGATCCGTTCTATCGTGTTCATGACAACGGCGCTCAGGGAGTCGGATTCTATGACAGACTGGAGGTCTATTATCAGCCTGGACTCTCCGACTGGCTTGACCTGAAGGTTTCCGCCCTCTTCCATTTCAACGGCACTCATTACAGCGGCTGCCAGCAGATGGTCGGCCTCCGCTTCAACCTCTCCGAACTTCTGTCCTCCCGGAAGGACCGATGATTTTGACAACACTACCATATAAAGAAAAAGCAACTCGTTTCTGAGTTGCTTTCTTGTAGTCGGTAGGGGAATCGAACCCCTATTGCAAGATTGAGAATCTTGAGTACTAACCGTTATACGAACCGACCATCTCTCGATTGGGATTGCAAAGGTACTACTTTTTTCTTAATCTCCAAACTTTTTTCTTACTTTTCTATAAAAATCACCATTTTAGTCTCAAAGAACGGGTCCTGAAACCATGTGGATATAGGCCAAGGGTGCACCGACCCCTTCCTCATCTTGTGCTTGGACATGGCAGTGCTGATTTCCTCGGCAAGGTCTCCGCCTTTCAGATAGAGGATGCCCTCGGAGTATTTCCCCTTGACCCAAGGCATGAAATTGTCCAGGGAAGTGACGGCGCGTGAAACCACAAAGTCAAATGTCTGTGGGAGTGATTCGGCGCGGGCGTTGACAGTCGTAACATTGGACAGCCCGAGCGCTTTGCTGACCTCGGTGGCTACGATGATTTTCTTTCCGATCGAGTCGCAGAGAGTAAATTCCGCATGCGGGAACATCACAGCGAGAGGAATGCCGGGGAAGCCTCCTCCTGTGCCCAGGTCAAGTATCTTCATCGGTTCGGCCAGGGCGTACGGCCCCTCACCACGCAGACGGTCATATATGTCCGGCATCTGAGATTTCAGATATGCAGCAATTCCTAATGAGTGCAGCACATGGTGACGATAGAGTTGGTTAATGTCCTTTCGTGAAACCACATTGATCTTTGAGTTCCATTCGCGGTAGAGGGCCTCCATTTTCTCGAACTGCTCCATCTGCCCGGGAGTCACCTCGGGAAACTTCTCATTTATTATTGTCTTGAATTCGGTAAAAGTCATGGTAATATGATTTCGTCTGAGTAATCCATCATTTTCAAAAGCATGGCCTTGGCACGTCTGATCTTGGTCTTGACTGTGTTGATAGGCATATCCAGCGCTTCCGATATTTCCTTATAACCGAAATTGTCTATAAGGTTCATCTTGGCTACGGTCTTATAGTCGTCCTTGAGTTTCTCGATATTGTTCAGCCACTTGTCATATTCCTGCTGGGTGATGATGTCCTCCTCGGGATTGTGCATGGTGGCCGGCAGTTCCCTCAGTTGGGCCAGGTCGTCGTTGATGAAGGTCGTGGGCATATGGCTTTTCTCGCGGTCATGACGGCTGAGGTGGTCGAAGGCCGTGTTCCTGGCAATCCTGTATATCCATGTGGAGAACTTGTATTCGGGATTATAGGAACCGATCTGACTGAATGCTTTCTGGAAACTTTCAAGACAGATGTCCTCGATGTCTTCCTTTTGAGACACATACCTTGATATATGACTCTTGACTCCGATGTTGTATCGGGTATATAGTACGATGAAGGCAGCCTGATTCTGCTCCTCAGCAAGTTTTACCAATGCCTCGTCGGGCATATCAGTGAGCTTCAAGCCAGTTTTTTCCATAGTTGCATTCGACAGTTAAAGGTATAGACAAATCGGTCACGCTCTCCATCTCCTCCTTGATTATTCTGGTCAGGATGTCGATTTCCTCGGGGTATGCATCGAACAGCAGTTCGTCATGAATCTGCAGCACCATCCTGCTCTTCAATCCCTCTTCTTCGATTCTTCGTGAAGTGTTTATCATTGCAAGTTTGATGATGTCCGCTGCTGTTCCCTGTATCGGAGCATTCACGGCTGTGCGTTCCGCCAGAGCCCTTACAGTGCCGTTGCGTGAGTTGATGTCAGGCAGGTAACGCCTGCGTCCGAATATGGTTTCTACATAACCGTTCTCCCTTGCGCATACGAGCGTACTTTCGATAAAGGCGGAAATTGCAGGGAAATTGGCAAAATAATCTTCTATGATCTTTTTTGCCTCCGCCCTGGATATGCCGAGTCTCTGAGACAGACCGAAAGACGAGATTCCGTACATAATGCCGAAATTGGCGGTCTTGGCTATGCGTCTCTGCTCAGGAGTGACTTCCTGTGGCGGGATTCCGAATATCTTTGCCGCAGTGATCGCATGCACATCTTCTCCCTTTTTGAATGCTTCAATAAGGTGGGCGTCGCAACTGAGTTGGGCCATGATGCGCAGTTCGATCTGTGAATAGTCCGCAGACACGATGAGCCCGTCGGGTCTGCCTGAGATGAATGCCTTGCGGATTTCCTTTCCGCGCTCGGTACGGATAGGAATGTTCTGGAGATTAGGCTTGGATGAACTCAGCCTTCCGGTGGCTGTAAGTGCCTGATTGAAAGTTGTATGTATCCTCCCTGTTACAGGGGAGATGTATCCCGGCAGCGGATCTATATATGTTGACAGCAGTTTTCTGATGCCTCTGTATTCCAGAATCAGGTTGATGATAGGATGCTTGTGGGCAAGTGCACTCAGGGTCTCCTCGTCGGTAGGATAACTGTATCTTACCCCCTTCTTGGGCTTGACCTTCGGATCGAGGTTGAGTTTCTCGAATATGAGGGCTCCTATCTGAATGGGGGAGAGGATGTTGAGATTCGGGTCACCCGCAAGGTCTCTGATCTGCTCCTGTATCGCGTTCATCTCAGCGGCCAGGGAAGCCGAATATTTCCTGAGTTGCGCCTGGTCTATCCTGATGCCCTCATACTCCATTCGGGCAAGGACTTTCAGCAGAGGCTCTTCCATGTCGGAGTACAGACCTCTGAGGTTCAATCCTTCCATTTCCGTCCATATCTTCTCGCCAAGCAGAAGGGTGGCTGCAACCTCAGTCCCATGATTCTGCTCGACTTCCGCCGGCTCATCGTCAAAAAGCGTCAGACTGACCTGCTCTCCCTTCTTCGGAAGCAGGTCTTCTATGTTTATGTCAAGATATGTCCTTGAAAGTATGTCTATCTTATGGCTTTTCTCGGGGTTGACAAGATAGTGCATCAGTTCGATGTCCATCATCCTGCCGTCAAGGGTGATGCCGTTATATGACAGTATGTTGGTCTGCCATTTCAGGTCATATCCATATTTTATGATGCCGGCATCAGTCAGGATCTCGGAAAAATCTTCCGGAGAGCCCTTGGCGACAAGGCATTCCTCCTCAGCCGAGCCTGCCGCTGCAACCGTCATGCTTCTTATCCCGCAGAAGAACCCGCTTCCCTGAGCCTCCGTATAGACAGCACATTTTCCGTTCTTCTTTGCTGATTTTACAACCTCCTTCACGGTCGTCTCCTTGATGTTCAGGACTTTCTTTTCCTGGACCGTGGTAGGCTGTATGTTGCCCAGGAACTTTCTGAGCGAGCCGAACTCATATTTTTCAAACAGGTCAGCCACTTCCGGGGCATAGCCGCCTTCAAGGGACATGTCCTCCGTCCTTGCATCAAGGTCTATGTCGGTCTTGATGGTGACAAGTTCATGGCTGAGGGCAATATGGTCCCTGGAGTTCTCAAATGCCTCCCTCTGGCGTGGTGTGAGTTCGTCAATATGAGCATATATGTTATCTACGGTGCCGTATTTTGCTATGAGTTTGCCTGCTCCGACCTCGCCTACGCCCTTCACCCCCGGTACATTGTCCGATGTGTCTCCGCATATTGTCAGAATCTCGATGACCTGAGCGGGACTGTTGATTCCGTATTTTTCACATACGGCCTTTACGTCCAATATCTCGTTGTCCCCTCCGGATTTTCCCGGTTTATATTGATATATGTTTTCAGAAATGAGTTGGCCGTAATCCTTGTCAGGAGTTACCATATATACCTTGAAACCCTCTTTCTCCGCCTTCTTTGCCATCGAGCCTATGACATCGTCTGCCTCATATCCCTTGATCATCAGCACCGGATAGCCCATTGTCTGGCACAGTTCGCAGAGAGGCTCCAGCGAGTCTATGATAAGTTGGGGTGTCTCCGAACGGGTGCCCTTGTATTCGGGATACATTTCATGCCTGAATGTTCCTCCCGGCGGGTCAAAGGCCACAGCCAGATGTGACGGCTTCTCACGTTCGATAAGTTCGAGTATGTATTTTGTGAATCCGAACAGGATGGACATGTCTGCGCCCTTTGAGTTTATCATCGGATGTCTCAGAAAGGCATAATACATCTTGAATACGAGAGCGTGTCCGTCTATGAGGAATAATTTCTTTTCCATGTTTCTTGTCGCTTAGACCAAAAATTGAACCCCAAAGGTATAAAAAGTTTCGTTTAAATTTTTTGTTTTTATTTGGAGGTTGTCAAAAATTTTTATAAATTTGAAATATTAAAAATTGTGATATGGCTTGAAAGTTGGGAAGGAATGTGTAACTTATTTAAAATTACGTAGTTATGAAAATTAGAAGATTTTTGCCAGTTTTTATTGCGATAGTCGCTGTTGCCTTTATGTCATGTGAACTGTATGATGACGGGCTGCCTCCTAAGGCTGCGCGTACGGAGTTCAGGTCGATGTATTCGGGAGCAAGGGATGTCGAGTGGGATAGGGAAGGAACTAATTGGGAAGTGTCCTATGAGATCGACAGGGTGGAGTATGAGTCTCTGTTTGATGCGTCCGGGAAATGGCTGATGACCAGGAAGGAGGTGTCCTATGCAAATGTTCCGGATGTGATCAGGACCTATCTTTCTACATCTGAATATGGGACTTATCGCTTGGATGACAATACGGTGGATTTTTATCAGACCCCGGACGGCAATTTCTATCGTTTCGAATTGGATGACAACGGCCGTGATCTTGATGTCGATGTGACGGAGTCCGGCGTTGTGTCTCGTGCCCGCAGAGATTTGTTCTGATATTGCATATGGTTTGAGTTAAAGTTGTAACTTTGTCCCGGCTCTCTTTGCAGGCCGGGATATTTTATATAAGTATGAGGTACGAAACAGTGAAAAGATTATTTGGACTGATTGTGGCGGTCATGGCTGTGATTGCTTGTAACGACCAGGATTCCAGGCAGGACTGGAGCGGCATGGAGTATTATACCTTCACCATTTCAGGTAAGGTCACTGATGCATCGGGGGGTCCTATACGGGGGATAACCGTTGATGTTCAGGGTGATAGGACAGAGACTCTTTCCGACGGCACATATGTTCTTCAGGGGCGTGTCGATGGCACATCCCCATCTGTATATGTCAATTTTACCGATTTTGACGGCGAAGAGAACGGCGGTCATTATCTGGGAAATGTGCTCAGTGTCACTCTGAACTATGTCAAGGGTGCCCATGGACCTTATCTCGGTCTGTATGAGGCTTCCGGAGTGGATGTGCAGTTGCTCTCGGGTGTGTCCGGTGTCCCTCCGACAGACCAGATTGTTCCTCTTCCATAAATTATTACTATCTTTGCGCGCTTAAAATAAATGAACATGGCACAGAAACCATCTATACCAAAGGGAACAAGAGATTTCGGACCGGCAGAAATGGCGGGCCGCAACTATATATTCGACACCATCCGCTCGGTTTTCAGGACGTATGGCTATGCTCCGATTGAGACTCCGTCGATGGAGAATCTGAGCACCCTGCTTGGCAAGTACGGCGAGGAGGGCGACAAACTCCTGTTCAGAATCCTCAATTCGGGAGATGCCTTCTCCGGGGTTGACTATGATGCCTTCCGTGTCGAGGGCACCGAGAATGGCTACAACAGCAAGGCGCTTTCACTTAAAGTGTGTGAGAAGGGTCTGAGATATGACCTTACTGTGCCTTTTGCCCGTTTCGTGGTGCAGCATCAGAATGAGATCACCTTCCCGTTCAAGAGGTTCCAGATCCAGCCGGTATGGCGCGCAGACCGTCCTCAGAAGGGACGTTACAGGGAGTTCTATCAGTGTGATGTCGATGTCATCGGCTCCACTTCGCAACTTAATGAACTTGAACTTGTTCAGATTGTAGATCGCGTTTTTGCCCTTCTGGATGTAAATGTGTGTGTCAAGATAAACAACCGCAAGGTGCTCACCGGTATGGCTGAGATCTGCGGTTTCCCTGACAAGGTCGTGGATATAACCGTCGCTATCGACAAGATAGACAAGATCGGAATCGATGCTGTGGAGGCGGAGATGGTTTCCAAAGGTCTTACAGCCGAGGCCGTGGAGGTCATTCGTCCAGTTCTGACACTTTCCGGCACTTCGGCAGAGAAGATTGCTGTGATGCGCTCCCTGATGAGCGGCCAGTCGGCTTCAGGCATTGTATCGGAAACCGGTCTCAAAGGTCTTGACGAACTTGAAGAACTCTTCGGATATATTGATGCGGCGGGAGTGGGCTGCGATGTGGAGATAGACCTGTCGCTCGCCCGTGGTCTTAACTATTATACTGGTGCCATCTTTGAGGTCAAGGCCAAGGACTATGCCATCGGAAGCATCTGTGGAGGTGGCCGTTATGACAATCTCACCGGCATCTTCGGTCTTCCTAACATGTCAGGAGTGGGCATATCGTTCGGTGCAGACCGTATCTATGATGTCCTGAAAGGTCTTGACAAGTTCCCGTCTGAGGTGACATCCACAACCAAGGTCCTTTTTGCAAATATGGGTGCGGAAGAACTCAGATATCTGCTTCCGGTCGTAAAGTCGCTTCGTCAGTCAGGGGTGTCATGTGAGATATATCCGGAGAACACCAAGTTGAAGAAGCAGTTTGACTATGCCGACAAGAAACATATCCCTTTCCTGTCGATTGTAGGAGGCAACGAGGTGGAGGCCGGCGTGATCAACCTCAAGAACCTGAACACAGGCGAGCAGAAGGCATTTGCCAAGGATGATACAGATGGCATGATTGCATTCATATCTTGATTTGTCTGCACTCTCTGTCATCCTGAGCGGAGCGCCAGCGTAGTCGAAGGATCTGTATCTCCTGCGCGCTCCTGTCACAGATGCTTCACTACGTTCAGCATGACATCTTCGCACCCTGATACGTCATTGCGAGACCGAAAGTGTATCAAACCTGCTTTCTACGCTGTCTATTGGCACTATCCCTTACCGGCGGCAGACACACACGCAAAAAAAATCAGCGAAAAACTGTGGGTGTGTCAGGACGGCTTCTCCGAAACGGTTTTCTGGTGCATGTCATTGTCCATGCTTCACTATGCGCCAGAGGACAGCACGAAGCAGGCGAGCGAGCCCCTCAGGTATCGCTCGCGAACCTGCTTCGAGCAGGCGGAGATCATTTATTCCGCCTGCGGTGCCGTGCTGATATCACCAGCGCCACAAATCCCGTGCAGCACACAAGCATCAGAAATCCCGCACAGCACCATCATCAGAAATGCCGTGACAGCAACACCTGCATTTTTGCGGAGACCTGGAACGGGGCATATTTGTAACTCGCAGACTATCAGGCATATACAAAATAGCGGTGTCTCCGCTATACCCCTAAAACAGGAGAGCAGCGACACTCTCTTTTCACACTCCACTGATAATCAATATATTACAAATTACCTCCGTTTCAGGTCTCCGCAAAAACTGCCGACCAGCCAACACTATGAGAGGCCTGTAACATCTCCGGTCTTCCCAACAACACTACCCCCCCCGTACAACCGTGACAAAAAATCGGCGAAAATTGTCACGAAGGTCCTCAGAAACGGCATTTCAGCCCCAAAAACGGGACGACCGTGACAAAACCAGGTCGATTTTTGTCACGGTCGTTCTAAAAATCACTGCACCAAAACGAATAATCATTAAAAAATGAATGATTATCCGCAAAGGTGCAGAAAAACTTACCTGATTACAATCTATAATCTCATCCGGGATTTGGGTACGTATTTCCGGATGAACATTGGAAATTTCGCTTCTCATCCGGGTTTCGGGGGTTGTTTTCCGGATGAAAACGTAATATTGTGGAGGACGTCAGCAAGGTGTGGCGTCGAGATGCACAGCAGATGTCTCCATTTGACCCTGTTCAGGTATGACGGCTCGGCATGACGATGAGAGGCATAGTGCAAAAACATAGAAAAACTGCACTATGTACCCTTCAAAACGAAGAGACCTGCAGTTTGCATATGTTTTTGCTGCAGGTCTACCGGAACTGCTGCCGGGTTATTATAATTCGGGATACACTGCACCCAAACCGGATAATCATTAAAAATGCAATAAAAATTTGCAGTTTCAAAAAAAGTGCGTATATTTGCAGTCCAATATCGCGGGGTAGAGCAGTTGGTAGCTCGTCGGGCTCATAACCCGAAGGTCGTGCGGTTCGATTCCCACCCCCGCTACAAAGTCAAGACGGTTCTCATAATGAGGACCGTCTTTATTTTTAACCGGACTACCTATGAAATTTGTTTTGCTGGCACTTGCTGCCATTTTCCTCCTGATGTTCCCTCTTATGACAAGGGCTGGGGAAAATATGCATGCTACCGTCGCTGCTCCGAAACCTAAGCAGCCGGACTATCTTAATTCCGTCAAGATTACTTTCCTGTCCTGGATCAGCGGCAGTACCAAGATATCTTATGAACGCGCATTTCCAAAGATAAGACAGAGCGGAGAGATATGCGGCAGCCTCATCTCTGCCGGTTATGACAAGTACAAGAACAATCCGTTGGGAATCACCCTCAGATACGGCCACAAGTTTTTCCTTCCGGATAAGGATCAGGTCAGCCTGAGGGGATTCTATCTGCGCCCCGAGATGATATATTCTCGTTATACGTATGACCATTCCGTCTATGGCAGCCGCGCCCTTTCGAATATGACTGCCCTCATCGGAACCGTAGGCTATCAGTATGTATATAAGCGGTTTCTGGCAGATTTCTGGGTCGGTGGCGGATATTCCTGGGGACAGACATCCGAGACCGGCTATTATCACGGATTCGAATCCTGGCATTGGTCCGGTGTCACCCATCCGCAGGTTGCAATGAGTTTCAGCATCCGTCTGGGCGTCTGTTTTTAAGAACAGGCTTCGGCATTTGTGCGAAACTTTTCCCGAATAGATTTGCAAATCCAATAAAAAATCGTACTTTTGCACTCCCTCACGAGGGGACTTTACAATATAGAGTCGCGGGCGTGTTGAAATTGGTAGACAAGCCAGACTTAGGATCTGGTGCCGAGAGGCGTATGGGTTCGATTCCCTTCGCCCGCACAAGTTTACAGAGGACGGATTTCCGCCCTCTGTTCTGTTATTCCATTGGCTCCAAAAGGGGTTCCTGCTCGGTGAAATAGCCCAGGACGGAGTCAACGTAGGTTTTTGTGACGGGGAGCGGGGGAATGGCTTCGTTGCAGAGATCGAGGACGAAGCCGTCGTTCTCCTTGCGGAGCATGCTGACTTTGGCAAGGTTGACGATGTATTTTCGGTTGCATCGTATAAGTCCGCTGTCCTTGAAACTTTCCTCGACGGTTTTCAGCCGGCAGCGGAGCATGTAGTTCTGCATATGTCCGCGACTGTCTGTGTACCAAACCTTTATGTAGTTGTCGTCAGATTCGATGTAGTAAAGGTTTTCCGGACTTATGGACATCTTCAATGCGCCGCTGTTATCGAAAAGAGTGATCTTGCTGACTGACTTTTCAGATTTAACGGGCTCGTCCGTAACCACATTTTCGTAGTGCATCAGCCTGATGGTGTTGTTCTTTTCGATGATGGCGAAATACATTCCGGATAATATATATGGTATGCCAAGCGCTATCAGAACGTATAGGAAAGAGCGTTTGTATATGGTCCATCCGTTTTCATGGATGCCGGGAAGGTCTGTGGTTATCCATGTATAGACCCCTGATATGAGTATTATTTCAATGAGGCACCATGCGGCATATTCGAAATATGTAGGTTTGAGAAAGTCCTTGACCTGATAGAGGATCATCCTGCTGGATATGAGGATGGCTATGGAAATGACAATGAAGATTATTGTGCGTCCGAACATCGCCGAGCCTCCGAGTCCGAACCATGCAGTCTCGGAAAACGGTATGTATATGTTGAGGAAGATCAGGGCAAAAAGCGTCGAAAACGTGACGGTGCCGATGCTTTGATATTTCCCCAATATGTATTCCGGTACGATTTTGTCTATCATCTCTATGGTAAGTTTCTGATAAGTGGTCGCAAATTTAGCAAAATAGTGTTAAATAAATATTAACTTTGTAAAGTTGATCAACAAACCTAAGATGAATGTGTATGAATAGAAGAGTAGTTGTGACGGGGCTCGGAGTGGTGTCTCCGATTGGTAATGATACCGAAACTTTCTGGAAGAATCTCTGTGACGGTGTATGCGGTATAGATTTCATAAGTTCTTTTCCGACAGATGACCTTCAGTCAAAGATAGCCGGCCAGGTCAAGGAATTCAACCCTGAACAATATGAGATAGAAAAACCTTTTGCACGCAAGCAGGATAAATTTACACTTTATGCTGTCGCGGCGGCATGGCAGGCAATGAAACAGTCTGGACTGCACTCGGGAGAGAATATCGATCCCTTCCGGTTGGGAGTATATATAGGCTCTGGCATAGGCGGATTCACGACCCAGGTCAAGGAAACGGAAAAACTGTTCACGGAAGGTCCAAAGTGGATTTCTCCCAATTTCATACCCACAATGATAGCCAATATGGCCTTGGGAAATGTAGCCATAAGAAATAATGCGATGGGACCGTCTCTTTGTCCGGCCATGGCCTGTGCGACTTCCACCCATTCGATAGGAGAGGCGTACAGAGCAGTCAAGCATGGGTATGCCGATGCTGTAATTGCCGGAGGATCAGAGGCTTGTGTGACACCGCTCGGCATCGCCGGATTTGCAAATGCAAAGGCTCTCTCAAAGGCGGAAGACCCCAAGTATGCATCATTGCCGTTCAACAGGAACCGTGGCGGTTTCGTCATGGCCGAGGGTGCGGCGGTAATGATTCTGGAGGAATATGAACATGCAGTGGCGAGGGGAGCGGAAATATTGGCGGAGGTGTGCGGATATGGCAATACCTGCGATGCCTTCCATGTCACTGCGCCTCGTCCTGACTGCACGACTCAGACGGCAGCGGTCAGAATGGCTCTGGAGCAGGCCGGATATACTTCTGAGGATGTTCTTTATATCAATGCCCATGGCACCGGAACACAACTCAACGACGTTTCCGAGACACAGACCTTCAAGATGGCTCTTGGTGAGGATGCCTACAAGGCGCATATCAGTTCGACGAAGGGGGCTACCGGACATCTTCTCGGTGCGGCAGGTGCGATTGAGGCTGTGGCGTCTGTTCTCGCCCTGCGTGACGGAATTGTTCCGCCGACGATAAATCTTGATGAAATCGATCCTGAATGTGACCTGGATTATACTCCGAACAAGGCCGTGAAGGCAGACCTGACTATGGCTATATCCGATTCGCTTGGATTCGGCGGACACAATGCCTGTGTGGCATTCCGGAAAGTCAGATAATTATTTCTTCCTTATAAGTTTTGCTGCCTGCATGGTCATTCCGTCAACGAGTGCTCTGCGGGCAGCGGTTATTTCAAGTGCTCCTGCCGCCAGAGGAAAAAGGGCAGTCAGGGAGAATATCATCTCATTGTGCCACTTGATGAAATCGACGGCAAGCCATATCTGGAATCCGATGAGCATCAATCCGGTCAGCATGCATACCCTCGCTTGAAGGAATGGAATCCTGTGGGTAAGTACGGAGAAGAGACATCCGGAAATGAGCATGATGAGCATTACAAGGTAAGGTATCTTCTCATAGTACATGATCTCTTCAAGTTCGCCTCCCGGACCCATGATGCCGGCAAAGCGGAAAAAGAACATCGAGCCGATCAGTAATGTCGAGGCGAGAGTGAGGTATGTTGTGAGTTTCCTGAACATGGTACGTCAATTGTTAGTCCTGCAAATGTAGGTATTTTCAAGGAAATATGCTAAATTTGAGGGTTGACATAAATTTTAATGATTATGAGAATAGCGGAATCAGAACTTATCATCAATGGTGACGGATCAGTATTTCATCTTCATCTTCGTCCGGAAGAACTGGCAGACAACGTGATTCTGGTGGGGGATCCCGGCAGGGTCGATATGATTGCGGAATATTTCGAGGAAAAGGAGTTCCGCCATGCTTCGCGTGAATTCGTGTCGGTGACAGGAAAATACAAGGGCGTCAGGATGACGGCTCTCTCTACCGGCATCGGCACAGACAATATCGACATCGTGATGAATGAACTGGACGCTCTTGCCAATATCGATTTCAATACCCGTGAGGTGAAACCGGTGCATCGTACCCTGAATATTCTGCGTATAGGCACATCGGGTGCTATCCAGCCGGAAATTCCGCTCGGAGGCTTTGTCTTTTCACATATTTCGGTAGGCTGCGACGGCCTTCTGAACTGGTATGCGGACAGGGAGAAGATTGCCATGCTTGATATCGAAGAGGCCTTCAAGAAACATACAGGCTGGAACAGACATCTTCCTGACCCATATTTCGTTAAGGCCGGTCAGAAGATGAGCGGGAAGTTCCGCGACTGCACATATCCGGGAATGACCATTGCGGCATCTGGATTCTACGGCCCTCAGGGACGGGTTCTGCGAATGCCTCTTGCGATGCCGGACATGCTTGACACTTTCGAGAGTTTCCGTTTCGGCGACCTGAAAGTCACCAATTTCGAGATGGAAGGCTCTGCGATAGCGGGCATCGCGGCACACCTCGGGCACAATGCCGGCACGGTCTGCTGCATCATAGCCCATCGCCACCACAAGGCATCCAATCCGGATTATAAGCCTCAGGTGAGAAAACTGATAGAACTTTGTCTTGACAAATTGGCGGAATAAAATAATCGGCAGGGCTTTTAATCAAGCACTGCCGATTATCCTATTTGCTATACAGTTCCTTCCGCGACTGCACGCCGACGCCTTTATATACATCGGGGTCTGAAATCCAGGCCTCGATGATTCTTTTCTTGCCCTGCATGACGTTGGTTTCAAGGAAACGCTTCTGCAAGTCCATTGTTGTTTCCATAGATCCGGATATTTCATGCCCGTAGTCAATGAAATGATACATGTTGTAGTTATAACCGAACTTTTCGAATCTTTCCACCAATTTTCCGCCTCCGAAGAATCCGAGGTTGAAGAATGCTATCTGCTTGTACGGTACAAGGGAGTCAGCCGTGCCGTGGAGCATGAGGGTCGGAGCAGGGGAGTGCTTGCGGTAATCCACCTTGCCCTCTCGTGAGAGGATGGCGCCCGAGAATGACATCACGCCTGCGTATCTGAACCCTTCCGGAAGTACGGCCGCCCATGAAGTTCCGTTGCAGATTTCATATTCGGCCTGCATGACTGTTATGGCTCCGGCAGATGAACCGGCAATCACGATGTTTGCAGGGTCAATACCAAGTTGCCGTGCATTGTCAAAAATGAAGTTTGTGGCGCTGAAAAGATCTTCCACAGCCATGTGTATGGCCTTGTCCAGCACATTTACCTGTGCCACGCCCACCTTGTCGCTGCCTTTCAGTCCGAGGCGGTAGTCTATGGAAACCACTCCGTAGCCGTTGTCCGTGAGCATCTTGAACCACGGCAGGTAATCCTCGTCGTTTCTTGTGCCTCGGATGAATCCTCCGCCGAACATGAACAGTATTGTAGGCTTCTGTCTGCCGTCAAATGTGGTTGTGCTGCCTTTTGCCGGATTATAGATGTCGAGGAACAGGTCGCATGTGTCCCTTTTTTCAAAAAGATATGTCTCGTCAGGCGTGATGACGGGTTCTGCCGCGCCGGCCGGGATGACTGTCGCCGCGAGCAGGGCTATCGCTATGAGTATTGAGTGTTTCATTATTCTTCTGAGATCAGTTTTTCTGAGGGAATGAGTCTTCTGAATGCCTTGACATTGCGGAAGAATCGGAATGCAATGACACGGAATACCGTGTAGATAGGGATGGCGGCAATCATTGCCAGAGGACCTCCGATACTTCCTACGATCAGCAGGACGATGAAGATTTCCAGCGGTTTGGATTTTATGCTTGTCGAATATATCACTGGCTGGTAGAGGAAGTTGTCCACTAACTGTGTGAAGCAGAATATGGCGATGAGTACGGCTGTGAATGCCCAGAAACCGAGGTCAAGCCCGACCGGTGCCGCACTGCTGTATTTCAGCGTAAGTCCGAGCACAGTGCCGAGGGCTCCGCCAAGAAACGGTCCTACGTAAGGGATGATGTTGAATATTCCGGTCATGAAGGCGATTCCGAGTGCGGCATTGACGCCGAGTCTCGCTATCAGCCAGAGACCAAGGAAATTGAGCAGGGCTACACCGAGAACTTCTATGATTACTCCTATGAAATATCTTGAAAGCAGGTGCTCGATGTCATCTATGGCCTTCTCCACTGTCTTCTCATATTTGTCCGGGACGATTGCGCATATGATGGAGGTGAAAAGTCCGTCGTCCTTTATGAAGAAGAAACTGATGAATATTACGGAGAATATGCCTACGCACAGGGTCGTAAGAATTGATGCCGCAGAGCCGAGAACATTTGAAAACGCATTGACGTTGAGCAGTTTGTGTACTTCCTGTCCGATGGCGACCTCTATTCTAAAATCATTGCCCAGCCGGGGAATGCGTTCTTGCAGGAAACTGTTGAGGTCCGCGAGCGGAGCCGCCATGTTCTTAGCCGCCTGACTGATGTTCGTGACGGATACGTCCTGTATCATGCTGCTTACAAGAGGTATGCTCAGCGAGAGGAAGGCAAGGACGCCCCCGGCTACGAGTATCATGCAGAATGCAGCCATCAGCCAGTCCGGGCATCTCCTGCCTTTGATATGTAACTTCCGCATAAGATTCATGAGGGGCTTGGCGATCAGTGATACCACCACAGCGATGAGGATGTATGCAAGGACACTTCTCAATATCCAGCACAGTCCTCCGACAATTGCAACACATGATGCGATGATGATGTATTTTGCAAGTTTGTCAGTGTATCTTTCAGTATTTTCCATATAACTTATATTATCGTACAGAGTTCGTCAGGGCTGTCGATCAGCCTCCAAGGGGAGTATGCTTCAAGTTCTTCCCGTGTCCGGAATCCCCACGTCACCCCGATGGTCCTGATACCGGCATTGATTCCGGTCTGCATATCCACATCGGAATCTCCGACATAGAGGACTTCGTCGTATGTTATGCCGGGAACTGCCGACATCGCTTCTTCCACAATCTGAGGGTCCGGCTTTATCGGCATGCCGTCCCTCTGACCAAGAATCTTTACAAACTTGTGATTTCCGAAGAAATGCTGCACAAGTTGCTCGGTGCCCTGCTGGTATTTGTTGGACGCTACCGCAAAATGCAGACCTTTGGCTGCAAGGGCTTCAAGCATCGGCATGATTCCCTCATATGGTCGGGTAAAGTCGCATCCATGCTCGTTATAATAGGGGATGAATATGCTCCTCATTCTGGCTACATTGTCTTCGCTCACTTGTCCGGCCGGCATTGCTCCACGGAAGAGGTTGTCGATGCCTCTGCCCACCAGCATGTTGTATTCTTCAAGGCTGCGCTGAGGAAAACCGCATTGTTCCAGAGCATGGTTGCAGGCGTTTGCTATGTCTTCCCTGGTGTCGATCAGGGTTCCGTCAAGGTCAAAAATTATAAGTTTTGTCATTTTTTAAAAAAAATATTTGATGTGCCGCGGATTGGCACAATGATGGTTTACCTTTGCATCAACGAAATGAAACAGAAACTTTAAAAACGATAGCCATGAACACAAACATTACACTTTCAAATCTCGGTTCAATGTTTACATCTGAGGATTCTTACAGAACATTGGTTGATATGATCAATGAAATGGATCTTGAACTCATGGACGTCAATCTTGTCTAATCTGCCCACTCGACGCAGATGCTGTCCTTGGAGAGTCCGACCTTTATCTTTCCTCCCGTGTGCTTTCCTCCATGCATCCTGTCGGTGATTATCTGCTCTGAAACAGGGTCTTCGATATATTTCTGAACGGCCCTTTTCAGCGGTCTTGCTCCGAATTTCGGGTCGAATCCGGCATCTGCGATGAATTTCTTGGCGGCAGCCGATATGTTGAGGGCGAAACCGGCCTCTGACACTCTGGATTTGAGTTCCTTCAGTTCGATGTCGATGATTTTTTCAATATTCTCCCTGGTCAGTGAACTGAAGAACACCTGCTCATCCACGCGGTTGATGAACTCCGGCGGGAATGCCTTCCTTACAGCCTTTTCAAGCACATTCCTGCGGTTGCTGCCTACATCCTTGCCTGCGGTCGTGAAGCCCACTCCGCTGCCGTATTCGTCAAGTTCGCGGCTGCCTACGTTTGATGTCATTATGACTATCGTATTGCGGAAACTTACTGTTCTTCCCGTGCTGTCTGTCAGTCGTCCTTCGTCCATTACCTGAAGCAGCAGGTTAAATACGTCAGGGTGCGCCTTTTCAATCTCGTCCAGCAGCACGACACAGTATGGCTTGCGTCTTACTCTTTCGCTGAGTTGTCCGCCTTCTTCGTGTCCTACATAGCCCGGAGGCGCTCCGATCAGGCGTGAGACGTTGAATTTCTCCATATACTCGCTCATGTCGAGCCTTATCATATTGTCCTCTGAATCAAACAGATACTCAGCAAGTGACTTGGCAAGTTGAGTCTTTCCCACTCCAGTAGGACCAAAGAAGATGAACGAGCCGATAGGCTTCCCCGGGTCCTTGATTCCTGCCCTGTTTCTCTGGATTGCGCGCACAACCTTGTCGATCGCCTCGTCCTGTCCGACGATCCGGGCCTGAAGTTTCTGCTTCATCTTCAGCAGTTTGCCGCCTTCGCCTTCAGCCACCTTTCCGGACGGGATGCCTGTCATCTTTGATATTACGGCTGCGACATCCTCTGCACTGACCCTTCCTGTCTTCTGAGGATTCTTCAGTCTCACCATCGAACCGGCCTCGTCCATTGCGTCGATGGCCTTGTCCGGAAGACATCTGTCAGTGATGTATCTCTCTGACATTCTGACACATGCCTCTATCGCCTCGTCGGTATATCTGACGTTGTGATGTTTCTCGTAATTGGTTTTCAGGCGTGTCAGTATCGATATGGTCTGCGCTATATCCGTGTGCTCGACAGTAATCTTCTGGAATCTTCTGTCCAGTGCACCGTCCTTCTCGACAATCTTCCGGAACTCGTCCATTGTGGTGGCTCCGATACATTGGATGTCGCCGCGAGCGAGTGCCGGTTTGAGCATGTTTGCAGCATCGAGACTGCCTGAGGCTCCACCTGCTCCGACGATGGTGTGGAACTCGTCAATGAACAGGATCACATCCGGACTGTCTGCAACCTCCTTTATGATGCTCTTGAGTCTCTTCTCAAAGTCTCCGCGATATTTAGTGCCGGCAACGATAGAGCCTAAGTCCAAGGAAATCAATCTCTTGCCTGCAAGTGCCGGTGGTATGTCATCGTTGGCTATCTTCAAGGCGATGCCCTCGATGATGGCTGATTTTCCGACACCGGGGTCGCCCACAAGCATAGGGTTGTTCTTGCGTCTCCTTCCAAGAATCTGGATAACCCGTTGGATTTCGTCTTCGCGTCCCACAAGCGGATCAAGTTTGCCTTCCTTCGCTGCTTTGGTTATGTCATATCCGAACTCTTCCAATGCCGGTACCTGCGGCTCCTGTTCCTTCTGCTCAGATGTACGGATGTGTATTTCAGGGGTTTCTGAACTTTCCTCCTCCTGATTTTCCTGCTCCTCTCTGCCGAGCATCGAATTGCGGTCAAGGTATCGGAATATATATCCGTAATCGACTCCTGTATCCCTCAGATATGAACTTCCGTACGAACCTGCCGCCCTGCAAATGGCAAGCAGAAGATGCTGCGGTCCGGCCTCCTTGCAACGGACCTTTGTAGCCTCCAATATCGTGAAACTCAGTACATTCTGTGCTCCTCTCGAAAAACTTACGTTCTCGATTTCGGAGTAGGGGATGTGCTCGTTCGTGAAGATGTGGCTGTCGATGAACTGTTTGAGTTCGTTTAGGTCTGTGCCGACCCCGAGCAGGGCATCCACAGCGGCATTTTCCCGGTGTCTGAGTATGCCGAGGAGCAGATGGTCCGGCGCAATTCCGTAACTTCCGGTGCGCATGGCCTCCTCCCTGGAATAATTTATTATCGAATTGAGTTGGTCTGATATTCTGATTTCCATATAAAATTCTCTTTGATTGCACAAATTTACTATTTTTTTTGTAACTTTGCCAAGATGTAAATTTTAGAATAAATTTAATTCACGATATGGAAGAAATAGAAGTAAAGAACGGCAGGATCGAGCAGGTCAATATCGATGAGCAGATGAGAAGCGCGTATATCGACTATTCGATGTCGGTCATCGTTTCCAGAGCCCTGCCGGATGTGAGGGACGGATTCAAGCCTGTTCACAGGCGTGTGCTTTATGGAATGGCAGGATTGGGTCTGCGACATACAAGCCAGACTAAGAAATCTGCCCGTATTGTCGGTGAGGTTCTCGGTAAATACCACCCGCATGGTGACTCCAGCGTTTACGACGCTATGGCCAGAATGGCTCAGGACTGGAGCCTCAGATACCCGCTTGTGTTCGGTCAGGGTAACTTCGGCTCGATGGACGGTGACCCGGTGGCTGCCATGCGTTATACGGAGGCTAAACTCTCTAAACTCTCGGATGAGGTGCTTGCAGACCTCGACAAGGATACAGTAGATTTCCAGAATAACTTTGACGACTCCCTTCAGGAGCCAACCGTGCTTCCTACAAAGGTGCCTGTGCTTCTTCTGAACGGTTCGTCAGGTATCGCTGTCGGTATGGCGACAAATATGGCACCGCACAACCTTTCAGAGTGCTGTGACGCCATCTGTGCATATATCGACAATCCGGATATCACAGTTCAGGAACTCATGCAGTATGTCAAGGGACCTGATTTCCCGACAGGAGGCATCATCCAGGGCTATCAGGGCATCAAGGATGCTTTCGAGACAGGACGCGGACGTATCGTGATCCGCTCGAAGACAGATATCGAGGTGAGTGACTCAGGTCGTGAGACCATCGTGGTTACTGAGATTCCTTATATGGTCAACAAGCGCGAGATGATAGAGAAGATAGCCGAACTCGTCGAGAACAAGAAGATAGAGGGTATATCCTATATCAACGATGAGACCACAATGAAGGGTGTGCGTATCGTCATCCGTCTGAAGAAGGATGCGAACTCAAACGTGGTTCTGAACACCCTTTTCAAATATACTCCGCTTCAGTCAAGTTTCTCGGTGAACAATGTGGCCCTTGTGAACGGACGTCCGCGTACGCTCAACCTCAAGGACCTTATCAAATATTTCGTGAAGCATCGCCATGAGGTGATTCTCCGCAGGACCAAGTTTGACCTTGAAAAGGCACAGAAGAGGGCTCATATCCTCGAAGGCTTGTTGAAGGCGCTTGATGTGATAGATCAGATAATCAGCATCATCCGTGCTTCCAAGTCAGTGGATGACGCCAAGAACGAACTCATGCAGACATTCGCGTTCACTGAGGTTCAGGCCACTGCAATCGTCGAGATGCGTCTGCGTCAACTCACAGGTCTGGAGCGTGAGAAACTTCAGAATGAGTATGACGAACTCATGAAGTTCATCAACTACTGCCAGGATGTCCTTGCAAATGAGAGCCTCCAGATGGGCATCATCAAGGATGAGACCATGGAGATGAAGGAGAAATATGGTGACGAACGCCGCACTGAGATCAAGCCTTCGGCAGAGGAATTCAATCCTGAGGACTTCTATGCTGACGAGGATGTGGTCATCACTATCTCACATCTCGGATATATCAAGAGGACATCACTCACTGAATACAAGACCCAGAACCGCGGTGGAGTGGGCATGAAGGGAAGCGCGACACGTGATGAAGACTTCATCGAGCATATCTATGTCGCAAACATGCACAGCACAATGCTCCTGTTCACTCAGAACGGACGTTGCTACTGGCTCAAGGTATATGAGATTCCGGAAGGTTCACGTGCTTCGAAGGGCCGTGCAATCCAGAATGTGATCAACATAGAGCCGGATGACAAGATCAAGACTTACCTCAATGTGAAGAACCTCAAGGATGAGGATTATGTGAACAACAATTACATAGTGCTCGGCACCAGGAGGGGTATCATCAAGAAGACATCTCTTGAAGCGTATTCAAGACCGCGTACAAACGGTGTCATTGCAATCACAGTACGCGAGGGCGACGAACTTCTCGATGCGGTGATGACAAACGGACAGAGCGAGATCCTTCTTGCAGGACGCAACGGACGCTGCTGCCGCTTCGACGAGAATGATGCAAGAGCACTCGGCAGAACAGCCTCAGGTGTACGTGGTATAAATATTGAGGACGATGATGAGGTGGTCGGAATGATTACATACGATCCGACAGCGGAAGATGCGGCTGCTCACAGCATCCTTGTTGTCAGTGAGAACGGATATGGCAAGCGTTCTGATTTTGACGAATACCGCAAGACCAACCGTGGAGGAAAGGGTGTCAAGACCCTCCAGATCACAGAGAAGACAGGTGCTCTTGTGGCATTGAAGAACGTTACTGATGAGAATGACCTCATGATCATCAACCGTTCGGGACTCACCATCAGAATGGCTGTTTCTGACATCAGGGTGGCAGGACGTGCAACCCAGGGTGTGAGACTCATCAATATAAAGGAAGGCGATTCGATAGCAGCGATTTCGGCGGTCAGCAAGAATGAAGAGGAGACCGTTGAGGCTCCTGCCCAGACACCTGCTGAAAATCCGGCAGCCGAAGCGCCTGCTCAGACTGAAGAATAATTACACTTTAATATCTATTTATTATGAAAAGAATTTTCATGGCATTGGCAGTCATGCTTGCAGTGCAGGTGGCCGGTGCACAAGTAAAGACTCCTGAAGTTGCAAAGAAGGCTGTTGAATCAGCAAAGGTGGCATCTGAGGATGCAAAGAAGGCAACCAAGGTTGCTACATGGCTTAAATTGGCCAATGCATATATGGATGCTTATAATGCACCTGCCGGAGCGGCATGGCTTGGCGCTCAGAAACAGGAACTTCAACTTATTATGGGTAACGAAAAGCCACGTTCGACAGAACAGGTGCAACTTTCCGGAGATCTATATACTAAGGAAGTCTATGCAGATAAGGAGTTTTATTACAATGCCAACAATCAACTGGTGATGATCAATGTGACCAAGCCGGTTGTGCCTGATGCCCTTTCCAAAGCATGTGAGGCTTATGCAAAGGCATATGAGGTCGATGTGAAGCAGTCAAAGTTAAAGGATATCTGCGCAGGCTTGGAGAACATTGCCAAGAAGTATCTTGATGAGGGTATGAACCAATATACACTTGGAAACATGGCCGGAGCAAGCGAACTTTTTGAGAAATCTGCAAAGGCTGCTGCCGTTGAGCCACTTTCAAAGATCGATACTACTGCCCTTTACAATGCAGGATTTACTGCATGGATGGTGAAGGATTATCAGAGAGCGCAGTCCCTCTTCGAGCAGTGCCTTTCTGTCGGATATTATTATGAGGGAGGCGAGGTATTTGCCAAACTTTCTGATATTTACACCAATCTTGACCAGAAGGAGAAGTCAAGGGATATTCTTGAACAGGGTTTCCAGAAATTCCCGCAGAGCCAGAGCATCCTCATCGGTCTTATCAACTACTATCTGACCAATAACGAGGATCCTAACAGACTCTTTGAACTCATTTCACTGGCAAAAGCCAATGAGCCGAACAATGCTTCACTTTATTATGTGGAGGGAAATATCTATATCGAACTTCGCAAGGCAGATCCTGCAAACTCTGAAATGTATGTGGCAAAGGCCATTGAAGCGTATGATGCATGTTCAAGAATCAATCCTGAATATGAATTCGGTTATATCGGAAAGGGTATAATGTATTACAACATTGCCATCGAACTTCAGGACAAGGCTGCCGCTGAACTTGATGATGTAAGATGGGCTCAACTGAACAAGGAATTCGCTGAGGCCCTCAAAAATGCACTTGAACCATTTGAGAGTGCATACAGGATTTCAAAGGATGACAGCATCAAGGTGAATATAGCAGAATATCTCAAGAATATCTACTATCGTTTCAGCAGTGATTCAGATGAGTATATGCAGGGATACAAGAAATACAACGAGGTTGTAAAGACCGGAAAGCCGCTTTAATATCATCATAAGAAAAGACGCCCGCGGGCGTCTTTCCTTATTCTTCGTGCTTTTCAAAAGCCTTGACAATTTTTGCGACCAAAGGGTGTCGGACAATGTCTTCGTTCTTGAAGGATATGGTCTTGATGCCCTTTATGTTTTTTGTCAGTTCAATGCCTTTAAGCAGTCCTGAGTCCTTTTTGTTCGGGAGGTCAATCTGGCTGGCATCTCCTGTGACTATGAATTTGGCGTCGCAGCCCATTCGGGTGAGGAACATCTTCAACTGACCGATATTGGTGTTCTGCGCCTCATCGAGGATTACGCATGCCCGGTCCAATGTGCGTCCTCTCATATAGGCCAGCGGTGCAATCTGGATGGTGCCTTCCGCCATGAACTCCTGAAGTCTCTTAGCCGGGATCATGTCACCGAGAGCATCATACAAGGGCTGCAGATATGGGTCAAGTTTGTCTTTGAGGTCACCAGGCAGGAATCCGAGCCTTTCTCCTGCCTCGACTGCCGGGCGGGTAAGTATGATCCTTTTTATCTCACGATTCTTCAATGCTCTGACAGCCAATGCGATAGCGATGTAGGTCTTTCCTGTACCGGCAGGTCCCACAGCAAAAATGAGGTCGTTCTCGAAATATGCCCGGACCATTTCTTCCTGCGTGCGGTTGCGTGCCTTGATCGGTTTTCCTTCGCTGCTGTGAACGATAACCGCATTGCCGCTTATGGCGTACCTGTCAGGGGCGGCCTCCGAGTCGAAGAGGTCTTCTACATCATATGGCGTAACTGCTGTCTTGTGCTTTCTTCTTTCTATCAGAAGCGTAAGTTTTGTCTTGAAGGACTCCACGTCTTCGGGACAGCCTTCAAGGTGTATCTCGCTTCCTCGTGCGGCAACTGTCAGATTGGGATAATAGGCACATAACGCCTCTAAGTTACGGTTTGCGGCTCCGTAAATCTCGATCGGGTCAATGGCTTCAAGCCTGATTGTCTCTTTACTCATTTATATCTTCTATTTTTATAATCTTCTTAACTCTATTGTATGTGGTCATCATCTTGTCATATTCCCATCTTCCTATCCACCTTTCCCTGCTGCCGATGAAGTCCTGTATGGGAATAATGGTGTATGAGTCGCAGAATCCCCCTGGTCTTGAACACCACAGGTAGGTGAATTCCAATGGCATCACCTCGATGTCGCCATCAGTGTGCCTGACTATCGTTATGGTGGTCATAAGTCCTACCTGAGTGTTCGGCGCACTCATGTTGGATACTGCGTTGCCCAGCGAATATGCGACAGGAACATTCTTCCCGGAGATGATTTCAAACGGCTGGGCTACATGCGGGTGTGAACCTATTATGATGTCAGCGCCGTTTTCCGCAAGCCACTGCGCCATTTCCTTCTGCTCCTCAGACTGTTGCAGTTCATATTCATTCCCCCAGTGCGGCATGACTATGGTAAGGTCAGCCGAGTCCGCCTTTTCCAGAGCCGTCCTGATCAAGGTCCTGTTGCCCATATAATTGACTTTCGGCCAATGCTTGTCTGCCCCAAGATTCGTTCCGTAAGTGAAGTTTATCAGAGCGACAGTTATTCCTTTTGCTCTGATAATCAGTGGAGTGGTCCGCCTCATATCTTCTTCGTCCAGGGCAGTGCCGCAATATCTTACGCCAAGGTGTCGGTATTGCTTGAGCGTACGTTCTGCCGCCTGGCAGCCTTTGTCAAGAATGTGGTTGTTTGCAGTGAGGAATACGTCAAATCCGCAATCAGCCAGATGCCGTGCGAAACTGTCCGGCGCTGAAAATGAGGGGTAACCGGTGTATGGCTTTCCAGCCAATGTGAATTCCATGTTTGCAATGGCAAGGTCCGCAGATCGGATCCTGCCCCCTATATATTTGAAATATGTATCGAAATTGTGCTCACCATCTCTTCTGCCGGCGTTGTCGATCTGTTCGGTGTGCATCATCATGTCTCCGAGGACACAAATGGTCATTGTGTCTTTCTGGAATAGATTCCGCGCCTGTCGCAGGGACTCTCTCAGTTGAGCGGAAGCATGCGTGGCGCATGCCAGAGAGAGAGCGGTTGCCGTAAAAAACGATATGAGGGGTTTGATGGTCATAATTTCATGACAAATATAGCATGATTTATTATTAAATCACTAAATTTGCATGAATATGCGTTTTGTTAAACTAACATAAGATGAGAAGAGCGATTTTATTGTCTTTGGCTGTGTCAATGTTGGCTGTTACCGGTTGTGATTTCTTCCGCAGACTTGCCGGACGCCCCACAAGCGAGGATATACAGAATAAGAAGATTCAGATAGAACTTGCGCAGGCGGCTGCCTTGCAGGCACGTCAGGATTCCATACGACGTGTGGAGCAGTTCAGACTCGATTCACTGGCTGCTTTGGATTCAATATCTCACTATGGTGTGAGGATATATACACCGGCAAGACTTTCAGGACTTGCTGAGACTCAACTTGAATCCAGATACCATGTCATGGTCGGCGTGTTCCGCCTACGCTCAAATGCTGAAAAACTGCTTTCCAGGACACAGGCTGCTGGTTATCAGGGATCGCTTATTTCTTTCGGAAACGGAATGTTTGCAGTGGGAGTAAGCCCGACATCTAATATTGTTGACGCCTGGGAGGCTTTGAAGCAGGTAAGGACAGAGAAGTTTTGCCCGGCGGATATGTGGCTGCTGCTCAATGAGTAGGATGGTATGAAGAAGTTTTTGCTTACATTATTTTTAAATTTCTTGTGTATTCTGACCTGCATGGGGCAGTATATGCAGTCTGATACATACAGAGGTCTGTACGACAGTGAGGCGGTCAGTGCGATGAAATCTCATGTGCGTGAACTTTCCGCTGCTTCAATGGAGGGTAGGAAAGCCGGTTCCGAAGGAGAGAAGGCCGCCGCAGACTATCTGAGGAGCAGATTGCAGGAGTACGGAGTCGATGTCCTTTCTCCTGAGGAAGGTGATATTTTTGGCATAAAGACTGAGAACGGAGATACGCTCACTTCAAGAAACGTCATCGGTTTCGTGCAGGGCTATGACAGGAATCTCAGGGATAAATATATTGTAATAGGTGCCAGACTGGATAATCTCGGTACCATGACGATGACTGTTGACGGTCAGCCTGTTGAAAAGGTCTATTATGGGGCAAACGGCAACGCTTCCGGTCTTGCGATGATGATGGAACTTGCCCGGATGATACAGTCAAATTCAATACTTTTCCGTCGTTCAGTGCTTTTTGTGGGTTTTGGAGCGTCGAATATGGGTTTTGCCGGAGCATGGTATTTCCTTGACAGGTCCTTCTCCGATGCGGCTTCCATAGATGCGATGATCAACCTTGATATGGTCGGAACGGGATATAACGGTTTCTATGCCTATACATCTTCCAATCCCGACCTGAACGTGCTCTTGAAGAAGCAGGCGGCCGAGTTGCAGCCTATAACCCCGCAAGTCACTGCAAATGAGCCATATCCGTCTGACCATAGAGCATTTTATTCGAAGGAGATACCTTCTGTAATGTTCACGACGGGGCGCTATGGCGAGCATAATACGGAAAAGGACAGCCAGAGTATCATAGACTTTGAGACAATGGAAAGGGAACTGGAATATGTGTTCAATTTCTCGGTCGCCCTTGCCAATACGGATATGGCCCTCTCATATAAGGCCGCCCAGACCCCTGTGGAGAGTGATGATGTGATATCGTTCTATGAATGCGACCAGCGTCCTCTGTTCTCAAATAATTCTGATCCGAGATTCTTCTTGAAGGAATGGGTCTATCATTATCTGAGATACCCTCAGGCTGCTGTGCGTGACGGTGTTCAGGGTACTGTCATGGTGCAGTTTGTTATTGAAAAGGATGGCAAGGTGACTGATGTCAAGGTTGTCAAGGGAGTTGATGAAGAACTGGATGCGGAGGCTGTAAGAGTGATAGAGGCATCGCCTAAATGGAAGGCCGGCAAGGTCGGAGGCAACAAGGTAAGGTCGGTGCTGACGCTTCCGGTCGAATTCAGACTTGAAAAGAAGGGAGGAAAGCCGAGTTTCGGTATAAAAGGAATAAATAGAAAAACAAAATAATACCTATGGATTACAATTTTAAGGAAATCGAAAGGAAATGGCAGTCATATTGGGCTGCCAATGAGACATTCAAGGCGGAGATAGACTCGACAAAGCCTAAGTATTATGTTCTGGACATGTTCCCATATCCGTCGGGAGCAGGTCTGCATGTGGGACACCCTCTCGGATATATTGCAAGTGACATATACAGCCGTTACAAGAGACTTTGCGGTTTCAATGTGCTTCATCCTATGGGATATGACGCATTCGGTCTTCCTGCCGAGCAGTATGCCATCCAGACAGGACAGCACCCTGCTGTTACCACAGAGAAGAACATCGCGCGTTATCGTGAACAGATGGACCGTATCGGATTCTCTTATGACTGGTCGCGTGAGGTGCGCACCTGCGATCCTGGTTATTACAAGTGGACACAGTGGGCGTTCCTGCAGATGTTCGGCAGTTGGTATGACAATGTTCAGCAGAAGGCGCGTCCGATTTCCGAGTTGGAGGCATTGTTCGCTGCGGAGGGTAATGTCAATGTTGATGCCGCCTGCGGAGATGTCCAGGAGTTTGATGCTGCTGTTTGGAATGCCATGACAGATGCTCAGAAGGCAGCCGTCCTGATGCAGTATCGTATTGCTTATCAGGGAGAGACAGCAGTGAACTGGTGTCCTGCCCTCGGTACTGTGCTTGCCAATGATGAGGTGAAGGAGGGATATTCCGTACGTGGCGGTCATCCTGTGGAGCAGAAGAAGATGACCCAGTGGCAACTCAGGGTTTCTGCATACGCGGGCCGTCTGCTCGATGACCTTGAGGACCTTGACTGGACAGATTCGCTCAAGGACATGCAGCGCAACTGGATAGGAAAGAGCCAGGGTGCGGAGATGGTGTTCAAGGTAAGCAACGGGGAGCAGGAGTACGATATGACCATATTCACCACCCGTGCGGACACAGTATTCGGAGTGACGTTCATGGTGCTTGCCCCTGAGAGCGAGTGGGTTGAAAAACTGACCACCCCTGAGCAGAAGGCTGCTGTGGAGGAATATCTTGCACAGGCAAAGAAGAAGACCGAGCGTGAGAGAATGATGGAGGCAAGAAAGGTGACAGGAGTGTTCTCAGGTTCGTATGCAGTCAATCCTCTGACAGGAGAGAAGGTGCCGGTATGGATCGGCGAATATGTACTTGCAGGATATGGTACAGGAGCCATCATGGCTGTGCCTGCCCATGACAGCCGAGACTATGCATTTGCAAAGACCTTCAATCTTCCAATCATTCCGCTTATCGAGGGCTGTGATGTCAGTCAGTCAAGTTTCGATGCAAAGGAAGGTATAATGTGCAACTCCGGCTTCCTGAATGGAATGACCGTCAAGGAGGCCATTCCTGCAGCCATCGAATATGTCGAGGCTCAGGGCATCGGCCGCAGAAAGATAAACTACCGTCTGCGTGATGCCATATTCTCGCGTCAGAGATATTGGGGTGAGCCGTTCCCTATGTATTTCAAGAACGGCATTGCTACCCCTATGCCTATGGACAAACTGCCTCTGGAACTTCCTGAGGTTGATAAGTTCCTGCCTACAGAGACTGGTGAACCGCCTCTTGGACGCGCAAAGGACTGGACTTATGAGGGCTATCCTATCGAGATGAGCACGATGCCTGGTTTTGCCGGAAGCAGTGCATATTATCTGCGTTATATGGATCCGCACAACGACAAGGCTCTTGTGAGCACTGAGGCTGACGAGTATTGGAGGGATGTGGATCTGTATATCGGTGGTACAGAGCATGCTACAGGCCACCTCATCTATTCGCGTTTCTGGAACAAGTTCCTCTTCGACCTGGGTTATGTGTGCGAGAAGGAGCCGTTCAGAAAACTGATCAACCAGGGTATGATCCAGGGACGCTCGAACTTTGTATATCGTATCATCAATACGAACACCTTTGTCTCTTATGGATTGAAAGACCAGTATGAGACCACGGAGATTCATGTGGATGTGAATATTGTACGCAACGACCGTCTCGACATCGAGGCTTTCAAGGCTTGGATGCCGGAGTTTGCGACCGCCGAGTTCATCCTCGAAGATGGGGAATATATCTGCGGATGGGCCATCGAGAAGATGTCCAAGTCGATGTTCAATGTGGTGAATCCTGATATGATATGTGATACATACGGCGCTGATACCCTGAGGCTTTACGAAATGTTCCTCGGTCCTCTCGAACAGTCGAAGCCGTGGGACACAAAGGGTATCGACGGAGTTCACAGATTCCTCAGGAAGGTATGGAGACTGTTCTATGACCGAGACAATATGCTTGTTACTGACGAAAAGGCTTCGCCGGAGGAACTCAAGGCTCTGCATAAACTCATCGGCAAGGTCAAGGCTGACATCGAGGCATTCTCGTTCAACACTGCTGTCAGTGCATTCATGATCGCCGTGAACGAACTTACCGACCTTAAGTGCAGCAAGAGGGAAATCCTTGAGCCGCTCGTGATCCTGCTTTCTCCGTTTGCTCCGCATATCGCAGAGGAACTTTGGGAGGTGCTCGGACACTCTGAAAGCATCACATACGCTGCCTTCCCTGAGTACATCGAGGCTTATACCGTAGAGAACACCTGCACGTATGCTGTTTCGTTCAACGGAAAGACACGTTTCACCGTGGATCTTCCGCTTGACATGTCCCGTGAGGACGTTGATGCTCATGTCCGTGGTCTTGAACAGACGGAAAAATACGTTGCCGGGGGGAATATTGTCAAGGTGATTGTCGTACCAGGTAAGATTGTGAATATTGTAGTAAAATAACAAGTCATGAACTTCAATAAGATTCTGTCAGTTGTATGGGATTATTTCCTCATCACTGTCGGTGCTTTGATCTACTGCTTGGCATGGACCTCGTTTCTTCAGCCCAATGAGTTGGCAAGTGGAGGACTGACAGGTCTGTGTACCATCGTACAGTATGCAACCAATGGAGTTGTCCCGATAGGACTTACCTTTCCGATCATCAATGCGTTTCTTTTGATAATGGCCTTTCTGATTCTCGGTAAGTCATTCGGATTCAAGACCATATATGTCATAGGCCTGTCATCCTTGCTCTTTGCGGTCTTGCCGAGGTTCAACGGTGTCGAGTTCCCTCTGAATCTTGAAGTCCTTATGGACAACAAACTGATGGTTTGTATAGTCGGAGCCTTCCTGGAATCAGTTGGTATAGGCATGGTGCTCCTTCGTGGTGGTAGTACTGGCGGTACCGACATAGTGGCGATGATCATAAACAAATATTGGCCGTTGTCACCTGGAAAGGTATATCTCTATTCAGATATATTCATAGTCGCATCCCTTCTTTTCCTGCCTGTCTCACAAGGCGGAGGTGTCGAGAATATGATATATGCCTATGTGGTGATGATCGGATTCTCCTTTGGTGTGGATTATGTGCTGCTTGGAGGAAAATCATCTGTTCAACTCCTTGTGTTTTCTCCTCAGTATCAGCAGATTGCAGACCATATCATCTATGATGTCCAGAGGGGAGTGACTGCCCTTCAATCTATCGGCTGGTACTCCCAGAAGGAGAGCAAGGTGCTTCTGATCATCCTTCGCAAGCAGCAGATGAATGAGGTCATCAAGGAAATCAAGCGCATCGACAAGAACGCCTTCATTTCAGTTTCTACTGCAAACAGCGTCTATGGCGAAGGATTTGAAGAAATCAAGACCGGTATTGACATCAAGAAGAAGTTGAAGGAAAAGAATCAGGCATGAGACAGAGTGTATTGAAATCATCATTGGCAGAGCGTGTAAAGGAGTATGTTCTCCTGACGGCAGGAGTCCTGTCCTATGCTTTGGGCTGGTCGGTGTTTCTCCTGCCGCATAATCTTGTCGGTGGTGGAGTGTCCGGTTTCGCTTCGATACTTTACTATGCGACAGGTGTGCCGATGGGTCTCACTTATTTCATAGTCAATGTAATCCTGCTGATTATAGGTACAAGGATACTTGGCCGAGGTTTCGGAGCGAAGACAATATATGCCATCATAGCGACATCCGTTCTGCTGGCGGTGATGCCGAGTCTGGTGCCTGAGGAAATCATCAATGGACTCTCTTTCGATAATTCCAAACTTATATGTACCTGTATAGGTGGTCTTATTGCTGGCTTCGGAATAGGTCTGTCAATATCCCAGGGAGGCAGTACAGGCGGGACCGACATAGTTGCCCTGCTCTGGTGCAAGTTCCATCCTGCTTCGCCGGGCAGGGTGATTCTGCTTATAGACATTGTCATAATCCTGTCTTCTCTGCTCTTCCCATCATATACCACTGAGATCGTTGATGGCCAGCAGGTTTCGACCCTGCTCCCTTTCACAGAAAAACTTCTCATTGTGATCTATGGTCTGTTGCAGGTTACGGTGAGCGGTTTCGCAGTCGATATGTACCTGTCGGGATCAAAGCAGTCCGTCCAGGCCTTTATCTTCACAAAGAAATCCAAGGAGATGGCCGATGCCATCGCGTATGATATGAAGAGGGGAGTTACTATGATACCTGCCAAGGGATGGTACACGAAAGAGGACCGGGACGTGCTGATGGTCGTTACCCGAAAGGCCGATCTTAACCTGCTTCTGCGTTATGTAAAGTCAATTGACCCGGACGCTTTTCTGTCGATTTCCACTGTGATGGGAGTCTATGGACAGGGCTTCGACACCTTGAAAGTCAAGACCAGGAAATGATTTGGTCTGAAAAAGAATAAAAAAAAGAAAAAAACTAAAAAAAAGAAATTTAATTTTTTAAAACCTCCTTCCATGGCCGTGGAACGAAGGTTTTTTATATACTTTTGTCTCCCATGAAAATTGGAATTTAACTTTTATGGGAATCTTTTTTACAACAGCATTGGTTCTGATTCTGCTGTATCTTACGGTCAGACAGATTGTGAAATGTTTCAGGGACGGCAGTTTGAAAAGAAACGATAAGGCACGGATCGTGGTAATACTTCTTATGGAACTTACCGGTTTTGTCATTACGGCTGTTTCGGATAAATGCTCACTGCATGAAGGTGCGGTTGTCATACTGACAGGTACACTGGGACTGTCCAGTCTCTCGCTGTCATTTATAAAGAGTGTCGTTGCCGATGCTATAATGAAACTTACCATCATAGTTCAGTGCTCGTATTCAGCCTATCAACTTGCTGTTCTTTTTGTCGGTATGCCTCTTCCTTCGCAGACAGCCTCATTGATTGTCCTGCTCGCTGCCCATATGAGCATCAGTGTAATCTATGCAGTCTCTGTCGCCCTGAAAATCTCGGATATAAAATTCATGCTCAAGTCAGGTGCCCCATGGAACACGGTCTGCATGGTGACTGATATAGTCTATATTGTCTTTTTCAATGTCTATACTGTCGGATATTACCTTCTTATGTCGGTCTGTCCTTCCTGCTGCACAATATTGTCTGCGGTCTATTCCATCTTATTGCTCAGCATTCAGTATGCGTTTGTGAGGCGAAGCAACAACTCTTCACTTTTTGTGTTTTGGGAAGGTCATGAAAGTCGTATTGTGGAGTCTATGCGCCTCAGTCATGCGGACCTTGCCGGGGAGGGACCGGGGGTCGATGTGCTTTATAAGAACATCTATGACCGGGTACTGGATTATTTTCAGGACAATAGACCTTATCTCAATCACGACCTTACAATAAATGATGTGGTCAAAGTCTTGTTTACCAATAAGTTGTATATATCCAAGGCTATATGTATGTACACGGGAAGGAATTTCTGCCAGTTTGTGAATTATTATCGGATCACATATGCCATTGATATATTCCGGAAGGATCCCACGCTTAAGGTCGTCGATATTTCAAGCAGGTCCGGATTCAATTCGTCAGTGTCTTTCAGCATGGCCTTCCGTCTGTTTATAGGTGAAAAACCGAGCGATTGGTTCAGACGTGAGAGAGCAAGGTTGACCAAACGCTCAAAATGATTTGCGGAATCGTCCCCAGAAGATTATCTTTGTGCTGATTTAGACAATTTTAAACAGTTTCATAATACTATGGCAGACGAGAAGATTATTTTTTCAATGAACGGGGTCGGAAAGATCCTTCCCCATAACAATAGAGTGATACTCAAAGACATCTATCTGTCTTTCTTCTATGGCGCGAAGATCGGTATCGTGGGTCTCAACGGCTCAGGTAAGTCTACTCTCATGAAGATTATCGCAGGTATCGAGAAGGGATACCAGGGAGAGGTCGTATGGGCTCCGGGATATTCGGTGGGATACCTTGAGCAGGAGCCTCAGATGGACCCGGATAAGACCGTGATGGAGGTTGTCCAGGAAGGCGTCCAGGAGGTTATGGACATTCTCAAGGAGTATGAAGAGGTGAACATGAAGTTCTGCGAGCCTATGTCCGATGACGAGATGGCGGCTCTTATCGAGCGTCAGGGAGAACTTACCGAGATGATCGAGAACTGCGGAGGCTGGGAGATTGATTCTAAACTTGAAAGAGCGATGGATGCCCTGCAGTGTCCTCCGTCAGATGCACTTGTAAGCACTTTGAGCGGTGGTGAACGTCGCCGTGTGGCTCTTTGCCGCCTTTTGCTCCGTCAGCCGGATGTGCTTCTTCTCGACGAGCCGACCAACCACCTTGATACAGAGAGTATCCAGTGGCTCGAGGCCCATCTCCAGCAGTATAAGGGTACTGTTATCGCTGTTACCCATGACCGTTATTTCCTTGACAATGTGGCAGGATGGATTCTTGAACTTGACCGTGGAGAGGGTATTCCATGGAAGGGTAACTATTCTTCATGGCTCGATCAGAAGAGTACCCGTCTTGCTCAGGAAGAGAAACAGGAGAGCAAGCGCCGCAAGGCCCTCGAAAGAGAGTTGGAATGGGTGCGTATGGCACCTAAGGCGCGTCAGGCAAAGTCAAAGGCCCGTCTGGGTGCTTATGAGAAACTTGCTGCCGATGACGGACGTGAGAAGGAGGCTAAACTCGAAATCTATATCCCTAACGGACCAAGGCTCGGAAACAAGGTCATCGAGTTCAGGAATGTTTCAAAGGCATACGGTGACAAACTGTTGTATGAAAACCTCAATTTCGTGCTTCCTCCGGCAGGTATCGTCGGCGTGATCGGTCCGAACGGTGCAGGTAAGACCACTCTTTTCCGTCTGATCATGGGACTTGATACTCCTGACACAGGTGAAATCACCATAGGTGAGACCGTTAAACTCGCGTATGTAGATCAGCAGCACAGAAGCATCGATCCGGATAAAACCGTATATGAGACGATTGCTGAGAACTCTGAGTTTGTCAGACTCGGCAAGAGGGAAGTGAACGCACGTGCATACGTGTCGCGCTTCAATTTCTCCGGAGCGGATCAGGAGAAACTCTGCGGCATACTTTCCGGCGGTGAGAGAAACCGTCTCCATCTTGCACTCACATTGAAGGATGAAGGCAACGTCCTTCTTCTTGACGAGCCTACCAATGATGTTGATGTAAACACCATCCGTGCCCTTGAAGAGGGTCTTGAGAACTTTGCGGGCTGTGCGGTGGTCATCTCGCATGACCGTTGGTTCCTTGACCGTATCGCTACTCATATCCTTGCTTTCGAGGGAGATTCGCAGGTGTATTTCTTCGAAGGAACATATTCTGAATACGAGGAAAACAAGAAGCGTCGTCTTGGAAATGAGGAACCTAAGAGGTTCAAGTATAAGAAATTGATGGAGTAGCCATGAATAAGACAAGACCTTTCATACTTATTGTGTCCGTGGTGCTGGCTGCCTTGCTGGCATACGGACTTTTTACCCTGCCTTCTCCGAAGGGTGCCCAGTCCGAGGGCTTTTCCGCTGAACGGGTAGTAAAGGATATCGAGGTTATATCCGCTGCACATCATTCGGTTGCACATCCGCAGGAAAGAGCGCAGGTGCGCGAATATCTTGTGCAGAGACTTCAGGAACTTGGGGCTGATACCGTGCGTGTCCTGAGTTATGATTCCTTGACCGGCCCGAAGAACAAGCATGTGGAATATACATTCGATGCCCATAATATACTGGCGGACTTTTCTCCTGCGGTTCAGGGGGAGGGCCCGCAGACCTGCCTGATGTTTGTAGCGCACTATGATTCAAGATATTCGCACATTTTTGCACGCGACACAGTCTGGTCATATGGAGCGGCTGACGACGGTTACGGCGTAGGCGTGGTTCTTGAGACCGTATCTCAACTTCTGAAGGAGCGTGAACAGTGGAAGCAGGGCGTGAAGGTGCTCTTTACTGATGCTGAGGAGGTCGGAATGATGGGTATGAGTGCGATGTGGGAGAATGACAGGCAGGAGTTTGCCGATGTGGGACTTATGATCAATGTCGAGGCCCGCGGGCCATGGGGACCGGCTCTGCTGTTCGAGGCCTGTCCCGGCAATGAAAAGGTCATGGAACTGTATGCCGGCACTGCGAAATATCCATATACATACTCTCTGACGACCGTAGTATATAAGTTCATGCCGAACTTTACAGATTTCACCATTGTCAAGGACAGTATCCCGGGGCTGAATTTCTCGACGGTCGCAGATGTGAACAGATACCATACTCATCTGGACAATTTCTCGAATATAAGTGTCAGGTCCATCCAGCATTATGGCGAGCAGATTCTGCCTTTGGCAAGTGAATATCTTGTCAATGAGCAATATGCTGATGTGGATGCTTTGAAGGCGGATGCCGATGCGGTCAACTTTACGATACCCCTCATCGGCCTGTTGAATTTCAGCAGGACGGGATATGTCATCTTCAATGTCGTCATTTTCCTTATATTCCTGATGCTCTTCGGTCTGGAAGGCATACGTGGCAGGTTGTCAGCGAAGAAGGTGTTCATCAAGTCTCTTGTCATATTGGGTTCGTCAGTCGGGGCCTGTGCTGCGGGTGTTCTCATTTCGGTGTTATGTGCAGCAGTTGCAGGTGTGCCTTTCCGTCTTATGGGGACAATGCAGGGAGTCATGTTCGACAATGTCGCCATGATTGTTTCCGTGGCCGTGATGACGCTTGTGATGGTTGTCATATACCTCGGAGCAAGACGCAAGGCCATCAGGATGACCTCTAATTCCATGAGACAGAGTGCAGTAGCAAATGCTGCAAGGAATCATGCCTATGTGGTGATGTATGCGGTAATGTCCCTCATGTTTATTCTCTCTGTCGCTCTGCTTCTGGCCCTGGGAGAGAACATGATGTTCCTGATACCTTTGGCATGCGCGACTCTTGCAATGGTGCTGTATCATATGACAAATCTGAGATTCTGGATACCTGTCGCCATGATTGTGATCCTGCTTCATGCCTTCTCATTCTATTATGCTCTTGCAATGGCACTGACAATAGGAGCCCTTGGCGTTGTGATGATGCTGGCGTTCTTTGTGGTGATGCTGCTTATACCTATGGCTGATATCTATCTTATGCCTTCGCGCAAAAAGTGACGACGTCATCGCGAGGAGTCCGTAGGGCGACGTGGCGATCTTCTGTTTTCAATACAAAAGTGTAGGTTGTGCCACGTTTTGGCACTAAGGGACGTTATTTTTGCACAAAATAAATGATATGAAGCCATTTTTAAGACAGGTTGCAGAACATTATTTATCGAAGGGCGATATCGGGAAAAGATGCTTCATCTTTCCTAACAGGCGCTCCATGGTGTTCTTCAAGAAATATCTCGGGGAGGCATTGACAGTTCCGGTGCTTTCGCCTAAGATGCTCACCATCAATGATTTCTTCTTCACGCTCAGTGACAGGACACAGGCTGACAGGGTGACCTTGCTGCTTGAACTGTATGAGTGCTACAGGAAGTTGTACAGCAAGGCGGAACCCTTGGATGAGTTCATCTTCTGGGGCGATGTGATACTTGGAGACTTCAATGATGTAGACAAGTATCTTGCAGACCCGGCGCAACTTTTTGCCAATGTGGCCGATTTGAAGAACATTCAGGATAATTTTTCCTATCTGACTGACACTCAGCGCAAGGCGATAGAGGGCTTCATAAGCCATTTCAGCAATTCCTCAGGACGCCTGACGGTCAGACTTGACAGTGACAATCCGGATGTCAGGGCAAAGTTTCTTATGATATGGAACATCCTTCATAAACTTTATCTTGACTTCAACACTGCCTTGAATGGAAAGGGACTTGCCTATGAAGGCATGGTATATCGGCAGTTGGCGGACAAGGTAAGGTCTGTTCCTGTCGTGGATGTGATGAGCGAGGAATTTCCGGATTGCACATCATTTGTCTTCGTAGGACTCAATGCGCTTAACGAGTGCGAGAAGACTGTGCTCAGGAAGATGAACGAGGCTTCGCTTGCTGAGTTTTGCTGGGATTATTGCGGCCGTCTGATCCGTGACAGACATAACCGGTCATCCTTCTTTATGGAGAGGAACATAGCGGATTTTCCTCCTGTACCCGGTGTGGGCTGCGAGAAGGAAAGTCCTGTGCCTGAGATAAATGTGATCTCCGTGCCTTCTGCTGTCGGACAATGCAAGAGGCTGCCTCAGATATTGAAGGACAACTGGCAGGACTGTGCGGTGGTTCTTCCTGATGAGAGGCTTCTGACCTCAGTCCTGAATGTCATCCCTGAGCATATCAAGGATATAAATGTCACCATGGGACTCCCTATGGGCGGCAGCATATTCTATACGCTTATGAATGACATATCTTCCGTTCAACTTCATGCCGTCAACAGAAACGGGAGGTGGTATTTCTATCATAAGCATCTTTGGAGCCTTTTTTCAAATGAACTTTTCCGCCATGCGCTTGACGATGATTCTGCACGGATCATCAGTAATGTAAAGGCGCACGCAGCATATTACATACCTCAGGAGGAACTTTCCGGGACCCCTCTGCTGGATACTGTATTCAGGGTGGTGGTTTCCCGTCCGAAGGAAGCGCTTCCCGAACAGATACAGGATTTTGCCGAATATCAGAAATCCGTCATCTGCGCGGTTGCCTCCTGTTTGACTGACAATCCGAAAACGGCTCTTGAACTTGAGTTTGCAAAAGAATATTACAAGTGCGTCAATCTTTTGAAGCATAAGGAATTACCTGTTCTGCCGGCAACATATGCAAGGCTTTTGTCCAATCTTCTGATGAGTGTCTCTGTTCCGTTCCGCGGCGAACCTCTCAAGGGATTGCAGATAATGGGTCCTCTGGAAATGCGTGCACTGGATTTCCGCAATCTCATCATAATATCTGCTGACGAAGGCATATTCCCTCGTCGCAGCGTCAGTTCTTCCTTCATACCTCCTGAACTCAGGAAGGGTTTTGGTCTGCCGACCTATGAGTATCAGGATGCTGTGTGGGCCTATTATTTCTATCGTGCCATATCCCGTGCCGAAAAGGTCTGGATGATGGTCGACAGCCGCACGGAGGGTCTGGTTTCAGGTGAGGAAAGCCGTTATATCAAGCAGTTGGAATATCATCTTGGAGTCAAGGTCAACAGATATGTGGTCCAGTTTGACAAGATGAACACATCCTCACTCGGAGAGGTGTCAAAGAGTCAGGAGGATATCGACAGGATAAGGGAAATATCTCTGTCTGCCACATCCTTGCAGAACTATCTTGAATGTCCGGCAAAGTTCTATTACGGTACCGTCAAGCGCCTCAGACCTGAGGAAGAGGTGGCGGAGTCTCTTGATTATGGTATGCTTGGCACAGTGTTCCATCAGGTCATGTGTGCCATATATTTTTCCGATGATGCCATGCGTCCTGATGAGCCGCCATGTGAAGGTACAGGTGAAATATTGTCCCGGCCTTATACTGTTACTGCTGCCCATCTGAAGAAATGGAGTTCCAGGGATAAGGAGATAAGGGAAAAGGTGAAGTCCTTGATCGCCGCCCAACTGAAGGTGGATCAGGTTGTCGGAAGAAATATAGTGATCGCTGATGTCATTGTCAGATATGTCATCAGGACTCTTGAAAGGGATATAGAACTTTTAAGGGAGAAGGATATGGAGGCGTTTATGATTCATGGTCTTGAAGTGCCTGTGGATGGTCACTTCAAGGGACAGAATTTCAAGGGATTCATAGACAGGCTGGATTCTATGGGAGATGATGATCTGCGCGTTGTAGATTACAAGACCGGAAAGGTTCTGAAGGAGGATGAGGAGATAACTGATGCCAATGCCGATGCCATAGCGGAAAAGATTTTTGCCCCTGATGTGTCTGACCGCCCGAAGATTGCCCTTCAGTTCTTCATCTATGACATGCTTCTGAGAGAGAGGAAGGTAGTGTCCGGCAGGAATCTTAACAATTCGATATATTCGACGGCGAGGATATTCAAGGACAGCCTTACAGTCTTGCCGGTCAACGAAAGATTCTATGCGTCTATGTCAGCCCGTCTTGAAGGGCTCCTGAATGAATTGTATGATCCACAGATTCCGTTCAGGAGGACAGAGGATGTCGATAAATGTTCGTACTGCGATTTCAAGAATATCTGCGGAAGATAATAATCCATATCTGCCATGTTGACGATAATGAAAGCATCTGCCGGATCGGGAAAGACCTATAATCTGGCAAAAACATACATCGGTCTGCTCATTAAGAATGCAGACCCTCATGCGTACAGGCATATCCTTGCGGTAACCTTCACAAACAAGGCTACTGATGAGATGAAAAGCCGTATATTGAAGGAACTGCATATCCTTGCTACACGTGCAGAGAAATCTGATTATCTTGCAGGTCTGATGAAGGATAATTCGATGACCAGGGAGCAGGTCTGTAAGAGGGCTCAGACTGTCTTGTATAACATCCTTCACGATTACAGTGCCTTCGCTGTCTCGACGATAGACAAGTTCTTCCAGCAGACACTCAAGGCATTTTCCCGGGAGATAGGGCAGTTCGCATCATATCAGGTTGAACTTGACAGGGATTCATTGATTGCTGAGAGTGTAGATAGGGTGCTGGATTCTCTGACTGAGGACAGCAAGGACCTTCTGCCGTGGTTAACCGACAATGTACTGGACCAGATACAGCAGGGAGGACGCTATAATCTTGAAACAAATCTTCTTGACAAGGCATTGAGGTTGAAGGCGCAACAGAGGATGGAGGCAATGAAGAGACTGGGCATGGATCCCGATGCTGTATGTCCGAAGGAGAGATTGCGTGAAATCAGGAAGGCATGCCGTGGGGTCATCAGTACTTTCAATAACAATATGAAGGCCTTGGCGGATGATGCCCTGAGGATTTTGACTGCGGCAGGGTTGAAACCGGAAGACACCAACAGGAAGTTCATGACGGTACTGTATGACTATCAGTCTCTTGGCAACTATGACCATGCACAGGCACCGAAGGAGTCCTTTATGAAAAGAGCCTTGAAGCCGGATGAGTGGTTTGCGAAGACCAAGCCCTCATATCTTGGTTCTGTCTATCCTGATCTCGCGGCACCTCTTGAAGATATCTGCAGGATGTGGTCTGCGGATTCCAGACTGTACCACACTGCCTTTGTCATTGATGATCAGGTCTATGGACTTGGTGTTGCAGCGGAACTTGACAAGGCCTTCAAACAGTTGATGAAGGAAAAGAATGTCCTCTGCATTGATGACTCAAACACCATTCTGCGCGATATAATCGATAATTCCGAAGCACCTTTTGTCTATGAGAAACTCGGAGTCAGGTTCGACCATTTCCTCTTGGATGAGTTTCAGGACACTTCTTCCATACAGTGGGACAATTTCCGTGCGCTGATTCAGGACAGTGAGTCCAAAGGTGGTGAAAACCTTGTCGTGGGCGATGTGAAGCAGAGCATATACCGTTGGCGTGGTTCAGATTGGAAACTCCTCAATGAGACTGTCCCGTCGATGTTCTCCCGTCATAAACCGGTTACCCTCCAGACGAATTACCGAAGTCTTTCCACAGTAGTGAAGTTTAATAATGTATTCTTCAAGGTGGCCGCGAGGATTCTTGACAAGATTTCAGGCTATGAGAAGGCCGTAGGACCGATCGGCAGGATATATGCCGATGTCCGTCAGGAGGTTGCCCCATCAAAACAGGGCGAGGGCAGCGTGTCCATGACCTTCTGTCCGCGAGAGGATCAGTTGGAACAGGTTCGTCAGGCAATTCTGAAAGTCGTGGAATCAGGGGCGAAACTCTCCGAGATAGCGATATTGGTGCGCGGAAACAAGTCCGGGCAGGAGATTGCGTCATATCTTATCGATAACGGCATCCCTGTATTGACCGAGGAGGCGCTCAAGGCCAAAAGTGCCCTTACTGTACGTAGGATTGTATCTTTGATGTCCTATGTAGATAATCCTGACAATACTGTCAACGGTTTCCTTGCCAGGTCGCTTGATGTGAAGATTCCTGACAGCAGCATGTCTCTGATAGATATGGCCGAGGCTTTGTTGAGAGAACTTAAAAGGACGGACACTTCTCAGGCATGGAGGGGTGAGGCACTTCATATACAGGCGTTTATGGATTTTCTACTTGACTATGTGTCCTCCAATGGCAATGACCTTCGCGGATTTCTAAGACTATGGGATGAAAAGAATCCTTCCATAAGTTCGTCCCCTTCCGGTGAAAGTATCAAGGTCATGACAATACATAAGTCCAAAGGTCTGGATTTTCCTTATGTGATCCTGCCATTTGTTGAGAATATTAAACTGTATAAGCCTGATAATCATTGGTGTGAGCCTGAACTGCAAGGCACCGTGCTTGAAGAGAGTGCAGCAGGATTGTATGACGTCACCCTTTCTGGAGCATCAGCGGACACTCTGTTCGCGAAGCACTATGAGAAGGAGAGATTTCTCCAGCAGGTGGATAATATAAACACCTTGTATGTAGCGATGACAAGGGCTTCTCTTGGAGTGCATATCATAGCAAAGAATCCACCTGCAAGTCAGATCAAGGCATTTTCTGAGATGGTATTGACCGGGTTTACGGACTTTTCGCAGATGCTTTATTGGTTTGCGGACAGGACAGGGATGACCAGGAGGGAAGAAGGAGCGTCCCTGACATATTCAGTCGGGAATATTCCGGATTTCAACATGTATAGAAAATCTGCACTTAATGACACTATGCCGCTTGTGGTTGCGGATGGCGATGAATATCCTTCCGTTCCTCTCAATTTCGGTCCGGAGGATGAACTGGCGGATGTGTGCGAACGCGGTCGTCTGAAATTCACTTCGGAAGCCTTGAACTTCTTCAAGGAAGATAATGAGGACATGTCGTCATCACGGCGTGTCAGGGGAGTGGTCCTGCATGACATACTGTCACGTGTGATTGTGCCGGAGGATCTTGAAGCCTCGCTTGGCAGGGCCTTGCATGATGGTGAGATTGACCCTGCGCAGGTTGATTCCGTACGCGACCTCCTTTCATATGCGATTGATGCAGGTATTGGACGTGGGTGGTTCCCGTCTGACAGAAGCAGGGTGATCAACGAGGCTGCTATTCTTGATGTGGGCGGCGGTGAGTATCGCCCGGACAGGGTGGTGCTGGAAGGTTCGCGCGTGATTATAATAGATTATAAATTCGGTGAACAAAATACACGATATGCCAGACAGGTGCTCAAATATGCCGACTTGTGGAAACGGATGGGCTATAAGGATGTAGAGGCGGAACTTTGGTATGTCGAGACCGGAGATGTGGTCAAGGTATTGTAAAAATTCGTATATTTGTAGGTTAAGAATTTTGATGCTATGGAAATGAAGGAAACAGACAGTTGTAAACTTTTATACAATACCGAGAGGGTGAAGTTGTACATACCTGAATATGGCAGAAATGTACAGAAGATGGTGGATTATCTCAAGTCCATCGAGGACAGGGAAAAGAGAAACCAGCAGGCGAGGGCGGTGATCAAGGTGATGGAGACCTTGAATCCGTCAGTCCATCTCCAGGATAATTATGAGCAGAAACTCTGGGACCATCTGTACGTAATATCAGGTTTTGACCTTGATGTCGATTCGCCATATCCTATGCCTGAGCCGGAGTCCCTGCATGAGCGTCCTGCTGTTGTGCCTATCCAGAAGTCACCTTTGAAGGCCAGTCATTATGGTAGAAACATCGAGAATATGCTTCTGCTTATCGCTGAACATGAGGAGGGAGAACTCAAGACAGCGATGATTGCTACGCTTGCCGGATATATGAAGCAGCAGTATCTGACATGGAACAAGGACAGCGTTTCGGATGAAACCATTTTTCAGGATATCGAAAGGCTCTCTGACGGACGTGTGAAAGTGCCGGAAGGCATGAAGATAGCGCGGTTTGAAAATAATAACGGTGGCATCAGACAGGGAAATTCTCAAGGCAAGAATGCCAGGAACAAGAAGAGTCAGAAAGGACAGAAGAATAGAAAACAGTTTAAATAATCACATGATATGGCTGCAAAAGGAAAGGGAAAAGTTAAAGGAAAGGGTATCAGGCAAAGGCTGACTCAGGAACAGAAGGACAATATCAGACGATATGCAGGTCTTTTGGTCCTTGTTCTGGCTGCGTTTACTTTGCTTTCAGTGGTCTCATATCTGTTCACTTGGAAAGAGGATATGAGTCAGATGTCCCATATAGGCACTGCACAGTTGTCAAACTGGTGTGGCCGTATCGGTTATATGTGGGCAAATCTCCTGGTTGCGCGCACCTTCGGTCTTGGCAGTTTCTTCCTTGTCTTTCTCTTAGGAGCGGTTGCTTATAATTATGTGATGAAGAAATCTGAGTTCGGACTTCTGAGAGTCGCGTTCATCACTCTGACAGGCGCGTTCCTTTCATCGTTGTTGTTGGCTTATGTGTCTGATGTTGCAGGTGTCGATACCTGGTTTGATGGCGGAATGGGAGGAGATGCAGGAGCCTCTGTGGTCATGTGGCTGAATTCATGGGTGGGAGTCCCTGTCACCGGCCTTTTTATCATGCTTCTGGTAATTGGCTGGATGATACTGTCAAGCAGCAGGTTCAGTCATTGGTTCTCTGTTGTGGGTGAAAAGAAGACAGAATATACTACTGAAACTGTACAGGATACAGAATTGGATGCAGATCCGGATACTGACATGGACACAGAAATGGAAGAAGAACTTGAGGTTGAGCCTGAACCAGAACCAGAACTGGAACCAGAACCTATTGTGCCGGATACTGACCCTGTCGACCCTGTCGGACCGGTTCAGGAAACAGGTGGCGAAGTGGTATCGGGTGATATAGTCAATGATAAATCGGCAGATGGAGATCTGGAGATCATTCTCGGCGATGATATAGTGACTGACATCACAGAAGAACTTCCTCCATTTGACAACAGACTTGATCTGGAGAAATTTGAGTCCCCTTCGCTTGATCTGCTTCATGACTATGCGGACAAGCAATATAGGGTAAGTGAACTGGAACTTAACAATAACACGAACCGTATCCGTGCCACTCTCCTGAACTATAAGATTGAGGTTCAGAAGGTTGCAGCAGTAGTCGGTCCGACGGTCACTCTATACAAGGTGGTGCCTGCCCCTGGTGTACGCGTGGCCTCGATAGAAACGCTTCACAGAGAGATTGCAATGTCTCTGGGCGTTGATGGAGTGCGAGTGGTTACCCTTCCGGACAGCGTAGGTATCGAAGTCCCTAACAGCACTCCGTCCGTTGTGCCTTTGAAATCGATGTTGAACAGCGATGCGTTCAGGAACAGCACGGCTGAACTGCCTGTGGCTTTGGGATATACCATCACTCAGGAGGTCAAGACTTTTGACCTTGCGGATGCACCTCACCTTCTTGTTGCCGGTGCCACAAAGCAGGGTAAGTCAGTGGGATTGAACGTAATCATTTCGTCCCTTCTGTACTCAAAGCATCCGTCAGAGTTGAAATTTGTATTTGTCGATCCGAAGAAGGTGGAGTTCACAGCCTACAACCGCTTGCTTAAACATTACCTTGCAGTCCTTCCATCTAACAGTGAGGAGGAAGAACAGAAAAATGCAATCGTCAAATCGTCAAAGTCTGCGGAACAGGTACTGTCCTCCCTGTGTATCGAGATGGACAAAAGATATTCTCTTCTCGAATCAGCAGGGGTGAATGACTTTAAACTTTACAATGAGAAGTATAAGAACCGCCACCTGCTTCCGACAGATGGACATATGTTCCTTCCGTACCTTGTCGTCGTGATTGACGAGTATTCTGACCTTATCATGGCGGGAGGGCCTAACCAGGAAGCAAAGAAGGCATCAAAGAATATCGAAGCCTCTATCATCCGTCTTGCACAGATGGGACGAGCAGCCGGTATTCATGTCATAATTGCCACTCAGAGACCATCAGTAAACGTCATCACAGGTCTTATCAAGGCGAACTTCCCGACACGAATCGCATTCAGGGTTCTTTCCAGCACCGACTCAAGAACTATCCTTGATTCAAATGGTGCGGAAAACCTGATAGGAAAGGGCGACATGCTTTACTATGCCGGCGTGAGAATGGAACGTGTACAATGTGCACTTATAACTATGAACGAAATAAATAAGATAACCAAGTCCATAGGGGAGCAGACCGGATATAAGAAATCATATAATACTCCTTACTATCTGCCTGTGCCTGAAACTGCTGAGGGAGAAGGTGGTGCAGGTATGATTGACATGCAGAATATCGATCCTTTGTTTGAGGATGCTGCGAAACTTGTCGTGATGTCGCAGAAGGGCTCGACTTCTGATGTGCAGAGACGTCTGGGCATGGGTTATGCAAGAGCAGGCCGTGTCATGGATCAACTCGAAGCAGCCGGTATCGTAGGACCGCAGGAGGGTTCCAAGACAAGGCAGGTGCTGGTGGCTGACCTGACTGAATTGGAAGAAATACTAAGTCATTATCTTAATTAATCGGGCGTAATGAGATGTTTGTTGTCCTTGCTGCTGTGTCTGTCCGTGTCGGTTTCCCACTCGCAGGACAGAACGCTTCTTGACAGGTTGTGTCAGGATATAGGCTCCTCGTGTGTAGTAATGGAATATGATTATGTAGCACGCCTGTCGGGCTTGGACAACAACGGCTCCGGCAATCTTGTCGCCCAGGGGCAGATGTGGAAATTGAGCGGCAACGGTATCGAGATGTTTTGCGACGGCAAGGCTGTATGGATTATCGACCCAACACTCAAAGAGGTGGTAATCGAGCCTGTTTCTGATCCGCAGAACTCATTCATGACCAATCCTGCAATGGTGTTCCTGAGGCTGCATGAGGACTTTGTTCTGAATGTATCTAACCCTTCTGATGACGGAAAATCCACGGTCTTTTACATGGAGCCCAAGGATGAGGCCTGGATGGAGTACATGAATGTCGAGATATACAAGGATTCAGGGGCAATACGCAATATGACCTTTGCCCTCACGGACGGCACGCTTGTAAAAGTAGAGGTCAACTCCATGAAGTTGACCCCGAAAGTTTCAGACGAGACCTTCCGGCCTCAGACTGTATTTGATTCAAAATGGATAGTGACAGATCTCAGATGATTATTTTCTGATGCATCGCACTGATGCTCCGAATGAGCCCTTATCCCTTGCTCCCATAGATGTTGACGGGTTGTCGAAGAGCAGGTAAACACTGTATGCCTCGTTGTCCTTATCTGCCGTTGTGGCGCTCCAGAATGCTGCATATTCATAAACACCGTCAAAGGTAACTGTGGCGAGATTGGCATATCCCACAGGTATCGCCGAGAAACCGCTTCCATTGGTTATGTCTCCGACCGGAGTCTCATACTCCCACATCGTCATGCCGTTGAAGGTGGCATCTGCCATAAGGGCGGCGGCAACGCTTTTTGCACCCGCCTTTGACTGTGCGACATAATCAAAGAGTGTGTTCCAGTCATCAATAGTCGGAAGTTCCCATTTCATGCCGTCTGTGCTCAGACCATCGCATACGGCTACTGCCTCATCATAGTTGTAGTAGCGTCCAAGAACATCAGACATCACATCTTCGTCTCTATATGCCTTGCCGGAACTCTTTTCTGCCACATTGTTGACAAGCCAAGTCTGAGTGCCTATGGTCTTGTAATAGTAGGTTCCGTCCGCAGTGCTTATATTGTCGTCAGGGAAATCAATGCCCTTGATCGAACCGTCCTTGCCGCCTTTTACCACAGTGACATAGGAGGTAAGCGATGTTCCGGTATATCCTTCAGCGAAGGCGTTGCAATATACGGTACATGTCTGAAGAGTGTCAGTGAAGGTGATGTTATATACCTTTGTCGTACACGCTTCTGGTCTGGTTGGAGTCACCTTCCAGTAGTAACCCAGTTCTTCTCCCTCAGGGTGTGTCACTCCTTCCGGTTCAAGAGTCAGGGTAGTTCCGCCCAAGACAAATTCGGGCAGTCCCTTGATGGAAAGCACCCCGTCAAGACTTGGGGATATGGTTCCATCATCATCATCATCCTTGCAGGATGTCGCTGCAACGATCAATGCAGCAGCAATCATAAGTTTGCGAAAATTCATATATCTGTTATAAGTCAAATTTTTCAACAATCTCGCAAATATAGTTATTTTTCATTTGAAAAACCCTTACATTTGCGCAAATACTTTGCCGTATGTCATCAGATACAATATTTGGATATATATTCAGGCTCTTTTCTGCCGCTGTGATACTGACTTCTGTCTCATGCGCCCCGCGGGACAGATATGTTTCATTTACCGGATTCGCCCAGGGTGGAACTTACTCCGTGCAGTTCAATATGAACGGGCGTGACGGCATGATAAAGGAACGTGTGCAGACTGTCAGGGACTCTGTTGACGCTATACTGGGAGCCATTGACCGTTCCCTGTCAGGATATAACAGGAATTCCCTTCTCAGCAGATTCAATGAGGGGCTGACCATCAGACCGGACTCGCTCTTCATTGACATATATGACAGATCATATGATATATACGAATCTACCGCAGGGGTGGTGGATGTGGCCAGTGCTCCTCTTTTCGATATCTGGGGCTTTGGTTTCAAGAACGGACAGATTCCTGATGATGAATTGGTTGCGAGGACCATGGCCGGCTGTGGGATGAGGCGGTTAAGGAAGGATATGAGAGCGTATCTGACAGAGTCAGGTGAACTTGACCCTCGGAGGCTACTTGATGAAAATGCGACAGGGACGGTCGCTCTCAACTATAATGCAGTGGCACAGGGGTACAGTTGCGATGTGGTTGCCCGATATCTATATAGTCTTGGGGTCAAGGACATGATGGTGAATATCGGGGAGATATATTGTGATGGACTTAACCCTTCCGGTAAGGCATGGACGATAGGAATTGACAAGCCTGTTGACGGCAACAATGACCCCGGAGTGCAGTTGCAGGGTGTGTTTTCTGTGCCCTCAGGACCTCATGGAGTCGTGACCTCCGGAAACTACCGCAAATTCTACGTCAGTGACGGTCGCAAATATGCTCATACCATCGATCCGCGGACAGGCCGTCCTGTAACTCATAATCTGTTGAGTGCCACCGTTATAGCCCCAGATGCGACCCTGGCGGATGCCTATGCTACGTACTGTATGGTAGTGGGGCTTGATCAGGCCGTCGCCTTCATTGAGTCTTCTCCGGATCTTGAAGCCTGTCTTATCTACGATGACAACGGGCAGTTCCGCACATGGACATCAACCGGACTTTCGCTAAATTGATCCAATCACATTCAGGCAGTACAACATTGCCTGAACCATGCATTCTGTCACACTGACAAGAAATGACGGGCATATGCCTATGGCGGTCAGTGCGGTTGTGAGTATGCTGAAAGGTATGATAGCAGACACCAGAGGCACTGCCATCAGATTGGTAATCAGGAAATATTTTGGGAAGGTTCCGAAATATGCATAGGCGATGGGACCCGTGGTGATCTGACATGAAACCGATATAGCAACCGAATACCATATCCATCTCAATCCTTTTAATACAAATCCCTCATTTTCAGATTTCTGCGGCCATAAATCCCGTAGATGAGGGTATATGTATGCTATACCTGCGATGGCTGCATATGAAAGTTGGAATCCCACGTCCTTGATTTCATGAGGGAATAGTGCCAGTTGTATCAGTAGTGAGGTCAGCAGCAGATCCTTAAGGTTTTTTGACCTTCCACATCCGGAGGCAATCTCCGCTATCGTAATGAATATGAACGCCCTGACCAATGATGCTCCTGCACCGGCGGACATGGTGTAGAATCCGCAGGCTGCAACGATTGTTGCGGATTTTATTACCTTCACCCCGGGTCTGTTGCCTATGAGGGAAAGAATCAGTTTCAGCATGCCGTAGATGATGCCCAGATGCATTCCTGACAGAGCAAGAATATGCGAGGCTCCGCTTTTTCGGAAACTTTCAAGCAGACCGGGCTCAAGGTCCGATCTGTCACCGGTTATCAATGCGCTGATGACGGCGTTGGACTGTGTGTCTGCAAAGGGTATAGATGATATTGTCGATTTCATGCCGGAACCGAAGTGCAGTGCGGCATTCCATATCGGCCCGTCGGCGTCTGGGGCTAATGACCGGTGCCAGTTTCCGGCGAGGGAGGTGATGATGCCACAGCAGAGCCCGAGGGTTATTATTATAAACCATAAGGTGTTACTGCTCATTCGTTTATGACTTGGGTGCATAAGCAGGACAAGGCATATTGACGCAACTGCCGACGCGCCTGCTGTGGTGTATGTCTGATATGCTGAAAATATCGGTAGAAGAACCGTCAGGAGTGCCGCTCCTGCTGCGAATGGAATCACAAACCCTGCTATGTCTCTCTCCACTGTCATTTTGTTGTTATTTTTTGCGAATTTAGTAATAAATTTTGTAGATTTGCAAGGATATAGTCGCATATTGTCAAATATGCCTACGTTTGAAATGAAACAAATTTAAAAACGATTTCGATATGATTATTTTAGTACTCAATTGCGGAAGTTCGTCACTCAAGTACCAGCTTCTTGACATGAAGAACGATGATGTTTATGATTTGCTCGCCAAGGGTCTTGTCGAGAGAATCGGTATGGAGGTAGGATGCCTGAAACATCAGGCTACCGGAAAGGAAAAGGTTGTAAAGGAATTGCCTATCGAGGATCATACAGTCGGCATCAAGGCAGTCATTGATGCTCTGCTTGACAAGGAGACCGGCGTTCTTTCCACTTTGGAGGATATTGAGGCAGTAGGTCATCGTGTTGTTCATGGCGCAGAGGAGTTTGTATGCAGCCAGCTCATAACCGATGATGTCGTAAGGCAGATCGAGAAATGTGTGGATCTTGCTCCGCTTCACAATCCGGCTAACCTGCTCGGTATCAAGGCTGTCTCGGCAGTTCTTCCTTCTGTTCCGCAGGTTGCTGTGTTTGATACTGCCTTCCACCAGACCATGCCTTCATACGCATATATGTATGCCCTTCCATATGAGTACTATGACAAATACCGCATCCGCCGCTACGGCTTCCATGGAACGAGCCACAAATATGTTTCGGCAAAGGGTGCCAAGTTCGCCGGCCTGGACATCAACTATTCCAAGATTATCACCTGCCACCTTGGAAACGGCAGTTCGATTGCGGCTGTGGTGAACGGAAAGTCAATAGACACCACCATGGGATTCACTCCTCTTGAAGGTCTTATAATGGGAACCCGTTGCGGAAACATAGACCCTGACGTGGTTACCTATCTCCAGGAGAAGGAGGGCCTTTCAGCCTCAGAAATGAGCAAGGTGCTCAACAAGAAGAGCGGCTTCCTCGGTCTTTCATGCGTGTCATCTGATGCCCGTGACCTTAACGATGCAGCCAACGAGGGCAACCCTAAGGCAAAACTTACTCTCAAGAAACTTACATACGACATCACCAAGTTCATCGGAGCGTATGCCGCTGCAATGAACGGTGTCGATCTTATCGTGTTCACAGGCGGTATCGGAGAAAACAACAGCCGTCTGCGCCGCAGAATCTGTGAAAACCTCACTTATCTCGGTGTCAAGTTTGACTACGATGCCAACGTGGCAATGGGCGAGGACACGTTGATTTCACTCCCTGATTCAAAGGTCAAGGTCGCTCTGATCACTACAAACGAGGAACTTATGATCGCACGCGACACCATGAACATCGTTCAGAACGAGGAGTGACTCTGTCATCCTGAGCGGAACGAAGTGTAGTCGTAGGATCTGAATAATAACTATGAAGAATTTTTCTGAAATATTCACACACCTCCGGAGCAGCGACTCCAAGAAAAGGATGGTCGTTGCCTGGGGTGTTGATGACCATACTATATCAGCGGCAGCGGAGGCTGTGGAGCGCGGCCTGGTCGATGTAACCCTGGTAGGAGATCAGGCGCTTATAGAGCAGGTCTGCAAAAGAGAAAATATTGATCCGGCCATATTTGCAATCGCTCACAATCCCGTGGAACTCAGTTCAGTCGCTCAGGCTGTCCGGATGGTACGCGATGGACAGGGCGATTTTCTTATGAAGGGACTTTGTTCGACAGACAAGTTTCTCCGTGCCATCCTCAATAAGGAGACCGGTCTTCTGCCGCCGAAAGGGACTCTTACTCACTGCGCTGTCTTTGAGATACCTTCTTACCATAAACTGCTCTTTATCGGAGATGTGGCCGTGATACCGGCTCCTGATCTCAAGCAGAAGCAGATAATCATGGAATATCTTGTAAAGACAGCAAAGTCAGTAGGCGTAAAGACTCCTAAGGTTGCGATCATTGCAGCGACGGAGCAGGTGTTGCCAAGTCAGCCTGCCACCATGGAGGCGGCTCAACTTTCCAAGATGGCTGACAGGGGACAGATAAAGGGCTGTGTGGCGGACGGACCATTGGCATTGGATGTGGCCCTGGATAAGGATTCTGCCCAGATAAAGGGACTTGCAAGCGAGGTTGCGGGAGATGCCGACTGTCTGCTGTTCCCTAATATCGAGTCAGGCAACGTGTTTTACAAGGCCAACTCCAAACTCGTGCCCGGTGTGAGACAGGCCGGCATGCTGGTAGGTGCGAAGGTGCCGTGCGTGCTTTCAAGCCGTGCAGACAGTACTGATACAAAGTTGAACTCAATCGCTGTGGCAGCGATGTCAGTTTAGGATAATAGATGAAAGGAAGATTATTAGCAGTAAATACAGGTTCCACTTCAACAAAGATCGGTTTCTTTGAAGATGGGCAGAAGGTTTTCGAGCAGAACATATCACACTCTGCCCGTGAAATCTCGGTCTATGCTTCGGTATTGGATCAGTTGGATATGCGTCGTACTGCCATTACGGTATTTCTGGAAGCCAAAGGGATACCTCTGGAGTCAATAGATATCGTAATGTCCCGTGGAGGTCTCATTACCCCTATCCGCACGGGAGTATATGAGATAAATGATGAGATGAAGGCGGCTTTGAGAGAGGGAAAGAACGGAATGCACGCGTGCTGTCTTTGCGGTCTCATTGCTGCGGAAGTCTGCGATATGATAAATGAGGCCAAGAGGGAAAAGTCCATGGCTGCCGACTGCAAGGCATACATAGCGGATCCGCCTATGGCAGATGAAATGATTCCGGAGGCAAAACTCGGAGGACTTCCGGAGTTTCCGCGCAGAACGCTTTTCCATGCCCTGAATTCCCGTGCGATGGTGCGCAGATATGCAAAGAGCATAGGAAAGACAAACAGGGATGTGACAGTGATTGTGGCACACCTCGGCGGCGGATCCTCTGTCTCGCTTCATCATAGAGGAGATGTGATAGACTGTAACGATGCCCTTGGTGGAGACGGCCCTATGAGTACGGAGAGAGCCGGTTCAGTACCCGGTTTTCCGCTGGTTGACAAATGTTTCAGCGGAAATTACACAAGGCAGCAGGTGCGCAAGCGTCTGGCCGGCCGTGGAGGAGCCATCGCCTATTTCGATACAAACGACTTCCGTGAGATCATTGCAATGGCCGACGGAGGAAATATTGAGGCTGAGGTGTTCATAAAGGCATATTGCCTGTCGGCAGCCAAATATATAGGAGGCATCGCGACCACCATCTGCGGAAAGGTTGATGCGATTATCCTGACCGGAGGCGTATGCCATAGCAGCGTCATCACCGGACATATAATAGAAAGGGTAGGATTCATTGCGCCCGTGGTCATATACCCGGGAGAGGATGAACTCGAATCGCTTGCAGAAAACGGATACGGCATCCTTTCAGGGGAGTTCGAGGTGAAGGAATACAACCGGGAAAGGATAATAGAATAGATAAAAGATAGAATAATACTGACCGTATATAATAATAACTGACTTTCGCTTTGTTTGACCTGTTCGCATTTTGTCGCTCTTGACAATATTTCTATGAAAACTGGCGAGGAGTTGATTATTTTGGTTTATGGTCAGCCGTTATTTGTGGCCGGTCGTGGCAATATATAGTAAATATGTGACTTTATAATCTGCAATATAATATCATAACCCATGCAAAAGGAATACGATGTAATTGTCATTGGAGGCGGAATCACAGGAGCAGGTACAGCCCGCGACTGTGCCATGCGTGGTCTCAAGACGCTTCTCGTGGAAAGGCACGACCTGACCGCCGGAGCGACCGGCCGCAACCATGGCCTGTTGCACAGTGGTGCACGTTATGCTGTTACGGATCAGGAATCCGCACGTGAATGTATCCAGGAAAACATGACTTTGCGCAAGATAGCGCGTCATTGTGTGGAGGAGACAGACGGTCTCTTCATCACATTGCCGGAAGATGATCTGGCTTTTCAGGAGACTTTCATCGACTCTTGCCTCAGGGCGGGAATCCGTGCCGAAGCGATCGACCCTGCCGAAGCAATCCGATTGGAACCATCTGTAAACAAGTCGCTTATAGGTGCGGTAAGAGTGCCTGACGGTGCCGTCGATCCGTTCCGAATGACTGTCGCCAATGTCTATGATGCAAGACTTCATGGTGCTGATGTGCTTAAATATCACGAGGTGACCGCAATTGTCAAGGAAGCCGGGCGGGTCGTGGGTGTGGAGGTCTATGATGCAGAAAACAGGCAGAAGAAGACATATAGAAGCCGGATCGTCATAAATGCGGCCGGTATATGGGGACATCACATCGCCCAGTTGGCCGGAGCAACGGTGAATATGTTCCCGGCAAAGGGTGCCCTGCTCATTTTCGGCCATCGTGTCAACAATATGGTCATCAACCGTTGCCGTAAGCCTGCGGATGCTGATATTCTTGTACCTGGCGATACCATCTGCCTTATCGGTACGACTTCGAGCCGTGTTCCATACGACGAGGTCGATGACATGAAGGTTACACCGGAAGAGGTGGATATTCTTTTGAGAGAGGGTGCAAAACTTGCTCCGGAACTTGCTCAGACACGTATTCTCAGGGCATACGCCGGTGTACGTCCATTGGTCGCTGCCGACAATGACCCTTCAGGCAGAAGCATCAGCCGCGGTATCGTATGTCTCGATCATGAAACACGTGACGGTATTCCGGGATTCATTACCATCACCGGAGGTAAACTTATGACATACCGTTTGATGGCAGAGTGGGCTACTGACTTGGCCTGCAAGAAGTTAGGCGTTGATAAGAAATGTCAGACCGCAGAAATCTGTCTTCCTGGCTCGGAGCAGCCTGCATCCAAGCGTAAGTCCGTGACAGTTGACGGTCTTGGCGCAAAGGCCGCTCATGGTCGTCACGGAACAAGGAGTTCCAATATAGAAATCAACGACAAATCCGATGAATCGCTTGTCTGCGAGTGTGAAGGAGTGTCTGTGGCTGAGATCAATTATGCAATCGATGAACTTGGCGCATCCAATATCCTCAATCTTCGACGCAGGACAAGATTGGGTATGGGAACATGTCAGGGCGAACTTTGTGCCTGTCGTGCAGCGGGACTTCTTTCAAAGGCGAACGGCTGTGCGAGAAGGAGTATCGAGGACCTCGCCTCATTCATGAACGAAAGGTGGAAGGGAGTCTATCCTGTGGCATGGGGCGACACTCTTGCCGAGGCTCAGTTCACATCCTGGATATATGAGGGAGTCTGCGGACTTGACACATTTGAAAAGAAGGAGGAATAGTCTATGAAATTCGATACAATAATAATTGGAGGAGGCCTAAGCGGGCTTACAGCCGGAATAGAACTTTCCCGCAAGGGGCAGAAATGTCTGATTGTATCCTCGGGCCAGAGTGCGCTTCACTTTTTCTCAGGTTCATTTGAACTCTGTGCCCTGGATGACGATCCTCTCAAGGCCATCAGGTCATTGGACAAGGAACATCCATATTCAAAGATAGGACTTGACAATGTCAGGAGCCTTTCTGCTGGCGTGAAACCCTTCTTCAAGGAGGTCGGCGTGCTGTTGAACGGCGATCAGGAAAGGAATCATCTTCGCCTTACTCCGCTTGGTGCACAAAAGCGTGCGTGGCTGACACTGGACGAATATGTCACTCTTCCATCAGACGGCCAGATGCCGTGGAAGAAGGTGGCGGTCTTCAATGTGGATGGATTTATGGATTTCCATACAAGTTATATCGCTGCTGCTCTTGAAGCGAAAGGAGTGCAGACCGTGGTGAAGGGAATCTCCATGCCAGAACTTGAAAAACTGCGTCATAACCCTACTGAGATGCGTTCTACCAACATCGCCAAGACCTTGACAGGAGATAAGATAAACACACTGGCTGCGCGCATCAACGAATATGCATCTGATGTGGATGCTGTGTTCCTGCCTGCCGTTGTGGGTCTCAACGGATGTTCCGATGTAGTAAGATTGAAGGAGAAGGTCGATCGTCCGCTTCATTTTATTGCGACACTTCCGCCGTCCGTGCCCGGCATCAGATTGCAGATGATGTTGAAGAAGCATTTCCAGAAACTTGGCGGAACATATATGCTTGGTGATTCTGTTACAGGAGGTGTGTTGGAAAACGGCAGACTCAGGTGCATTTCGACGCAAAACCATGCAGACACGGAGTTCGAAGCAGATAATTTCATAATAGCGACGGGCAGTTTCTTCAGCAAGGGACTTGTGTCTGACATTGATGGTGTGAGTGAGCCTGTTCTTGGACTTGACGTCATCTCCTTGGAGGAAAGACCTCAATGGTACAGGAAGAATATGTTTGAGGCTCAGCCTTATATGTACTTCGGTCTCTCGACTGATGCTTCCTTCCATCCAGTCAAGGACGGAACTGCCGTTGAGAATCTTTACGCTGTCGGATCAGTGCTTGGCGCTTGCAATCCGCTCAAAGAGGGAAGTGGTGCCGGCATCGCAATCCTTTCGGCACTTCATGTTTCATCTCTAATCCTGAACGAATCACCTGTCATCCTGAACGATTCATCTGTCATCCTGAACGAATCACCTGTCATCCTGAGCGATTCACCTGTCATCCTGAACGATTCACCTGTCATCCTGAACGATTCATCTGTCATCCTGAACGAAGTGAAGGATCTATAACCATACCGCCATGTCAACTAAACACAATAAAATAGATACAAGTTTCGAGCAGTGCATGAAATGTACTGTCTGTACGGTATATTGTCCTGTTGTCGCAGTAAACCCTGATTACCCGGGTCCGAAGCAGGCCGGACCGGACGGTGAAAGATATCGTCTCAAGAATCCTCTCTTCTACGATGAGGCTTTGGACATGTGTCTCAACTGCAAGCGCTGCGAGGTGTCATGTCCGTCAAATGTGAAGATCGGTGACATCATCCAGAGTGCAAGACTCAAATATGGTAAGAAGAAACCTTCCCTGCGTGATTTCATCCTTGCCAACACTGACCTTATGGGCTCCGTAGCCACAACAATGGCTCCGGTGGTCAATTTCACCCTTGGCCTTAAACCGGTCAAACTCGTCATGGACGGAGTTCTGGGCGTGGATCATCACAGGACCTTCCCTAAATATACCGGTCAGAAGTTCGAGACATGGTTCAGGAGATATGCCTTGAAGAAGCAGGAGGGATATGAAAAGAAAGTAAGTTATTTCCATGGCTGCTATGCCAACTACAATAATCCTGAACTTGCCAAGGACTTTGTCAAGATAATGAACGCCATAGGTTATGGAGTCAACCTGCTGGAAAAGGAGAAATGCTGCGGTGTTGCACTGATTTCCAACGGTTTCAAGGAGCAGGCGGCAAAACAGGCGGCACTCAACCTGTCAAGCATTCGCAAGGCAGTGGGAAGGGGCGAAGAGGTGCTTACGACCAGTTCTACATGTACCTTCACTATGCGTGACGAATATGAACATATCCTTGGTATTGACAATGCGGATGTGCGTGACCATATAAGTCTCGCAACGAGATTCATATATAAACTGGTTGACTCAGGCAAGGTGAAACTGGCATTCAGGAAGGACTATGTCAAGCGTATAGCCTATCATACACCTTGTCACATGGAGAAACTCGGCTGGTCGATATATTCAACCTCTCTTCTCCGACTTATTCCTGGTGTTGATTTCCGTATGCTTGAATCTCAGTGCTGCGGTATTGCCGGCACCTACGGCTTCAAGAAGGAGCACTACAGGGACTCCCAGAAGATAGGCGAAGGCTTGTTCCAGCAGATCAGGGACTGCAATGTGGATATGGTGGCAACTGACTGTGAGACATGCAAATGGCAGATTGAAATGAGTGCAGGTGTGCGGGTGGAGAACCCTATTTCCATAATTGCAGATGCCCTTGACGTAGAAGAAACAATTAAACTGAATAAATGATGAGCAGATTTTTTGACCCACCACAGCCTAAGCCCCTTCTTCCCAAGGAGAAGATCGACAGGGTGTTCAAATCCATGAGATTCAGAGTGTTCATGGGCTCGTTCCTTGGATATGCTGCATACTATCTTGTGCGCAAGAACCTTTCACTTGCCTCTGCCGACATGATTGCAGAAGGTCTGATTGACAAGCAGGGAGTCGGTATTGCCGCTTCTGCTGTCTCAATAGCCTATGCGTTCAGCAAGTTCATCATGGGAACGCTTTCTGACCGCTCTGATGCACGCAAGTTCCTCAGCATCGGTCTTATCATCGCTTCTCTTGTGATGATGTCTGTGGGATTTCTTCCATTCTCGGCATCAAATATGGCACTCAACGTGGCGATGCTCTTTGTTTTCATGCTTTTTGTCGGTGTCCTTTCAGGTATGGGCTGGCCTCCATGCGGACGTATCATGGCTTACTGGTTCTCCAATAATGAACGAAGTTTCAAGATGTCCCTCTGGAACACCTCCCATACCGTAGGAGCAGGTACACTTGGTCTGATCGCTCTTCTTGGCGTTACAATTTTTGCTGATATGGGTATATCCCAGACTTGGAGAGCCAACTTCATCGTACCGTCAATATTTGCCCTTGCTATAGCCTTCTTCTGCTGGTGGGCTCTCAGAGACACTCCAGAGTCATGCGGACTCCCTTCTGTCGCAGATTGGAGAAATGACCATTCAGGCGTGAAGACAAAGGAAAAGGTCGGCGAGAAGGTGCCTTTCAAGACACAGTTATTTGACTATGTGCTGAAAAACAAGTGGATATGGATGATAGCCCTTGCGAATGCCTTTGTATATATGGTAAGGTATGGCGTGGGGGACTGGTCTCCGACCTTCCTTCAGGAGTCAGGCATTATGGACAAGGATGAGTGCAAGGTTGCGTTCTCAATCCATAATTATGTCGGAGCAGTGGGAACGATTGTATGCGGATGGATTTCTTCAAAGTTCTTCAAAGGCCGTTGCGCCCCTCCTACAATCCTCTTTATGATTCTTGTGCTTGTGGGCTGTCTTATCTATTGGCAGATGCCTCTTCTTGCGCAGGCGACAGGGCTCTCTGCCAAGGTGTGGGCATACGTGGCTCTGATAATCATTGGATTCTGCATCTATGGTCCGGTGGCCCTCGTTACTATCCAGGCACTCAACCTTGTACCTAAGAATGCTGCAGGAACAGCGGCCGGTTTCGTAGGACTTTCAGGCTACCTCATCGGTGACTCTCTTCTTTCCAAGATCATCGTAGGAGGTATCGCAGACAAGAGTTGGGATGCAGCCAACCTGACAATGGTGATCGGCGCCGCTCTCGGTATCGTATTATGCGTGCTGACGCTTAAATCAGAAAGACAGGCCGCTCAGTGACAGGGTTATTGTTTTTCAAACAGATTTCTTGCAGGAAGTTTCTTACTATAGAGCTTCCTGCATTCTCTAAATAGTGCATCCGTATATTTCGCCTGTCTCGGGCCCTTCCATGTGCTGGTGTTTGTTATGAGCGTCCAGCATTCACCGTCAGGAAAATACTTCACGTAGGCGCAAGTACCTGACAATGTGCCGGAACGGCTCCATCCGCTGCCCGGTCTAGTGTCGTTCCAGCCGAGGGAGAATGTCTCTTTGTCAAAATACCCGGTCATCTGTCTGACGGCTTCAAGGGATATTATGTCCGGAGTTTCAGGCCTTCCGTCGATGCTTGCGACAAGTCTGGCTACTTCTATGGTGGAACCGCACCATGCTCCCGCTCCTGACAGCAGGGGAATGTTGTTTCCGCCATAACACCTTTCCACCATGACGCCGCTGTCCGTATATTCCTCGATGTACTTTCCGTCTCCTTCGTGAGTGTAATACCTTACTTCGTTCTCCCGTCTGTCATCGTAGTATGTCCCGGCTATATGCATGTCGTAGCATCCGGCCGGAGCAAACACATCTTCCTTCATGAACTGCGCATATGGCTTGCCTGAAACCTTCTCTATGACCTCGGAAAGAAGCATATAACCGAAATTGGAGTACTTGTGCGACGTGCCCGGCTGGTGTCTGAGTCTGTGTCTGAGTACGAGCCTGTAAAAGTCCTCCTTTGTGGGAGCATGGTCAAGACCCATCTGATGCTTCACGTCGCGTGAAGAGAATACAGGGTCGCGGTAGAAGCCTCCCTGATGTCTCAGCAGGTGCTCGATGGTTATCTTGTGATAGTTCTTGTCCTTGATGGTAGCAACGAAGAGGGAGTCGTTCAGTATTCCGTCAGGACCGAATACCTTGTCCTTAATGCTGAGTTCGCCTCTGTCCTGCAAGACCATGATGCCCACTGCTGTAAGCAACTTTGAGACAGATGCCATACGCATTATATGTCCAGGCTGCATTTCTATTCCCTTTTCCTCCTCAGCCCATCCGTAGCCTTTGGCATATACCAGGGAGTCGTTTCTGATAATTGACAGTGAGGCACCCTTGAGATGCCACTTGGTCATGTAACTGGTGATTTTCCTGTCAAGACCGGCCAAGTCCTCATGCTGCGAATCCTCATTGGTTATGAGTCCGTTGAGGCTGATATATTCCTTTGTGGGTTCGCCTGTGGTCTGCTGCGGTTGCTTCCTGTTGGAACAGATGGTTATGATTATTGCGAGCAGCAGGACAGACTTTATACCTATCAGGAACAGTTTCTTCTTACTCCTCATCATTGCCTGCCCTCTTTATGATGTCTAAGATGATGTCTGCCGTTCCCTTGATGCCGAGAACCGAGGAATCGATACAGAGGTCGTATGTGGAAGCCACGCCCCAGTTGCCGAAAGTGTAGTAATTATAGTACTCCTCGCGTGCTGCATCTTTTCTTGCAATCTTTTCCAATGCTTCTTCGTATGACAGACCGTCTCTGTGCATGACCCTGTCTGCCCGGGCTTCAAGCGGGCTTGTAAGGAACACGGACAGGATGTCCTCACGCTCACGGAGTACGTAATCTGCACATCTGCCGACGATTATCGCGGGTCCTGCGGCTGCAATACGGCGTATGGTCTCACATTGGATTTCGAATAACTTGCTGTTGCTCATGTAGTTATTGCTCTCAATGCCAAACAGTCCCGCCAATGAGAATATATTTTTCTTCTCATCGCTCCTTGCAAAGAACTCCTTTGCAAAACCGCTGTCGGCAGCAGCCTTTGTTATCAGTTCGTTGTCATAGACAGGGAAGCCGAGCCTTTTGCCCAATTCGTTGGCTACGAGTACACCACCGCTGCCAAACTGACGTCCTATGGTTATTATAGTCTTTTTCATGATCTTAAATTTGAGAGCCAAGGCTGCCGGATTCGTCGCCGTCGGCAAGTCTGTTGAACTTCTTGAAAAGCCTTGCCAGCAGTATTCCCGTCAGAATACATGACAAAAGGTCAGAAACAGGGAAACTCAACCATACTCCCATTGTTTCGTTCAAGGTGTGGACCTCTCCCGCACTTGCCTCGATGGCCCTGCCGATTATCAGAGGAAGGAAATACAGGCACGGAAGAAGAAACAGAATCTGTCTTGAAAGTGAGAGTATTATGGATTTCTTTACCATTCCGAGGCTTTGGAAGAAATTTGTTCCGATCATTTGGAAACCGACCAGAGGGAACATGAGGGTGTTGAGCCTGAGGCTCTCCGCACTCATTTCCAGCAACTGCTCGTCATGTGTGAATATGCTTGCCGCCGCTCTCGGGAAAAAGCAGCCGATGACAAAGCATACGCATGTGACGACGGTTCCCAGCATGGCTGTCTTCCAGAAAACCTCCTTGACGCGGGAATATTGTCTTGCACCGTAGTTGTATCCGGCGATAGGCTGCATACCCTGATTGAGACCCATGCAGATCATGATGAACATGAATATGAACCTGTTGGTGATGCCGAAGGCTCCAATGCCGAGGTCACCGCTATACTTTCTGAGTTGCTGATTGATGAACAGGGTCACAAGGCAGGCGGCGGCGTTCATGAGGAACGGACCGAGACCGATGGCAAGAGAGTCCTTGGCAACCCTCCGGTCGAGTCTGACGATGCCTTTTTCAAAATGGAACGCTCTTTCACGGTTGCTGAAATGCCTCATCACTACTATCATGGCTACGGTCTGCGCCAGCACTGTCGCCCATGCGGCACCTGCTATGCCCATGTCGAACACAAATATGAACAGCGGGTCAAGGATTGTGTTGAATACCACCGTGAATATGGTGAGCCCCATTGCCTTCTTCGGACTGCCTGAGGCACGCATCGCTGCATTCAGACCGAAATAAAGGTGGGTGATGATGTTGCCGTAGAGAATGATCTTCATATACTCCTTGGCGTAAGGGAGGGTCTCCTCACTCGCTCCGAAGAAATATAGGATGGGGTCTATGAAAATCAACGCCGCTATCATGAATATCAGTCCGATGATTATGTTCAGACTGACCACGTTTCCGAGAACCTTGCTTGCTGCCTGATAGTTCTTCTGACCAAGAAGGACCGACAGCATGGTCGCCGCTCCCGCCCCCACAAGCGTTCCGAAGGCTGTGGAAAGGTTCATCAGCGGGAAGGTCACGGCAAGCCCTGAAATGGCGATGGCACCCACACCGTGACCGATGAAGATGCTGTCAACCATATTGTACAACGAAGAAGCCGTCATTGCAATGATTGCCGGAAGGGCATATTGCTTGAGCAGTTTTCCGATATTTTCTGTACCTAATTCAGTCGGGATAGTAGATCTGGCAGCCATTATTCCTCCGGTTCTGCAACAATCTCGATTTCAAATACCAACGGGGCATAAGGAGGTATGCTTGCGCCGCTTCCGGAGTATCCGTATCCGAGCGGAGAGTAGAAGATGCCGACAGCCTTGTCATACTTGCCTTCCTCGCCCATGTTCCTCATGTTCCAGAGGGTACGTGCAAATCCGTCGATCACGCTTGACGAACTTGAACCCATCGTGATGGAACTGTATTCAGAAGCCCAGGTGATGGAAACCGGCTCATATGTCCTGGAAGCATCATATAGCCCGTTGTCCTTTGCCACTCTTTCGTATGTGGTGTCAAATACAAGACCGCTCAGCAGTTTGCCTGTATAATTGATATAGATGGTAGTGTCCGCATTGAACTCCTTTTCGGTTTCTGTCTTAGGGGCCAACTGCTTGAAATAGAAGCCGGTGGTATCGTTTTCAAAAGTGTCATATCCGCCGTAGTTCTCGGTCATGTATGTCTGCATCTTCTGGATCTGCCAGGTGTTGATGTCATCTGCATAATCGACTACCGTGAAATCATAGATGGCATTAGAGTAATCCGATGAATGGTTGAGATATTCCTTTTCAGTTGAATAGGACGAGTATGTCATCAGCCATGAAGGAATGGCCACCTTCTTTCGTCCTCCGACTTTCATCCCTACGATGGCATTCTGAATGCCGGCCTGGATGGTTTCATCCTGAGTGAGCCAGACCTGAGGACCGTAGTATGTTGTCGTATCGTATGTGCCCAACTGTTTTGCGACCTCCTTGCCTGTGTATGAGGTGATGTTTCCGTCAAGGTCGGTGGCTGTAAATTCAACTATCGCGTAGCCGTCCTCCTTTACTTCGGCACCTGTACCATCTTGTTTTTCAATGATATATACTCCGAGGTCGGTCTTTTCTGCCTTTGGATGGTTGACGCTTATCCATGCGTCGAAGAAACGCTTGTTGGCTACGTTTGTACCCTCACCCTCAATTTTTGCACAGCCGATGACTGCTGCAATCGAGATGATATAAAGTATGGATTTATTGATTCTGTTCATCTGGTCTGTCGGTATTGGGCGACAAATATACTAAAAACATCTGAAATTTACTCATTCGATACGGCTTCCACCCATATTTCAAACAGGATTGCCGAGTTTGCAGGAACTATGCCAAGCGGTTTCTTGCCGTATGCATATTTCCCGGAGAAAAGAATCTGGCATATCTCTCCCGACCTTACCCCTGTAAGGCCATGCCGCAGACCTTCAATGAGTTCGGCATCTTTCATGCCGAGTGTATATAATGAGTAGTCAGCGTCGGTTAGAGACCATTTTGCCGCTTCTGCGGTCTCCTGATGATTGGTGGTGAACATGCTCGAATAACTCTTGCTTCCTGAAAATGTGTATCCGGCATAATAGAATGAGACTGTGCCGTCAGCGGCAAGTTCTTCGCCTATGCCTTCCTGTGTCACCAGCCTGCTTGATCCTCCGCGATATACGACCCTCAGGGTGTCAGTCTTGCTCTCACCATCCTCCGTGTAGGTCTTGTACATGTTCTTGGTTATGTACTGGTCTATCTTCTCCTCCTGCTTGTTATATGTGTCTTCTCTTCTTGCCTTTGTACAGGATACTGCCGAAAGAAGGAAGAGTGCTGTAAGTATAAGTGTGATCCTATTCATTGTTCATGAAGATATGTGTATGTCTTTCTATGTATTCAGCCGCCTGAGTTATGTCAGCGATGTCCTTCGGCATATAAAGTCTGCCTCCCGCAGCGTTCTCGTGCCCTCCGCCGTTGAAATGGAGCCGTGAACACATGTTTGCTGATGTCCCTTCCTTGGACCTTATCGACACCCGTGCATAGGAGTCGTCTTCCTTTATGAATATGCTCATGCGGACCTTGTCTATGGAAAGGGGAATGTTTACAAAACCTTCCGTGTCGCCTTCCTGAACATCATATTCCTTCAATGTCTGCTTGTCAAGCACCATGTAGGCAACGCCGTCCGGGGTTATCTTCATCAGATTCTTCAATATGTGACCTTGCAGACGCAACCGGCTCTCCTTGAACCTGTTATATAGATTACTCAGAATCATGTTGCGATCGACTCCGGCAGCGATCAGTTCAGATGCCATCATCAGGGTGGATGGAATCACCGAGTTGGCGAAATTGTTTGTATCTGTCGTCATGCCTGTCATCAGGGCTGTGCAGGTCTTGTGCGGAAGCGCCGATACATTGCCGTCTATGCAGGGGAGGGACTTCAATATGTGATATTCGAGTTCGCAGGTAGAAGACATTTGCGGAACGGAAAAGACCAGTACGAACTTCTCTGAGTCAGGAGACAGATGGTGGTCGATCAGAATCTTGTCCGCGGTGCTTTCCTCAAGTAGGACACAAAGGGTGTCAGTTCTGTGGAAGGCGTTGAAATCCAGGCAGATGATAAGGTCGCTTTCGAGAATTATCCTCCTGGTCTGCTCCGCTCTTTCCTCGTATATGTATATGTCTTTCGACACGCTCTCGTCTGCCAGAAAATCAAGGTATGACGGAATCGGGTTGGCTATGGCGATCGAGGATTTCTTATGATAGACCTCATCGAGCACATGGTACATTCCGATACTGCTTCCGATGGCATCTCCGTCCGGTTTCATATGTGTTACAATGACGGGATTATTCGCCTTTCTGAGTCTGTCGTGCAGCGCCTGGGCCGATTCGTTTGTGATACTTGTCATCTTCTGCGATTTTTTCTGGCGCAAATTTACAAATTTATATTGCATTTGATAAATCAAATTCATAACTTTGTCCGGATTTTTGGAAAATATTATAAAAACTAATCATAATGAAACAATCAGTTATTCGCATTATCTGCGCAGTGTTGGTAATTCCTATCGTACTCCTGGTATGGTTGACAGTTCAGAGTGTAATGGAGCCAGTAAACTTCAATAAACACAGAGCATACCGTGAAAACGTTGCAATCCAGCAACTTAAGGATATCCGTGATCTTCAGGTCGCATACAAGAACGTCAACGGAAGATATGCTTCGACACTTGACTCCCTCAAACTCTTCTACAATGAAGGCAAGATGAAGGTGGTCATGAGTGTGGGCTCAAAGGATGACTCTCTTGCAATGGCCAACACAGACAAGTTCAAGAAGAAATTCCGCAATCTTAAAGGCGAGAAACTCAATGAAAAACTTCATGAACTCTATCTTGCAGGTGAGAATAACCTCGTGTTCTCGATCACCACTGAGATTCCTGTGAAGGATACCCTCTTCCTTGGCAGAACCGATTTCAATGTGGAAGAACTTGCAATCATTCCTTTCAGCAAAGGCGATTCTGTCCTCATGGAGTCAACAATCAAGACTGTGTCTGGTGTGAAGGTTCCGCTTTTCGAGGCATCAATGCCTTTCAAGTCACTTCTCAAAGGAATCGAGCCTGAGCAACTCCGTATCAATCTTGATGCTGAAAGAGAGGACCAGGGACGTTACAAGGGACTTCAGGTCGGCAGTATCTCTGCTCCTAATAATAACGCCGGTAACTGGGAGTAATCAGATATGGCAGAAAATAAAGACAGAATATCCATTCAAGTCGGCTTGAGTGGATATTCTTTTACGTTAGAGGAGGATGATCGCAGGACCGCTTCCGGATGGATGGGGCCTGAGAGCGTTTTCACTGTGAAGGAATTGCAGCGAAGGTATGACTCTGTTCAGATGTCTGTATTTACACCATATTGTGCTCTTGTACCGGAGGGGTTCGTCAATCCTCTTTCGGCAAGGGAGCAGTTGGCTGATGTGGTCAGGCTGCCTGAGGATGCTGTGGTCCAGACTGTAGATGTCCCTGATTTTGCTGCGAAACTTATATATTCCACATCCATTGGAGGCACGCTCCATAAGGTGCTTGCCCAGACTGTCCTTATGTCGGACGGCAATGGAACGACTCCTCTTCCCGAATTATACTATATGCTCCGTGATGTCCTTGATATTCCTGACTACAACAAGATATTGGCCTCATATGTCGATGGCGTCCTGTATCTGGTGGTGGCTCAGGGCAAGACCCTTCTTCTGTGCAACAGTTTCAAGGCTCCGGATTTCACGACAGCCCAATATTTCATTTTCATGGTGCTGAAGAAGTTTCAGATGAATCCCGAAATGTCTTCTATAACTTTCAGGACCCCTTTGAACGAAGAGCAGGAGATGTCCTTGTACAGATATTTCAAGAGTGTGGAAAGAGTGTAAAAACCTGTAAGGCGTATGAGAATCATAGGAGGAAGACTGAAAGGCAAGACAATCATGCCCCCGCAAGGTTTTAAGGCCCGTCCGACAACGGATTTTGCAAAGGAGGGTCTGTTCAATATTCTTAATAATGAATATGAAATGGAGGGATTGCAGGTGCTGGACCTGTTCGGCGGCACTGGCGGCATATCCTTCGAGTTCGCCTCGCGTGGAGCGTCCATGGTCTATTGCGTGGAGATGCTTCCCCTGCATGCCAATTTCATCAAGTCCCAGGCTGCGAAGTTCGGACTGAAGAATCTCACGGTGGTGCGCCATAACGTCTTTGAATTTCTGGAAATCTGCCGTGAAAAGTTTGATATAATATTTGCCGATCCTCCGTATGCGCTTGAGGATCTGGCGACGATTCCGGACAAGATATTTGCGCGCGACATCCTCCATCCTGGTGCATACCTGATTCTGGAGCATCCGGAGGAGCATAATTTCGAGTCGCATCCTTATTTTGTCAAGGAGAGGAAATATGGCAATGTCCATTTCTCCTTCTTTGAAAAACCGGCTGATTGATTCGAACCCTCGCTTGTCATCTTGATTCGAACCCACGCTTGTCATCTTGATTCGAACCCACGCTTGTCATCTTGATTCGAACCCTTGCTTGTCATCTTGAGCGGAGCGATAGCGGAGTCGAAAGATCTGATCTTAGTAGTGTATTAATTATAGTAGTATGAAAATTAACCTGAAAGAAGTATTCCAGCCCAAGCTTTTCGGGCTGTTGAAGAAAGGAAGGTATGATGGAAAGACCTTCACTTCCGATCTTATTGCCGGCATCATTGTCGGTATCATTGCTCTTCCGCTTGCCATAGCTTTTGGTATTGCCAGCGGTGTTACTCCTCAGCAGGGACTTATTACAGCCATAGTCGCCGGGTTCCTTATATCGTTTTTCGGAGGCTCGAACTTCCTTATCGGCGGTCCTACAGGTGCATTCATCGTCATTGTGGCTGGTATCGTGGGCCAGTACGGAATGCAGGGACTGATTATCGCTACCATCATGGCGGGCGTATTCCTTGTGCTGATGGGCGTGTTCAAGATGGGCGTGATATTCAAGTTCATTCCATATCCTATTGTGGTGGGCTTCACAAGCGGTATTGCCCTGACCATCTTCACCACGCAGATGAAGGACTTCTTCGGTTTCCCTCTTGACCTTGAGGTGCCGGCCGGTTTCATACCGCAGTGGGCCTGCTATTTCAAGAATATCGCTTCTGTCAATTGGATCGAGACGCTGATGAGCATTGTCTGTCTCGTGATATGTTTCAGTTGGGGTAAAGTGACCAAGAAGGTGCCGGGTTCGCTGATTGCTCTGATTGTGGGAACAGTGGCGTCGGTGCTTCTGAGCAAGTTCGCCGGAATTGAATTTGCGACTATCGGATCCAAGTTCCCTGAACTGGCGAACGGACTGCCTATGCCGAAGCCTGTTGCTCCTCAGTTCGATTTCGAGACGGTCAAGGGACTTGTCTCTCCGGCATTTACGATAGCAATTCTCTGCGCCATCGAGTCGCTTCTGGCTGCGATGGTGGCTGATGGCGCCACAGGAAAGCGTCACCATGCCAACACAGAACTTATCGGTCAGGGTATAGCGAACATAGTTACACCTCTGTTCGGAGGTATCCCCGCTACCGGAGCGCTGGCAAGAACAATGGCCAGCATCAACAACGGCGGAAAGACTCCTGTGACAGGTATTATACATGCAGTCGTACTGCTTCTGATATATCTGTTCCTGATGCCATATGCCGTATATATCCCTCTTGGATGTCTTGCTGCAATTCTTGTTCAGGTTGCCTATAATATGAGTGAGTGGAAGACATTCAAATATCTTCTGCGTGGCGACAAGTCGGATGTGGCGGTACTCCTTATTACATTCTTCCTTACGGTGATAGTGGATCTTACTGTGGCAATCGAGGTGGGCGTTGTGCTTGCGATTGTCCTGTTTGTGCGTCGTGTCATGCAGACTTCGTCCATTTCAGTTCTTGACGGACATACTGTTGCGGCAACAGAGGACGATGAGGCGGCAGCGATGGAAAATACCGACAGACTGGATATTCCGGAAGGAGTCGAGGTCTATGAAATCGACGGACCTTTCTTCTTCGGTCTTGCAAGCCGTTTCGAGGAACTGGAAAAGATGAAGACCCCTGGTACAAAGGTGCGTATCATACGTATGCGCAAGGTGCCGTTCATCGATGTCACAGGTATCAACAACCTTCGCAACCTCTGTGAGCGTACCCGCAAGAGGGGAGTGACGGTGATCCTGTCCGGAGTGACGGACAAGGTGCGCGCTTCTCTCGAAAAGTTCGGAGTCGATAAGGAGATCGGAGCGGAGAACATCTTCCCGCACATCATCCCGGCCCTTGCCAAGGCCACGGAACTTGTGAAATAACCCCACCGCGTTGTAATTTTTGGTGGAGCGGAAGTTGCTGATACTGAGTGATTTAAGGTGTTGAGGGTGGGCGTTTTGACCCACCCTTGATGCTGTAACTCCTTGATGTCTAATTGATTGCGTGTTACCTTACATCAGCAGGTTAGATATGTCTTTACCGTTGGATAGGGCTTCGCGGATCTGGGTTGAGGAGATTGTCACGAGGGGAGCGTTCAGCAACTGGATTTTATAGGCAGGATTTTCGTTGAGAAGATCCTGCTTTATTTGTGCCATGTCGTAACCTTCACGAGGAAATACGGCAATTCCGTAGTCTGTCAGTATTTTAGAGTAGTCTTTCCAGTTGCGGATGATGGACAGGTTGTCCGCGAGTACTGCAAAAACATAAAAAAGAGAAAAAATCGTCATGTCTTGTTGGCTTTTTCTCTTTTTGCTGTTTGAAATCCACTTGACAAGACTTATATTTGCGGGAGTTAGGAGGGGATGATGAAATTTTAGGGGCAATAGTGTCCGGTTAAATTTTATCATCTATGAGAAAAGAGAAAGAGAAAGGCAGAGACATCAAGGATGTTGAAGCAGTGGCAGAGAAGCCGAGAGAATTTGCGAATCTGACTTATGATCCGGGATTCAAGATTGTGTTTGGAACTGAAGGAAAGAGCGAGAATCTTTTGAAGACTTTGCTGAACAGATTGCTTGGGTTGAGGATAGAGAGCGTCAAGTATTTGCCTACCGAAAGGTTGGGACTGACAGAAGAGGAGAGTAAGTCTTTGTTTGATGTTTACTGTAAAGATGTAGACGGGAGGCGATATTTGATTGAAATGCAGATGTGGACTCAGCATTATTTTCACAAGAGGGCTGTTTACTATTCTGCGTTATCTGTTCAAGATCAGGCTCGTGTAGAGAAAGAGTCGCAGAAGAAGCGAGGACGACCATGGGATTACTATTTCGCTCCCGTATATCAAGTCAGCTTTCTGAACTTTCCTAATACGATAGTGGAACCGAAGGATAACGGTGGGAATCCTTATATCTCACATTATGTATATAAGAGTAAAGATACTGGTAAAGAACTTGGTGATGATACGAATATTGTGTTCATAGACTTGCAGAAGTTTCGCAAGGATTTTGATGAGTGTAAGGATATGTTGGAGAAATGGCTCTATAGTATTAGGAACATGCACTTGTTGAAGACTCGTCCTGATGGGGTCGATGGTACTGAACTGGATGAACTATATGAAGAGGCGCGCTATGCCGCATGGCCTAGAGAAAAGAGATTACTTTACGAGAGATATATTATGAATAAGAATGATTATGAAAATATCTATTTTGAAAGGTATGAAGATGGTTTTGCTGCCGGTCATGCTGAAGGCGAGGTGAAGGGTAGAGAAGAGGGTAGAGAGGAGGGTAGAGAGGAGGCAGTGTGCCAGATAGTGAAGAGTATGATGGAACAGGGACTTCCGTTAGATATGATTGTAAAAGTGACGGGTTTGACAGTGGCTGAAATTGACGGAGTCTGTAACTCCTGAAAAGTTCAGGAGAAGAAGGCAAATTACATCAGGTATTTGGAAATATCTTCGCCTCGTTGCCGAGCTTCACGGATTTCTGTTGAGGAGATGGTTACTAGCGGCGCATCAAGTAGATGGATTTTATATGCAGGATCTTCGGAAAGAAGGTCCTGCTTTATTTGTGCCATGTCGTAACCTTCACGAGGGAATACGGCAATTCCGTAGTCTGTCAGTATTTTAGAGTAGTCTTTCCAGTTGCGTATGATGGACAGGTTGTCCGCTCCCATGACGAGGGTGAAACGGTTTTCAGGTTCGCGCTCTTTCAGTGCTTCGAGAGTGCGGATGGTGTAGTGCGGAGACGGCATGTTCAGTTCGATGTCATCGACACGGACCTGGTCTGCCTTATCGCCGAAATGCCGGCCTACTGCTTCTACTGCTGCATTGTAGCGGTCGCGGGCAGAGTCGCTGGAGATGGATTGCTTCAACGGATTCTTCGGAGAGACGACAAGATAGACCGCATCGAACCCGGCTACATCTACAAGATGTTTCATTATGGCCAGATGACCGATGTGCAGCGGGTTGAACGACCCTCCGTAAACCGCTATGTTTCGCGATGATGTCATTTATTCCACATTCGTTCCAGCGACTTTGTCATTTCGAGCGACCGTAGGGAGTCGAGAAATCTATTTCTTCAGAAAGTCGCTGACCACCTTCTCCGCTTCTGTCTTTGCAGTTGAAAGGTCGTCATTTATAAGGACATAGTCGAATTTCCCTGAGGCAAATTCCATTTCGGAGGCCGCCTTGGCCACGCGTCTTTCGATTGCTTCCTCGGTGTCGGTGCCACGTCCGATGAGGCGCTCACGGAGAATATCGACAGAAGGGGCCTGGATGAATACGGAAAGGGCCTGGTCACCGAAAATCCTCTTGAGGTTGACTCCGCCCTGCACGTCGATGTCGAACACGATGGCATGTCCTTTCGCCCATATACGCTCTACCTCAGAGCGGAGGGTGCCATAGAATGAACCCGAATATACCTCTTCGTACTCTACGAACTTGTCTTCCTCGATCATCTGCCTGAACTGGTCTGCGGTGTAGAAATAATATTCGACTCCATGCTTCTCCTGCCCGCGTGGTGCGCGTGATGTCGCTGAGATTGAAAATTCAAGTTCCGGATGAATCCCAAGCAGGTGGCCTACTATCGTACTTTTACCGGCTCCCGACGGAGCAGAGAATATAACTACCTTATTTTTCATGTTGTGCCTTTCAAATTTCCGCAAAATTAACTATTTTTGCCAAGTTTTTGCGAAGTCGTATGACTTTATTGAAACAAATTAGAGTAGTGTTAAAGGATTTTAAACAAACAATAGATTAATTATTATGATTTCTTACAAAGAACTCGGTCTTGTGAACACCAAAGAGATGTTTGCAAAGGCAATCGAAGGCGGATATGCAATCCCTGCTTTCAACTTCAACAACATGGAGCAGCTTCAGGCTATCATTTCAGCAGCCGCTGAGACAAAGTCACCTGTTATTCTTCAGGTTTCTAAGGGTGCTCGTCAGTACGCTAACCAGACTCTCCTCCGCTACATGGCAGAGGGTGCTGTGGAGTATGCTAAGGAACTTGGCTGGGAGAACCCGCAGATCGTTCTTCACCTCGACCACGGTGACTCATTCGAGACTTGCAAGAGTTGTATCGACATGGGCTTCTCATCAGTGATGATCGACGGCTCACACCTTCCATACGAGGAGAACGTTGCCCTTACAAAGAAGGTTGTTGACTATGCACACCAGTTCGACGTGACAGTTGAGGGTGAACTCGGAGTCCTCGCAGGTGTTGAGGATGAGGTAAGTTCAGACCACCACACCTACACCAAGCCAGAGGAAGTTGTTGATTTCGTGTCACGCACAGGCTGCGACTCTCTCGCTATCTCTATCGGAACATCACACGGTGCTTACAAGTTCACTCCTGAGCAGTGCACAGTAGATCCTGAGACTGGTCTTCTCGTTCCGCCTATGCTCGCATTCGACGTTCTTGAAGGCGTAGAGAAGGAACTTCCAGGTTTCCCTATCGTTCTCCATGGTTCTTCATCAGTTCCACAGGACGAGGTTGCAACTATCAACAAGTACGGCGGTGCTCTCAAGGCTGCTATCGGTATTCCTGAGCCATGGCTCCGTAAGGCAGCAGAGTCAGCAGTATGCAAGATCAACATCGACTCAGACTCACGTCTTGCAATGACAGCAGCAATCCGCGAGGTATTCGCTAACAAGCCGGCAGAGTTCGACCCACGCAAGTACCTCGGTCCTGCTCGTGACAACATGAAGAAACTTTACATCCACAAGATCGTAAACGTTCTCGGTTCAAACGGCAAGGCTGAGTAATTATACTCAATAAAAGAAGGTCTCCGGGATCACAGTGATTTCGGAGACCTTTTTTATAAACCTGATTGTGAGGTATTTATCTATATACTGTCAAATGTAAACGGCAGCAGGTCATCTACCTTTTCGAATTTCCATATCTTGGCGGCGCCGACGAGGATGATTCTCATTGGTTTGCCGCCTTTTAGCTGGTATTGTGCCATGACCTGACGGCAGGCGCCGCACGGGGTCACAGGATTTTTGCACAACTGCCCGTTCTGCCTGGCGGCAATGGCTATGGCAACGATTGATTTATCAGGATTGCTGGCGCTTGCATAGAACAGTGCTGTCCTTTCGGCGCAGGTCCCAGACGGATATGCGGCATTTTCCTGATTAGCGCCCTTTATTATGTCTCCGTCTTCATACATGACTGCCGCGCCCACATTGAATTGAGAATAAGGGGCATAGGAAGATTCCGTCGCCTCGATTGCTGCAACTGCGAGAGTCTGGTCCTCAGCACTTAGCCGGTCGAGGCTGCTGAACTCCTGATAAGCGATTTTTAACTCTTTGTTTGTCATAACAAATCAATTAAGTTATCTTTGCAGACCACACAAATATAATGCTTTTTATTTAGAATTTATATAATTATGGCTGAAAACGGCAAAATAAAGGTGTGTATAGGACTTTCGGGTGGAGTCGATTCGAGCGTTGCCGCACTTTTGCTCAAGCAGCAGGGCTATGATGTCTTTGCTCTTTTCATGCAGAACTGGCATGATGCTTCGACGACCCTGCATGGTGACTGCGAGTGGGAGGAAGACCGTTTCGTGGCGGAACTCGTGGCGCGCAAGATAGGCATACCCTTCTATTTTGTGGATTTGAGCAAGGAATACCGGCAGAGGGTTGTCGATTATATGTTTGATGAATATGAGAAAGGACGTACGCCCAACCCTGACGTGCTCTGCAACCGTGAAATAAAGTTTGACGCCTTTCTCAAGTGTGCCAAAGGTCTTGGTGCAGACTATGTCGCGACCGGTCATTATTGCCGCAAGGAAACCCTGCTGACTCCTGAGGGAAAGGAAATCCATCGCCTGCTCGCAGGCAGCGACCCAAACAAGGATCAGAGTTATTTCCTCTGCCAACTGACTCAGGAGCAACTGTCCCAGGCCATGTTCCCGATCGGTGACATCATCAAGCCGGAGGTCCGTCGTCTGGCCCATGAGGCCGACCTCCCCTCGGCAGACAAGAAGGATTCGCAGGGAATATGCTTTGTCGGCAAGGTGGATCTGCCTACGTTCCTTCAACAGAAACTCAAGCCTTGTGAGGGCGATATCGTTGAGGTGTATGACGCTTATTATACTGATAATGAGCAGTATGGCTTTATAGAATCCACCTTGGGATCTCTAATGTCCGACCAGGAGCAACAGGTGAAGATGATCACTGATTATATCTCGGAAGATAAGGCGCATCCGTCTTCAGTTCAGGCTTGTCCTTTCTCAATGGAAAAGATTGCGGCGCTTGGCGATGAGGCACTTTTCAGACTCTCTCAGCCCATCAGACATGATATAAGATTCGAAACCGAGACTTATCGCAGCGGCAGAAAGCATATAAAGAAGACCCGCTACAAGGAAAACCCTTTCGGAAAGATTGTCGGGCGTCATGACGGTGCTCAGTTCTATACCATCGGTCAGCGCAAGGGACTTAATGTGGGAGGTCACAAGGATTCCATATTTGTCATCCAGACAGATATCCCCAACAATATAATATATGTAGGCGAAGGCCACACCCATAAGGGACTCTCACGCAGTTGTCTGAGGGTTGCTCCGGAGGAAATACATTGGATAAGACCCGATCTGGCCATGTCAGAGGGGGAGATCCGTCGCTATAAGGTCCGCATCCGTTACCGTCAGCCGCTCCAGGAAGCCACACTGGTCATGCGTGGCAACGGTCTGTACATATTGTTTGACCAGCCTCAGCGTGGCATCACTCCGGGCCAGTTCGCCGCCTGGTATGATGGCGATGAAATGCTCGGATCCGGTGTCATATAGGAGGCAGGTTGGGGCATGTCTCCGCCTTGTAGAATTTAGCCCAGTCCTTGTGTTCTGTCTGGGCAGCGGCTCCAAAGCATATCGCCATGAGCAGGGTTGATAGTATAAAATGTCGCATAAATTGATATTTTGATGCAAAATTAAGAAAGTTTATTAATTTTGCCCAGTTATATAACCAATGACTTTCCATGAATAGACTATTACTGATCTCTCTGTTTGCCTTATGTGTGTCGTGTACAGGCAGCAGAGTCGATGATAATTATGATGAAAGGCTCGTAAAGCAGATTGATTCCATCGTTTACAGTAACCGCAGCATAGAAGCCCTTGTGGAGGTGCTTGGACGCTTTGAAAATGAGGATAACAAGTATGGTATTGTGGCTTCTTGCAGGGAACTCGGCCGGTCTTATCGCAATGCCAGCAAATTCTCGGAAGCAATCGATATACATAAAAAGGGCCTCTGCACAGCCCAGCAGATCTGCGATACCATCCAGATAATCCAGGCCCTGAATAATATAGGCACGGATTACCGCCGTATGGGTGTGCTTGACGAGGCTTCTTCCTATCATTATCAGGCCCTTACATATTCAGATAACTATAGTGACAAGGTCAGCAATGTGGCAGTGAAGAACAGGGTTGTGTCTCTTAACGGTATAGGAAACGTCCAACTTAGTCTCGGCAAACCGGATGTGGCGGACAGTGTGTTCCGTCTTGCGCTCAAGGGAGAGACCTCTCTCGGAAGCCTTGTGGGACAGGCTATCAACTATGCCAATATAGGCGCTATTCTGGAAGAAAAAGGTCAGGTCGATTCTGCGAGATTCTTCTATGCCAAGTCTTTGGAATGCAATGAGGCGGCAGGCTCTGCATTGGGCATATCCCTCTGTCACACCCATTTCGGACGTCTTGCCGAAAATGCCGGCCGTCTGGATGAAGCCGTGGCGGAGTACAAGAAGGCGTACGATATAATGAAGGACAGCAGTGACAAGTGGCATTGGCTTGAGTCATGTCTGTCCCTTTCCAGGGTATATGCCCAAAAGGGCAATCTTTCCCTTGGATGGACTTATCTCGATCAGGCCAGGAAGGCTGCCGAGAAGATCAGTTCGCTGGGCCATCTGGCTGATGTCTATCGTCAGGAGTATAGTCTCTATGAGAGGATGGGAGACCATTCCAAGGCATTGAATGCATATATCAAGAGCAGCGAGTACAGCCGTCAGCAGGCTAATGAGAAGAATATCACACATATGCAGAATGTGCGTGTGAAATACGAACGTGAGACCAAGCAGGCGGAGATAAAACTTCTACAGAATACCTACCAGATGCAGCAGCATACGAGGAACATGGTTCTCGTCACAACTCTGGTGGTCCTGATTCTTGCTCTGATAGCGATAGCCTTCCTTATTTATATTATCTATCTTCGCTCGAAGAACCAGAAGATGATGAATGAGGTGGAGAAGATGCGTACCACATTCTTTACCAATATCACTCATGAGTTCCGCACTCCGCTGACAGTCATTATTTCTGCAGTCAACGACATCCGCAGCAGGAACAAGGCAGACAAGGTCCTCCAGAGAGATTCGGCAGACATACTTCGTCATTCAAAAGGCCTTCTGGATCTTGTAGGGCAGGTTCTTGATGTGGCCAAGATGACTTCAGGCACTCAGATACAGCACCCGGAGATGAAGAGGGGAGATGTAGTGGGGTTTGTTGCGATGATCTGCGAGCGTTATACCGAATATGCCGCAGCCCAGGATATGAATTTTGTCTATGCATTCGACCGCGACCATATAGAGATGGATTTCGTTCCTGAATATATGAAGCGTATAGTGCAGAATCTCCTGTCCAATGCCATCAAGTTTTCCAATCCCGGCTCTGATATTCTCCTGTCTATCAAGACCAGTGAGTCGTCAGACCAGTTGAGCATATATGTGTGCGACTCCGGTATCGGTATGGACACGCAGCAGAAGCAGAATATCTTCACTCCTTTCTATCAGGCTCCTGACAGTGACAGGCGTCTGCTCGGAAGCGGTATCGGACTGTCTCTTGTGAAACTTTCTGCTGAGGCGATGGGCGGCTGGGTGGAAGTTCACAGTTTCAAAGGAGAGGGCTCTGTTTTTATTGTCCATCTCCCGATAAAATGTTCCGGCGAGGCTGTTGCAAGCCTGGATATGAGTAATTATTCTCCGGATTTATATGTGGGCGAGTCTTCTGAAAAACTCTCAGACGAATGTGACTCGGACCCTAATGCAACCCGCATACTTATAGTCGAGGATACTCCTGAGGTGGCTCGCTGGCAGATGCGTCAACTCAATCCTCTCTACAATTTCTATTTTGCCGCAGACGGCGCAGAGGGCCTGGAGAAGGCCAAGGAAATTGTTCCTGACCTTATCATAACAGATATCATGATGCCTGTGATGGACGGTTATCAACTTTGCCGCAGTATCCGTGAATCGGAAATGCTTTGTCATATTCCGGTCATAATGGTTACGGCAAAGGTCAATCCGGAGGATAAGTTGAAGGGTCTTGAGGCTGGTGCTGATGCCTATCTGGAAAAACCATTCAATCCGGAAGAACTTTCGCTGCGTGTGGAGAAACTCCTTCAGCAGCGCGAAATGCTCAAGAGAAAATTCACCGATTCTCAGGATGGTGGAGAAATCATTCCGGCAGACATTTCGGTTTCGGACCGTGATTTCATAGAAAAACTATCTTCAGTTATTCACGATCATATATCGAAGGGAAAACTGGATTACGATGAGTTGGCGTCTGCCTTCTTTGTGGGCAAGGCCCAACTTAACAGAAAGATCAAGGCTGTGACCGGATATACCACCACGGAGTACATTCTGCAGATCAGGGTGTCCATGGCAAAACAGTTGCTGGTCAAGACGGATTTCTCCATCGGAGAGATTGCCTCACGTGTCGGAATCGACGATGTAGCCTATTTCAGTTCCATCTTCCGCAAGGCCACCGGAAAAACACCTACCGCCTACCGAAACCGCTGATATTGTCGCGGGATTCATAAATAATATCGTTTTAGTCATAACGCACACGTGCGCGTGAGATTAATTTTGTGTCTGTGATATTCGCAGACACATTTTTAATAATATACAGTTATGAAAAAACTTTTATTTCTCATTATGACTCTTGGAGTCATCATGACAGCATGCAAGAAAGATGAAGATGCAAAGGTGAGCCTTGATGGCAATCAGTGGATTACAGAGAAGTTTGAGGCTGCTGGAGACATGCCTGCCGGCATGTTCCTGTATGATTTCGGTGCTAAATCCGGAGCCGGAAAAATGACAGCTGTTCTTGTTGTCACAGAGAGCAATTCCGAATTTAATGAAGGTGATCTTATTCTTATGTACGAGGGCTCCTACACTTATGACGCTTCTACAGGGAAACTTAATGTCGATGGAGACGAGTCCGTTGTAGAATTCATAACAAACACTAAGGTGAAGATAGAAGTTGACGGTGAGCAACTTATTTTCAGCCTTGTAGAGGGAAAACAGTATCCTGTAAAGGACGCCAAGGAGTTTGAACCTGCTCCGGAAGAGTTTGAAATCACTCCTTCAAAATCTGAAGACTGGGCTGGCGGATCGATTACATTCACATCAAACAGGACTATCACGAGTCTGACATACGACGTTCTGACGGAGGGACTCACCGAGCTGCAGGAAATCTGCAAGACGGCTCTCACTGAAGATCAAGTTCTTACTCTCGGTCAGTATGTCGCAGCCGGCACCGCTCTCGCAAATTGTCAGATCCAGATCAAGGCGGCTGATGAAGACGGAAATGAGACCACATGCATCGTCACATCAAAGGCATGGAGACCTGCTGTTTATACAAAATATAAAGGTGAATATACAGAGGATGATTTGAGTCAGGGTTGGACAAAAGGTGCAGAATGCTGGCTGGGTGCTGTAAGCACTATGGATGAAATCACTTATGATGGTACTTCTGATACATTCGAAGGCATCAGTTATAAAGTGCCTGATTTTATGACTCCTGTTGGAAATGATATAGACAAGGTATGCTACGACACTCCAAGCACAAATCATGCGGGAACAATTACCTATACCTATGGTGCCCTCTCTTTCGAATTGACAATTGACATTGACCGTTAATCATGAATGTTCGTAAATTAATATCGTCTGTTACGATTCTTCTCGTTTATCTTCTCGCAGGATTGGGTTTCACTTCCTGCGAGAAGGAAGTTGAAGGTGTCACTGAGATCATATTCACCAATGTAAGGTCCGGAAAAATAAAACTTTCGGTGGGCGAAGAATTCGCGGTGAAGTATCTTGTAATGCCGGAACACCTGCAGGAGACTGCCGAGATTGACTGGGAAACCTCAGACAGGAAAGTTGCCAGAGTAAGAAAGGGCGTCATCGAGGCAGAAGGTCCTGGTGAGGCTACCATTACGGCATCGTCTGGCGACAAAAAAGCAACTATTCTTGTAACGGTGAGTGCCATTCAGGTGGAAGATTTTGATTTACCTGATGCCATTGAGGTATATCTTGACGCTACAGTAAAGGTAACCTTTGAGAATATTGACCCAGATGATGGCTCCCTGACAACCGTTGAATGGGTTGTAGGAACTGAAGGTGAGGATGGTGGAGCTGAAGTGACAGCTGATGATAATTGTATATATGTGACGGGAACGAGGATAGGTGTTGTGACTCTATACGGCTATATCGATGGTGTGGTGATCGACCGTCAGGAGATTGTCATCAAGGAAAGGATTCCTGTGACATCCGTTTCCGTGACTCTTTCAGAGCAGACTGTACAATATGGCGGAAGCCTTACGGTTTCCACATATGTTCAACCATCCAATGCGTCGTTGAAGGACGTTGTCATAACCTGCACGCCTTCTAATCTTGCAACCGTCAGCGGAAACACCATCACAGCAGGTAATCAGGCCGGCACGGTAACTGTAAGAGCGACTGCAGACGGGGTGAGCGGCACGGCCGAGTTTGAAATTGTCGCGCCACCTCTTACACTTACAATCAAAGGTGAAGGTTTTGGTGACGGGAATAGTTATAACTTCCTTTCTCCAGACACAAGTGTAGGGAACTTTCCTACATCAGCGCGACTTGTGCTCTCTGCCAATTATGAAGGTGTAGATTTGTCAAAAGCAGTCTGGACATCATCCGATGCGAATATCGTAAAAGTTGATGCCGATGGTATGGTAACAGGTATGGGACATGGTACCGCAGTTGTTACGGCGGAAGTGGATGGCGTCAAGGCGACATATACCGTACGCTCTGTAAAGAAATCGTCCTTTGGAATCAAATTGGTCAATTACTATGGAAAGACTCCGGTTTCCTCGATCTCTACTCCTGAAAAAATATATATTGTAGACTATTTTGACCCTGCATTTGCATCAGATCGGAATGCATTTGATTTTGGATTATATAACCTCTATAAAGTGAATTTGAGTACGAACGGTGATCTTACTGCACATTTTGAGGGTAATAGTGCTGTCATAAGAGCTGATTCGCCATGTTCCGGTTCTGTTACTTTCTCTCTTGACAACGGAAAATCCGTCAATCTTCCTGTAACCATGAAGGTGCAGAGTCTTACATTCATTGGAGTGGACACCGGTAAAAATTACGGTACCGTCCAGAAAGGAGGCTCGTTGAGCATTTTACATAAAGATACTAATCCGAATCCAGGATCGGGCACTTTTGAAGCAATTCGGGTTTACTGTAATGTGGGAACTTCCTATGAAGCAGGGGTGTCAGTACATGCAGGCGCTTATTCATGGAAGAGCGATAATAGCAGCACAGATCCGTTTGATTACGGTACTATTCAATGGAATAATCCCAAAGTCGGAACACATGTGATAACCATGACTGATTTCGATCCTACATTCTCAATAACCCTTACTGTAGATTATGAAGACTTTTAATAACACTACATTATGAAAAAAGACATTTATTTTCCTTTTCAAGATTGAATCAAGGTTTCATATTATTTAAATAAATAGGTCTATGAAGAATTTTTTTAAGTTTTTTGCGGTTATTACAGCTGTAGTCGGTCTTGCTTCATGTGATGAAGAGGCAGCCGAGAAACTGACAATCGCGGGATCATGGAAGGTCATGAAGTCCGAGTCATTCAGACTCACTCCGGCTGCAGGCGATATGGATCCGGTGGTATGGGATGTAAGCGAGCATAATTTTGTCAATACATTCCGTCTTGACGGTTCGTTCCAATACGGCGTGCTTCGCCCTGCTGATGACGGCGTGACTGGCGAGTATCGTGAAGATATTTTGACTGGTAACTGGTCTTACAAGAATGGTATTCTGACTATGTCATTCAATGAGTTCGGAAGGGTACAGGACTACGAACTCGTCAAACTTGACGATAAGGAACTCGTAATGAGGATGACAGAACAGGGCACTGATGATGTCACTCGTGTTACAACAACATACATGTCACGCCTGACCAACTTTATCGAAGAGGAATTTGGTACAACCAACTGATAGCAAGTAACAGGAAAACTTCTTTATAATGGAACTGGAATTTCCGCTTGAATCATATTTAGATTCTGACGGAGTTATGGTGGCTGATATCTGTGGACGTCTTGTCAGTTCTACACAGGAACAAGGAAGGCCTGTTCTGGGTAGTTTCAGCCTCTCACAATCCGGCATGGACACTGGTGATGCTTCCGAAAAATACAATCTGCGTATGATCCGCTGTCAGAAAAATGGAAAACTTTAAAATCATTATATCATGAAAAAGTTATTTTATGCAGTCATTCTCGCCACATTGGCGTTTGCAGGATGTAAGAAAGATGATTCTGCAAATCAGCAGTTTGAGGGATGTCAGTGGATAACTGAGGAAATTGAATCCGTATCTATGTATCCAAGACATCATATCCTTATGGATGTCGGATTTACAAAACCTGGTGTCGCTTATTATGCCGTGGTAATATGTGAGGGTGACAGCAACTATTCGGAAGGTGATATTGTAAAGACACTTGAAAAGTCGTATTCGTATGATCCTTCCACAGGTCTATTGTCGATAGGCCCCGACGAACTGAAAATATCATTTGTCAATAATGATATGATTAAGGCGGAAAGAAATCCGGAGGATATTAAAGTCTTCACTCGTGCGACTAAGAAGTATAATCTCAGCAAGGCTATTGATCCTGTCGGACCATCAGAGCCATCGGGACCATCAGAGCCGGAAAAATTGGAAATATGGCCGGAAACTGAGAGCGAATGGGCAGGAGGATCTGTCCAGATCAATGCAAATCGCGATGATGTGACCTGGTCTTTTGAAGTCAAGGGACATCCGGTTGACGGTGCTCCATACCAGAATGGCAGCCTTGCTACTTCAATCTCAGATAATGGTCTCCTGACTTTGGCGATGTATAAGAAAAGGCTGGTAAGTACAGTGTTTACAATCACTGATGCAGTCATTGTTGTTACTGCAAAAACAGCAGATGACCAGACTGCAACTTGTAGTGTGACTTCAAAAGCATGGGAACTGGTAGTCTATGATGATCAGGTAGCTAATGGCTCGCCACTTGACCCGGAAGAGATACGTTCTCGCGATGCTCTAGCATTTGGCCCGCATTCGGCTGATGGAAAAATCATTGAAGATTGGAGAACCTCTGGTTTTGTTTGGAAACACAATTGCCTGGACACAGATAGTGATAATAATAATGTATATGTTATTGCTGACGTCTTATATTCAGTACAGATTGGAGAAGAATGGGGTATTATTGACAATTATTCTCCTTACTATATTTCTATTACGTATGGTGAATATGAAGACAAGATGATTATCCCTGATGATAATCTTCATTAGTCATTCATGCATGATAAACAGAATAAGCTGGCTCAGAGGGCCAGCTTATTCTGTTTAAAGTTACATACGGAGAGTTTACATATACCGTTGGACCGATTGATGTAGTGGTGCTTTAGACGGTAATTTTATGTATAACCAAAAATTTTTTTCAGAAACAGGTGCTACGGCGCCTGTTTCTGTGTTTTTTTTGTCGTTATAGTCATAATATATGTCGCTCAGTCAATAACGTGCAGGTGGCTGATGTAGTTAAATTTGTAATAAACAATGTGAAAATCGTCCTTATGAATAGACTTGACAGAAAATTATGTGCACTATTCGCTGCGGTTCTGGTCCTTCTCCCTGCAGTCTCATGCAAGAAGGAGAGTAACGAGGTGCAGTCGATTCTTTTTACAAACATCACTTCAAATAAACTGACCTTGACTGAGGGGGAGGACTTCAGGGTGAAATATGTCGTGGAGCCGTATCATCTTCAGGAGTCTGCCGTTCTTGGATGGACAACATCCAAGAAGGACGTAGCCTCGGTCAGAAATGGCAGGATTACGGCACTGCAGCCTGGAAGGACTCAGATTACTGCCACCTGTGGAAAGGCTACTGCTTTTATCAATGTTGAAGTGGTTAATCTTGATGTAACGTCATTTAAAATTCCCTCAAGTATATCCGGATATGTCGGAGCACCTGTAAAGGTAGATGTAACCAATATCCAACCCGAGGAAGCGTCGTTGTCAAATATCGAGTGGGAAATTGTCGATGAGTCAATTGCAACTTGCGAGGTCGATGAAGATAACCTCTATGTAACTGGCGTAAAACAAGGATCTACAAAACTTGTGGGCAATGGCCTTGATATCACCCGTGAATGTACTGTGACCATCAAGGAATATATTCCGGTAAATTCAGTTACTGTGATCTTGGGCAAATCTTCAATCGGAGTAGGTTCGAGCACAAGCGTATCTTTGAGCGTCTTGCCGTCTGATGCATCCATCAAAGATGTGGAATGGAGACTTTCTCCGTCGTCGCTTGCGACCTTTGATGAAAAGACCATGACGATCACTGCTGGGGATACTCCAGGTAAAGTTACTCTTACGGCAACAGCAACCGGAAATGAAGTGTCCGGCAGCGCCGAACTTACTATTACTCCACCGGTTGCAACGGGGATTAAAGTGAAACGAGTGAACGGAAATGGAGCAGAGTGCTGTATCAGTCCGGACGGCTCTTTC
>SUYM01000003.1:0-114071 GCA_015060455.1 Bacteroidales bacterium
ATATCTTAAAGAAAACCCCTCTCAGAATGCACTGAGAGGGGTTTTCTGTGGTGCCACCGGGAATCGAACCAGGGACACAAGGATTTTCAGTCCTTTGCTCTACCAACTGAGCTATGGCACCAATTTTCTTTAAGAACTACCCCATCTTTCGATTGGGATTGCAAAGGTAGTCATTTTTTCTTTACCTCCAAATTTTTCTTGCATTTTTTAATGATTATCCGCTTTGGGTGCAGCGATTTTTAAGAACGACCGTGACAAAAATCGACCTGGTTTTGTCACGGTCGTCCCGTTTTTGGGGCTGAAATGCCAGTTCTGAGGACCTTCGTTACAATTTTCGTTGATTTTTTGTCACGGTCCTCCGGTGGGTAGTGATTTGGCGGAGACCAGTGATGTTACAGGTCTCTCATAGTGTTGGCTGGTCGGCAGTTTTTGCGGAAACCTGGAACGGGGGGGCAATATATTGATTATCAATGGTGTGCGAAAAGTGAGTGTCGCTACTCTCCTGTTTTAGAGGTAGAGTGGCGACACCGGTTTTTTGTATATATTTGATAGTCTGCGAGTTACAAATATGCCCCATTCCAGATCTCCGCAAATATGCAGGTGCTGCTGTCAAGCATTTGTGATGCAGGTGCTGTCGCGCGGCATTTGTGGCGCAGATGATATCAGCGCGGCACCGCAGGCGGAATAAATGATCTCCGCCTGCTTCGTGCCGGTTCCGGTGAGCACACATCAATTTTGCTTGCCCTGTCCGTAATTTCGCCTGTTTTACGGATGCAAGGCAGTAAAATGTTTGCTCCGTCCGTAATTTCGCCTGTTTTACGGATGCAAGGCAGTAAAATGTTTGCTCCGTCCGTAATTTCGCCTGTTTTACGGATGCAAGGCAGTAAAATGTTTGCTCCGTCCGTGATTTCGCCTGTTTTACGGACGGAGCAGGTAGGAAGCGCGAACAGTTTACTGCACTGATAACGGATAATCATTCATCTATAAATGATTATCGGCTTTATGTGCAGTGTAATCTGTCAAACAGCCCACCAGGACCGTAACATCATCATTTCTCGTTTCCCGTCCATGTTTTGGGCTTGTTTCATGGATGACGCGTCATAGCACAATGCAAAACCATATCTGTCTGCCACCTGTATCATTTCCGGCAGATAGCCCTCCGCTTTCCCTCCATAACCATGCAGGACTATGACGAGTGGAGAATATTCATTAAGATAGAAACATTTTCTTGCCTTGAATTGAGGTGCATCCGTCTGGGCTACAGCACTCGCAAGGGTCAAAAGACAAAGGAGAAAAACAAGGTAATGATGCCAAAAACAAAGGGCAACCGTTTTCCCCGTTTCATGGCAGTGTGGTATAATAAAAAAAAAGGGAAAGCTGATTACATCGCACCGCTACGACCTTCTACCCTTGCTGCGATCAAGCCCTGGGGGAATTCGAAGGGAGCTGGTCGTGTAAGACTTTCCCGCTGCAAATATACGCAGGATTTTGATTTTTGCAAAACTGCCAGCGTATTTTTGATAAAAGTTTCGGATTTGACCAAGAGCAGACACCTCGAGTCTGATTCAATCCAAACCCGTTTAAGGCAACCGTATCAGTTCAGACCCTGGATGCACAGTTGATGCCGTCAAGGGCAGAGGAGACGATTCCTCCGGCATAGCCCGCACCCTCTCCGCACGGGTAGAGACCTGCGATCTGAACATGCTCAAAGGTCTCAGGGTCACGCGGAATACGCACTGGTGAAGATGTTCTTGATTCCACGCCGAGGAGGAGGGCATCATTGGTATAATATCCGTGCATCTTCTTGTTTCCTATCTGAGGGAAGGCATATTTCAATCTGAGGGAGACATGCTCTGGGAGCAGTTCGTGGAGCGGGGCATTTTCAGCACCCGGATGATAGGATGTCTGAGGAAGACCGGATGAAGGTATCCTGCGGCAGAAATCCATCATTCGCTGTGCAGGGGCCTTCAACGAACCTGTATATTCGAACATCTTCCTCTCAACATCTCTCTGGAAATTAAGCAGGGCAAGCGGTCCGTACTGCGCATACTCAGGGAAATCCTCCGGCTCAATCTGCACCACAACTCCCGCATTGGCCCATTTTGAGTTACGCTGGGAGTTGGACATGCCGTTGAGCACAAGTTCTCCCGATGCTGTCGCCGCCGGCACAAGAATACCACCCGGACACATACAGAAGGAGAATACTCCCCTGCCCTCGATCTGAGTGACGAACGAATACTCGGCAGTAGGCATATATGGCTGATACTTACCGTGATACTGGATTTTGTTTATAAGCGACTGCGGGTGCTCGACACGGACTCCCAAGGCAAAGCCCTTGGCCTGGATTTCCCAGCCTTTTCGGTCGAACATCTCGTATATGTCTCGGGCTGAATGACCGGTGGCGAGGATGACTTTGCGGGAGGTGTAAACGGCAGATTTCTCGACTCGGCTTTCAGCCTCGCTCGAAATGACAATGTCATCTCGACCAAGCGAAGCGCGTGGAGAGATCTCATTGACAGTAACATCAAAGAATCCGTCGGGTCGCTTCACGATGTCGGTAACGCGTGAATCGAAATGATACTCTCCTCCGTGTTCCACAATGCATTTGCGTATATTTTCCACCACTATCGGCAGGCGGTCGCTGCCTATATGCGGATGCGCATCTATCAGGATTGAAGGATCGGCACCGAAACGCACAAGTTGATGCAGCACCTCACGGATATCTCCCCTTTTCGACGAACGCGTATATAGTTTTCCGTCAGAGAATGTGCCTGCTCCGCCCTCTCCGAAACAATAGTTCGAATCCGGATTGACAACGCCCTCGCGAGAGAGTTTCGCCATATCGAACTTACGTGCATGGACATCCTTTCCACGCTCCAGGATAACTGGCTTGAAGCCTCTCATGAGCAGTTTCAATGCTGCGAACATACCCGCAGGACCTGCTCCGATGATGACAATCGGTTCGGCATTGCTCACATCCTTATATTCATCGAGGGCATATTCCTCCATGACCTCATCCGGCCTGCACACCTCCACCTTATAGCGGTAAAGAATATCGTTGCGGGCATCGATGGAGCGACGCACTATACGGTATTTCAACTGCGACTTCATCTTCGGAGAGACGCCGAGGGCTTTCACGGCGGCAGTCCGGATTTCATCGGCAGAGAGGGAGTTGCCTAATTTTGTCGTTATTTCTATTTCTTTCATGATAAGTAATGTTAAAAAAATAAATTGCATCACTTTTCTGTTATCTGTCATGCTGAACGAAGTGAAGCATCTGTATACAACAGATCCTTCGTTAACACTCAGGATGACAGTGATGCAGATTATTTTTTACATTTTACTAAAATTCTGCTAAACGGCTGACAGGAGCCACGTCGAGACTGGTGCATTCTCCGTTACGGTAATGAAACCAGCCGGCGATTGCAATCATCGCCGCGTTGTCTGTCGTGAACTTGAATTCGGGCAGGAATGTGGTCCAACCACGCTTGCGACCCTCTTCCTCAATACGCGAGCGGAGTCCGCTGTTTGCAGAAACGCCGCCGCCGATAGTGATCTGCTTTATGCCCGTGTCTTTTGCCGCCTTGATGAGTTTGTCCATCAGAATATCTATCAGGGCCTTCTGGAAACTTGCACAGATGTCTGCCTTGTTCTTCTCCATGAAATCCGGATCAAGAGCGATCTGGTCACGGACAAAATACAGCAGGGAGGTCTTTATGCCGCTGAAACTGTAATCATATCCCGGAATATGCGGCTTTGAGAACTTATATTTAAGCGGATCACCCTCCTTGGCAAGCCTATCGACTATCGGGCCGCCAGGATAGCCCAGACCCATCATCTTCGCACATTTGTCGAAAGCCTCGCCCACAGCATCGTCGATGGTCTGACCAAGAATTTCATACTCCAGAGGGCTATCGACACGCACAATCTGCGAGTTGCCGCCCGAAACAAGGAGACACAGGTACGGAAACTCCGGCTGACGGTTCTCCGCGCCCTCCTGCCTGATGAAATTGGCAAGTATATGTCCCTGAAGATGATTGACTTCCACAAGCGGCTTGTCCAACGACAGGGCAAGACCCTTGGCAAAGGATGTTCCCACAAGGAGGGATCCCAAGAGACCGGGGCCGCGGGTGAATGCAATGGCGGTAATATCCTCAGCCTTCACTCCGGCACGTGTCAGAGCCTCGCTTACCACGGGCACTATATTTATCTGATGGGCTCTCGATGCAAGTTCCGGTATCACACCGCCGTATGACTTGTGGACATCCTGACTTGCAAGGACATTCGAGAGCAGATAGCCGTCACGGATGACCGCCGCAGAGGTGTCATCACAAGAAGACTCTATTCCAAGTATTATTTCTGGCATAATTATGTAATAATTAACGGTCGCAAATTTCCGATATTTTTATTATTTTTGCAAGTTGGATATTTAATTTTAAGGCTTATCAGAAAGACACTTAAAATACTATGGTTGATATTCATCGCATTTGCGTTGATGATACTTGCAGGGGCATTGGTCATACAAGTCCCTCAGGTTCAGACTGCTATAGTTACGAAGGTCACTGATTCCCTGTCAGAGAAACTTGATGGGGACATATCGATTGAAAAGATCCATTTCAAGCCGTTTTCCACTTTGGTACTCAAAAATCTTGTAATAACAGACAAGAATCCGCAGATTTGTCCGACCGACTCCACCCTTGCCCAGATTGACACATTCTTCCGATCCGAGTATGTGATTGTGAAACTGTCGCTCGCAGGTCTGCTCGACGAGGAAAGCATAAAGATCCGGAGTGCCGTGGTCAGGAACGCACAGATGAATCTTGTTCTCGAAGATCTGATGAGCGAGGCGGACACAGTCATCATGTACAACAATCTGTCAAGAATATTCAGAATCGACAAGGACAAGGAGCGCAAAGAGCCGAGGCCTGATGAAATTTTCCGCATAAAAGACGTGAAGATAGAGGATATGGGCTTCGTGATGAAGAATTATTCCACCATGCCTATAAAGCGTCTGGGCGGCGGTATTGACTGGAACGACCTCAACATACATGACATCTGCGTCAATGCAAGGGATCTCGCCTTCAAGAACGGCATAATGTCAGGCAAGGCAGACAAGATAAGTTTCCGAGAAGAAACCGGCTTCGTTGTGTCGTCCATGTCCGGAGAAGCACGTGTCGGGCGTGGCAGGACCATCATAGACAACCTCAGAATAAAGGACCAGTGGTCAGACCTCCACCTTTCCCAGTTCATGATGAGTTATAGGAATGTGGATGATTTCAAGGACTTCATCAGACTGGTCAAGCTTGATGGAAAAATAGAAAAAAGCATCATTGACTTCCGCACCATAGCCAACTTCGCTCCCCAGATAAAGGGAGTGACCCTCAGGGCGGATGTAAGCGGTGCCATGAGCGGCGTGGTGGAAGACTTCAAGGTCAGCGACATAAAATTCTCATCTCAGGAAGGAGGTTTTTCCGGAACTGTCAACGGAAGGATGACAGGCATACCTGAAACATACCTCATGGGCATTGATGCAAAAGTAACCGGTCTGAGATTGACAACCGAAGGTTTGAGCAGATTCGTCACGCAATGGATGCGAGGAGGCAGATTGGATCTGGGACGTTTTGCAGAAGGCACAACATTTTATGGTACAGCCTCCGCAAAAGGACCGCTCAACAACCTTGACACAAAGGCGGCTCTCACATCAAAAGTCGGCAAGGTACAGGCTCAGGTCAGACTGGACGAAATCATCAGACCGGATGCGCCTATCACCATCAGCGGAACAGTCGAAACAGCAGACCTGAATATAGGACAGATCATCGGCAACGACCTGTTCGGTCCCGCAACATTGAACACAAGACTCTCAATGACTGTTGACGACGGGATAAGCGTTGATATGGATTCATTGAGAATCCGCAGGCTGAACCTCAAAGGCTATGACTACTCCGACATACTCGCAAAGGGAAAATACGACCCTAATACCCTGAATGCCACAGTCATAAGCAAGGACCCCAACCTTAATTTCATATTTCAGGGAGGGTATGCGAGGTCAGAGAAGTCCAGGAATACGGTATATAAGATTAATGCAAGCGTGGGGCATGCAGACCTGAATGCAATAAACATCGACAGGAGGGGCAAGTCGATGATCCAGTTACGCACCAACGCTGATTTCACCAAGACCGCGAACGGAAACATACTCGGAAGAATCGACGTAGGCGAAATATTGCTTGAAAACAAATCAGGACGTTATGATGTGGGCGATGTCATCATGACATCATACAGCACAGGTGACAGATATACGGCAAGACTCAACTCGCAGTTCGCATCGGCAAGTTTCTCCGGCACGGCCTCCATCATCGATTTCATCAAGGACATCAAGGGCATCACCATCGACCGCGAACTTCCGGTTCTGAACAGGAACGAAGAGGAATATACATGGAATGGCAATTCCTACGAGGCATCGCTCACCTGTCATAATATCCAGAACCTGCTTTCATTTGCAGCGCCGGGACTTTATATCGAAAACGGGACGTCATTGAAGACACAGATAACGCCCGATGGCGACATGACAGTGAATCTGAATTCCGGCAGGATGGCGGTGCGCAGAAACTACCTGAAAGGTATCGACATGACCCTCGACAATCTCAATCAGGTTCTTAAAGGGGAGATCCATTGTCAGGAAGCGTCCATAGCAGACATTCAGGTAACCGACAATCTGATCCAGTTATATGCCAACGACAACAGGATAGGTGCGGGATATTCATTTGACAATCACACCGACAATGAAACCAGCGGGGAATTCATCGTGAACGGACAGATATCCGGAGACGAAGACAACCGTATCATAGAACTTGACATCAAGCCGTCATCTCTCAAATACAATTCAAAGGAGTGGAGCATCCAGCCTTCGTCCATCAGGATTGAAGGTTCCGATATCAGCGTTGATTCATTCGGAGCAATATCAGGAGAAGAGTTCATAAGTCTGAACGGACGGGCATCGGAAAATTATGGAGATATACTTTCTCTGCAACTTGAGCGATTTGATCTGAGTGCCATAAATTCGATATTGCCGTCAGACTTCGGCGTCAGAGGAGCCGTGACGGGTCTTGCCACCCTAAGTTCACCAATCAGCAGCATGAATCTGGATATAGACATGCTCTGCGACTCCTCATACGTGGCAAACATTCCTATCGGCGTGGTCAGACTGGGGACAGAATGGAACGACGAGGACAGATGTTTTGAGTTTTTCGGACAGAACGAACTGGGCGGTGTGCATAACATAGACATCAAAGGCCACTATACGCCAAAGAGCAGAATGCTTGATGCAAATTTTGACCTTGACAGATTCCAGATAGGTTATGCCCAACCGTTCCTGAAAGACATATTCAGCCAGATGAACGGTAATATAAGCGGCTCCATATCCGCCTCCGGTCCTCTCGACATGTTGAAGATAAGAAGCCGGAACACCGTGCTGAAAGATGCAACTTTGAAGATCGGCTATACTGGTGTACCATATTTTGCCGACGGTCCTTTCCATATGGATGAGACAGGTGTCTATTTTGACGACATAAGCATCAGAGACCGGTACAACGGAACAGGTACCGTTTCGGGCAGCATCAACTACAACTATTTCAAGGACATCCGTTTCGACACACGCATCAATGTAGAACAGATAGAGGGCATATGCCTTGACGAGAAAGACAACGATGTATTCTATGGAAACATCTTTGCTACCGGAGACTTGCACCTGACCGGCCCGCTCAAATCATTGGTGATGAACATAAACGCCTCGACAGCAAAGGCCGGAAATCTGCATATCCCGACCGACTACACGAGCATAGCGTCAAAGGGCACGAACCTGCTGAAATTCAAGCAGTTGGAAACCACGAAATTCATAGACCCATACGAAATATTTGTCCAAAAGACCACAACCGAAGAAATTACACCAAATGAGTTCCTTGTCAGGCTGAATGTTGCTGCCAGACCGTCAGTGGAGGCCTTCGTCGAGATTGACAAGTCCAGCGGAAACGTTCTCTCGGGCAGGGGAAGCGGCAACATTTCGCTTGAAGCGGGCGAAGACATCTTCAAGATCAACGGTGACTATACCATCGAAGAAGGAAACTATAAGTTTGTGGCCATGGGCATAGTCAAGAGGGATTTCCAGATTCAGGAAGGCAGCACCATCAGATTCAACGGAGACATCCTGGACAGCGATCTTGACATAGATGCGATATATAAGACGAAGGCATCGATCTCCACCTTGATTTCCGACACCACATCGGTGGCGAACAGGAGACTTGTCGAATGCGGCATAAGGATTCAGGACAAACTCATCAGTCCGCAACTGAGTTTCTCAATAGAGATACCTGACCTTGACCCTACCATAAAATCAAGGGTGGAAAGTGCGCTCAGCACGGAAGACAAGGTGCAGAAACAGTTCCTCGCACTGATAGTTTCAAACAACTTCCTTCCAGATGAACAGTCCGGAATCGTCAACAACACCTCGGCATTATATTCCAATATGACCGAAATGGTGGCGAATCAGATAAACAACATATTCCAGAAACTGAACATCCCTCTTGACCTGGGTCTGAGATACCAGCCAAACACACGCGGAAACGACATATTTGACGTGGCAGTGACGACTCAACTGTTCAACAACAGGGTGGTCGTCAACGGTAACATAGGAAACAAGCAGTATTCAAGCGGAAACACAGAGAATGAGGTGGTCGGCGATATCGATATAGAAATCAAACTCGACCGCTCGGGTTCATTCAGACTCAACCTCTTCTCACACTCTGCGGACCAATATACGAACTATCTGGACAACTCCCAGAGAAACGGAGTCGGCATAACCTACCAGACAGAATTCAACACATTCCGTCAATTCTTCAGGAACATGTTCACATCCAGAAAGAAGAGGCAGGAGGCGCGGCTGGCAGAAGAACAGGCGATGAGAAACACGGAAAGAACTGTCATAGAGATAAAATAGAAGACTATGAGCAAGGGAAAACTATATCTTATACCTTCCCCGTTGGGAGACAACGACCCGAAGGAAGTCATTCCGGCACCGGTGCTGGATTCGCTCGCCGGGTTCAGGACATTTGTCGTGGAGGAAGTGCGTACGGCAAGAAGATATCTGTCACGTGCGGGTCTGAAAGGACATATCGGAGAACTTGAATTTCATGAACTGAACGAACATACCGAAGCATCGGTCATAGAAGGCTATCTGAAACTTTTCGAAGACGGCAATAATGTCGCGCTTATCTCTGAGGCAGGTCTTCCGGCTGTTGCCGACCCCGGTGCCCAACTGGTGGAACTTGCACACAGACATGGGATTGAAGTGGTGCCGGCAGTCGGTCCGTCATCGCTCATGCTTGCCCTGATGGCATCAGGACTCAACGGACAGTCATTCGCCTTCTGCGGATATATCCCCGCCAAGACCGAAGAAAGAAGAAGCAGACTGCGCACTCTGGAAAAGATTTCCGGACAGTTGAAACAGACGCAGATAATCATAGAGACCCCATACAGGAACGACTCGCTGCTGAAGGACATTCTGGAGGTGAGCAGCGCCTCGACAAGGGTGTGCGTGGCCGTAAACATCACAATGCCTGACGCATACATAAAGACCATGAAGGTCTCACAATGGAAGAAGGAAGGACTTATAATCGGGAAAAGACCATGTGTATTTCTGATATTGGCGTAATCGAACTCGAAGAAATGAGGTTCTGGGCCTGTCATGGCTGCCTTGAAAGCGAGAAGACCAAGGGCAACCTTTTTCTTGTGGATTTCCGTGGAGAGACGGACCTGAGAAAGGCTGCCGCAAGCGATGCTCTCGAAGACACTGTGAATTACGGGGCTGTATATGAACTGGTCAGGCAGGAGATGTCCGTTCCGTCGGATCTGCTGGAGCATGTGGCGGGAAGAATTGTCAGACGCATTGCAGAAGCCTTCCCAGAGTTTATAAGGTTCAGCGTCAGGATATCCAAGCGCAGGCCTCCGGTCGGCGGACCTGTCCAATGGTCCCGGGTCACACTCTCCTACTGTCATCCTGAACCGTCCCTCTGTCATCCTGAACCGCCCCTTTGTCATCCTGAACGAAGTGAAGGATCTGTATCATGAAAACAATATCATACATAACTCTCGGCTGCAAACTGAACTATGCGGAGACCTCAACGTATGAGCGACGGCTCAATGCTGAGGGCTTCAAGGCCGTACCATGGAGCAAAGGAGCAGACATCTTCCTTGTGAACACATGCACTGTGACCGAACACTCAGACAAGAAAAGCCGCAACATAATAAGGAAACTCCACCGCTTGTCGCCCAAGGCAGCAATCTACGTGACCGGATGTTACGCCCAGTTGAAAAAGGCTGAAATAGAAGCCATTGAGGGTGTCACTGCAGTATTCGGTGCGGAAGAGAAAAGCATGATCGTACCCCGCATACTCGCTGACGCACGCGGCTGCGAGCCAGATTATGGAACCTCCGGGACATTCTTTCCTGCATATTCATCCGGAGAAAGAACCAGGTCATTCCTCAAGGTACAGGACGGCTGCGACTACAAATGCGCTTACTGTACAGTACCTTACGCAAGGGGTGAAAGCAGAAATATCCCCATATCCGAAATCATTCCTCAGGCTGAGTCCATCGCGGCAGAAGGGATCAAGGAAATAGTGCTGACAGGCGTGAACACAGGAGATTTCGGGAAAAGCACAGGAGAGACATTCTTCGAACTGATAAGACAGTTGAATGAAGTAGAAGGAATCGAGAGATACAGAATCTCGTCAATAGAGCCTAATCTGCTGACGGAAGAAATGATAGACTGGATAACTTCAGGAAGCAAATTTCTCCCCCACTACCACATCCCGCTGCAGTCAGGCTGCGACACCATCCTCAAGGCTATGGGCAGGCGATATGACACCGCCGCTTTTGCAGACAAGATCAGGTATATCAGACAGAAAACCGAGATTCCGGGAGGTCCGAAGGTATTTTTCGGGATTGACGTAATTGTCGGATTTCCTGGAGAGACTGATGAACTTTTCATGGAGACCTATGAATTCCTGCGTGATGTCGTCAAGCCGGCATTCATTCATATATTTCCATATTCTCGTCGCTCCGGTACGCCGGCCGCAGAAAGAAAAGATCAGGTGCAGGACTGCGTGAAGACCAAAAGAGTGCAGATGCTGGAAGACCTCTGCAAAGAACTGCATGAGGATTTCGTCAAGTCCAACAAGGGAGTTCAGGAGCATGTTCTTTTTGAAAGCACCGACAGAAACGGAATGATGGAAGGATATACCGGGAATTATATCCGTGTTTCGCGCCCATACGACCCGGATCTTATAGGCAAAATCGTTGATATTGTGATATGAGCAAGACCAGACTGACATTTTTAGGAACAGGCACATCCCAAGGAGTGCCGATGATAGGCTGCGGCTGCAAGGTCTGCTCAAGTACCGATCCCAGAGATAAAAGACTCAGGGCAAGCGTCTATGTAGAACATGAAGGCCTCAGGATACTGGTCGATGCAGGTCCGGATTTCAGACAGCAGATGCTTCGTGAGGGGATATCGGGAGTCGATGCCATTCTACTCACCCACAATCACAAGGACCACACAGGAGGACTTGATGACATACGCGCGTTCAATTACATCGAAAAGAAAGCCACTCAGATATACTGCGAGAAATATGTCGAGGACTCGCTCCGTATGGAATACAGTTACGCCTTCGCTGAAAACAAATACCCTGGAGCGCCGGACTGGGATGTACACCTTATTGACGACAATCCGTTCAGTATCAACGGAGTAGAAATCATCCCCATCCGCGGAAAACATTTCAGGTTACCGGTCCTGGGATACCGTTTCGGAAACATAGCCTACTGCACCGACATGAATCATATTCCGGATGAGCAATTTGAAAAATTGCGAAATCTTGAGCATTTCGTCATAAACTGCGTCAGAAGGGGAAGGCATATTTCGCATTTCTCTCTGGAAGGAGCCCTTGAGGTGGCAGCCCGCGTGGGAGCCAGACATACCTGGCTCACCCATCTGTCCCATCAGTTACCTGTATATGAGGAACTTTCCGCAGAACTGCCGGAAAATATTCATCCGGCATATGACGGGCTTGAAATCTTCGAATAATTTCATTATCATTGCGCCCTAAAATTCGTGTGTGAAGTGTTATCATCACTTAAGAAATATTCTGCAATATCCCTTCTGATAATATTCAGTTGTTACTTTACCAGTATCAACTTCTGCAGTCACACACACGTAATCAACGGACACTCTGTAGCCCATTCACATTTCGGTGGCGGATCCGAGCACTCACATTCAGAGTCTCAGATCAGCATCATCGACATCCTCTCAAATTTCCAATCTGAAGATGCTGCAGCTTACTGCGGCATCGAATCTCCAGACTTTCTTATATCTGAAAGCTGCATCGTCTATAGGGAGACATCACATGTCTGTCAGGTGCAGAGTAAATTGCTGCTTCGTGGTCCGCCTCAGTGCTGACCGCACCTTCCAACAAGAACAACAGCAATTTTAACAAACTCACAGATATTCAAAGATGAAAAAGATAATTTCAGCTTTGGCGGTGATGCTATGCGTAGTATTCTCTGCCCAGGCTTCAAGAACAGATGCGCATATACACGGCCACGTCATAGACAAAAACACAGGAGAACATCTTCCACACATCGTAGTACTGCTTAAAGGGACTACAATAGGTGTCGCCACCGACAATTCAGGCCACTATTTCATTCATAACATTCCCATAGGAAAATTCACCATAGAGGTTTCCGCAATAGGCTACAATACCCAGACACGCGAGGTGGACATCACAGAAGGCTCATCTCACGAAATCAATTTCGCACTTGAAGAAGACCATGTCCAGCTCGACGGAGTCATCGTTTCGGCGACCAGAAGCGAAACGACGAGAAGGATGTCACCGACACTTGTCAACGTCGTAAGCATGGACACCTACAACAAGACCAACAGTTCCACAGTAGCACAAGGCCTGGCATTCCAGCCGGGAGTCAGAATCGAGAACAATTGTCAGAACTGCGGTTTCCAACAGGTCAGAATCAACGGACTGGACGGTCAGTACACTCAGATTCTCATAGACTCCCGCCCGATATTCAGCGCTCTTGCCGGAGTATACGGCATTGAGCAGCTTCCGGCAAATATGGTGGACCGCGTAGAAGTGATGAGGGGCGGCGGATCCGCTCTATTCGGTTCATCCGCCATTGCCGGTACAATAAACATCATAACAAAAGAGCCTGTAAGGAATTCTGCTTCGATTTCACATACCACGACTTCAATAAATGCTTCATCTGCATTCCATCACACCACCGACATCAATGCCTCGATAGTCTCCGAAGACAACAAGCTTGGCCTCGCGGTATTCGGACAGAACACCCTTAAAGATGCATGGGATGCCAATGGTGACGGATTTACAGAACTGTCCAAGATTTCCGGGCAGACAGTCGGATTCAGAGGATATGTAAAGACCGGCCTATACTCCAAGATAACTGCAGAGTACCATCACCTTCAGGAGTTCAGACGGGGTGGAGACAAACTCGACCTGCCGCCACATGAGGTCATGATTGCCGAGCAGACAAAGCACGGCATCAACACAGGTGGCCTCAAATTCGACTGGTTCTCCAAGGACCAGAGACATAGACTCAACGTGTTCGCTTCACTTCAGCACATAAACAGAGACAGCTACTATGGAGCACAGATGGACCCTAACGCATATGGAAAGACGACCGACCTTACCTGGGTGGGCGGAGCTCAGTACATATATAAGTTCAACAAGTGTCTGTTCATGCCGGCAGACCTGACGGTAGGCCTTGAGTACAACGAGGACTATCTGAAGGACAACATGTGGGGATACGACAGAGTAACAGACCAGACTGTAAGGATTGCCAGCGTATACGCCCAGAATGAATGGAAAAACGCCCATTGGGGCATACTCATCGGTGGAAGGCTCGACAAGCACAATCTGATCAAGGGTGTGATCTTCAGTCCGCGCGCAAACCTGAGATATAACCCGACAAAGGACATCAATCTCAGGCTCAGTTACTCATATGGTTTCCGCGCTCCCCAGGCATTTGATGAGGACCTGCACATCGATAATGTAGGGGGAACTGTTTCCATGATAAGACTGGCGGAAGACCTCAGGGTAGAGAAATCTCAAAGCGTGAGCCTCTCGGCAGACATGTATCACAGCTGGGGCGACTGGCAGGGCAATCTTCTTGTAGAAGGTTTCTTCACTGACCTTGATGATGTGTTTGCACTGAAGGAACTTGGAATGGATGAAAACGGAATCCTTATAAAAGAGAGACACAATGAATCAGGCGCAAGAGTATTCGGAGGAAACCTCGAAGGAAAGATTGCATGGAAGGACAAATTCCAGATGCAGATGGGATTTACTGCGATGAGTTCGAAATACAAGGAGGCCCGCACATGGAGCGATGAAGGGGATGTAGCCGCAACAAGAAAGATGTTCAGGACCCCCGACTTCCACGGCTACTGCACCGCATCATACAACCCACTCAAACAACTTGCACTTTCTCTTTCCGGGACATATACCGGAAGCATGCTCGTAGAACATCATGCCGGATTCATAACAAGCAACACGACCGTCAGGACTCCTGCTTTCTGGGACCTTAACTTCAAGGCCGCATATGACTTCAGGATATATAAAAGTTTCACTCTGCAGCTGAATGCAGGGGTACAGAACATACTCAACTCCTTCCAGAAGGATTTTGACTCAGGGGCAGACCGCGACTCGGGATATATCTACGGACCCACGCTACCTCGATGCATATTCTTCGGAATCAAGCTTAATTATTAAAGGGCTTGGGCACCGACATGAACCATATTCCCGAGGAGGAATTCAGCAAGTTGCACGGGCTTGAACATTTCATAATCAATACCGTACGTCGTGGCAAGCACATATCCCACTTTGCTCTTGAAGAAGCCATCGCCGTTGCGGAAAAGGTCGGTGCAGAACACACTTGGCTCACCCATCTGTCCCATCAGTTGCCATGTCACGAAGACCTATGCGCCGAACTCCCCCACAGCATCCTCCCCGCCCACGACGGACTGATATTAAAATAATTATAGAAACTGTTTAAATTTTTATCATCAAAAATAATTCATAACATTTTTGATGAGAACACATATGTTAAAACAACAAAAATACTTTCGTAGAAAAATTTTAACAGTTTCTTACTATCTTTGCGACGTACTAAACCAAAACATATGAAAAAAAGAACACCAAGGGAACACTCTCTGTTCCTGAAAGCGTTCCGCAAGTATCTGCAATTCGTCAATTCCGGATTGTATTTCAAGAAAGAACGCGTAGTGGGACTTGAAAACGTACCTGTCAACGGTACACCCACTGTAATCGTATCTAACCACCAGAACTGCCTGAATGACCCGCTCTGCGTATGTCTCCAGTTGACAGACCGCAGAATGAACTTCCTGGCCCGGGCCAACGTATTCAAGAATCCTATCTTCAACAAGGCTTTGCGCGCCATGGGTCTGCTCCCGGCTTATCGTATGAGCCACGAGGGACTTAAGGATGTGAGCAAGAACGCGGAGACCTTTGACGATGCCGGCAAGGCTCTGATGGACGGCGAGACCGTGATGCTCTATCCGGAAGCGGACCACCAGGACAAGAGGTGGCTGGGCAAATTCAAACTCGGATACCTCAGAATTGCCTTTGCAGCAGCAGAAAAGATGGATTTCAAGGAGGACATAATGATTCTCCCGTCTTGTAACCACTATTCCAACTATTTCCACGCAAGGACTGAGATGCTCATAAAATTCGGCAAGCCAATTTCGCTGAAACCATATTATGAGCGCTATCAGGCGGACCCTCGTCCGACCATGATGGAAATCAACAAGATCGTACGCGACAGGATTCAGGAGATGATGCTTCACGTTGATGACCTCGAACACTATGAGCAGATCGACTGGCTGAGAGAGAACGGGTACGGAAGGGACTTTGCCATCAGGAACGGATTCAAGTTCAGATACCTGCCGTCGCGTCTGCTGTCAGATCAGAAACTTGTGGATACACTCCAGAAGTGTACGGAACAACATCCTCAGGAAATGGAGGAGATATACAAGGATACAGCCGCGCTGGAGGCAGGAATCAAGGAACTCGGCATCAGAGACTGGCTGTTCATCCACAATCCGGGTATCGGGGCGGCGATACTCAGAGGGCTGGGACTGCTGATTCTTCTGCCGCTCTTCATAGTTTCGATCATCCCTACCCTGTTTCTTTTCGTCATCCCTGAAATTTTCCTGAAAAAACTCATCAAGGACAAGATGTTCGTAAGTTCATTCAGAGTGGCAGTCAGCGCTTTGGTATCCGTGCCGCTGTGCATGATACTTCCGGGAGTACTGCTCTGGATATTCTGCGGAACATGGTGGGGATTGGGATACCTGATTGCATTCCCGTTCATGTTCATCCTGGCATGGAACTACATGAGACTGTTCATGAAGTTTGTCGGCACATGCCGGTTCATTGCAAGAGGAAACAGAGAGAGGGTCGCTCAGTTGCGTGATCTGCGCACAAGCATATTCAACCGACTTGACAAGATTATAGGATAACCTGTTTCAAGCAAGTCGGGAAATCCCTAAGAGCCTGCCCCACGACAAACGTCACAAGTGCGGCAGGCTTTGCTTTCGCTCTGTCCGAAATATTCCAGGAGATAACTGCTGCGGCACACATCCTCCTCCTGAACATAATCGATCATCTTCTGCATTCTCTCTGTGAATGAAGATTTCAGAAGGTTGTATCTGTCGATATCAAGATTCAGGTTCTTCGGTCTGAGACGGTCGTGATGCAGAAAGAGCACGGTCGCATGGTCACACGGAACATAGCGTATTACATGTTCGAGCGACAATCTGTAAAGAAGTTGACGGAGCACAGGCACCGGAACATTCATACAGGAGGCGAGATATTCCTCATCGACCGGGACAGGGTATGAGAATATGCCCACATAACGCCTCATCATCAATTCCAGCAGCACATAAAGCCTGTTGTCTTCCAGATCTATATTCCCGAGTTCATTACGGTCAACTGTAATCTGCACCTTTGTATTTATATCGACATCTTGCGAAAAGGTCCAGTGGTCTGTCCTCTCTATATACATTATGGAATAATACACCGACTGTCTCTGCAACCCGTATCTCCGGCAGAACTGTTCAAGATCGAATTTGAGCTGGCGTCCCTGACCTGCATCATAAGGCACCTCAAAAAACACATGTACCTTATGGTAGATGTCCTCGATATAGTCCAGGGACGGGAATGAAACGGTGGCAAGTTGATGAAGACGTCTTATGTCGCCGCTGTTCCATAGCAGGACAGCATAACTCGGTTTTCCGTCGCGACCGCCGCGACCTGCCTCCTGGAAATATGCCTCAGGACTGTCAGGAACATCGAAATGAATGACAAAACGCACATCAGGCTTGTCTATACCCATACCGAAGGCATTGGTGCAGACCATCACACGTATCTGACCGTTCTTCCATTTTTCCTGTCTGTCCGACCTGCTGTCCTGCCCGAGGCCGGCATGATAGAAGGATGCGCTTATATTGTTCGCCGCAAGCAGGGCTGCGAGTTCCTCTGTCTTCCTGCGGCTGCGGACATAGACGATGCCTGTTCCGGCTACCTTTGTGCATATATTGATCATCTGCCCGAGTTTATCCTCACATTCACGGACGACATATGAAAGATTAGGACGTTCGAATCCGCTCTTTATCAGACACTTCTGTCGAAAGCCCAGCCTCTCCATTATATCATCAGCCACCTTCGGGGTCGCAGTGGCGGTAAGCGCTATCAGAGGGGCATCCACAAGTTCCCTGAGCCTGCCGATATTCAGATAATCCGGACGGAAATCATAGCCCCACTGGGATATGCAATGGGCCTCATCGACCACTATATATGAGACGTTCATCTCCTGGACATAACTGCGGAAAAGCGGGGTGCCCAGACGTTCCGGAGACACATACAGGAATTTATAATCCCCGTAGGCAGCGTTGTTAAGTTTTGTGTCCACCTCCCTGTGGGACATGCCGGCATTGACACATAAAGCCCTGATACCACGGTCGTTAAGATTCTGAACCTGATCCTTCATAAGGGCGATGAGAGGAGTCACCACTATCGCAATCCCCTCGCGCATCATTGCGGGCACCTGGAAACATATTGACTTACCTCCGCCGGTGGGAAGAATGGCAAGCACGTCCCTGTCCTCCAAAGCAGCATCAACTATTTCTTCCTGCTTCGGACGGAACGATTCATAGCCCCAATATTCCTTTAATACCTCTACCGGCTTCATATGGTCAAAAATTTGTTATACCGACTGCAAAAGTAACAAAAATTTGTCATCGGGAAACGTTGAAATTTCAATAAAAAAAGTTAATTTTGCGCGGTTAAAGAAGAATGAGTTAAACCTTAATATATTTATAAAAATTTATGAGCACAATTGATTTGACCAAGTACGGTATTACAGATGTGAAGGAAATCGTTCACAATCCGTCTTATGAGGTTCTCTTCGCTGAGGAGACTAATCCAGCCCTCGAAGGATACGAGAAAGGCCAGCTTACAGAACTTGACACTGTCAACGTGATGACAGGTATCTACACAGGACGTTCTCCTAAGGACAAGTTCTTCGTGATGAACGAGGCAAGCAAGGACACAGTATGGTGGACTTCAGATGAGTACAAGAACGACAACAAGCCTTGCTCGGAAGAGGCTTGGAACGACCTTCGCGCAAAGGCAATCAAGCAACTTTCAGGCAAGAAACTTTATGTTGTTGATACATTCTGCGGTACCAACGCTGCCACACGTCTCAAAGTGCGTTTCATCATGGAGGTTGCATGGCAGGCACACTTCGTGAAGAACATGTTCATCCGTCCTACCGAGGAGGAACTTGCAAACTACGGCGAGCCTGACTTCGTATGCTACAACGCATCAAAGGCAAAGGTTGACAACTATAAGGAACTCGGCCTCAATTCAGAGACTGCAACAGTGTTCAACCTCAAGAGCAAGGAGCAGGTGATCCTCAACACATGGTACGGCGGTGAGATGAAGAAGGGCATCTTCTCGCTCATGAACTACTACAACCCTCTCCGTGGCATCGCTTCAATGCACTGCTCTGCAAACACCAACATGGAAGGCACAAGCACAGCCATCTTCTTCGGTCTTTCAGGAACAGGTAAGACTACCCTCTCGACTGACCCTAAGAGACTCCTCATCGGTGACGACGAGCACGGCTGGGATGACGAAGGCGTATTCAACTACGAGGGTGGATGCTATGCAAAGGTCATCAACCTCGATCCAGTTTCAGAGCCTGATATCTACAAGGCAATCCGTCGCGACGCTCTCCTTGAGAACGTTACTGTTGACGCAAACGGCAAGATCGACTTCTCTGACAAGAGCGTGACTGAGAACACACGTGTATCTTACCCTATCGACCACATCCAGAACATCGCAGTTCCGTCAAAGGGTCCTCACGCTCAGCAGGTTATCTTCCTTTCAGCAGACGCATTCGGAGTACTTCCTCCAGTATCTATCCTTACTCCTGAGCAGACTCAGTACTACTTCCTTTCAGGATTTACCGCAAAACTCGCAGGTACAGAGCGCGGAATCACTGAGCCGACTCCAACATTCTCAGCATGCTTCGGTGCTGCATTCCTTTCACTCCACCCAACCAAGTACGGTGAGGAACTCGTAAAGAGAATGGAGAAGGTAGGCGCCAAGGCATACCTGGTGAACACAGGATGGAACGGTACAGGCAAGCGTATCTCTATCAAGGACACCCGTGGAATCATCGACGCAATCCTCGACGGTTCTATCGACAAGGCTCCTACAAAGCAGATTCCTTACTTCAACTTCACAGTTCCTACAGAACTCCCTGGTGTTGACCCTGCAATCCTCGACCCACGTGACACTTACGAGTGCGCATGCCAGTGGGAGGAGAAGGCTAAGGATCTCGCAGCACGTTTCATCAAGAACTTCAACAAGTTTACAGGAAACGACCTCGGCAAGTCTCTCGTAGCAGCAGGTCCGGCTCTCTAATCCGGATTTTCAGATTTTCAAGTGGCAGTCACTCTTTGTGGCTGCTATTTTTTTCGTATATTCGCGATGACTTTGACATATGGACGGAAAAGAATACATATCGGTAATTCTGCCATTGAAACTTGAGTGGGAGCCATGCTACCGCACAAGCGTCGGCGTATGTCAGGGAGACCGAGTCAGAGTCATGTTCGCCAACAAGGAATACGTGGGCGTTGTCGATAAGGTCGGGATCACCCCGGAGGTGGAGTTGGAGAAAATCAGAGAAATCATATCGGTGGAAACCGACCTCTCCTCAGTGCTGCCTGAGGAAATTGCACTGTGGAAGCAGGTTGCAGGATATTACCTGTGCAGTGTCGGAGAGGTCTATAAGGCTGCATACCCGAGCATCAAGACCAATATGGAGCAGGCAAGGGCCGATTCCAGAAGGAAGGTCTGCGAAAGGAGGGAGAAGGCTGTGGAGATGGTCCGCAAGAAGATAGACAGGTTGCAGGCAAGACTTGAAAAGAAGTTGGAAGACGCCGAGTCGGTCAGGACTGGAACCAAAGCCAGAACAAGACTTGAAGAAGAGATAGAGAGACTTGGCAAGGAGATTCAGACCGGCCAGTCTGCCTTGGAATCTGCAATCTGCAATCTGAATGCCGCCAAGGAAGGAATGATGATACCTCCGTTTTCAGGATCAGAAGACAATATAACACTGTCACCGGCGCAGATAAAGGCCATATCTGAGATTGAGGAGAGTTTCCGCCGCGGCAGACCGGCCCTGCTGCACGGAGTCACAGGTTCCGGAAAGACAGAAATATACATACGCCTTGCAATGGAAGCCCTCAAAAAGGGCAGGAACGTTCTTTATCTTGTACCCGAAATTGCACTCAGCAGACAATTGGAGGAAAGGCTTCATGAGCATTTCCAAGAGAACCTGCTCATCTTCCATTCCGGTGAAAGCGTAGCATCAAGACGAAACTCGGCTGAGATGATAAGAAACAGCGGATCAGGCAATTACATCGCTCTGAGCACCCGTTCCGGACTGTTTCTTCCGCACCACGACCTGGGACTTATCATTGTAGATGAGGAGCATGACAGTTCCTACAAGCAGGACTCCCCCGCACCTCGCTACAACGGAAGGGACACGGCTCTGCTCATGTCAAGGATACATCAGGGATGCAATATAATCTTAGGTTCCGCAACTCCATCATTGGAAGCGGTCTATAACGCATCCACAGGGAAATACTCCCTTGTCAGACTGACGGAGAAGTATCATGGGGAGGGTGATATAGAAGTTGAAATCGTTGACACCAAGGCGGAAAGGCGCAAGAGAGGTATGGCAGGCAGTTTCTCCCGCAAACTTATAGACCGGATAAGGACAACACTGCAGGAGGGCGGACAGATCCTGATACTCAGGTCCAGGAGGGCATGGTCCACCTCACTCCAATGCGAGGACTGCGGCGAAATAGCCAGATGCCCTCATTGCAACGTAAGCCTCAGCCTGCACAGGGACAAGGACACCATGATATGCCACTACTGCGGATACAGCGCAGCCTACACAGGACATTGCGTGAAATGTTCCGGCCCGCTGAACGGCATAGGGGCAGGAACACAAAAGATTGAGGAAGAGGCCGGAAGGCTGTTCCCTGACGCAGTGGTCGCAAGACTTGACAGCGACTCTTCACAGGAACAGAAGAAGATAATCAGTGATTTTGCAAAAGGAGAAATCAACATCCTCATCGGAACTCAGATAATAGGTAAAGGATTTGATTTCAGCAATATAGGACTTGTTGCAGTGATTGCCGCCGATGCAATGCTGAGCATCCATGATTTCCGGGCTGACGAAAAGGCCCTGCACCTGCTGGAGCAGTTCAGGGGAAGATGCGGCAGAAGAGGCAAAAAAGGCATGTTCATGATACAGACATCTCAACCGGAGCACCCGGTGTATGACAGTCTTAAAAATATGGCAGGAGAGGATTTCACCAAGTCCCTGCTGGCGGAAAGACAGGATTTCGGATTTCCTCCATACTCGCGCATCATCGAAATCACCATACGGGACCGCTTTGAGGACAGGGCCGGGAGGATGGCGCTATGGCTTGCTGAGAGATTTGCAGGATTCAACATTACAGGTCCCTACAAGCCTTCCGTTGACAGGATTGCCGACCAACATATACAGAAGATAAGGATATGCCTGCCCAAGGACAGGACCCTGATGGAAAAGAAAAGAAGAATCAGGGAAATAATATCAGGCTTCGAGAAATCGAAGAAATATGATGACCATATAACTGTTGATGTCGATCCGGCATAGAAAGGGTTTTCAAGGCTCCGTCAGCAGACTATATTTATCTGACTGTCAAGCACATCAAAACGTGCTGCGCCGCGTCCTATGACCTCCCCGTCAACCTCTACAGGTTCGAGTTCTTCCGACTGGCATGGACAGACCGTCACCGATCTGCATTTGGCTGACACCACCTCCGGTATCCTCAGGAAGGTACCGTTGAAAAGTCTGAACACCTCCCTGGCAATGCGTCCGAGAGGAAGTTCCGGAATTATGGTAATATCCACAAGTCCGTCATCAAGGACAGCCTCCGGAGTCTGCCTCATACCTCCGCCGGAGTATTTTCCCACCCCGAAAGCCATTGAGAAATATGCCCCATCAAAGACCGTGGTCCCGTCACACACAACCTTTGCTGACTTAGGTTTTCTATGCCTGATGGCATGAAGGAGTGATGTCACATACAGTATGCGGCCTCTCTTTCCCTGCCTTTTGAGTTTATTCACCCTCTCACAGACACGCGCATCTATTCCGATGCCACCTATATTTGCCATGTAGGACCTGCTGATTTCACGGTCCGAATCATCAAGAACCGACACCCTCACCACATCCTGACGCGAAAGTTTGCCCCTGGCGATAATGGCGGCAGCCTCTGTCACATCCTTCGGCACTCCGACAGACTTGACCCAGTCATTTCCTGAACCCACCGGAATCACGGCAAGGGTAAAGTCCGAAAAATCCAGACCGGTGCCGTTATCCCTGGCCCGATCCACATAAGCCCCTATTCCATTGAGGAGATCATGCACGGTTCCGTCCCCGCCTACGGCTATGAACCTGCGGTATCCGGCCATGCAGGCATCAAAAGTGATTTCCATGGCATTGCCGCTGCGACCGGTGCGGTTTCCATGGAATTCGACGCCCTCCTGTCTGAGTTTGAACTCAGCCTTCTCCCAATATTCAGAAGCATGCTGAGTGGCTGCATAAACATTCAGGACTGCGAACCAAACGTTCTTTCTGTTATCTGTTTCCATAATATTCAACAAAAGTAATAAATAAAGCAGACGATTGAAATCTTTTTTGTAATTTTGCGAGGATTATGTCCTTATAGAAACACGCTCAAATAAACCATACTATGGGAAAAGTCATAGCAATAGCCAATCAGAAAGGCGGAGTCGGCAAGACAACCACCGCCATCAACCTCGCCGCATCCCTGGCGGTGCTGGAAAAGAAGGTGCTCATAATAGATGCCGACCCTCAGGCCAACACGACCTCAGGCCTTAACTTTTCCCCGGATGACGATCAGGAGAGGACACTCTATGAAGTCATGATGGGCGAACTGAGCATATCTGACGCCTTGATTCAGACAGAGATAGCAGATCTTCACATGATCCCCTCACACATCAATCTGGTCGGAGTTGAAATCAAACTCGTCAACGCTCCGGAACGCGAATCCGTACTCAAAAGAGCACTCGCGCCCATCAAGGACAATTACGATTTCATCATCATCGACTGTTCGCCGTCACTCGGTCTGATCACAGTAAACTCGCTTACTGCGGCAGACTCCGTCATCATTCCGGTGCAGCCTGAGTTCTTTGCACTTGAAGGACTCGGCAAACTGCTCAACACAATCCGCCTCGTACAGGCCGGACCTAACAAGGCTCTGACCATCGAGGGATTCGTGGTGACGATGTTCGACGGCAGGACAAAGGTCCACAATCAGGTGCTGGGAGATCTGAGAGAGCATTTCGGAGAGATGGTATTCAACACCATCATTCAGAGAAACATCCGTTTGAGCGAGGCTCCGTCGCATGGAAAGCCTATCATTCTGTATGATGTGATATGCAACGGAACCACAAATTACCTGAATCTGGCAAAGGAAGTACTTGAAAAAAATTCATAGACAATCATGAGCAAGCAGCAGAGAGGATTAGGAAAGGGACTCAGCGCACTTCTCGGCGATCCCGAACTGAGCAACATACGCAAACCCGTAGGTTATGTCAATAAGGAAATTGCCAACGGCGACAACACAAGCCAGCCATCTGCAGATATCCTTCGGATTCCTGTTGACATGATCGATCCGAACCCGTACCAGCCTCGTATGAACTTTGATCAGGAGGCCTTGGACGAACTGGCGGATTCGATCAGGACATTGGGGCTGATCCAGCCAATCACGGTAAGGAAAATTGCTGACGGACGCTATCAGATCATAAGCGGAGAACGCCGTTTCAGGGCATCGCGCCTTGCCGGAATGACCATGATTCCTGCATACATCAGGGATGCCAATGACCAGGGCATGCTGGAAATGGCGATTGTCGAGAACATCCAGAGGGAGAACCTTGACCCTATCGAGGTGGCCATGAGTTACCAGAGGCTCATAGACGAGTGCAACCTGACCCAGGAACAGATGGCATTCAGGGTCGGAAAGAAGAGGGTGACGGTCACCAATTCCCTCAGACTCCTCAAACTCCCTGCAAAGATACAGCACGACCTGAAAGTCGGTCTTTTGAGCGTAGGACATGCCAAAGTGCTTCTCGGTGTGGAGGATTCCGCAACACAGGAAGCCCTGTGCGACATTGTCATCAAGGAGGAACTGTCCGTAAGACAACTTGAAGACAAGGTACGCAAACTGTTCACATCAAAGAAGAAGCCTGCCGAGGTCGAATCACAGGTGCTCCCTGACGAATACTACCGCGTCCTTGAAATAGTCGGCAAATACTTTGAGAACAATATCAGCCTCAAACGCTCTGACAGCGGGAAAGGAACAATGACAATACATTTCAATTCAGACGAAGAGGTTCAGAAGTTCCTCAAAGCGTTGGAGGATTCCAAATTCTGATATGAAGTCAAGATTATATAAATATATAGCAGCAATAATATTCTGTACCACCTTCTTTGCCCAGCGCAGTGATGCGCAGTTCAAGGAGGGGGCCTTCACACAGAACTACAACGAGCCGGGTGACACTTTGGCCAAAGGCGACTCTGTCACAAAGGTGTTCTCCTTCAAGGAATATTTCGGAGGACTCTCACACAAGAACACCATCAAGATAGGAACAATGTTCGCCGGATCCGTCGTCCTGCCGGGCACTGCGCAGATATACAACAAGGACTATTGGAAACTCCCCATAATATATGGCGGCATCGGTACATTTGCCGGAACAGGAGGATACTACCTTCATAGATACAATGTATCCCAAAAGGCCTATGACCGGTTCATCACACAAAAGACAGCCTTCGAAGCAGCCAATGGATATCCATATCCGTTTGATGCCCCGTTGATTGACTACAAGGCCAAGACCACAGGAACATGGCTGCTGGTGGGTGCCGGACTCGTATATTGGGGCTCACTGCTTGACGGTGTCGCATGCTACGAATCTTCAAGGAAACCTGACCCTGGCAGGGCTGCCCTTTATTCCGCCCTGCTTCCGGGACTTGGACAGATATACAATGGCGAACTTTTCAAGGTCCCTATCTATTGGGGCTGCCTTGCATGCTCGACTCATTTCCTTATCACGAACAACACCAACTACGTCAGGTTCAAGAGGATACACAACGAGGCCACAGACCCGGACCCGAACATAAGCGGAAATGTGCCCATCACCGGAGAGACAGCCAAATGGTATCGTGACGTTTATAGAAGATACAGGGATTATTCAATAGTCGCTACTGTTGCGTTCTATCTTTTGCAGGTGATCGATGCAAATGTCTTTGCCTATATGCACGACTTTGAAGTGGATGACGACATAACCATCGATTTCGAGCCGGCCCTGATAGCACCGAACAGCGTATACGCCCTTAATGTGCCGGCGAGCGGAGCACAGAATGCTGTCGGCCTTCGCTTGGGCATCAACTTCTAAACACAATCAAAATGCAGATAATCAGAACACTCACAATACTCATGCTGTGTCTTGTCCTGAGCCATCAGGCTGACGGCAAGGCATTGAAAGACAACAAAGGGAAGAACACGATAATGCAGGAGAATCAGCAACTCAGGAAAGAGGTGGATTCTCTGAAACTCGAAATCGAGAAATACAGGCTTGAACTGCGACGCACAGACAGCCTGACCAATGTCATCCTGGAATATCAGCAGGAGCAGACGATTTCGGAGGATGACACGCTCATGGCATACAGCAATGAAGACAGCGACAGCCTCCTGCACGCATGGTACCAGCAGATGTCCTGTCCTGAACCGGGACTTGACATCGACCTTCCCGATTCTGCAAGATTCATCTCCAACGTCCCTGACTCTGTGTATATGGAGAGAATAAAGAAGATGAATTCCTTCATCACCCTTCCGTATAACGATATAGTCAGGAGTTACATCATCAAATATTCCGAGAAGATGCCCACGGCTATGGAAAAGATCCTTGGCCTGGCGGAATATTACATTCCTGTTTTTCAGGAGACCTTCGACAGATATGATCTGCCGGAAGAACTCATGGCGATGGCAGTGATCGAATCCGCATTGAACCCCCGCGCAGAATCAAGAGCCGGAGCAAAGGGCATGTGGCAGTTCATGTATCATACTGCCAAGATGTACGGACTGCATATCGACTCATTTGTCGATGAAAGACTTGACCCGGTGAAATCCGCTGATGCCGCCGCGAGATACCTCCGTGATTCATACAAGATATTCGGAGACTGGAATCTTGCCATAGCCTCATACAACTGCGGAGCGGGCAATGTGAACAAGGCCATCAAAAGAAGCGGCAGCAGGAAATTCTGGGATCTCTGGCCCTTCCTGCCACGCGAGACAAGAGGATACGGCCCGGCCTTCGTAGGCGCTCTCTACACCATGAAATATTATAAGGAACATGGTCTGAAACCGGCTGAAACCGTTCTCCCTCCTGTTGTAGATACCTTCCACATCAGGAAGATGCTGCATTTGAAGCAGGTAAGCGAGGCTACCGGTGCGCCGCTGGAAATCATCAAGGAACTGAACCCTCAGTACAAGCACGAGATAATACCTGGCAACGAGCGCGAGTACATTCTCCGCCTGCCGTTCCAATATACCAATGCCTTCATAGAGGCGGAGGACTCTCTCTATAAGATCAAGGCTGACGTATATTTCAATCCCATGACCATCAAGAAGATAAAGGAAGGCGGCGACGGTGAGAGGATAATACATAAGGTAAAGAGCGGTGAGGTCCTTGGAAAGATTGCAATGAAATATCGTTGCAGCGTAAGCCAGATCAAGAGATGGAACAACCTCAGAAGCGACAATATCAGGGTGGGTCAACGACTTATCATATACAGAGGAGGCAGGGGTCCGGCAACGACAGGAAGTTCCACAAGATCAGCAGGCACCTCCAAGCCGGCAGGCTCGGCCTCTTCCGCCCCTGTCAAGTCCGCATCCGGCAACTATGTGATATACACCGTCAGACCAAACGACTCTCTATATAACATAGCAAAGAATTATCCGGGAGTCAGCGCCCAGAACATAATGGACTACAACGGCATGACAAGCAGCAACATACGTCCCGGCATGAAGATCAAGATACCTTTAAAATAAAAACACAAGATAAGTCTTAACCTCGGCACTGCCGGGGTTTTTATATATCGCCCGAAGGTCAAGACTGCCCCAGCGGGCGAATTTCCATTTCATATATGCAGATGTCCATAAGCCCCTTCCATAAAACGAAGGCACATTGAAATTTCCACGCGCATCACGTTCATATACATATATCCTGTCATCCCAATTATCTATATCGAACATGCCGTAACGCAAGTATATGGACAGTTTCTCTGATTTATATCCCCCTTCCAGATATCCCAGGCAGGCAAAGGCGACCCCATAGAGTGCTTCAAGTCTGAGCGTGGAGTTCCATCTTCCGCCATCATATTTAAGATCGGCCCTTAATGCCGTCCGGGACAGATTACCCCAGGTGCGGATTCTTTCGGACAGCCTCAATTTCAAATGCAGGCCCGGCAAGGCAGCCCAGTCCCAGTTAACCTGCGCCTTCATCTGATAAGATTCCCTGCCGTCCTTGGACTTTGACTGAGGATGATACAGACCGTCGGCAGAAAGGATGACCTCATGGGAGGCCGTCCGGAACTGACCTGAAAGAGCCGCCCCGTGTTCATTGGAAACAGGCAGATACCTCACAAGGCAGGCCAGATGGAATCTTTCACCGATGCCGCAGTCCTGACCGGTCACAAAAGAGACTGACCGCGACACCCAGTCATACATACACTCTCCGAAAAGATTGACTCCCTTTATACATATCGAAGCATCAAGGGAGGAAAGCATCTGCGGTATCCAGTAATCTCCTTCAAGAAATGAGGAAAAGGTCATGGTGTGGGTGATGCCCATATGACCATAGCGGAAATATCGGCTGAGATTCAGGGCCGGATTGAGCATGAACCTGTCCGGGCGGGCCTTCAGATGCTTTATTCCAGGCATTGCAAGCATCCCGGATAATTTCCATCGTCCCGCAAGAAAGTCGGCAGCAAGCCCCGTCAACGCTGTCGTGGCTGTATAGGAATTGGTCGGAGAGAAGCCTGCGGGGCGCTTCATGAAAACAGAGGGCGAGGTCAGGGACGAAAACGATGCCGTATTCCACAGAGCAAGTCCCTGTCCGAAACGGGCATTGAAATCTCCGGCAATGACCTTTCCATATCTGTGCATCCACGCAACATTGCCGCTATATACGGTAGGCCAGGCCTTCATTGAATCATAAGGCTCCGTTGCAGAAAAAGACACAACCGCCTTGTCGGAATATGAGCCTCTGAACTTGGCGGCATAGGTCGATTTTCTCATCTGTTTCTCCGTATATGCCTTGTAACCTCCTCTGAGGGCAAGTTCTCCCTTGAATCCTTGGGGTGATGTGCCCTGTGTCACAGAAGGAAGTCCAATCTTTATGAAAGATGAAAGAAGGCGGACAAAATCAGCGGAAAAACCGTCAACGGCGGAGAGTTCAGTATATGAATGCAGGTCCCCGTGACGAAGGCGGTAATCCCTGAGCGAGGCCAACTGGTAGTGGGTCAGGATGCCATAAGATTCCAGAACGGATATGCTGGAGGCATTTATATCTATGGGACAGGCGGCAAGATTCTCCAGGGATTCCATTATCTCCGGGTCTATTGCCTCGATCTCATTTTCACCAAGCAGTCCGGCCACGGCCTCAGCCAGATCGATTTCCTGAGCGTCAATAAAGTTTGCGGTCAGCAGAGCGCAGAATATTGCCATCAATTTCATCAACACAGCACTTCTTTTTCGGGTAAAAATACATTTGAAAGGTTTGTAAAGTGTTGTTTTTGGAAAAACAACAGCATTTTATTTCTTTTTTTTTCGTTTTTATATAAATTTGTGTGATTTAATAGATACTATCCTATGAAGAAAGTCAAGATCAAAGACAAAACATTCAGAACGCTCATCACATATCAGCAACTTTCTGAAGCAATCGACAGGGTTGCCGAAAATCTCAACAAGGATTTCAAGGACTGCGAACAGCCGCCTGTTCTGCTTTGCGTCTTGAACGGCTCCATCATGTATATGAGCGAACTTATGAAGCGCATAGATTTTGACTGTCAGGTGGTATCCATAAAACTCAAATCTTATGAAGGCACGAATACAACCGGAAAGGTCAAGCAGGCAATGGGGCTGACTTCCGACATCACCGGCAGGAAGGTCATCATCGTCGAGGACATAGTCGATACAGGAAATACGATTGTGGCGCTCAAGCAGATTCTCGCTGATGCGGGTGCGCAGGCATCATACGTATGCACACTTCTCCATAAGCCTGAGGCCTACGTGCAGAATGAGCCGCTTGATTATGTAGCAATGGAAATTCCGAACAAGTTCATCATAGGATTCGGTCTGGATTATGACGAACTCGGACGCAACTATAAAGATATTTACGTATTGGACGAATAATGAAATACTATATATTGTTTGGTCCTCCGGGTGCCGGAAAAGGTACTCAGGCCACAGCCATGGTTGAGAAATACAACCTTCACCATATCTCCACAGGAGCACTGCTCCGCAAGGAAATCGCAGCAGGCACAGAACTCGGAGCCTTGGCCAAGGATCTGATAGAAAAGGGCAATTTTGTCCCTGACGAGGTGGTGGTCGGCATGATCGAGAACGAGTTCAGGACCGTCACCGGTGTCGATGGATTTCTTCTTGACGGTTTCCCGCGCACCATCGCTCAGGCTCAGGCACTTGATTCGATGCTCGCAAAAAGTGGAGAAGGGGTTACAGCCACTGTCTCCATAATGATTCCCGATGCAATGGTAATGGAACGCATCAAGGGACGCGCGTTGAAGGAAGGTCGTGCAGACGATGCAAGCGAAGATGTCATCAACAACCGCATTGCCACATATCACGCTCAGACAGAGCCGCTTATCGAATATTATAAGACTGCTGGCAAATATCACGAGGCTGAAGGAGTCGGGACTATTGAAGAAATCCGCGAACGCATCTTCACCATCATGGATAAATTCTGATGTTCAGAAAAATACTGATTATAATAAGCAAGACTGTCGCTTGTCTGATTGCCATAGCAGTTATGGCAATATGCATGACAAGTTACAGTCCTGTTTACTTTCCGGACGAGGCCAGGCCGTTCAGAGGTCCTGACATCTTCAATCCGTATATGGAACTCGACACGGCACATTGCTGGAAACGCGCCAATTTCCACACCCACACACGTGTAGACGGCATCATGAACGAGTGCGAATATTGGCCCGGGGAAGTATATGAAAGAATGGAAAAAACTTGGCTATGACATCGTAACCTTCTCCAACCACAACAGTCTGACCGTCCATCCGTTCGACACAGCCCTGCAAGTGAATGTATATGAGCACGGATACAATCTTCTGAAATACCATAAACTTGTCTTCGGGTCGGAAAAGGTATGGAGATATGACCATCTGCTCCCCCTCCTTTCTTTCCAGAAGCAGTTTCAGATAGAGCGTCTGCGCAAGGACAGCGACATCGTGCAGATCAATCATCCTCTCCGTACCCCTACCCTGTCGGAGAAGCAGATGGAAAAGTTGAGAGGTTACCGCCTTGTGGAACTGGACAGCGGAAGAAGCACAGAAAACACATATTGGGACAGGGCGCTCAGTGCAGGACATTACAGTTTCGGGGTTGCCGGAGACGATCTGCATTATCCCGACAGGTCATCCAGAATCGGGGTGCGCTGCTGCTTTCTATGCTGCCGGTCAGCAACTTACAAGGATATAAGACATTGCCTTCTGACAGGAAATTTCTATGCCATGAGGGTTCCGGACTATGGTCACGGGGATTGGGAGGCCAAATACAGGCGAAACCGTCAACTCCCGTCTGTGAGCGACATAGGCCTTGAAGACACAACTGTATTCATGTCGCTTTCCGCGGTGGCTGACAGCATAAAGGTCATAGGACAGGACCACAGGACATTGGCAGCCGCATCGGATTCGGACCATGTGGAATATGCCATGAAGCCGGAAGACACTTATGCACGAATGATTGCTTATTTCCCCGATGGAGAGGTCATATATACCAATCCTTTTGCCAGATATGACGCAGCCGTGAGCGACAGTCCGTTTGATGACAGGCCCTCACAGGTCAACATACCGATGACGATACTCTTCAACCTCGCTCTCCTGCTGCTCTGTCTTGCAGACGCATACCTCATATATAAACTGATTCATAGAAGAAAATGATGATACAAGCCATAAAAGACCACGCCAGGAAGCCCATCAGCATCACATGGATGTCGGCGGTTTTCAGCATATATACACTCCTTGCCTTTCACATTCCGTTTTTCAGGGATGTGATTGACAATGTGCAGGCAAACTTCAACGGGGTGCTCATCACCGTGAGCATGGTGCTGCTTATGCTTGTGCTGAACTATTTCATATACTACATCATACTGTTCTGCGGGAGAATCGTCGGTAAATGTCTCATAGCCCTGAGCATGATCGCCAACGCTGCCTGCCTTTATTTCATCAACACATTCAATGTGCTGATAGACAGGGACATGATGGGTAATTTCTACAACACTCAGTTCTCTGAGGCATCAAGTTTCATGTCCTGGGGTCTGATATTCTATATTCTGCTTCTTGGCGTTGTCCCGTCCGTGATGATATTCATCAAGAAGGTGGAATACCAGTCATTCAAGAGGTTCGGGGCAAATGTCGGCATATCCCTCGCTGCCATACTGGTCATCGTCGGGTGCAACATGAAGAATTTCACATGGATAGACAAGAATGCCCCTGTTCTGGGCAGCAGGCTGATGCCGTGGTCCTATATCATCAATTCAGTAAGGTACTACAACCACTGGCAGAAGATCAACCAGAAGGAGACATTGCTGCCTGATGCAGAATTTGATGAGAGTCAGGACATTGTCGTGCTGGTTATCGGCGAATCCGCCCGTCAGCAGAACTTTTCGCTCTATGGGTATGAAAGGGAGACCAATCCGCTGATGAAAGCCGACAGTGTCAGCGTTCTTGACGCCACAGCGTCAGACACCTACACGACTGCGACAGTCAAGGCCATCCTTCAACACACACGCAGCAGGACCTTGTACGAAATCCTGCCTAACTATTTGTACCGCAATGGAGTAGACGTAATATGGAGAACAAGCAACTGGGGCAATCCTCCGATACACATCGAAAAGTTTCACACCAGGAAGCAACTCCGGGAGCAGCATCCTGAGATTGAGGGCAATTATGACAACCTCCTTCTTGCAGGCTTGAAGGAAGAAATCACAGGCAGCACCAACCCGAAGATCTTTGTCGGACTGCATACATACACAAGCCATGGTCCCTCATATTTCAGCAACACTCCTGATCAGTTCAAGAAGTTCATGCCGGAATGTACCACAGTCGAAATGTCGCAGGCTGACAGAAGCGAACTTATAAACGCATACGACAATACCATAATATATACGGACTACCTTATACATTGCATAATAGAGATGCTTAGGGAAATGCCGGAGAGAAGAGCCTGCGTGATATTCATATCCGACCATGGTGAGTCGCTCGGAGAGAACAATCTGTATATGCATGGAGTGCCGCTGAGCATGGCTCCTGAGGAGCAGACAAAGATACCGATGATTGTATGGACCTCAGACGAGGAACTGAAAATCAAGCCTTTGAAAAATGCCGGTCATCATAATATATATCATACGGTCCTGAGATTTCTTGGGGCAGACACTCCTGTTTACGACCCATCAAAAGATATATTCGAGTAATGATTTTCATTGTCAATCCCATATCCGGCAAGGGTCGGAAGGAACGCATCGTAGATTTCCTGAAAAAGGAGGGCTGCAAGGTAGTCTTTACCGAATATGCAGGTCATGCGGAAGAGATTGCCCGTCATGCGGAAGATGATGTCATCGTGGCTGTCGGGGGCGACGGCACTGTCAATGAGGTGGCAAGAGGGATAATCGGCACCGACAAGGCTCTGGGCATCATCCCTTGCGGCAGCGGTGACGGTCTTGCCCTGCATCTTGGCATCAGCAGGCATTACAAGACAGCCCTGAAAACCATTGAACAAGGCCACAGGCAACTCATTGACAGCGCAATCATAAACGGCAGGCCCTTTTTCTCCGTCTGCGGGATAGGATTCGATGCCGTAGTAAGCGAAAGATTCGCGAAATCCGGCAAACGCGGACTCTTGAATTACATAGAGCAAGGGCTCAGGACATGGAAAGAATACACTCCTGAGAAATATCTCATAAATATAGATGGCAAGGAATGGGAGAACGATGCAGCACTCATAACTATAGGCAATTCAAGCCAATGGGGCAACAATGCAAAGATAACCCCACTGGCAGACATAAGCGACGGTATTCTTGACATAACACTTGTGGACATGTTCAATACGCTTGAAATGCCGGCACTCGGCTACCTGCTTATGACCGGTCGTCTCGACCGCAACCACAACATACACTGCTACAGAGGAAAACACATCACAATTACCCGCAAGGTATCCGGACCAGCTCATGCAGACGGAGACTGGTTCAACACAGGGACTGAAATCGACATTACCATACTGCCCAAATCCTTAAACGTCATTATCCCTTAAAATTCATTGATTCTTCGAAAACTTATATCTAATTTTGTGAGATAAACACATAACCACATGAAAACACTTTACGAATCACCAACCTGTAGTCTGCTTTCAGTTGAGACTCAGCTCCCCCTCTGCGTCAGCGGATTCGAAGTGACAACTGACGACTACATCATCAACGACCCGGAAAACACAATCAAATGGTAAAGGACAAAAGTATGAAAAGGAACATTTTAGCATTATTAGGCCTTGCTGCTCTTGTCTGCGCATGTGCCAAAGATCTGGAAGAAATCACACCAGAGAATGGAGACAAAACCATTACTTATTTCACAGCCGGCTCGGAAAATGCTTACGAATGTAAAGCAACGGTAAATACTTCTACAGGAGCCGTTCAATGGGAAGACGGCGACAATATCCTTGTCAGCAACGGCAGCACCAGCGCTGTTTACACATATAAAGCAGAGACCAGCCGCTTTGAGAGCGAGGAAGGTCTTCCTGCAACCGGCAGTTATTCAGCCTGGTATCCGGCAGAAGATGTTGAAACTGTCGAAGGATCAAGCGCTGTCATGACTCTTCCAAACAGTCATATCTATGACGCCCAGATGATACGCAAGGCGCCTATGTCAGCCGTATCGAACAGCAACAATCTGAATTTCAAGAATCTGTGCGCCATTCTTAAGATACAGGTAAACGGAGCACATAAACTTTCTTCAGTCGTATTCACATCGGCAGAAAAAGGTGTCAGCGGAAACGCCAATGTCAGCAACAACACCCTGACAATGGCCTCCGATGAGGCAAAGACGCTTACATTGACAGCTGACGGTGTCCAGATGACGGACAACTCAGCCTTCTATTTCCTTGTTCCCGCACAACTCTATACAGGAGGATTCTCATTGAGTATCAATTGCTCAGACGGTTGGAAGTTTGAGAAAGGCACCAAGAACACAGTCGGACTCTCAGCCGGCACCATGGACGCGATGGAAGCCTTCGACGCCAAACTATTCAGCGGCGGACAGGGAACAGAGGACGACCCGTTCCTGATCTCAACCGAGCAGGACCTGCTGGATATGTCAGCCTACACCAATGGAGAGGACTATCAGTACTTTGTCGGAAAGAGTTACCTCCAGACAACTGCCATCACTCTGACCACCGCCAACTTCCCGCCTATCTGCGCCAGCGCAGAGCATGGTTTCACCGGCCACTTTGATGGAAACGCCAAGATAATCTACGATCTGAATATCAACAGAACCGTTGACAACACTGGTCTGTTCGGCTGTATGAATGGCGGCCTTATCGAAGACATCCACCTCAACGGAAGCGGAAGCAACTACTGCACAATCAAAGGTACGGCAAATGTCGGCGCAGTCGTAGGACGTATGACTGGCGGTACCATCAAGGACTGCGGATTCGGAAAGACAAAAGTTGAAGGAACAGGCAACTGCTGCGGAGTCATCGTTGGTATGATGAGAGGTCCGGGTGCAAAGATCGAGCACTCCTCTATCGGAGGAAGTTGTTCTGCCACCACGACAGGAATACAGATCGGAGGTATTGTCGGAAAAATGGAAACCGGATCGACTGTCGAATACTGCGAGGTCAAAGCATGCACAATCACAGGTTCGCAGCGTGTGGGCGGTGTGAGCGGATACATCGGAGGCAACTCGGTCATCAACGCTTGTACCAGCGGTGCAAAAATCGTTTCGACAGTGACTGATGCTGTGGCTCAGGCGGGAGGTGTCTGCGGATATATGCACCAGACGACAACCAGCACAGACAAGACCATCGTCATCAACTGTATATACAGCCAGGATATCAGCAGAAGCGGCGCTACCATCACAATGAACAGCAACTATGCCAACTACCTCTATACCGGAGGTCTTGTGGGTGCAGCCGCTTCATGTACCAATGGTACCAGCAATATGCTGATTGTAAACAGTTACTCATATCCTTACACGATAAAGAACAATGGTAGCGGCAACAAAGGTATATCCGGCCTGCTGGGAGGATGCAACACGGCAAATGTTCAGATTATCAACTGCTACAGCCCTGTCATACACACCAACTTCAATCTGAATGGTAGCGCTGTAAGTGTCAAGAATTACAGCAATTACGCCTACATCGGCTCCATTGTAGGATATCCGAAAGAGGGAATGACTATTAACGGTGCCTACGGAAGACAGACCCTGCGTCTGTACAATACAGGGGTCTCATGCAACACGAGCAATATCTCGTCCGCCATTTCAGACCCGACCATCAAGAACTATCACAGCGTAGTCTATCACGCCAATTTCCCTAAAACTGTCGAGTCATACGCCACATTCAAACAGGCTCTCGACGCAGGCGCTGCCGAGTACAACAAATCGAATCCGGCAGTAAAGGCGCTGACATGGACTACAGATACACGTTTTGACGGCCACCTGAAGCCTGACGGAGTATATAAGCAATCAACAAACCAATATAAAAAGGTGTCTATTATCGGAGACTCGATTTCGACATTCCGAGGATATATCTTTGAAAACCAGACATCTAAATACAATCCATACTACCCTAACTCATGGACAGAAAGTGGTGAGACAGTCTATGGCAACGTGCTGTGGGAGAGAAACACCTGGTGGTGGAAACTGATCTATAATCAAATGGCCAATGCCCGCCTGGAAGTGCTCAATGCATTCAGCGGATCTTCATGCTGCTACATCGACTCCGGCACTGCGAATTTCAGCAAACATAACGTAACAGATGCAGCCAGCACCACCAATTCATTCCGCAACCGTTACAGGCGTGAGGGTATCGGTAATCCTGACCTGGTGATAATCTATGGAGGACGTAACGACTTCGGTAAATACGGCGGTTCTACAGACGATTATCTGGGAGAATATACTACGGCAGCAATCGAGGCACAGTACGAAGATGCTCTGGACAAGAGTTATGTCTATCGTAACTTTACCAACGCATTGACAGGACTGATCACTGAAATCCACGTCGATTTTCCGGAGGCAAAATTCCTTGTTCTTTGCCACGACATGATTTCTGACGGCTATGAAGCCTCATGCATGGCAGTTGCCAAGGTATTGGCTGGCAAAGGCATCGATGTCAAGTGCGTTTCATTCCACAAGACCGGAACAAAGAACCAGACCAACACCGAGATAGGTATAACCAAAGACCACGGTTCAAGTTGCCACCCTGACGCGGCCGGAACGGGTAAAATGGCCGAATACATCTACTCTCAGGTCGGCACCTGGCTGGATAAATAAAATGACATAATATCAATCAACAATCGGCAGCAGAGCACATCTGTTGCCGATTATTTTAGGTAATGGAGCTGACTAAAAAGTCGCGAATCACTGTCATGTCGAGCGACCAACGGGAGTCGAGACATCTTTTTACTTATCTGTATTAAAGATTCTTTCGCATTCGCTTCAGCGACTTCGTCGATTACCTCCACTCACTTCGTTCGGTCAGAATGACAAAATTCGACTTTTTAGTCACCCTCAAACATTGGGCTCGGAACCATATAAATGATAAGGGTTATCATCCCTTCTACGAAATCCCATGATTACTACATCATACTTCTGCGTATTCTCTATAAATTTCATCTGCAAGGTAATAATCACTCCTGCAATGCAAGTCGGCAACGCCATCCTGAATCATCTGAGCAGTTACCGAATGATAAAAGACATCTATCGCCTTATCAAGAGAACCGCCAAATTTCTCCGCCAGTATGGCGATGATTCTGGCGTTCTTTGCTTGAATTATTATGTGTTTTGAGTCATCCACCATTTTATGATATCTTCTGCGGATTTATGCAAAGATTGTGGATGAGAGCAAGAGACGAGCGGTGAATCTGATTCCAAACCTCTAATTACTTCAAAAATCAAAACGAATCCGTTTTAATTTTCACTAAAATATTTGTTTGTTTGTTTGTTTGTTCTTACCTTTGCAAACCAAATTAAAACTATGGGAGCAGGTAATAAAGCGACATTAGAGGAGATTGAAGCCTTCCTAACCGAGTTTAAAGAGACATCTAAGATATTCGGCATAAAATATGACATTGATAAAGAAGAGAATCTTCGAACTCTTCTTGAGTTGGAAATGCCGGGCGCTAGACGTGATGAGTACATATACAACCTTAAACCAGAAGATTACTACCAAGGCCCAGGCATAAATGATTACGACCCCAAAGAGGGAATGGTCTGGATGTTCGGCATAGGAATAAAGAAACGAGGGAAAAAGAAAAAGATACCTATATATATTAAGATTTACATTACAAAAGTAAATGGTGCGCCCAACTTTTGTATATCATTCCACGAAGCCAAGTTTGACATGGTTTTCCCTTATAAACAAGAATTATGATAAGTCCATTTACAGGCGGTAACGTCACTAAAACGTATAAGTTTGAAACATTCACATTTAGAAATGAAAAGTTTAATGTTAAACGCTACTACTATGTATGCAATGACACAGGCAGATCATTCTCTGATTCTGAAGTTGACGACCTTGTATTTTACGAAATATACGACCAATATAGAAAGCGTCATAACATACCATCGCCACAAATGCTTAGAGATCTCAGAAACAAATACAATCTCTCTGCGCACACCATGTCTAAAATTGCTGGTATAGGTATTAATCAATACGGACTATATGAGAACGGCGAAATGCCGACAATTGCTATAGGCCAGAAACTTGCTTTGCTTTTTGATAAAAACACTCTTCTGGAATGTCTCGATAAAGCTCAGCCAAAATTAGGCAAGAATTACTCAAAAGTAAGAGAGGCCGTTGAGGCGTATGTAGAGCCTATCACGATATCATTAGCAAAAAAGTCATATAAAGATTTCTTTGAAACCTTACAGATAACACTCTTTCCCAAGGAAATCAACACAGGTAAGAAAGCTAGATGGAGCACTTATGAGCCATCTTATGCAATGGCATAAATAAAAAAATATGGAAACTAAAACAAACATTAGATACAAGATTCACTCAATAGCTGAAAATTGTTGTATCCTCAACATTGATAAAATCAACGTATCTGACATCAACGAAGAGTCACTAAGATTCCAATATAAGATTGAAACGCTGATAAAGATGTCAGAGAATATCATCTTAGTTACCCCTAGCATCAGATTCATCTTAGGCGACACAACAATACTGGAAGTATCAGCAACCATCAGTTATGATGTCCAGACATTAGATGAAGCATTCTCAGTTGATAAAGAAAACCATAAGATTAACATCAAAGCAGACATCTTACCATCATTTGTCGGAGCATCATACAGCACTCTTAGAGGTATTGTATATGCAAAAACAGTAGGTACTCCTCTCGCTCAATATCCAATCCCAATGATCGAGATCCCGACCCTGATGAATAAGAATGCCATCAGCGTAGAAGACTAGGATATTCATTTTAAACCATGAAACAAAAGAAACTGAAAATCACTTTAGAAGACTTCATCCTTGCAAACCGCAAGGCTGCAAGGATGGAGGAGATTGAGAGACATGGACGGCAGGTCCAGTCAAGAAGGATGGTTCACAAGTCGAAGAAGACTTATGATAGAAACAGACTCAAAAGAGCTGTCATCAAGAGCGGTGACGGCTCATTTCTATATTATTAGAAAAGATTGACTATCTTTGCAGACTTATCAATAAAGCATTATGGCAGACAGCAATTTCATAGACTATGTGAAGATATATTGCCGTTCCGGCAATGGCGGTCCTGGTTCCACGCACATGAGAAGGGAGAAATATGTGCCGAAGGGTGGACCGGACGGAGGTGACGGAGGCCGCGGAGGCCATATCATACTGAGGGCAAATCCTCAGTTCTGGACTCTTATCCACCTGAAATACCGCAAGCACATCATGGCTGAGCATGGTGCATCGGGAAGCGGTCAGTTACAGACCGGGAAGAACGGCGAGGACATCTACCTTGATGTACCTCTCGGCACTGTGGCCAAGAACGCGGAAACCGGCGAAATCCTTTTTGAGATGGTGGAGCCATACGAGGAGAGAATCCTTGTCAAGGGCGGCCGTGGAGGACTTGGAAACAACAATTTCAAGACTGCCACCAACCAGACACCGAGATATTCACAACCGGGTGAGCCGTGCGAGGAAGGCTGGTTCATTCTCGAACTGAAACTCCTTGCTGATGTGGGACTTGTAGGCTTCCCTAATGCAGGAAAATCGACTCTTCTATCGACCGTATCCGCTGCAAAGCCGAAGATAGCAGACTACCCCTTCACTACCCTTGAACCGAATCTCGGCATCGTAAGTTATTATGATGACAAATCATTCGTGATGGCAGACATTCCGGGTATAATCGAGGGCGCGCACGAAGGCAAGGGCATCGGAATGCGTTTCCTCAGACATATCGAGCGTAACTCCATCCTGCTTTTCATGGTCGCAGCCGACCAGGATGACATCAGGGAAGGTTATGAGGTCCTGCTGAACGAACTGAAAGAATATAATCCGGAACTCCTTGTCAAGGACAGAGTGCTGGCCATCACCAAATCAGACATGCTGGACGAGCAGTTGAAGAAGGAAATCGCGGCGACGCTTCCGGAAGACATACCGCATGTGTTCATATCGTCATTCACCCAGGAGGGCATCAAGGAATTGAAAAACATGCTTTGGGATGCGTTGCAGAAGGAGGTCGAGGTAGAAGAACCTGCGACCGTACTCTTCCCGGGAGATGACAACGAAACAATTCTATAATATGTTCTGGCAGGAAGTACACCATCTGGACCAGCAGGTCACATTGGCCATCAACAGTTGGCACTCCCCCATCAGTGACCCCGTCTGGCAGTTCTTCTCGGACAAACTCATATGGATACCCATGTATGTGGCCATCGTCGCCCTGCTGATATGGAAACTGGGCTGGAAGAAGGGACTCATAGTGATTGCGGCAGCGGGATTGACCTTCGGCTTCTGCGACCAGTTCTCCAATATCGTCAAACACGCTGTGGAACGCATCAGGCCTCTGAAAGATACCTATATGCTCTCCCAGGGTCTTCATGTCCTTGAAAACGGAGGAGGATACAGTTTCTTCTCAGCTCATGCAGCCAATGCATTCGGTCTTGCATGCTCTACCTTTGTAGGATTGAAGACCACCCTGCGTACAAAGCCGACATGGCTCAAAGTCTATGGCTGGTGGATGTTCATCTGGGCATTAATGGTGGCCATAAGCCGGATCTTTGTGGGCAAGCACTATCTTGGCGACGTATTGGTCGGGACTGTTGTGGGTATCGCAGCCGGTCTTGCATTCGGATATCTTGCAGGGTATGTGACAAAAAAGATAAACTGACATTGAATATGTCAGATGCACAGGCTCTTTCTGCCATATTGGCAGTCAATGAGCAAGTGGCAGATAATTTGTGTATCGCAATGGACAAATCATTTGAAACATGCTGATCACGATAATCACGATTGCTGTGATAGCAATTATTTTTGGTAAACTGGAATATAAAGATATAAAGGAATATGTCAGAAAATACAAAGAAAAAATCCTCAGCAAAAAAGGAGGGAAAGACAAAGACAGAGGAACTTCAGGCAAAGATAAGCCAGTTGGAGGAGACTCTGGCCAGGACTGAGGAAACCATAGCGAAGGACAAGGATGACTATCTGCGTCTTATGGCGGAGTTTGACAACTACCGCAGAAGGACATCTCAGGAGAAACTGGAACTCGTAAGCATGGCATCGACAGAGACCATCAAGGGACTGCTTCCTGTGCTTGACGACTGCGAGAGAGCGCTCAAAGTACTTCTCGAGTCTAATGACAGCGACGCGGCGAAAGAAGGTACAGAATTGATATACAGCAAGTTGATGGGATATTTAAAGACCAAGGGACTTGCTGTGATCGAGGCTCAGGACAAAGACTTTGACACCGACCTTCATGAGGCTGTGGCACAGTTCCCCGTCCAGGAGGAAGAGAAGAAGGGAAAGGTGTTTGATGTGGTTCAGACAGGATATACACTGAACGGGAAGGTGATACGTTTTGCAAAAGTTGTCGTAGGAATATAATATCGAAATGGCAAACAAGAGAGATTACTACGAGGTGCTTGGCGTGGCCAAGGGCGCTTCGGCAGATGAAATCAAGAAGGCATATAGAAAACTGGCGGTAAAATACCACCCTGACAAGAATCCGGGCAACAAGGAGGCCGAGGAGAAGTTCAAGGAGGCGGCGGAGGCGTATTCTGTACTCAGCGACCCTGACAAGAAGGCCAAGTATGACCAGTTCGGACATGCAGGCGTAGATGGGGCCGGACCGGATTTCAGCCATGGTTTCGGAGACCTGAACGACATTCTCAACGACCTGTTCGGAGGTGGATTCAGCGGTTTCAGCGGCTTCGGAGGCGGTTTTGGAGGCTTCGGCAGAGGCGGGCAGCGTCAGCAGCAGAGAGTCTATCGCGGGCGCGACATCAGAGTCCGAGTAAAACTGACGTTGGAGGAAATCGCGAAGGGCGTTGAAAAGGACATCAGCATCGAGAAGAATGTACCTTGCGAGGACTGTGGTGGAAGAGGTGCAAGAAACAGCGGCGACATCAAGACCTGTCCGGCCTGCAACGGCACAGGACAGGTGCAGAGGGTCGTGAACAGCATCTTCGGTCAGTCATTCGCATATTCGACCTGTCAGCAGTGCGGTGGCGAGGGCAAGATCATCAGCAATCCGTGCCGCACATGTTCAGGAACAGGGCTTGTCCGCAAGCGTGAGACAATAAAGGTCAAGATTCCGGCAGGCGTTGAAGCGGGTATGCAGTTGAACGTTCAGGGCGAAGGTCATGCAGCAAAGAACAACGGCATAAACGGAGACCTGCTTGTAGTGATAGAGGAACAGGAGCATCCTAACCTCAAAAGAGAAGGCAATAACCTTTACTATACTAAAATAATCTCTATACCTGATGCTGTTCTCGGTGCCGACGTGGATATACCATGTCTTGACGGAACATACAGAGTCAAGGTGGAGCCGGGCACTCAGTCAGGCACAGTCATCAGACTGCGCGGAAAAGGTCTTCCGACCGTGAACGGATACGGAGGCACAGGCGACCTGTATGTAAAATTTGCGGTATGGATTCCTAAGAAACTGAGCAAGGAAGAAAAGTCCATAATCGAATCCCTGCGCAACAAGGATTCATTCAAGCCGGACCCGACAAAGGAAGATAAAAGTTTCTTCGAAAGATTAAAAGGTCTGTTCTAATAAACCGACCTAAATGTTTGCCATATTGAAATATTCTGATTATTTTTGTGTGTTGTCATGGACAAACCTATAATAACACATAAATAAAAACTAAAATTATGGTAAACTTTTCACTTGAAGGTAAAGTAGCACTCGTAACAGGTGCGTCTTACGGAATCGGATTCGCAATCGCGACTGGATTTGCACAGGCTGGAGCAAAGATCGTTTTCAACGACATCAAGCAGGAACTTGTTGACAAGGGACTTGCAGCATACAAGGAACTCGGCATCGAGGCACACGGATATGTATGCGACGTCACCAATGAAGACCAGGTGAACGCTATGGTCGCTCAGATCGAGCAGGAAGTTGGTCCGATCAACATCCTCGTGAACAACGCCGGCATCATCAAGAGAATCCCTATGCACGAAATGAGTGCAGCAGAGTTCCGTCAGGTGATTGACATCGACCTCAACGGTCCTTTCATCTGCGCAAAGGCAGTCCTTCCTACAATGATGAAACTCGGAGCAGGTAAGATCATCAACATTTGCTCAATGATGTCTGAACTCGGACGTGAGACTGTTTCTGCATATGCAGCAGCAAAGGGTGGTCTCAAGATGCTTACAAGAAACATCGCATCAGAGTACGGTCAATACAACATCCAGTGTAACGGTATCGGCCCGGGCTACATCGCAACTCCGCAGACCGCTCCTCTTCGCGAGCGTCAGGCAGACGGCAGCCGTCATCCGTTCGATGCCTTCATCGTAGCAAAGACTCCTGCTGAGCGTTGGGGTACACCAGAAGACCTCATGGGTCCTGCAGTATTCCTCGCATCTGAGGCTTCTGACTTCGTAAACGGTCACGTGCTTTATGTTGACGGAGGTATCCTCGCTTACATCGGAAAACAGCCTAAGTAATGAAAAGAGGACTTATTCTTATTGCTGCAGCCATACAGTTCATTCTGTCTGGCTGCGGCAGTGTTTTAACGGTAAATGTCAGCAACCCACTCCAGGTGGACAGGCATCCTGAACTGATAGAACTGGTATTGTCTGATGTCACTGCAAAACTCTCCCTCAGAGAGGGTGAAAAATTCGTCATCACAAGCAACGGAGCAGAAGTTCCGTACCAGATCACATACGACGGCAAGGTTGTATTTCCAGCTACTCTGGGAGGCGGTGCATCACAGGATTTCGTCCTTCGTAAAGGCACACCTGCAGAAGTCGTAACCAAAGTACGCGGTGACCACTATCCGAAAAGGGTTGATGACATCTGCTGGGAAAATGATTTGGTAGGCTTCAGAGTATATGGATTCAAGGAGGACAATCCTTCCGGATATGACATCTTCACAAAGAAGAACACAGACCTCCCTGTAATACCTGAAATGTACAGACTTGCTCTTGATCCGGGGCAGAAAAAAATCGAGAAGAAGATCAAGAAGGAATTCGGCAAGGATTCCGCTGCTGTTTTCCACAACAAGAGGTCATTCCATATTGACCATGGATATGGCGCAGATTTCTATGCAGTTGGACCGACACTTGGAGCCGGCACCTCGGCCCTTCTTGACGGAGATGAAATCATATATCCGTTCTGTTATGACACATTCGAGATTCTTGACAACGGTCCGCTCAGATTCACAATGAAACTGACATTCAGGCCATTCAAGATTGGAAATTGCGAGAATGTTGTAGAAACCAGGACCATAAGCATAGACCTCGGTTCACATTTCACCAAGACCGTCGTATCATTCGAGGGACTTGACGCTCCTACGCCGATTGTAACAGGTATCGTGGTTCAAGACACAGACGGCAAGGCTATCGGCGACGCGACAAAAGGCTACATCGCCTACCCTGCCCCTACTATGAACTTCGACAAGTTCAATGATGTCGACAACGGCATCATCTATGTCGGTCATGTATTCGCTGAAGAATTGGAAAGCACAGGCCTGCGATATTTCTCCGAGCAAGAAAGCAAGAAGAGAAACGGCTCAAAAGGCCACATGCTCGCACACTCCACATATGAACCTGGAAAGCCTTTCGTATATTGGTGGGGGTTCGGATGGGATGGAGCCGACATGAAGACTTACGAAGACTGGAAAAAGCATCTTGATATTTTTTCCGCACAATTGAGAACACCTCTAACAGTTAATTTGAAATAACCTTATTATGGAACAAGTATTCAGTTATATCATCGGACTCGGTGCGGCGGTGATGATGCCTATCATCTTCACCATCCTCGGACTCTGCATCGGCATAGGATTCAGCAAAGCACTCAAGAGCGGACTTCTCGTCGGAGTCGGTTTCGTGGGACTTTCTGTGATCACAGCCCTTCTGACCAGCACCCTCGGCCCTGCTCTTGAAAAAGTTGTCGAGATCTACGGACTGCAACTGAAGATATTCGACATGGGCTGGCCGGCTGCTGCATCAGTGGCATACAACACATCAGTCGGAGCGCTTATCATCCCTGTATGTCTTGGAGTGAACATACTCATGCTCCTTACCAAGACAACACGCACAGTGAACATCGACCTCTGGAACTACTGGCATTTCGCCTTCATCGGCGCCATCGTCTATTTCGCGTCAAACAGCATCCTTTGGGGATTCTTCGCAGCCATCATCTGCTACATCATCACCCTTGTGCTTGCTGACTATACAGCAGACAGATTCCAGAAGTTCTACCCTGGTATGGAGGGCATCTCCATTCCTCAGCCGTTCTGTCAGGGATTCGTGCCGTTTGCAGAAGTAATCAATGCAGGCCTTGACAAAATTCCGGGCATAAACAAACTCTATATCGACGCAGAGGGCATGAAGAAGAAATTCGGTCTGCTCGGAGAGCCTCTCTTCCTCGGTATCATCGTGGGTATCACCATCGGTTGCCTTACCTGCAAGACATGGGCAAACGTTGTCGAGAACATTCCGTACATCCTTGGCGTCGGCATCAAGATGGGAGCCGTAATGGAACTTATCCCACGTATCACTTCCCTCTTCATCGAAGGTCTTAAACCTATTTCAGATGCGACCCGCGACCTGATCAACAGGAAGTTCAAGGGAGCGAAGGGTCTTAACATAGGTATGAGTCCGGCACTTGTGATCGGCCACCCGACTACACTGGTAGCATCCCTCATCCTTATTCCGATCACCCTTTTCCTTGCTGTGATACTCCCTGGAAACCAGTTCCTTCCACTCGCATCACTTGCAGGTATGTTCTATCTCTTCCCGCTCATCCTTCCTATCACCAAGGGTAACGTGATCAAGAGTCTTATCATCGGAGTTGTCATCATCGTCATCGGTCTTCTGTTCGTGACCAACCTTGCGCCATACTTCACACTTGCCGCTCAGGATGTATATGCACAGACAGGAGATGCTGCCGTGAAGATTCCTGACGGATTCCAGGCAGGAGCACTCGACTTTGCATCAAGCCCACTCGCATGGATCATCTTCCACCTTACCTACTCGTTCAAGTGGATCGGTGTTGCAATACTTGTGGCTTATACAATGACCCTTATGTTCTTCAACCGCCGCGCCATCATCAAACTTCAGAAAGGCGAGGCAGACGTGAATGCTAACGAATAAAACACAATAAAATGAAAAGAATCCTATTTATCGCTGCTTCATTCCTTGTGGCAATGACAGCAAACGCACAACTCAATTACACAGTACAGACAGCATGTCATCCTGATGATGTAAAGCATTATGACACAGAGCGTCTCCGCAGCGCATTCCTTATGGAGAAGGTAATGGCTCCGGATGAGATCAACCTCACTTACACTCTTTACGACCGACTTATCTATGGTGGTGCAATGCCTGTAAACAAGGTTCTTGTCCTTGAAACATTCGACGAACTCAAGGCGGAGAACTTCCTTGACAGACGCGAACTTGGAGTAATCAACGTGGGAGGTCCCGGCATCGTTACCGTTGTAAATGCAGAAGGCTTGGCTGAGGAATATCCTATGATCTTCAAGGAAGGACTCTACATTGGATGTGGCAACAAGAAGGTATCATTCAAGAGCCTTGATGCTGCAAATCCTGCAAAGTTCTACCTCAACTCAACTCCTGCATACAAGGAGTATGTAACTCAACTCATCAGTACAGATGTCAAAGCCAGCAAGAAGGCGAAGAATGAACTCGGACTCAAATGCAAGGCGGACTATGCCGTTGCAAAGTCTGACAAGTACGGCAAGATGGAAGACAGCAACGACCGCGTAGTCAACCAACTCATCGTAAGTTCAGTTCTCGGCAACGTAAAGGGTGGCGGCACAAACCAACTCCAGATGGGTCTCACTGAACTCCAGCCAGGTTCTGTATGGAACACAATGCCGGCACACACCCACACACGCCGCATGGAGGCATACTTCTACTTTGAGGTAAAGCCGGGCAACGCAATCTGCCACCTCATGGGCGAGCCTAAGGAGCAGCGCCTTGTGTGGATGCAGAACGAGCAGGCAATCACATCTCCTGAGTGGTCTATCCACGCTGCTGCCGGTACAAGCAACTACATGTTCATCTGGGGCATGGGTGGAGAGAACCTCAACTATGGAGACAAGGACGAAATTCCTTACACTGAAATGAGATAAATCAATTTTACAGATCATAACTATGGCAAAAGTAATTACATTCGGAGAAATCATGCTCCGTCTCGCTACACCTGGTTATCTCAGATTCTCACAGGCGAAGCAGTTCGAAGCGACATTCGGTGGCGGCGAGGCCAATGTTGCCGTTTCACTTGCAAACTACGGCCTTGAAGCCGAGTTCGTTACAAGATTCCCAAAGAACGACATCGCAGCAAGTTGCATCAAGGACCTCCACAGTTATGGAGTGGGCACAAAGCACTGCATCTTCGGCGGAGACCGTCTCGGCATATATTTCCTTGAAACAGGAGCTGTCGCACGTCCAAGCAAGGTTGTCTATGACCGCGCACACTCTTCTATCGCACAGATAGAGAAGGGCATGATCGACTGGGAGAAGGTGTTCGAGGGTGCTGACTGGTTCCATTGGACAGGCATCACGCCTGCCATCAGCCAGGGAGCAGCAGACGTATGCCTTGAAGCGATAAAGGCTGCAAACAGACTCGGAGTGACCGTATCATGCGACCTGAACTACCGCAAGAACCTCTGGAAATATGGCAAGACTGCCTCTGAGGTTATGCCGGAACTGGTTGCAGGCTGCGACGTCATACTCGGTAATGAAGAGGACGCAGAGAAGGTATTCGGCATCAAGCCGGAAGGATTCGATGTAACCGCAACTCACGGTGAGGTGAACGCAGCAGAGTTCGAGAGCGTATGCACTCAACTCATGGCCAAGTTCCCGCGTGCAAAGAAGGTCATCATCACTCTCCGCGGCTCCATCAACGCAAACCACAACACATGGGGCGGAGTGCTTTACAGCAACGGAACTCTCTATCAGTCACCACGCTACGACATCACCCACATAGTTGACCGTGTCGGAGGTGGAGACTCATTCATGGGAGGTCTCATCTATGGTCTCATCTCATACCCTGAGGACGACCAGAAGGCGCTCAACTTTGCTGTGGCGGCGTCATGCCTCAAGCACACCATCTACGGAGACTACAATCAGGTGACTGTCGCAGAGGTCGAGAACCTCATGAAGGGCGACGGTTCAGGGCGTGTTTCAAGGTAGATTCCTCGTCTTCGCTCGGAATGACAGAATGTAGTATTGTCATTTCGAGCGAGCGAAGCGAGTCGAGAAATCTTAAAAACTATGGCAAAATACAACAAACAGCAAATAATAGCGGCTATGAAGGAGACAGGCATGGTCCCTGTATTCTATCATGCCGACATCGAGACTGCAAAGGCAGTCGTGAAGGCCTGTTACGAAGGTGGCGTTCGCGCATTCGAGTTCACAAACCGCGGAGACTTCGCTCATGAAGTATTCGGCGAACTCGTAAAATATGCCAACAAGGAACTTCCGGGCATGATCCTCGGCATCGGTTCTGTGGTAGATGCACCGACAGCGGCCCTCTATCTCCAACTTGGAGCGAACTTCGTGGTAGGTCCGCTCTTCAACCCTGAAATCGCACCTGTCTGCAACCGCCGTCTCGTGCCTTACTGCCCTGGATGCGGTACAGTATCGGAAGTGGGCAAGGCACAGGAACTCGGATGCGACCTCTGCAAGGTGTTCCCTGGCGATGTACTCGGACCTGCATTCGTGAAAGGTCTCAAAGCACCTATGCCATGGAGCCAGATCATGGTGACAGGAGGTGTTAAGCCGACCAAGGAGAACCTCGAAGGATGGTTCAAGGCAGGAGTAACCTGCGTGGGAATGGGCAGCAACCTCTTCCCTAAGGAGGCAATCGCAGCAAAGGACTGGGGAGCAATCACCAGACTCTGCACCGATGCACTTGATATCATCAGGAGTCTATAAAAGAAAAGGACCGGGTCTGCCGGTCCTTTTTTTATAGATTATGCTCTCTTTTCTTTCTCCTTTACCAATTTCTCTTTGAGAATATCAGCGCAGTCAACTACTGCATCTTCGAAGGTCTTTGCATTTTTCTCAACCACGATTGTGCTGCCCGGTACGCTGACGATGACCTTTACATTCTTGTTGTCCTGGTCTGGAAGCAATGAAAGCGCCACATCTACACCTGTAATCGCATCGTAGAACTTCTCGATTCTTGAGAATTTCTTTTCTACAAAGTCCAAAAGTTTCTGATCAGCATTGAACTTGATGGATTGTACTCTAATCTCCATGTTTACCTCCGTTTTTTGCCCTTGGATGGGCTTGTTTATAAATATCTTTCAGTTGAGCAATGCTGCTGTGAGTGTAAATCTGAGTCGTCGCCAATGAGGAATGTCCCAGCATCTCCTTGATGGAATTCAGATCCGCTCCATCATTGAGCAACTGAGTCGCTATGGAATGTCTAAGGACGTGGGGAGATTTTCTGCCGTTAATCCCATCGACATCACCAAGTTCCTCCTTTACTGTCCTGTCAAGATAGACCGGATAAAGACTGTCCAGCCCGTATGTGACAAGAAGTGGGTCTATCAAAGACCTGCACCCGCCGCACAAAGCATCAACCGCTTTCAAATATAATAAAATTTCTTCAGACAATGAATCAACAAGAGGAATTTCTCGCATTTTATCGCCCTTTCCATGCACCTTGACAACTTTTCTGCCAAAATCCACATCTCCGAGCGTCAATCCGATGACCTCGCTGCGACGCAGCCCCAATGAATATAGAATATTGATTATAAGTCTTGCAAGTCTTTTGCAATATAAGCCCTTGCCATCTTCACCGGTCGGATCGGAAAGAAAAGCCTCCAATGCCTCGGGGGAAGCGTTGGCCTGAGTACGGACGAAATAATCATCCATGGATTCAAGACGGTAAAACTCCGGCACCCTCTTCATTATCTTAGGACGGGAAACAAGAGAGACAGGATTGGAGGAGAGCCGGCCCACCTTTATAAGATAATCGCAAAAGCGGCTGAGAACGGACAGGTGAAGATTCACCGTCTTCGGAGATAATTTCCTGTCATCAAGCAGGTTGACCTCGTATGACCTGAGTTCGGACGGATTCAGGGAGGCTATCAGTTCATCATCATCCTTCACCTGCCTATCCTGAGAGTAATCTTCAAGGACCAACCCATAAATCTGCACTGTACGCTCGGAATAACGACGTACAGAACGGATATATTCTATGAAATCAGCAGTTATCATTTCACCGGAGAAAGTCCCATATCAGCGGCCAGTTCGCGCATATAGGCATCTGCCGCTTCGAATGAACCCTCAATCCTGCCATCAAGAATCGCATCCTTGACAGCATCTTTAAGCACGCCGATCTCCCTGCACGGGGCAATACCGAAAAGTTCCATCACATACTCCCCTGTTATAGGGTTCTTCCAGTTGCGCACAGCATCCTTTGCCTCCACCTCGACCATCTTTGCCTTCACAAGTTCGAAATTGGCATGCAGACGCTCCACCTTTCGAGGATTCTTGGATGTAATGTCGGCATGACACAGAAGCATCAGGTCGTCTATATCGTTGCCCGCATCAAAAAGAAGCCTGCGCACTGCCGAATCCGTGACCTCGTCAGTCACAAGGGCTATCGGACGAAGATGCAGCCCCACCAACTTCTGGACATACTTCATCTTCTCGTTCAGAGGCATCTTCAGACTCTGAAATATCTTGGGAATCCATTTTGCGCCCACAAACTCGTGTCCGTGGAAAGTCCATCCGAGTTGCGGATCATATCTCTTGGTTGCAGGCTTGGCTATATCGTGAAGCAGGGCGGCCCAGCGAAGCCAGACATTCGGTTCAGTGCGGACCTTCCCGACTTCAACTCCATCGACAAAGACCCAATCCTTCAAGGCACCCGCAGCAATTCCTTCCTCCTCATATCGCGCCACATTATCAAGCACCTCCAATGTGTGTGAAAAATTCTCCTTATGTCCCTTGCCGTCAATGCTTTCCACACCTTTCAACTTGACAAGTTGCGGCAATATCCAGTCCAGAAGCCCCACCTGGTCAAGCAGTCTGAAACCCATCGAAGGATGCGAAGTCACAAGTATCTTGTTGAGTTCCTCCACAATCCTCTCCTTGGAAAGTATCTCCATACGGTGCAGGTTGCGTCTTATGGAATCCTTAGACTCCTGCACGATCTGAAATTCGAGTTCGGGAGTGGACAGTTTGGTGGCAAAACGCACGGCACGCACCATTCTGAGGGGGTCGTCGCTATAAGTGGTATCCGGATCGAGGGGTGTGCGGATTATGCCGGCAGCAAGGTCCCTGATGCCTCCGAAAGGATCGACCAGCGCCCCAAAATCCTCCTTCTGCAAACTGAAAGCCATGGCATTGATTGTGAAATCACGGCGCAACTGATCGTCTTCCAGAGTTCCGTTCTCAACGATAGGCTTTCGGGAATTACGGTTATATGACTCCTTCCGCGCACCCACAAATTCGACTTCAATCCCCTTGTAACGAAGCATTGCTGTACCGAAATTCCTGAACACGGACACATTGGTATGCACCTTCTGCGCCACCGCCTCAGCCACGGCTATTCCGCTGCCCTCAACAACAATATCTATATCCTTGCTCGGACGGCCGAGGAAGCAGTCGCGGACATAACCGCCTATCACAAAGGCTCTCACCCCCAGTTCAGCAGCAGTTTCAGATACGATCTGGAATATCTTATGATCCAAAAAACCTTGAGTTATCGTTGACATAACATTTCATTGTATTTGGGGACATCTGTCAGAATCCCGTATTTTCCTCCGGTATTGCCGAACATGAAGGTCTTACGACCGTTGGTTATGGCTATATATCTGACATTCAGTACCATATTATATCTTATTGTCTGATCAAGCACCTCCTCGCTCAGTTCCACCTCAGGTCTCTTGCACTCTACCACCATCAGAGGCCTGGCATTTCTGTCATATACCAGAATATCCGCACGGAACTGTTTGCCTCCCAACCTGAATCCCGTCTCGCTCATCATCAGATGCAGAGGCACCTCCAGATTCTCCGCCAATACGCCTATGAACCACTGCCTCACCCTCTCCTCGGGCGTCAGGGCCACCTCCTTCCTGCGCAGCGGATCCCATATAGTCTGTTTGCCGTCCATATCCTCAGATTAAACAATTCCACACTCTGCCTGAGCAGACAATCATACAAAGATAATCAGAAAATTTTGTATTTTTGTCCGGCACAGAAACAAATCGTCATGACAAGCGAAAAGACAGAAAAAGTGGAAAGATTCCTCTGCGGACACGGAATAGATTTCAAGACACATCACCATCCTCCCCTTCCTACCATAGAACTCGCGCTCGAATACTGGAAGGAGATTGATTCGACCCATTGCAAGAATCTGTTCTTCCGCAACCACAAGGGCAACAGGCATTATCTTGTCGTCTTCGAGTGCCATAAGGAACTTGGCATCCACACCTTGGAGAAAAGCCTGAAACAGGGCAAACTGTCGTTCGCATCTCAGGAAAGGATGGAGCGCTGTCTCGGTCTTCTTCCCGGTTCAGTCTCCCCTTTCGGTCTGATAAATGACATGAATCTTACGGACCAGGCGGGCAACCCTCGTGAAGGCGTATCGGCAAAGGAACTTTTTGAAAACGGACACAGGGTCAGACTTTTCCTTGACAAGGACCTCCAAAACGCAGAAAGGGTAAGTTTCCACCCATGCGACAACACTGCCAGCACAGTCATCAGCAATGCCGGCCTGCTCAGGTTCCTGGAAATCTGGGGCGGCGAGTATGAATGGATAGAGGTATGATCACAGGAAGGCCCTGCGATTGAATGACTCACGTCTGCGCCTTATAAGGTCAGGATAGCAGGCAATCAACTTAGGGATATATCCAAGGACATCGGCAGAAAACCAGCGCAGACTCCACATGAGCATCTCCACAGGTTGATATATCAATCTGAGCCACAGATGATTGGACGGATCGGAAACGCGGGCCAAGGCCATGATGTATTTACGTCTCATCCTGAACGCCTTGGTCAGAGTTCTCTCCTCACGGTCATGAACAGCATGGACACCGGCAACAAATCCCACCTTGAAGCCCTTGAAGCGGACCCTGTCGAGATAATTGTCATCCTCTCCATAATGGTAGAATACAGGTGAAAAGCCCCCGACAGCCTCTATACACTCACGGCTTATCATCCAATGGGCCGCCATCACGAAGGACACCTCGTATATATGTCCGTCCTGATATGCATCCACTGGAAATTTCAGGCATTTTTCCGCAAATCCTGCATCGGGCTTATCCATAGCAGCGACCATCTGGACCGGCGAAAGTACTCCATATTCAGGCTGCGACGCCATGGCCTCCATTAGCCTGCCCAAGGTATCCGGCATGACCCAGGCATCCTGATTGAGCAGATAGACATAATCATAACCGTGCTCCAAGGCATATTTCAAACCGACATTGTTAGCCCTGCCGAAACCGAGATTCCCGTCAGACTGCACAAGCACGACCTCCGGGAAATGCGCCCTGACGTATTCCGGCGTCCCGTCTGTCGAACAATTATCAACAACAAAGACATCGGTAGGCATGATGCTGCACCTGAGGCTTCCAAGGCAGGCATCAAGCCATTTCATGCCGTTGTAGGTGATGACAACTGTCAATATTGCAGGCCGACTCATGCTCTTCCACACTTTTTCCGCAGCCAAAGCCGCCTGTAAAGGTAACGGTCATATAAGCCCAGACATTTCAGGACAGTCCTGAACACATACATTCTCACTGGGGCAAGCCTGTCCCAGAAAGACACCTTTTCAACAGAAGGGACAGGACAGCCTGACAATTCAAGATACGAACGGTACAGCCCTGCGAACTTGACGCAAAAACATTTTCGTGCAGGCTTGTAATCACTGAAATGAATTATCACAGGAGCGTGGTAATATTCATATCTGTCACGATAATCCCTGAAACCGGATGCAGGTATGTAATTCATATTGAATCTGTTCCACTTTGGAGGCAGTTGATACCACCGTCCCTTGAACACATAGTTCAACGCATCCTGATCATGGCAGAATACCACCCTGTCCCTCTTGGCAAACTCAAGCAAGAGCGGTTCACACCCATGTTCCCTCCAGTATTTCAGATTGACGAGCATGACTGCCGAACAGAAATAATCCGCATCATAAGGAATCGATAAAGCCGCCCTATGGTCATCAAAACACGGGACGACGTCCTTTACGGCAGCAAGGGCATAGTCTTCCATCTCTAAGTCAAACAACGGGGAAATATCTCCAAGGACTGCTGTATCCACATCAAGATAGAGAGCCTTATCCACATCTTCCAGAACAGAAGACAGGAGAAGACGGTAATACGCCGCCATGGACAAAGGACGGACGGTACGGAACTTTACTCCCTCCAGACTTGCATGGTCAACCTGATGAAAACATATCTTCGAGCCATATCTTCCGGCAAGTCCTTTCAGAAAATCCATGTTAGCATCCGAAAGGCTCCCATAAAGTACATGAATGACAATCTCATTGCCTCTGTTGTTTTCCAACAGGGAGCAGAGCATCACCGACGCATGATGAATATAATTGTCATCCGTACTGCATCCTACGTGATATATGTTTGTATCTTCGCTCATATATGCCGATTTATCAGAGCAAATTTAATGTTTTTATTTGTACTTGTTACAGGACAGTCAAATTTTATTGTATATTTGCTTTGATATGGATATTACAGCAAGCATAGTCATCGTCAGCATGAACAACACCTCGTGTCTGTTCCCATGCCTTGATTCCATAAGGAAGCATACCGCAGTTTCCTATGAGACGCTTGTAGTCGCCTATATGTTCTCTGAGGAAAATCTCGCGCTGCTGTCTCGGAAATACCCCTGGGTCACAGTCATAAGGAGCGACGAACTGCGCGGCTTTGCCGAAAACAACAATCTCGCATTGGAGCAGGCCAAAGGCAAGTATTGCTTCATAGTCAACGATGATACACTGATGTCCATGCCGGTCATCGACAGACTTGTCGCCGACATGGAAGCGCTTGATGAGAACACTGCCGCAATATCTCCCGAAATCGTCTTTCCGGACGGAAGGGTGCAGACCTGCGGAAGAGGTCCATGGACTCCGTGCAGATATCTCCGCCATTACCTCCATCTTGTAGATGAGACCAAGCAGACCCGATGGACCATGCAGAAGGGAATTTTCAGGACATATACCCTCAACGGGGCCTGCTTTCTTGCAAAGACGGATATATTCCGGCAGGCAGGCTGGTTTGACCCCACATATACATTCACGCCAGAAGACATAGCCCTCGGCACGCTTTTCAGCAGGAGCGGGCATCCTGTATATGTAGATGCGGACGTAAGGATAACCCATATCGCAAATGCCACAGCATCACGCATGGAAGCAGCAATCAAGCCGACCAGGGTCCGTGGCTCTCTCATATTCTATTCAAGCCTGCGCAACATAAGGCCAAATCAGGGCACAGAGGGCTGTAACCGCCTGACCTATACGCTCATGGGAGCCTTCATCTGGTGTTTCGAAGCATTGAGGGGACTGAAATATCTGCTCTGCGACTGTTCAGACAGGACCCCGGAAAGCCGACGCAACCGCATAATGCGCGAGGCGGCAGCCAATGTCCGCAGAAGCATCTTCACGAAAAGGACTACAAAAGAGATCTTTACAGACTATTACAATCTTGTCAGGAAGCGGTAGTATTTCTGCGGGATGTGATGAAATCCATCAGTCCACGCCGTTCTCCGGCATTCATGCCGATTGAAAGCACTGAGCATCCTACTGACAGGACGCAGACCGCGGCCTTGACAAGAAACCCTGTGAATCCGTCCCATGAGTAGCAGGATACGATAATAAGCGGCAATACAAGCGAGACTGCTGTAACCGCCATCACATTCATATATATCCTGACGAAAAAGTCGCGTGCGGAAAATTGCACAAGGCTTCTCAGGATAAGGTATCTGGCGACAAGACATACCTGTGAAAGGACAACTGCAACCAGCACAGTAGACTCAGGTGGCGCACCTGCCTTGAGACAGAGATATGAAACCGGGAGATTAAGCATCACAAGGAATCCCATGATGATGTTGGTCCTGATCCTGCCGGTTGCCAGAGTCGCTGTAACCATCGGAGTGATAAGAGATTCGCTAAGGGCGAAAACAAGGAAGAGCGTAACAAATCCGGTGGTATATTCGGGAACTTCCTTAAGCCATATACCTAGCAGATAATCCACATTGAATATGACGGGCAGCACAAGAATCAGCAGCAGATAATATGAAAATCTTGCTGACTTGATCACAAGTTTGACCATCATATCCTCCTGTCCGCAGGCATAGGATTTTGTAATCTGGGGGTTTACTGCTGTCATGAAATTCTTCACGAAACCCTGGACCACACCATTCAACTGGACGGCAATAGCTCTTGCGGCATTGACGGCAGGGCCATAAAAAAGGTTAATCAGGATATCGGAGCCATAGTCCCGGACAACACTCGCGGCCACACTCACAAAATTCCATCCTGCAAAAGAGAACATTTCCCCGGCTCCACCTCTGGCCAAGCGGAAACTGAAACGGCATTCCGGGAAATGCCTTCTGCAATAAATTCCATATGCAAGTCTTACAACAATGAACGACAGGGCCATCAGCATCGCATAAAGGACAAGACGGTCCGCATGGGAATAACTGATTGCCAATGCTATGACAAAGCGCAGAACTCCTTCAAGAATACCTATATAGGCATACGCCGACATTTTCTCATGGGCTGTTATTGTCGCCATCTGAGGCATGCTCATAAGATTGACCGCAAAAGAGAGGATGGAAAAATGCAGCACCCACCTTGCAGCAGGAATCCTGACAGGATCAATGGTCATCTTATTGTCTATATACCACAATCCAAGAGGTTCTGCCACAAGGACTATGACTATGGCAAGAAGTAACTGGACCGCGACTGCCGTCGAATAGACCTCAGCGACACGTCCATTCTCTCCCTTTCCGAGTTCAAAGGTGATGAAACGGGATATTGCACCTGAAAGAGAGCCTGATATGACAGAGAACATCGCGACAACACCGCCGACGACACTATAGACTCCATAATCGTTTTCTCCTAAGGCCTCCAGCACTATTCTGGACGTAAAGAGTCCCAGGAACATCATAAAAAGCATCCTCACATACAACATCAACGTGTTTCTGGCTATCCTATGAGTATGTTCCTTATAATTTGTCATGTCTGCAATAAATCTTCGCAAATATAGGCATTAAATTTTGGTCATATCAAAGAAACTTACTAATTTAGTGCTCGATAAATTTTAAACCATCATTTAACTCTAATAACTATGGTAAGATATTGTGTAATGTGGAAGTTCAAGCCATCAGATGGCAAGACTGCAAAGGAACTCGCTGAAGACGTCAAGGAAAAGTATCAGTCTCTCCTGGGACTCGTGCCTGGTCTGACAGCAATTGAAATCGGAATCAACCGTAATGAAGGCAAGACATCTTACGATGCCGTGATGATTGCAGACTTTGAAAGTTGGGAAGCGCTTGCAGCCTACAAGGCAGACGACATGAGAGACAACGTTATAGAATATGTAAAGACAATCGCGGAAGTTCGCGCGAAAGTTGAATACGAAAGATAGCATATACAAAAAAGACTGACCCCTTAGAAACCGATCGCCTCGCGACCCTATCCGGGAAAACGGTTTCTAAGGGGTCAGTCTTTTTATATGGATGTATGCACTACTTCTGATATTTCCTTGTGTGTTCCGCTATCAGGTCAGCATCATCGAAATAGTTGATCTGCATTGCCTTGCGGACATCTGCAAGGGTCTTGGCAGCCTCTGTGCGGGCGACTTCTGAACCCTTGCGGAGGATTTCATATACGGCAGGGATATTCTGCTCATACTGCGCCCTTCTTTCACGGATAGGCTGGAGCATCTCCTCCATGATGTTGAAGAGGAACTTCTTGCAGGTGCCGTCCCCAAGACCGCCACGCTCATAATGCGCCTTCATCTGGTCAAGGTTCTCATAGTCAGGAAGATACTTTGCGAAATGCTCGTCCTTGCAGAAGGCATCAAGATATGTGAAAACCACATTTCCCTCCACATGTCCCGGATCCTCTATCTGGAGGTGCAGCGGATCGGTGAACATGCTGTTGACCTTCTTCTTGACCTCCTTTGTGGTGTCAGAGAGATAGATGCAGTTGCCGAGTGACTTGCTCATCTTCGCCTTTCCGTCAGTACCCGGGAGACGACAGCAGACAGCGTTTTCCGGAAGCAGCATCTCAGGGGTGACAAGAGTCTCGCCATAGACCGAGTTGAACTTATGGACTATCTCGCGTGTCTGCTCGATCATCGGAGCCTGATCAACGCCCACAGGAACCGTAGTGGCACGGAAAGCGGTGATGTCAGATGCCTGGCTTATAGGATAGGTGAAGAATCCCACAGGAATACCCTTCCTGTTCTGCTCGTCCTCATTGTCCGAGAAGCCGCGGAGTTGGATCTCCTGCTTCACGGTAGGATTGCGCTGGAGCCTCTGCACCGAAACAAGGTTCATATAATAGAACGCAAGTTCACAGAGTTCCGGCACCTGCGACTGGATGAAGATTGTAACCTTTTCGGGGTCAAGACCTGCCGAGAGGTAGTCCAGAGCCACCTCGATGATATTCTGACGGATTTTCTCCGGATTATCAGCATTGTCGGTGAGAGCCTGAGCATCTGCAATCATGATGAATATCTTCTCAAACTCACCGGAGTTCTGCAATTCCACCCTTCTTCTGAGAGAGCCTACATAGTGTCCGAGATGGAGTCTTCCTGTCGGACGGTCGCCTGTCAATATTACCTTTCCCATATATTATTATTCACAAACTACAAATATACAAAAATACATTCATATATATCCACATCACCGATGATATCGACCTTCACCGCTCCGTTCTTTATGTCGAAGGTCGTGGACGGAGAATCCAGAATAAACTCTGCCGCGAGGGAGCCGTCAGTCCTTAACTGACGGAAAAACAGACGCTTGCCTTCCGGGAGAGGTCCTGTCAGAAGATGGCAGGTGTTGGCATGAGCAGGAATGGCAAATTCGATATGGCCCTCGGAATCGACGCTGGTGGCAAAGTCAGAATCCAAGGCTGCATTGGATCTGTCCGAAAGAGTGGATGCCAGATTCTGAAAGCCCGCACCCCCCGTAAGCATCCGGGTGAAAGCCTCCTTCAAGTCCTCCATAGCGGCACAGCAGAACGGATGAAGTTTATTTGCACCCACCGGATGTGCCTGATAATCAGCATCCTGCTGAGGTGTCATCATAGCAGATATATATATGGTCCAGAAATCACGGATGTTTCCACGGGTAAAACACTCCATGCATCTGAGCACCTTCTTTCCTCTTGTGCCAAGCCTTCCGAACTCGACAAACCAGGGCCTTAGAGCCTCTATGAAATCCGAGCCCACGTGAGATGAGATCTGTTCCGGAACTTTCTCTATGCAGTCAAACTCACCGTACAGAGCGTCAGCCTTGTCCTTTGACCATGTATCCAATGTAAAGACCTCGACAGATGAGGATTCATTCACCTCCCCTGTATGTTTGAGAAAGGTCAGAAAAGCACCCCTGACATCCTCATCAAGTATCTCGATTGCATCTGCCATGCTCCTGTCCGGGGAATACTCGCCAGGGTTGCGGGCACAGTCGGCAGTTGCAGAAATGGCAAGTTTGGCAAATTCGTCATATTCGGAAAGAGTGCATAATATCGAGCCTGTGGCCTTGCATGAGGCAATGAATTCATCATCAAAATGATAGCCCCTCATTAGAGACTCTATGGCAGAATGACCTTCCGACGGATATTCCACCTGAGGTATATCATCGACCACATATAGGGTGACAGGATTCTTTCTTGTCATCACGAAATCCTTCACAAGACTGTCCCGCACAGCGCGGTGGTCTCCGGGATGGTCAGTAAAATCGACAGCAAATGACCTGATGCCATTGTAGGACATCATTATCAGTTTATCCAGCAGGAACTTATAATCCGCCGGAGTCCAATTGTATCTTTCACCGGGGTTGACGGTCCATACAAATTCAATCCCCTTGCTGCTGCAAAGTTTCACGAGAGCCCTTATTGAATGGCGCTGCGAGTCGTTATAAAGGAATTTCCATCCCCATCGGCTGCAATACTTGTCGTCGGAGGGTGAATAGAAATAATGAGTCAGCCCCTTGGACTTATAGAAATCAAGCCGCTGCTCAAGCCCGTCGGAAACCTTGGCAAAAGTCTCCATCACTCCCCTGCATGTCAAGCCCACAGTATCGACAGGCTGCTTTTTCCTCCCGGCCGCATCAGTGGCCGCTGCTGACAGGAATATCAGCAGAAGGACAGCAACAAGTCTGATCGGAGATTTCATTATTCAATGGATTACAATGACTTGGGCAGTGTCCTGTTCAGAAGCAGACAGCCTGCAACTGCGGCAATCACAGATCCGGAGAGCACTCCCAACTTTGCCTGGTCAAGCAGGACCTCAGCGCCCTGTACACCTGAATATGACAGGTCCGCGATGAACATGGACACTGTAAATCCTATGCCGCAGATGACGCATACACTTGCAAACGCCTTCCACGTAGTACCTTCCGGCAATGAAACCACCTTCATGCGCACTGCAAGCCATGAGAACGAGAACACTCCTATGAACTTGCCGAGAACAAGTCCTGCCATAACAGCAAGGGAAACACCGGAGAACAGACCGGCAAAACTCATATTGGACAGGTCTATACCTGCATTTGCAAACGCAAAGAGCGGAATGACAATATAACTGATAAGGAAATGCAGGTTGTCTTCAAGGTCCTGAAGCGGGCTGATCATCTTGTCGGCGGCGGACTCGATGCTTTTGAGCGTATGTATCTGCTCGTTGGTCAGCACAATGGCATTATGAAGTTCATCGACCTCTATCACAGGGAACTTGTTAACATTGACCCTGATGCGCTCAAGATAATGTCCTGTTCCCTTTTTCAGGGTTGCAGGAATGCAGAAGGCCACAATCACTCCCGCGATGGTCGCATGGATGCCCGAATTGAGCATGAAATACCATAGAACAAGACCTATGGTCACATAGAAGGCCTTCGAGCGGACCTTCAATGCGTTACCTGACACCATAGCAGCCACACAAAGCGCCGACAGTCCGAGATACATAAGGTTGATATCCGATGAATAGAAAAGCGCAATGACTATGATACCGCCGAGGTCATCGGCAACTGCAAGAGCCGCAAGGAAGACCTTCAACCCCACAGGCACCCTTGACTTGAACACAGAAAGCACTCCAAGGGAGAAGGCGATGTCAGTAGCCATAGGTATTGCAAGACCTCTCTGCATCACCTCATCTGACGGACATACCAGGAAGAACACCAGCACAGGCACAAGCATACCTCCGCAGGCTCCTATGATAGGAAGCAGGGCCTTGTCCCTTGTGGAAAGTTCTCCCACCCTGATCTCACGCTTGATTTCAAGACCCACAGACAGGAAGAATATGGCCATCAGGAAATCATTGATCATCTGACCGAGCGACAAGGTGTGCCCGGCATGGCTGAAAAAGTTGAATTCACCAATGGAAATGGCCACAGGAGTGTTCCATAAGCCAAAATACCAATCCTTTACCGCAGGAATATTTGCACAAAAAAGAGCCAGCACGGTAAAGAATATCAATACCATACTGGAATTCACATGTCTCCTGAACTTGCTCAGAAAACTATAATTCTTATGAGTTCCCATACCACCACTACTAAAACGGGCGCAAATTTAGTCAACATTTACCAAATTCCTAAGGGAAATCAGGGATTTCTGGGGATTTTCTGCAATTCCTCAGGAGTGAATATGCCCTTCATAGCATACAGAATCATCGATTCCGGATTAAATACGACCAGTTCATCTATAAGACCATCCTCCAACAGGTGGACATAGGTATCAACCAGACCATCGGGCATCTGTGATTTTCCGGTGCTCACATAGGACTCGACTGCATGCGTCAGGTCAAGAGCAAACTGCTGACGGACAGCCTTATCCGCCTTTGACATCTTTATCAGAGCCATCTCCTCCACCTTGGGAGCAAGTGGAGCAATCGGGTACCTCTTCAACATGGGGCGCACCATATTCATCACACTACCCTGTGCGACAATATGACGGGATCCTCTGGCATCCTGATACCTATGCATGAGTTCCTGTATAGGAGTAACTGCCCATGCCGAAAAGGCACAGACAGTCAGCATCAGGACAAGTATCATTCTTTTCATAACCAGTCTATATGCAGAGAGCAGCCACAGCCGCCATGTCACACTTATCCTTCGAATATGCCTGGGCAAACGAAAGACCCTCTCCAAGAATTTCAAAGTCCATCGACTGAGCCATTGCATTGAGTTGGTTGACAGCAGTGCCGGCCCATGTATATGAACCGAAGGCATAGAAGCGGCGTCCCTTGATGAGTCTTGCCTGCAATGCCTTCATGAACGACTCTACCGGCGGATATATTCCGTTATTGTATGTAGGGGAACCGACAACAATCGTATCATACTTGAATACATCACGAAGTGCCCCGGAGATTCCGAGTTCACCGGAATTGTTGCCTGCAAGGTCATGGATGGCATACGGAATGTCGAGAGCATCAAGTTCCACCGCAAGAGCCTCGGCTGCTGCCGCCGTATTTCCATACATCGAGCCATAGACTATGCACACACCCCTTCCGACTTCATATCTGCTGAGTCTGTCATATAATCCCACTACCTCAGCCACCTCATTCTCCCATACAGGGCCATGAGTGCTGCATATCCTCATCACATCCAGCCCGGAAAGTTTCTTCAAGGCCGTCTGCACAGGCTTGCCGTATTTTCCTACAATATTGGAATAATAGCGGATCATCTCGTCCTTATATTCCGAAAGTGTGCCCTCATCGTCCACAATGCTGCCGGGAACTGCCCCGAACGTACCGAAGGCGTCGCCGGAGAAAAGTGTATTTTCCGCTTGGAGCCAAGTGACCATGGTCTCAGGCCAATGAACCATCGGGGTCATGAAGAATTTGAGGGAACAACCGCCCAGACTGACCTCAGAGCCCTCCGACACGACATGAATACGCTCTGCCGGAACATTGTAATAGCCTTCAAGCATCGGAACGGTCTTGGAATTGGCAACAATCTTGACCGAAGGATATCTACTGAGGATATATGAAACCAAAGAAGAATGGTCCGGCTCCATGTGGTTGATCACCAGATAATCGACCGGTCTGTCCGCTATCGCCTCATGAATGTTTGCAATAAACTCGTCCTCAAACCCGCCCTCGACAGTATCTATAAGGGCAACCTTCTCATCCACAACGAGATAAGAATTGTAACTGACTCCATAAGGGAGGGGCCAAAGACCCTCGAACAGTACCTTGTCCGTGTCATTGACCCCAACCGAATATATCCTCTGACTAATTCTTTCCATATTATTCTGCCGCTAACGGTGACGGAGTTGCATATACCCTCGCTGCAAGTTCCTTGTCAAGCATGTACATGCCATATTTATTGCCCTCGACAGCCTCGAACTTGAAAATCATGTCACGTGCAGACTCCTCTTCCTCAACCTGCTCGTCAATGAACCAGATAAGACGGTTGATGGAAGCATGGTCCTTGTCTTCCGCTGCAATGTCAGCAAGATTGCGGATGAGTGAGGTCACCTTCTTCTCGTGCTCCAAGGTCTGCTTGAACATATCGAGAACACTGTCCCATGATGAAGGGACGGCCTCGACAGGAAGAAGTTCCACCTTTGCATCTACCGAATTGAGATAGTTCATGAATATGCGCGCATGGTCCTGCTCCTCCTTGAACTGGATGAAGAACCAGTTTGCCACTCCCTTGTAGCCCTTTGCCTCAGCGTCGAGAGACATTGAGAGATAAAGATATGCCGACCATAATTCAGCGTTGATCTGTGCGTTGATCGCGTTGTGTAGTCTTGTGCTAATCATAATGTTCAATTTTAATGGTGTTTCTGCCTAAAACTGTGCCAATTTTGAATTATTCAAAATTAACTCACTGCAAAGATAGATATAAAATTTTAATTTCCAAATTTTAATTATTAAAAACAGATCCTCACGTCGTCACTTCGTTCCTCCTCAGGATGACGTAACACGACACGTCATTCTTTCGCATACGCTTCAGCGACTTCGTCGATTAGCGAGGAGCGTAGCGACGTGGCAATCTACCCCTTCAAATAATCCGCCAACCTGGAGGCATCAGCGGAAACCTTCGTAAAACACCTTTCCTTGCCCATTGCAAGAGCAAGACCGGAAGGAAGGTCAGGGGTGATGCCGACCGCCCTCTGGATTATCTCGGTGAACTTGGCCGCATGGGCTGTCGAAAGCCAAAAACCATTGGAGCCGTAATGTCTTGTGGCAAGATAACCGACAGCGCTGTGAGGATCGGAAACATAGCCGTACTTTTCGTAAATTTCTCTGATTGCATCCAGAATCTGCCCGTCAGAACATGAAAAGCCCTTGATTTCAGAGGTCATATTACTATATGAATCACCGCACATCCATAGCATTCTCTCGAAATTGCTCGGAGCCCCCACATCCATGGCATTGGCGACAGTCCTGACCGATGCGCGGGGACGATACTCCCCTGTCAGAAGATATTCAGGCACCACATCATTGGCATTGGAAGCAGCCACAAACCCCTTAATGGGCAGTCCCATACGCTTTGCGAACATGCCGGCAGCCAGATTGCCATAGTTGCCGCTTGGAACGACAACGACAGGCTCTGAGGCGCCGGTCTGCTTCTTCCACTGGCAGTAAGCATAGAAATAATAGAAGGACTGAGGCAGCCATCTGAGAAGATTGATGGAGTTGGCAGAGGTTATGCGCACCTGCTCACGGAGTTCCCTGTCATTGAACATGGTCTTTACTAGCCTCTGGCAATCATCGAAATTACCAGCCACCTTCAACGGGGACACATTACCGCCGAGAGTGGTCATCTGCGCCTCCTGCAAAGGACTTACCTTGCCGTCAGGATAAAGAATCACAACCTTGACGTTATCCACGCCATAGAAGCCGTGAGCGACAGCGCTTCCTGTGTCCCCGGAGGTAGCGGCAAGTATGATGATAGGCTGACCGTCACCAAGATAGCCGAGCATACGGCCCATAAACCTCGCACCGAAATCCTTGAACGCGTATGTGGGACCATGGAAAAGTTCGAGATTATACAGACCCTCGGCAAAGGAATTGAGCACAATCGGGAAATTGTAGGCATCTCTCACCAGACGGTCCATATCCTCTGCGGGAATATCGTCGAAGACTGTCTGTGCAAGATATACAGCCATGTCTGCGTATGATTTCTCAGCCAAAGCCTCGACCTTGGCCATATCCACCTGCGGGATATACTCAGGGATGAAAAGGCCTCCGTCCGGAGCAAGTCCGGCAAAGGCAGCGTCCTTCAACGAAAACGGATGAAGACGCTCTCTGTCTTTTGTACTATAATACTTCATTATTATTCTATTTATAGATCCCTCGACTGCGCTCGGGATGACAGTCCATATTATCGGGATGACAGTACGTGTTATCGGGATGAAATTGAAGAATTGAGCACACGTGCGCCCTCATTGGAAACGGTACCCACATAGAGGTCCGAGCCTATGCCCATATCCGCGAAATGAGCGCTCATCAGTTCACCAACCTTTGAAGCGGTATCCATATCCGGGGAAACAGCAAATACAGACGGGCCTGAGCCGGAAATGTTCACGGAAAGTGCCCCTGCATCAAGCAGTTTGGCGCGCAGATCATCAAAACCCGGGATGAACTGCTTACGATAAGGCTCCACAACAGAATCCACCATCGCCCTGCCGATAAGATATACGTCCTTAAGCGCAAGACCGGCAACCAGACCGGCCACATTGCCCCACTGCTTCACCGCCAGTCTCAAAGTGATGTCCTTCGGAAGCACCGCACGCGCATCCTTTGTATTTACTGTAATATCGGGATGAACGACAGAGCAGAAGAAATTGTCCGGCACCGGAAGACGCACTATATCCAATGGTTCATAACCACGCATAAGGACCACGCCACCAAGAATTGCAGGACCTACGTTGTCCGCATGCGGAGTGCCGCCGCTTATGAGCTTCTCGCCTTCCATGGCGAACTCAACAAGTTTTTCCGGACTGAAAGGACATCCGAGAGCCTCATTGAGAGCATATACGGCAGCAGCACTTGAAGCGGCGCTCGATCCGATACCGCTACCTGGGGAAATCTTATGCTCTACCGTAACCTCCACCATTCTCGGCTCACCGAACTCCTTCATCAACGCCCTGACAGCAGGAGTTATCACATTCTTGTCAAGTTCAGTGGGGAGATCTACACTGCTCTTGTTCTCTATCGAAAGCCCGTCGCCTTCACTGACGCTTACTGAGACTATATCGCCGACCCCGTTCAAGGTCATTCCCATCACGTCAAAACCGCAGCCCATGTTGGCCACAGTTCCGGGAGCAAACACCCTTACATTCTTTTTCATACGTATTTATTCAAGTTCGTTTCAGATTTAACAATTTATTAACACTCAAACTATTGCGGACGCACGAATAATGCCTACCTTTGCACTCGGTTATTAGTTTTAGTGTTATTAATTATGTGGTTAGTATGAGACGTCCCCGCGCGAGCGGCGAAGTCTCATTTTTTTGCATCTCTATCTGGCAAGCGAGAAACTGAACTTCAATCCGCCCTCTTCCCTGTTCTCAACCTTGATCCTTCCGCCATGGAAATCGACTGCATTACGCACAATCGAAAGCCCAAGTCCCGAACCTCCGTCATCACGCGTCCTGCCCTCGGAAACACGATAGAACCTCTCGAATATTCTTTCCAGATGTTCATCAGGCACTCCTGCACCAGTGTCATAATATGTAACATAATACATCCGCTCCGAAATATCATAGAAACTTTCCAGATGCATGACTATATCATCTCCCGCATATTTGAGACTGTTCTCGACAAGATTCCTCAATATTGAATATACAAGCGTCCTGTTGCCATTGAGCATGGTGCCCGGCTGCACGTTATTCTCGACAGAGACACGCTTGGACGCTATCCTTTCTCCAAACTCTTCAAATACCTCGCCTGCAATCTCACCAAGGTCAATCTCCTGCTTTGTAAAATTTGAGGATTTCTCCTCAATCTTACTTATAAGAGCCATGTCGCTTATAAGTTCCGAAAGACGAAGTGTCTGATTATAAGCCCTTTCCAGAAACACATGCTGCTTTTCATAGGGGAGGTCCGGATAGGCAAGCAGAGTTTCGAGATAACCTCTGATACTTGTTACAGGCGTACGCAACTCGTGAGCGATGTTGCTGGTCATCTGCTTCTTGAGCAGACTGCTCTTCTTTTCACTCCTGCTGTTCTCCTCTTTCAGATAACGCATAAGGAGAACAACCACGATGATGACCGTAATGAGTATCAGTATGAACAGCCAGACAAAAAACATATCAGTCTAAGGAATTAAAAGTATAACCATAGCCTGAACGGTTGGTCAGATAGCCCTTGCATGCTCCAAGTTTGGCTCTGATTCTCGCAATATGCACATCCACGGTCCTGTCCAGCACATAAGGGGCATCCTTCCACAATTCATTGATCAGATCTTCTCTTGAATAGATATGACCCGGGTTCGAGGCAAGAAGATTCAGGATTTCAAACTCCTTCTTGGAGAACTGCACAGTCTCGCCGTCAATAACCACAGTCTTCCTCATGCGGTTTATCTCCACCTTGCCAAGGACAACCACATCTTCTGCCGGCGCAGGACTATCAACCATTGCTGACCTTCTTGACACGGCAGTGACCCGTGCTATGACCTCCTGGATCGAGAAAGGCTTGGATATATAATCATCCGCCCCGGCCGAGAATCCTGTCATAAGGTCCTCGTGCGTGTCCTTGGCGGTAAGGAAGATGATCGGCGTCTGATCCTTCTTCACTTCACGAAGATGCTGAGCCATCTGAAAGCCCGACATGCCATGCATCATGACATCAAGCAATATCAACGAATGCACAGGAGAGAGCATCTCCAAGGCCTCCTCCGCTGATGAGGCACAATCCACAACAAAGCCGGCATTCTCGAGATTGAACTGTAAGATCTCGCGAATGTCAGCCTCGTCATCAACGATAAGTATTTTTCTGTCCATATGACCAAATGTTTACGAATCCACGTTCAATATTCAAACAGTTCGCCACCGGGCTTAGAACTTAAGTCTTGCAACAACAGGATAGTGGTCTGAAATATAAGGGACGCCTTCGTACTGACGGACAATGGTCTCATACTCCGGACATGCTGAAAATCCTGAATAATAAATGTAGTCGATCACAAGCGCACGTGAGCCCCATCCGTTGAAGGTTGCACGCTTGTCAGTCTTCATGGCAGTATTCTTGGCATCCAGCATCCTGGTGTTGAGTTCTGCAAGAACAGGATTGTCCGGCTCCACATTGAAGTCTCCTGTAAGGATCATAGGCAGGCCCTCCGGATTCATCTGGGCTATGCGGCTGACAATAAGGTCAAGTCCCTTCTGCTGAGCCTCTGCTCCGCGATGGTCAAGATGGGTGTTGACATAGAAGAATTGCTTTCCGGTGGATTTAACCGTCAGAAGCGCCCAGGTCGCTGTCCTCTTACACGCCGCGTCCCATCCCTTCGAAGGCACATCAGGAGTCTCAGACAGCCAATATGTCCCCCACTTTTCCAGTTTGATAGTCTTGGTGTTGTAGAAGATGGACATGTGCTCACCCTTGCTTACTCCGTCCTCACGGCCTACTCCCACAGAAGCATACTTAGGAAGAGCCTTCGCAAGATATTCAAGATGACCAGGCATGGCCTCCTGAAGGCCGAAGATGTCCGGAGCATAGTCCTTGATCATGGCAGGAGTGGCAGCAGCACGGTATTTCCACTCGTTTGCTCCGTCCTTTGAATTGATCACGCGGATATTGTACGAAATAACCTTCACCTCATCCTGTGAGGGTTTAGCGGCATAAGCATTGAAAGCGAAAGCCGAAAGTGCCGCAGCGGCACATAAAACTGATGATAAGATATTCATATCTAAAAATTAGAATTCCGAATAAATTTCAAAGTCAGTAAGTTTGTCAAAGGTTCCCGAGATCTGCTCGCCCATCGTATCATTCTCAGGATAGGTCTTGGCATATCTGATTTTTGCATAGACCGGAAGGTGGTCAGAGACTTTTGACAGGTCATCAACTCCGGCACAAGTGTTCAGCACATCGGTCGAAGTCACTTCATACTCGACATTACCCCTCCAGACAAAGATATAATCGATACATTTTGACGGAGAAGTCGAAGAATAGGTGTATTTATCCGATGATACCCAGTCCCAGCGAGTCTTGAAACTTGTAATAGTGGACTCACTCGGAAGACAGTTCATATCACCAACCAGGACGATAAGTTTGTCGGTATCGCCATAGTTTTCTTCAACCCAAGTGTTTATCATTGCCACTCCTGAAAGACGATCAGTCAGCGACTTATGATCCAGATGCGTCACACAGAAGACAACGTCCTCGTACTCGACGACTCCCATCGAGCGGACCTCCGAACCTGTAAGTTTGGGGAGTTCCACCCGCGACCATGTCTTAACCACCTTCTGAGAAGATCCGGCAACAATGGAATTGCCGTACCAGTCATATTCGGCATTAGCAAAATAATATGTCCAGCCGCTGCCTAACTGTCCCGCAAGTTCCTTAGCCTGACATACATTGCCGGAGCGGGAAGCATTATTGTCGGTTTCATTAAGTCCTACTATATCAGCACCGACTTTCTTAATCACCGTTGCCACTTCCGGATAGGAATAATGTCCGAGGTCGCTGTAATACTTATGGAACCATCCGACATTATATGACATCACCGTCACATCGCGGTATTCCTTCAGAGACTTCCAGTTCTTTGAGTTGAGTTTCATGACATTCTTCTTACCCGGCTTGATCTGAACGTTTCCCGGAGTAAAAGACTTCACATACGCTCCCTTGTCTGTTTCCACCATCAGGGTCAGTTGAGTCCCGGAAGGTATGGATACCTGCTGCATGGATGTCATGATATAAGCCTTCACCTGAAGGTCTGAGCCAACCTTTCCATTATTTATGACAAGCGACAGGGTGGAGTTCTTCGCATCAGAAGCAGAATTGGTCGTGTAGAAAATAGCGGAGGGAGCCTTCAATGTCACTTTGGAGACGACAGAGGCCGCCACCGGAAGCTGGAAATGCAGCAGAAGGCAGCCGCTCTGGAGCAAAGTCCCGCCATTGCTCGAAGCCCATTCTTCCGTGAACTTCACATTTGTATATGACTTTACGCCCTTGAGGCAGGCATCATATTTCAGATGAGCGACAGATGCCACTCCTTCCTGCACCTGACCTACGTATGAACGTTCAAGATAATTATCGGACTCGGACAATATCACGTCGAATGAACTTCCCTTAACCTCCGGGCCGGAGAAAAGCGCCCTTTTCCCTTCGATCGAAGTAACAGTATATGTCTCAGTAGTCTGTCCGACCACCTTCATATAGTCATCCTCCTCCCACGAAAGGGACAATCCCGTATTATCGGATTTCTCAGCCACATCCACCTTTGAATCCACATCTTCAGGAAAGGAAGCATCAATGGTAACCCACATCGCCTGCGGATCTTCCGTCTGAAGGCAGCCCACAGACAGGGCCGCACATATCGACAACAGAATATATTTCAATGATTTATTCCTCATAGCCTACCTTTTTAAAGCCGGTGTATCGCCGGACAGATTCCACACACTTTCATTCCATCCAAGACGCTTTGCGACAGCAGACAAGGTCTCCGAACTGCCGGCCGCCTTTCCGTGATAAGGATATATATAATTGTACGAGCCTGATTTTCCACTAGGGCCTGAGTAAGGCAGTCTTTCGTCTGGACCTGTATTTTCCTGGTCGGAAAGCGGCACCGAATAATTCAAGTCGGTATAGGTGCATGTAAAACTAAGGTCAGGCCTTCTGTAACAATCCAAAAGATACTGCTGATTTCTTGACACACCCACGATCGCACCGGAACCGGGGACATTACCGGAACAATTGGTGGAAGTAACCTGCTCGTTCCATGCAATACATCTCTCAATCTTAGTGCAACTCTGCTTATTCCATGTATGTCCGACAATACCTCCGCAATTGTGTTCTCCCTTCACATGTGCCTTAGAGTAACAATCCGACACCACAAACACATTCGACGACTGATCTCCTCTATGCAGCACTCCGATGATACCTCCGATCCTCTCCGTACCACCCTGCACTGTGCCTGAACTCCAGCAGTTGGTAATCGACACCATATTGTTTGCCGAATTATCATAATCACATCCGACAAGACCTCCCGTAGCATAATCGGCGGAATTAGTCACTGTAATAGCAGCACAACACCTGTTAAGGCTTCCATGACCCAATACTCCGACCATTCCACCTACACCATTTGCATTACCCTTTACAGTTCCCTGCACATAACAGTTCTCAATGAGGCCCTCCGCCGTGGCACCATTATTCCCGCAATATCCGGCTATGATACCGCATGGCTGAGTTCCTCCTCCTGCCGTACCATCGACATTGGCATGAGTAATATTCAGATTGGTCACACTTCCGTTCAGAATACGTATGAGCCCTCTGTACGATCCGGAATGGCACTTGAAATTATCTATTGTCCTGTTATTGCCATTGAAATCAATAGGAGTCGTGTTTGTAATTTCCACAGTCCAATCCTCTGAGTTCATGTCTATATTATTGACCAAGGCAAAGTATTTCTTAGTCGAAGAAAGTTTTGACTTGATGGCAAAAAGGTCAGCCTTTGTCCTTATTATATATGGATTTTCCGCCGAACCGTCACCGGAAGGAAGAATCCAGTTATTTCCATTGAGTTTCATTACATTTCTATGACCAGCCTTCAGGACAGACGCTCCCGGAGTGAACTTCTTGCTCCATGTACCGAGATTCGAGACCACGGTGAGTGTAAGCTGAGTGCCGGACGGGATGGAAGCCTCCTGCATAGATGTCATGATGTGCGCCTTGACGACATAGTCTGAAGGCAGATCGACATTGGCCATGTCTAAGGTTAGGGACGCCGTCTTTCCCCCATTTACAGAATTGGTCTGGTAAAATATCGCGGACGGTGCCGTAAGAGTTACCTTCTGAAGTTTTCCCGCATCCTCCGGCATATAGAAATGTAAAAGCAGACATCCGTTTTGGAGCAGTTCTCCCCCGTTTGCCTGAGCCCATGAGTCAGTAAAGGTCACTGCGCTATATGAGGTCACGCCCTTCAGTACCGCATCATACAGAAGGTGGTCCGTAGAGGATATCGCCGTCTGCACCTGACCGGAATATGACCTGTACCGGTAATCGGACGCGCGCGAAAGGATGACATCAAACGATGTACCCTCCACGGGATTGCCCTTGAACGTAGCCTTGCTGCCGCTGATGGACACCAATGTATATTTCTCACTTGCTGTGCCACTTACAACCGTAATGTAATCACTCTTCTGCCACGAAAGATTCAAGGCGGACGACCCCTGAGTCACCGCAACTTTCGAGGCCACAGGAAACTCCGCCGTAATGACGGTCAGACCGTCAGCCGAGTCTGTACAATTTTCTTTTGCACATGAAAGAGACATCAGACCTGCCATAAGGACTGACATCACGATTTTTGTCTTGATCCGCATAATCCTCATGATCTAAAAATCCTCCTGGTAAATATTATTATTTCCCAACTCGCCCAGATTGCCGCTTACAATAAGCACCGGACCCTCAAGAAGGAGACCGATTTGTTCACAGACGGGCGTTTCATAACTGTTGACTATATAGTCTTGCATCATAGGTCATTATAATAATTTTTTTAATCTGCAAAAATACGAAAAATATTTGACTTCTCTGCCAAATATTCAACAAAAAATCGCCGGGGTCACCGACGATTTTTCTTGATTTATTTTACGGTTACATTCTCTCCGGAAGAGTGATTCCGAGGATCGACATCGCCTTGCTGAGCACGCGGGTTATGGTGTCGATGAGCACCAGTCTGGTCTGAAGAAGATCAGGGTTCTCCTCACGAAGGATAGGCGTATCGTGATAATACTGGTTGAACTCCTTGGCAAGTTCGTAAGCATAATTTGCAACAAGCGCCGGAGAATGAGCCGCTCCTGCCTCTGCAACCTTTGCCGGGAAGGTGTTGAGTATCTTGATGATACGTATCTCCTTGGCTGAAAGCGCCGCATCCTGCTTCAATACATCTGCCGTATATTTCAGGCCCTGCTCTTCAGCCTTGCGGAGAATCGACTTGATACGCGCGTGAGTATATTGGATGAACGGACCCGTGTTTCCGTTGAAATCGATGGACTCCTTAGGGTCGAACAGCATGGTCTTGCGCGGATCCACTTTCAGGATGAAATATTTGAGCGCACCGAGACTTATCATCTTGAAGAGGGCATCCTGCTCCTGCTCCGAGAGATTGTCTATCTTGCCAAGTTCCATGGATGTCTCCCTGGCAGTGTTGTACATGGCTGCGATCAGGTCATCTGCATCGACCACAGTTCCCTCACGTGATTTCATCTTGCCCTCAGGCAGTTCCACCATTCCGTACGAAAGGTGATATATGCTGTCCGCCCAGTCAAATCCGAGTTTGCCGAGGATGAGTTTGAGCACCTGGAAATGGTAGTTCTGCTCGTTACCTACTACATATATATGTTCGTCAAGACTGTATTCAGCGAAACGCTGCTCAGCAGTACCGAGGTCCTGGGTCATATATACGGATGTGCCGTCTCCACGAAGGAGAAGTTTCCTGTCAAGGCCGTCAGCAGTAAGGTCGCACCATACCGAACCGTCCTCCTGGGTCTCGAAGATGCCGTTCTGAAGGCCCTTCTGAACGAGAGCCTTTCCGAAAAGATAGGTCTGAGACTCATAATATGTCCTGTCAAAATTGATTCCGAGGTCATTATATGTCTTGTCAAAGCCTTCATATACCCATCCGTTCATTGTCTTCCAGAGTTCAACCACCTCGGCATCACCGTTCTCCCACTTGAAGAGCATCTCCTGCGCCGCTTTGAGGGACGGTGCATTCTTCTCTGCCTCCTCCTTGCTCATGCCGCCTGCGACAAGTTCGTCAACCTCCTTCTTGTACAGGTTGTTGAACGCCACATAGTAGTCTCCCACAAGGTGGTCGCCCTTCTTGCCGCTCGAAGCAGGTGTCTCTCCGTTACCGAGCACCTTCCATGCATACATCGACTTGCAGATATGGATACCGCGGTCGTTCACAAGATTGACCTTCATCACGTTATGGCCGCACACTTCGAGAAGTCTGGCCACTGACCAGCCGAGCAGGTTGTTACGGATATGTCCCAGGTGCAGAGGCTTGTTGGTGTTTGGAGAAGAATACTCAACCATTATCGTCCTGCCTGTTGCAGGAAGTTGTCCATAGTCCTGCGCAGAAGCGATCTCTGCAAACACTCCATTCCAGTAAAGTTCTGAAAATGAGATGTTAAGGAAGCCCTTGACCGTATTGTAAGACGCAATCTCAGGGACATTGGCCATCAGCCACTCACCTATTGCGTTTCCAGTGTTTTCAGGGGTTGTCTTAGATATTTTCAGGAGCGGGAACACGACCAGGGTATAGTCTCCCTCAAACTCCTTTCTTGTCACCTGCACCTGTAACCCGGCGGCAGGCATTTCAACGCCGTAAAGCGCCTGAATTGCTTCAGACGCTTTAGATATGATAAATTGTTCCGGATTCATATTATCCCAAATAACTCTTTAGGTTCTTGCTTCTTGAATGATTCTTGAGTTTACGTATCGCCTTCTCCTTGATCTGACGCACACGCTCACGGGTGAGACCGAAGCGCTCACCGATTTCTTCAAGGGTCATCTCCTGACAGCCGATGCCGAAGAACGACTTGACGATTTCACGTTCACGGACTGCCAATGTGCAGAGGGCACGGTCAATCTCCTTTGCAAGAGACTCATTCACAAGTCCCCTGTCAGCACTTGGAGAATCATTGTTCACAAGCACGTCAAGAAGGCTGTTGTCCTCTCCCTCAACGAAAGGAGCATCCACCGACACATGACGGCCTGATACGCGCAGTGTGTCTGCAATCTTGTCCTTAGGAACATCGATCATCTCTGAAAGTTCCTCACTTGAAGGCATACGCTCATGCTCCTGCTCGAATTTCGAGAGGGCCTTGTTGATCTTGTTTAGCGATCCTACCTGGTTGAGAGGAAGGCGCACGATACGTGACTGCTCCGCAAGGGCCTGAAGAATTGACTGACGGATCCACCATACGGCATACGAAATGAACTTGAATCCACGTGTCTCGTCAAACTTCTCAGCAGCCTTGATAAGTCCGAGGTTACCCTCATTTATAAGGTCAGGAAGACTGAGTCCCTGGTTCTGATACTGCTTTGCCACTGACACCACGAACCTAAGGTTCGCTCTTGTAAGTTTTTCCAAGGCCGCCTGATCACCTTTACGGATTCTCTGGGCGAGTTCCACCTCCTCCTCAACAGTGATAAGTTCCTCCCTACCGATCTCCTGAAGGTACTTGTCAAGTGAAGCACTCTCACGGTTGGTAATCGATTTTGTAATTTTTAATTGTCTCATTTATATAGTATTATAATCCAAATGCAAAGTACCCTGATCTGCCAGAAGGTGTCACACCTTCAACAAACACAGCCCTCTTTGATTTCTTGACCACCGAAATCACATCCTGAGGAGTCTTCACCGACTGATCATTCACATATAATATAATGAATCCCTCAGTTGCTCCTGCCTCCTGGAGTTTGCCAGGACCGACCTCAACGATTTCCACTCCGTTCTTGAGTCCGAGTCTTTCCAAGGTTTCCTTTGAAGCCTCCTTGATTGCTGAGCCATAGAACGCCACGGCACCATCACCGGTCTTTTCCCCGTTTTCCTGCGCAGTGCCCTTGAACACGACATCAAGTTTCAGTTCCTTGCCATCACGGATAACTGTAAGAACTGCCTTGTCACCAGGAGAGTAGCGGCTTACGGTTTCCTGAACAGAAGGCATGGTCGGAACCTTTATGGAATCTATTGCGATGAGCACATCTCCCGCCTTGACTCCGGCCTTGTCGGCAGCCCCGCTTTTGGAAACTTCAACAATATATACGCCGTTTAATGAAGAAAGTTTCAACTCCTTTGCAATTTTATCGTCAATTTGCTGCATGGTTATTCCGAGAATAGCCCTCTTCACGCTGCCGAAGTCCATCAGGTCATATACAATCTTCTTGACGATATTCGATGGCACTGCAAACGAATATCCTGTATAAGATCCTGTCTGTGAAACTATTGCAGTGTTTATACCCACAAGGTTTCCTGCCTTGTCCACCAGGGCGCCACCGCTGTTTCCCGGATTCACGGCAGCATCGGTCTGGATAAAGGACTCGATCTTGAATTCGCCTGTGTAATTAGGCATCGAACGTCCCTTAGCGCTGACGATTCCTGCTGTGATTGTCGAGCGGAGGTCGTATGGTGAGCCTATTGCTATGACCCACTCGCCAAGACGGAGTTTGTCCGAATCGCCGAACGGGATGAACGGCAGATTGTCAGCCTCTATCTTCAAAAGAGCCACATCCGTAGCGGGGTCTGTACCCACGAGAGTAGCAGGATAGGTCTGATTGGAATTGAGCGTGATCTCAATCTTTGTCGCGCCGTCGATCACATGGTTATTGGTCACGATATATCCGTCCTTGGAGATTATCACACCCGAGCCGCTTCCGGTCTTCTCCCTCTGCTGCGGCGCTCCCTGCTGGGGGACTCCGAAGAAAAAGTCAAATATTGAACCGGGGCTCTGCTGAATTGTCTGTGTTGCTGACACTTTGACATACACCACAGCGTCAACAGCCGTCTCTGCAGCATATGTAAAATCAGGATAATCATTCTGCGAAAGACTTACGGTGCGGAACTCGGCACCATTCTTTTCATTCATTACAACCACCTCTGCGATGTCCTTCTGCATATATGACACCACACCAAAAGCAGTCAGCCCTCCTGCAACCGCGGAGAGCAAGACAAACAAAATTCCTCTTTTCATGTTTCTTACTATATAGTTTATTTTTTGCTATGCGGTTTTTCAAAATTTGTGCCACAAAATTAGAAAAATTATGTTTACATTTGTAGGCTGCATCGGCAGTTTTTGCCGGCACAGGATTGATTTATTTAAAACTTTACATATATGAAACTGATAATTTCAAGCACTGAACTGCTCAAAGGCGTAATGGCTGTATCGAAAGCCGTTCCTTCAAAGTCACCGCTACCGATCCTTGAGAACTTCCTTTTCGACCTGAAAGGCAATGTCCTCGAAATCACTGCATCCGACTCCGAACTGACCCTCAGGACTCAGATCGAGGTGGAAAACGCCACAGAGGAAGGTAAGATAGCCGTTCCTGCAAAGCACATCATGGACCTTCTCAAGGAACTTCCTGACCAGCCGCTGACAATCAACACCATCAACGACAGTTCATTCATATGCAGTTGGACAAGCGGAGAATCCACTCTCCCGTATTTCCCTGCTGAGGACTACCCTGAAATCATCGGCACCGATGAGACTGCCACAACTCTTGAATTCCCTGCACAGAGCCTTGTAGAGGGTATTTCAAGCACAGTGTATGCAACTGCGGACGACGAGATCCGTCCTGCCATGAACGGTATCTATTTCGACATCGACACCGCATCCACAACTCTCGTCGCATCAGATTCGCACAAACTCATCTGCTATACGACAAAAGACACAAAGGCCGCAGAGAAGGCATCATTCATCCTTCACAAGAAACCGGCATCGATCCTCAAGTCCATCATCGGCAAGGATGAGGAGACCGTGACCATTTCGTTTGATGCAAAGAACGCCGTGTTCAAGTTCGGTCTGACAACTGTCATCTGCCGTCTGGTGGTGGGAAAATATCCGAGATACCGCGACGTGATCCCGCAGAACAACTCCAACATCCTGCATATCAACCGCGTACAGTTCCTCAACACCGTAAGACGTGTGTCCGTATGTTCAAACAAGGCTTCGAACCATATCAAGTTCGACCTCAGAAGCGGCAGGATCACCGTTTCGGCACAGGACCTCGGATTCTCTATTGCTGCTCATGAAACAATTGACTGCCAGTATGATGGAGAAGACCTTTCAATCGGTTTCAAATCACAGTTCATCACTGAGGTACTTTCCAACATGACATGTGGCGAACTTGTGATGAAGTTCCTCGACAGCAGAAAGGCTGCCCTTATCGTTCCTGCCGAGACTGAGGAGGAAAGCGAGAAGATCTGCGGTATAATCATGCCTATAATGATTTCATAATGGAACTGAATCTCGAAAGACCATTATTGTTTTTTGATATAGAAAGCACAGGGCTCAATATCGCATCCGACTCGATCATCGAACTGTGCTTTGTCAAGATAATGCCCGGCGGTGAGCAGAGGGTGAAGACCTGGCGCGTCAAGCCATGGAACTATGTCAACGACTGCGTAAGGGAGATCAACCCGTCGGCTCAGGCCGTACATGGGATTTCGGCGGAAGACCTTGCCGACAAGCCGACCTTTTATGAAATATCCGAAGAGGTGGCCCAGTGGCTGTCCGGCAGCGATCTTGCAGGCTATAATTCCGCAAAGTTCGACCTTCCGATGCTCGCAGAAGAAATCGAGCGAGTGCGCAGAGGCAGCAGGCTGTTCCCTGCTAAGGAGGTGGCCATAGACCTGCACTCGATGCAGATGGTGGATGTGCAGAACATCTTCCACATGATGGAGCCACGCACCCTCAAAGCGGCATATATGTTCTATTGTTCCAAGGAACTTGAAAATGCGCATGCTGCCGAGGCTGACACACTTGCGACATACGAGGTGTTGAAGGGTCAGTTGGACAAGTATGCCGATGATCCGCGCATCGAGAACAATATAGACAAACTCGCCAGATTTTCCGTAAAGCAGAGGACCGTCGATTATGCAGGGCGTATTGTCCTGAACGACAAGGACGAGCCGTGCATCAGTTTCGGCAAGCACAAGGGAAAGACCGCCCGCGAGGTCTATTTTTCTGAACCATCGTATTTTGCGTGGATCGACAGCGGCGATTTCACCCTTGACACCAAGAGGCAGTTCGCCAAGTTGAAGGCTCAGTACGAGGCGGAGAAAAGGGCTGCCGCCGCGGCTGCAAGAGAGGCATGTCCTCGAACAAAGGGAAACACTCCGTTCGAGGGGCTTGGGGATCTTTTCGCGCAGAATGACTTATAAGATATGAATATTATAGTGAAACCATACGGCAGCGACATGTGTTACTGCCGTCCGGATACGACTTGGGAGAGGGAGAACAGGGATTTCTACTCTCCCGAGTGCGTTAATGAGGTGATGTGGACGCCTGTCGTCTTTGCACGTATCTGCAAGGCGGGTAAATGTGTGGGCAGCAAGTTTGTCCAGAGATATTATGATGCTGTCGGATGCGGCATTCTGATGTATGGCAATAAAGACCTCGCCTACTGTTCTTGTATTGATCACACCAGCATTCTTCCTTCCCCTATGTACAACCCTGTGGTATTGGAGGGTGAAAAGATTTTTCAGGTAGAGACATCAGATGCATGCATATACGCATCCGATATAAGCGAAGCAAAGAACCTGCTGGATAAGGCCATCTGCAAAGCATCCCGACTGATATCCCTCAGAATCGGCGACTACGTTGCAGTCGAACTGGCACAGATAGCCACACTCGCACGACGCGAGGACGGGGACGCCTCACCGAAAGGCATCTTCTGCGAAAACGAAATCTTTAATTTCAAAGTAATATTTTAATGTGCCGCATTTTGGCACAACGCTGATATATCTTTGCCTCCGTAAACTTAAAACGGAGGCAATTATGTGGATAGCAGTCATCATTTCGGTATTTCTCAGTGTAGAGGTTCTGAGTTACCTTTCAGCAGAAAAGACAAACGCAAGCAAGTCGGAGGGCAAATAGCATTTCGGCATCATATATGCTTTGGTCGGGGAAAACGAAACGATATGAAGACAAACTCCCCGATGGACTCGCAGGGTCCGAGCCTGAAAAGCATATTCAGGTATATGATGGAAGAAGGATATTATCCTCAGTATGAACATACTCACATCCAGTTTGACTTTGACGGAATAAATGCCGTGGTCGAATCGTATGACGGCTATGCATCTGTCAGACTATTCTTTGAGATCGAAAAGGATGAATATGAGTTCTTTCTGGAAGCCTCAAACATGACGATGTTGAAGACGTATGCGGTGAAGCCGGCTGTAATGGATGACAGGGAAGATATTGTATTCAGTTATGAATTCCCGTGTGACAATATCAGGGATTTCAGGAAATTCTTTCCGAGGGCGTGCCAGACTCTTAAAGACGCACTTGAAATCCATAAGAACGAAATGCGGAAACTGGTGTTCGCGAGCAGGATGGCAAATGCAACAATCCCTGCCAGGGAAGAGTCCGTGACAGGGATCGGCAGAAAGATATTGTCATGATCCTTCGGGGCCCGTTCGACTTCGCTCAGGGCTAAAGTCTCAGGATGACATAAGTCAGTTCTGATGCGCTGGTCTGAGCAGGTCAAGAACCACCTTTACAGGATTGAATGTTTCGAGTGGAACCTCTACGAAAAGGGTGTTCCACTTGCTCATGGCACCGTTCCAGAGTCCCGGAAGTTCGAGTGCCTTGAGTTCGCGACCCTGATAACTCTTTGACGAGATGAATCCCGCATCTTCGTCAACATAGTCCAAGAGATTGAAACTCCGTCCCTTATAGTCATGCAGACAGCACACGATATCCACAGGATTGAAGTGGGTGGCTGATGCAAGAGCGTTGCGCGCATGCTCGTCTGACATATTGATCTGCACGCTTTCAAGCACCTGAAGCGATGTAGAGCCATCCTTTTCCATGATGATGAAAGGACCGCCGCCAGGCTCGCCCTGATTCTTCACCATACCGGCCACACGGACAGGCCTGTTGAGTTTTTCGCGGAGCATTTCCACACGCGCCTTGCAGTTGTCCGCAACCGGAAGCGTAATGCAGAGGGTATTGTTCAGATAAGCCTCTATGTCATCACACAGGCTCTGTACAGCCTCGCTCTGATAGATATCCTCATCACCCAGACCGGTATATACCGGAACCTTCATTGCAGATGCCGGTTCAAGGTTCTTGTTTGTGACTATATCAAGTTCGCGGAGATAGCCGTGAAGGGTGTCACGCAGTTCGAGGGCCTTGCCCAGAAGGACCTTCTTCCACACGGCTGTCTCAGGAAGAAGCCTTTCGTTGGCCACATTGTCGATATTCTTGATTGACACGACCTCCTCTTCAAGAGCATTGAGGTTGTAGATAAGGGCTCCGTGACCTGCCGGACGGAAAAGCAGCGAGTCAGTCTCAGTGCGGAACGGCCTGTTGTCGACATCCACTGCCACTGTATCGGTAGCCTTGTCCTGGAAGGTGAAGGTGATATTGTATTTCACCCCGTATTTTGCCTCATACGCTGCCTTGACCTCTGCATACGCCTCCTCGAAAAGATGCTGATGCTCAGGAGAAATGGTTACAACAAGATTTGCAGTGCCATCCTCATTCCTCATATAGTTCTGAGCCTCCACAAGGTGCTCGGCAAATGCCGTACGGATCTCTCCGTCGGTGTATTTATGGAATTTGAGCACACCCTTCGGTTTAGAACCATAGCCAAGACCTTCATCAGTAAGGGTCTTTGCCAGAACATCCTTGCGATATTCCGGGCACTTGCATGTCTTCTCTCCGAAAAGTTCAGGAGTATAGAAGGCGAACTGCGCGATGGAATCGACGAATTTTGCCGCCGGTGCATCATCTGCGAGGGTTTTTCCTTCCTTCAAGGCATCAAGACCGCTGAAAAGGTCCTTGAACATTCTGGAAGCCGCTCCCGAAGCAGGAACAAACTTGCACTTCCCATTGATCCTGGCTGATTCGTAGTACTTTCCGGCAGCCTCGACCGCAGCCTGGTCAAGCACAAGGATTCCACGCTCAGGAGTAGCCGGAGCCACAATCTTCATCCAAGGAAAGCCCTTCTTGAAACGCTCCACCTGCTCTTCGACAGTATGGACAGACGAGCCTCTCTGCTCTATCTGTCTGATATCTTCTTTAGTGAACATGATTATATGGTTTTAAATGTATATTTCTCTTCTGTATTGGTACTCCGATCGCAGTTTTTCAAACGATGACGGGTCCATACGGAACCTGAAATCGTCAGTAAATATAGGATAATTATATTGAAATACCGCGGCTCTCTCGCCATGATTCTTGTCCGCCAGATCCAGTTGCAGAGGATCATGGTCCGGAATGTCCGCCTCCGGATAATAATCATACAGGGCTTCTATACCGAAATGCCTTGCTACGTACTGTACAGCGGAGGCCGTTCCGTTCTGCTTGCCCTGATAGGAATATCCGGCGATATGAGGGGTTGCGATATCCACCATATCAACAAGTGTCCGGTTGACATCCGGTTCATGGTTCCATGTGTCGATGACCACCGCACCAAGTTTGGGAATGGCCTGCATCAGCGCATCGTCATCCATGATCTCGCCCCTTGCGGCATTGATGAATATGGAACCCTGAGGCATCTGCATGAAGAATTCTTCATCAGCCATACCCCTTGTGGTCTCGTCCAGCGGCACATGCATGGTGACAATCTGCGAATTTGCAAGGAGATATTCCAGTGAACAGAATCCCTCCGGTCCTTCCGCAGCGGCTCTCGGAGGGTCACAGAGCAGGACCTTGAATCCAAGATGACGGGCCATGGCCTCGACCTTCTTTCCCACATGCCCCACACCGACAATGCCGAAGGTGGCGTCATCAAGTTTGATTCCCTTGCGTGCAGCCACTCCATAGAGAGCGGAAAAGACATATTGCATCACACCACCCGCATTGCAGCCCTGGGCATTATGCACCTCTATATTATGTTCACGGCAATACTCCATATCGATATGGTCTATACCTATTGTGGCCGTAGCAATCATGCTGACCCTGGTGCCGTCAAGAAGGTCGGCATTGCACTTGGTACGCGTGCGGATGATCAACGCATCGGCATCAATTATATCATCATGATTTATAGCCCGTCCATCAATATAGACGACCTCCGCATAGGGCTCGAAGACCCCTTCAAGAAACGGTATATGCTTGTCTGCTACTATCTTCATCTTAAAACTATGCTTTTAACTGCCGGTCCGCTGCCCTTGACGAAGAGGTTGTCATTATCAAGATATTCATTCATCTTTCCCACGAGCACGTCCCTCTGAAAGAACAACTGATTTCGTGCCATGGAAGAGTTGAGCGTGACATAAAGGACACATTTCTCCAAGGACACATCCAAAGTGTATCTCGCTGCTCCTGATACAGCATTCCATGCCTCGAACGCCCTCTGCCTGTTCAAACCTGATGCGATCTTCATCTCCATGATGAAGTCGCGAACCAGTTGTTCCATGCCCACGGCCTCCTTTCGTCTGAACCTGTTGTCTGTCTTGTCGTAAGCCATATCACTGTCTTGTAAATACACCACCGGCCGTCTCGAAATAGGCACGGTCCTTCGTCAACCTGTCAACTATTCCCGACATCCTCACCTTGTTGCTGTCCGTAATGAATATCTGACCGAAATCATTGCTTGCCACCATCTGAAGCAGGTTCGAGATGCGGCTCATGTCAAGTTTGTCAAAGACATCGTCAAGAAGCAGCATAGGAGCGAATCCGTAGTTCTGCTTCATTATCTCATATTGTGCGAATTTCAGCGAAACCAGGAAGGATTTCTGCTGTCCCTGCGAGCCATAACGCCTGATGGGGTGACCGTTCATCGTGAATATGAAATCATCCCTGTGGACTCCTTCCGTGGTATGTTTGAGTATGCGGTCCTTCTGAAAGGATTCCCGCAGGAGTTCATCAAGCGGCGCCCGGTCAAGTTCGGTCTGATATCGGATATCCACCGTCTCACTGTCTCCGGAAAGCATTCTGTAATACTCTGCAACGACCGGTCTGAGGTCTTCGATAAATTTTTTCCTCATCCGGTGCACAGGGCCGGCCAAGGCAGCCATACGCATATCTATGACCTCGAGCAGTTGCCGGTCCGGATCCATTTCCTTGAGCATACGGTTGCGCTGCATGAGCAGTCTGTTATATTGCTGCATGCAGGACATATACTCCCCTGACATCTGCGAAAGCACTGCATTGACGAAACGGCGGCGCTCCTCCCCTGACTCACTGACCATCGCCACGTCCGAGGGAGAGACCATCACCACAGGAAGGACACCGATGTGTTCGGAAATCTTCTGATAAGGCTTGTCGTCACGTCTTACCAACTTGTCGCCTTTCTGATTCACCCTGAGCGAAAAACGGCTTTTCAGACCGTTCTCCATCATATATGACCCCGAAAGCGCATATTCAGTGGCACCATGCCTGAGAACATACCTGTCAGATGCGGCAAAGGCACTCTTGGTCATGGACAAATAATAGATTGCATCAAGAAGATTGGTCTTCCCTTCCCCATTGTTGCCGCTTATGCAGTTGACATTGGGAGAGAATTCAATTTCCTGAAACTCTATATTTCTGAAATCAGAAATGACTATTTTTTCCAAAACAGGCATATCTCAATATCTATATCTTTGCAAATATAATCATTTTTCTATAAATTTGCGGGCTGTTTACAGAATGGCCTGCAAACAGGAAATCCGACAAATAACAAAAACATAAGAATATGGCAAAAGAAATCAAGAATGAGAATGCTGAGGCAGTTGTCGAGGCAGTTTCAAAGACAGAAAAATTCTTCAATGAGAATGGAAAGAAACTCAGCATCATCGCTGGCGTGGTGGTAGCATTTGCTGCCGGCCTTTTCTGCTGGAACAAATTCATCTATGTTCCTGCAATGGAGGAGGCTCAGGGTCAGATGGCCTACGCTGAGGAATATTTCAGAGCGGAAGACTACCAGGCAGCGATCAATGGCGACGGCAACATCCTCGGATTTGCTGAGATCATCAACGAGTATGGCTCAAAGGCCGGCAAGTCTGCATACTTCTATGCAGGTGTATGCGAACTTCACCTCGGCAACTGGGAGTCTGCAATCAACTATCTCAACTCATACAAGGGCAAGGACGCCATTCTCAAAGCACGCGCCACTGCATGTATCGGTGATGCATACGTTGGTCTTGAAGACTATGAGAAGGCTCTTGCTTATTTTGAAAAGGCAGCAGGTGTCATCGACAACATCTATGCGGCAGACTACCTTATGAAGGCAGGTGCTGTGGCTGAGAAACTTGGTCAGAACGACAAGGCCCTCGGTTTCTATCAGACCATCAAGGACAAGTATCCGCAGTCAATCGCCGGCTTCGAAATCGACAAATACATCGGCCGACTGCAGTAATTTCCTGTAAAAATATCACCGCCCCACCTCACAACTTTTTGTAAAGCAGAGCAGAAAGTCCGTTAAATTTGAAGTTGATGAGGAATTTCGAGGCGGAGGAAATTTTTGTACCGGAGCAACCGTCTGGTTGTGAGGATCAAAAATTGACGACAACGAAGAAAGTACCATCAAATTCAGATTTAACCATGGGAAGAGCATTTGAGTTTAGAAAGGAAAGAAAATTCAAAAGATGGGGTCACATGGCCCGCGTCTTCACTAAGATAGGCAAGGAAATCACAATTGCAGTAAAGCAGGGCGGTCCGGACGTGACAGGTAATCCTCGTCTTCGCGCACTTCTTCAGACTGCAAGGAGCGAGAACATGCCTAAGGACAACATCGAGCGCGCAATCAAGAGGGCGACCGACAAGGACCAGGCGGACTACAAGGAGGTTGTATTCGAAGGATATGGTCCTCACGGCATCGCGGTGCTGGTTGAAGCGGCAACTGACAACAACAACAGAACAGTAGCAAACGTACGTTCATATTTCACAAAGAGCGGCGGTTCTCTCGGAACATCAGGAAGTGTCGATTATATGTTCGACCGCAAGTGTATGTTCAGAATGAAGACTGCAAACCCTTATGACCTTGAAGAACTTGAACTCGAACTCATCGATTACGGCGTAGAGGAAATCTTTGAGGAGGAGAACGAGAATGAGGAAAAGGAAATCGTTCTTTATGGTGAGTTCACCGCATTCAACGCGATCCAGAAATGGATTGAGGAGAACGGATATGAACTTGTAGCAGCAGAGTTCACAAGACTCCCTAACGTTGACTTCAAAGTTCTTGAAGGCGATGCAAAGGCTGAGGTAGAGAAACTTATCGAGCGTCTTGAAGAGGACGACGACGTGCAGAACGTCTATACTACAATGCAGCCGTAAGCACAACGTCATATGATACAGAAAAAGACCGCAGCATCATGTTGTGGTCTTTTTTTAATAAACTTTCACTATCTTTGTATGATGTTGTTATTACAACCTATGATTTAGAAGAAAACAGTAACCACAGGCAATATGAGCATACAGCACGACAAGATAAGGAAACTTGTGCAAAGACGGGAGAACGCCAGAAAGGGAGGCGGAGAAGAGCGTATCGCCGCACAGCACGCCAAAGGCAAGATGACTGCAAGAGAAAGACTTGACCTGCTTCTGGACGAGGGCAGTTTTGAAGAATTTGACATCTTCGTACAGCATAGGTGCACCAATTTCGGGATGGAGAACGTCAGATTTGATGGTGACGGCGTAGTTACGGGAATGGGCACAATCGACGGAAGGCTTGTGTATGTATATGCGCAGGATTTCACGGTATCCGGCGGCTCCATGTCGGGAACCATGGCCCAGAAGATATGCAAGGTGCAGGATATGGCGATACGCAACGGAGCACCTTTCATTGCCCTGAACGACTCTGGCGGCGCCAGAATACAGGAGGGAATATGTTCATTGGCGGGATACGGGGAGATTTTCGAAAGAAATATTCTTGCTTCCGGAGTGATTCCTCAGATTTCCGGAATATTCGGACCTTGCGCGGGAGGAGCAGTATATTCCCCTGCCCTGACGGATTTCACAGTGATGGTGAAGGATACATCCTATATGTTCCTGACAGGTCCGGGAGTCGTAAAGACTGTTACCGGAGAGGTGGTGACCCAGGAAGAACTCGGTGGCGCAGGCGTTCATGCAGGCAAGAGCGGGGTGGCACATTTTGCAGCAGGAAGCGAGCAGGAAGCCATACAGACCATACGCGCGCTGCTCAGTTTCCTTCCATCAAACAACAGGGAGCAGGCACCGCTGCTGACATGCACCGATCCTGTGAGCAGGACTGACGACAGCCTCAACGACATCATTCCGGACAGTTCCCAGAAGGCATACGACATGTACGATGTCATCGGAAGCATTGTGGATGACGGTAAATTCCTTGAAATTCACAGAAAATGGGCGAAGAACATCATCGTGGGCTTTGCACGCATGAACGGCAGGTCTGTGGGCATCGTTGCCAATCAGCCTAAGGTGCTTGCCGGAGTGCTCGACATCAACGCATCACGCAAGGCTGCAAGATTCGTACGTTTCTGCGACGCGTTCAATATTCCGCTGGTCACTCTTGTGGATGTTCCTGGCTTCCTCTGCGGCACCGGACAGGAATACGGCGGCATTATCTCGCACGGGGCGAAACTTCTGTACGCCTATGGTGAGGCGACTGTGCCTAAGGTCACGGTAACATTGAGAAAAGCCTATGGCGGAGCACATATCACCATGAGTTGCAAACAGTTGCGTGGCGACATCAACTATGCGTGGCCATCTGCCAACATTGCTGTGATGGGGGCCGAAGGTGCGGTGGAGGTCTTATACTCCAAGGACTTGAAACTCATGAGCGACAAAAAGCAGAAAGAGGAATATATCTCGGAGAAGAAGCAGGAATACAAGGAACTCTTCTGCAATCCGTACAACGCCGCAAGTTATGGCTACATCGACGACATCATAGAGCCCCGCAACACACGATTCCGCGTCATCAGGGCTTTGGAGCAACTCGCTGAGAAAAAACAGGAAAACCCTTGGAAGAAACACGACAATCTGCCTTTATAAGCCATGCTAACACTTTTGTTACCCATAATCAACTGCCTTACAGATGTCTTAAAGGCCGATTTCGTTGTTCTGCCAAGCGACAAATTCGTTATCACCCTTATATCGATAACAATTGTGTTTCTTGTGCTGACAGTCCTTATAGGGATATATATCACCATGGGAAAGGTTGCAAACTGGCGGAGGTGCAACAGAAAGCAGGACAGCGCGGAGAGCCCTGCCGATGAGTGGGACTGGCATGACAAGGAAAGTTATGTCGTCACTATCAGGAGAAAGTCACCGGTAATATCCGAGCCGCTTTCTGATATTGAATACACCTGCCTTGCGGAAAGTTCCTGCGACGTGGCTGACGGTCAGACAGGCACAAGTCCTGTTTCACATGACGAAGGCCGTGTCATAAAGTCTCCCCTGCCGGGGCTTGTCATTGACATCAAGGTAACGGAAGGTCAGACCATCAGAGAAGGACAGGTGCTGGCTGTCATTGAAGCGATGAAGATGGAAAATGACATCGAGTCCGAGTTCAACGGCATAGTCAAGGCCGTCCATGTCGCCAAGGGGGACGCAGTGCTTGAAGGAGCGGTTATCATCACTATCAAATAGACAGGATCATGGTCATAGAGAGTCTAAAACAGTTTTTTGAATATACCGGATTTGCAAACATGACGATTCTGAACCTGCTCATGATTGCATGCGGCATTGTCGTCACAATAATATCCATAAAGAAGGAATGGGAGCCGTTGCTGCTTGTTCCGATAGGTTTCGGTATAATCATAGGGAACATTCCGTTTCCGGAAGGTCTCCAGATAGGCATATATGAAGAGGGATCTGTACTTAACATCCTGTATCACGGAGTACAATACGGCTGGTATCCACCGCTCATTTTCCTTGGCATCGGCGCAATGACGGACTTTTCTTCGCTCATTTCCCAGCCTCGGCTGATGCTGATAGGCGCGGCTGCCCAGATCGGAATCTTCGTATCCTTCATTATTGCCCACTACCTTGGCTTCACCCCTCAGGCAGCAGGTGCAATAGGCATCATCGGTGGTGCAGACGGTCCCACAGCCATTTTCCTTGCATCAAAACTTGCTCCGGAACTGTTGGGCGCAATTGCAATTTCCGCATATTCATACATGGCTCTGGTGCCTGTGATCCAGCGTCCTATCATGCTTCTGCTCACCACCAAGGAGGAAAGGGTGATAAGAATGAAGCCGCCACGTGAGGTGAGCCGTAAGGAGAAAATCATATTCCCTATCGTAGGATTCATAATCACAGCATTCGTAGTGCCGTCAGGCCTGCCTTTGCTCGGAATGCTCTTCTTCGGAAATCTCCTGAAAGAATGCGGCGTGACCAAAAGGCTTGCAGAGACCGCGAGAGGTCCTCTGATCGATGTCATCACCATACTTATAGGACTGACTGTCGGTGCATCCACACAGGCTGATGTGTTCCTTACCCATAAGTCGCTGAAAATATTTGCATTGGGTCTGGTATCATTTATTGTCGCCACTGCTTGCGGAGTGCTGTTTGCCAAGTTCATGAATCTGTTCTGCAAGGAAGGGAACAAGATCAACCCTCTCATCGGTAACGCAGGAGTATCAGCCGTGCCGGATTCGGCCCGTGTGTCGCAGAATGTCGGACGCGAATTTGACAGAAACAATCATCTGCTGATGCATGCCATGGCACCTAATGTTGCCGGCGTGATAAGTTCTGCCATCGCAGCAGGTGTACTGCTTAGTTTTCTCGGATAAATTTCTATGATTTCATTTGACGATAAGATATACGTTCTGGATGGTGCCATGGGCACTATGATTCAGAGACATTCGCTGACTGAACACGATTACAGGGGCGGAGTCTTTGCCGATTGGGAGAAGGATCTTCGTGGCAATAATGAGTGCCTTAATCTGACCCGTCCGGATATTATCAAGTCCATACATAAGGAATATATCGCGGCCGGAGCGGATATCATCGAGACCAATACATTCAGTGCCAACAGGATATCACAGGCTGAGTACGGCTGTGAGGATTATGCCGATACTATGGCGTTCGAGGGTGCGCGGCTGGCGCGTGAGGCTGCGGACGAGGCGATGGCTGAGCAGGCAGGTCTGCAGAGCGGTGTGCAGAGGAAAATCCGGGTTGCCGGCAGCATGGGACCGACATCCAAATCCCTGTCACTGTCTCCTGATGCATCCGACCCGGCTTTCCGCCTCTATTCATTTGAGCAGATGAAGAAGGCTTACCTCAGTCAGGCTCAGGAACTCCTGCGCGGTGGTGCGGATCTTCTCCTTATCGAGACCTGTTTCGATGCGTTGAATGTTAAAGCGGCACTTGCAGCGGCAGCAGAGTGCGGATATCCGCCTGTAATGGTTTCTGTCTCAGTGGGTGACCGCAGCGGCAGGACATTGACAGGTCAGACACTGGAAGCATTCTATACCTCCATCAGGCACTACCCTATCATTGCCTTCGGTCTTAACTGCTCGCTTGGCGCGGCTGAACTGATGCCGTTGATCGAGGAGATTGACAGATGGTGCGGATGTGCGGTGAGTTGCTACCCGAATGCAGGTCTGCCTAATGAAATGGGAGGATATGACCAGAGTCCGGAAGAAATGGCATCACAGGTGGGTCAGATGGCCTCGCGCGGATTGGTGAATATAGTAGGAGGATGCTGCGGCACGACTCCGGAGCATATTCGGGCGATCGCTCGGACTGTTGACTGTGTGTCTCCGCGAATCTCGTCCGGGAATATGGGCGGAATCCCGGATGAGAACTGCGAAATGGCAATATCGTCCGGAAAAACAGGCGGAATCCCGGATGAGATGAAGGTCTGCGGGCTGGAGGTTGTAACTATAAACAAGAAGGTAAGCAATTTCACGAATATAGGTGAGAGGACCAACGTGGCAGGCTCACGTAAATTTGCACGACTTATAGCCTCCGGGGAATATGACGCGGCATTGGAGATCGCTGCAAGACAGATAGAGGACGGAGCCGGCGTGATAGACATAAACATGGACGACGCGATGCTCGACAGCACCCGTGAAATGGAGAGGTTCGTCAGATATATTTCAAACGACCCTGCTGTCGCGAAGGCTGCCCTTATGATAGATTCCTCGCATTGGGAGACTATTGTGGCCGGATTGCAGAACGCTCAGGGCAAGTGTATCGTGAACTCCATCAGTCTCAAAGAGGGTCCTGAGGCCTTCGTGCAGAAGGCGCGAATACTGAAATCATACGGAGCGGCAGTCGTGGTGATGGCATTTGACGAGATCGGTCAGGCGACCACATACGGGCGGAAGATAGAAATATGCCGCAGAGCATACGACCTGCTGGTGAATGAGGCCGGCATGGCTCCGTGCGATATTATCTTCGATGTGAACATACTTTCGATAGGCACCGGCATCGATGAGCATGCAAGGTACGCCATTGATTTCATTGAGGCTGTAAGATGGATAAAGACGAATCTTCCGGGAGCGCTTACCTCGGGCGGTGTATCGAACCTGTCGTTTGCGTTCAGAGGCAACAATGCAGTCCGTGAGGCCATGCACTCTGCTTTTCTATATCACGCAATAAAGGCAGGACTGGATATGGCCATTGTAAATCCGTCGATGCTGCAAGTGTATGACGAGATAGAGCCTGAAGTGCTGAAATGTGTGGAAGATGTGATCTTCGACACTGACCCAGAGGCAACTGAGAGGCTTATAGAAAAGGCTGCGAGGATGCAGTCAGCCAAGGAGTCAGGGCATCCTGAACAGGGCGGCTGCCACTGTCATACGGATCAGGACGGGGCGGAGTCTAAGGATCTCCACATATCAGTCAGACTGCAGAACGCCCTCATCAAAGGCAGGAGCGGCACTCTTGAAACTGATATTCATGATGCGTTACAGGAATACGGCAGCGCTGTGGCGGTGATCGAAGGACCGCTCATGGCAGGTATGGAGACTGTGGGAAAGATGTTCGGCGAGGGCAAGATGTTCCTTCCTCAGGTGGTGAAATCCGCAAAGGTGATGAGGGACGCGGTAGCATTGCTGGAACCATATATGGACACTGCATCAAGCAGCAGCGGCTCTCACCCTAAGGTTATCCTCGCGACAGTCAAGGGTGACGTTCATGACATAGGCAAGAATATCACAGGTATCGTATTGACCTGCAACGGGTTCGATGTTCACGACCTTGGGGTCATGGTCGATAAGGAGACCATATTGTACCAGGCACAAAAGACTGGGGCTGATATTGTGGCTGTGAGCGGTCTTATAACTCCTTCCCTGTATCAGATGGAGGAACTCTGCCGCGAGATGACGGCACGGGGAATGTCCACACCTCTATTCATAGGTGGTGCAACGACCTCCGCCCTGCACACCGCAGTAAAACTTGCTCCGCTGTATGACCATGTATTTTATGGGGCAGATGCCTCTGCGGCTGCTGTGATGGCGAAAAAGTGCATGATGGACAGGGCTGCATTTGAGAGTGAGCAGCATGCTGAACAGGAGAGGATCAGGGGGGTGTATGTCATCCCGAGCGAAGTCGAGGGATCTCTCCCGGCTCACATTGCCCTCGACTCATATCCGAATGAATGTCCTTCCGACATTGAACTGATGGAGGTGGCACCGGCTGACGTGATGCCTTATTTCGACTGGAAGATGTTCTATGCAATATGGGGCGTGAAATATGGCTGCGCAGTGCCGGAAGCGATGGAACTTGTCCAGTTGCGGCGCGATGCGGAAGACGAACTTGCCATGGAGGACTTCCGTATAATGCTGACTGCAAGGTTCTTCCATGCGTCTTCATGCAAGGATGACATATGCTTTGAGGCGGATGGCAGACAGGTGCGCCTGCCTATGTTCAGACAGGAAGGCGGGAAAGGACTGTCATTGGCTGATTTTGTAGCACCTTCTTCTTCCTGCAGCAGATCGCCATTCGGAATGTTTGCAATCAGCGTCCATAAACGCAGCAAGGCGCATGTGCATGGTTGCAGTTGCCCTGCGTGCTCGAATCATTATGAGGATATGATCGGGCGCACTGTGCGGATGACTTTGGCGGAGGCGGCTTCGAAGTGGCTGGATGAACAGATTCTTCGCTGCGCTCAGAATGACAGGGAAGCGCTTGATGACAGGGAAGCGCTTGATGACAGGAAGGCGCATGATGACAGGAAGGCGCATGATGACAGGAAGGCGGCATTCAAGGTGATCAAGCCGGCGGCAGGATATGCAAGTTGCCCTGACCACACCCTGAAAGGCGACATTCTGGAGATTCTCGGTGCGGCGAAGACTGATGAACATAACCATGAGCATAGACAGGAACATTGTCCGGAGTGCCAGAACAATGGCAAAGGCATTGATATACAGTTGACTGAGAGTTATGCGATGATTCCTGAGGCAAGCATCTGCGGATTTATTTTCATGCACCCTGAGGCATGCTATCCGGAAATCAGGCGTATAAGTCAGAAGGCCCATGATGATTATGCAAGGCGCCGCGGGATGAGCGAAGATGTGGCGCGGAGGTTCATCGGACATTTATTGAAATAGCACCGCGCGCAGTTTTATACAACATTTGCACGGGATACCCATAAATTACATGGTATCTGGAGCATTTTCCTATGTAAAGTGCACGGGATACCCATAAATAAGAAACGGAATCATGAAAGTTTCAGAAATTTTGGCAAACAGCACCAAGCCCTATCCCTCGATAGAGATAGTGCCTCCTCTTAGAGGTATAACGAAGAATGAACTGCTGGACAGCATCGCTCCGTTCATGGAGTTCTGTCCTAAATATATCAATGTGACCAGCCACAGGGACGAATTCGAGTATCGTCAGGAGGCGGACGGTTCATTCAGCAGACACCTTGTGCGCAACCGTATCAACGAGACTACGGTGTGCGCTGCCATCATGTCAAGATACGATGTGGAGGTGGTGCCGCACCTTATCTGCGGAGGCAGTACCGTTGAAGAGATACAGAGCAGACTGGACAATCTTGCGTTCCTGGGCATCGACAACATAGTGGCGCTGAGGGGTGACAGTATGAGCGGGGAGAAAAGATTTACGCCGACTCCCGGAGGTTACAGTTATGCAAGTGAACTTGTAGAAGGCATCAGGAGTTATCAGGGCAGCAACGCATACAGGAGAAGCCACGGACTTGAAGCGGACGAGAGATTTTTCTGTATCGGCGTTGGAGCATATCCCGAGAAGCATTTCGAGGCAGCGAACATAGAGACAGACATCCTGAACCTGAAAAGGAAGGTCGATGCGGGAGCAGACTACATCATCACTCAGATGTTCTTCGACAACCGCACATATTACGACTTTGTCGATAAATGTCGTGCCGCCGGCATCACAGTGCCGATTATTCCTGGTCTGAAACCGCTTTCGACTGCACGTCAGATAAGCGTCCTCCCTGAGGCCTTCTCATTGGACATACCTCTCGAACTCACTCAGGAAATCACAAAACACAAAGATAACAAGGACGCGGTGTATCAGATTGGTACACAGTGGTGTACAATGCAGTGCAAGGACCTGCTGCAACATGGAGTGCCGGCAGTACATTTCTACACCATGGGCAAATCCCGCAACATCACCGACATTCTGAGGGAATGTTTCTGACAATATAAGAGAGATTTAGTCATGAAACGATTTTTCACATTCATCGCGGTAATAGCCATAATTCCTTGTCATGCATATGCGAGGTCTTATTCTAAAGAAGCATACGAGTCCCTATGCAGGCTTGACCGCACTCTTGATGATGCTCAGACATATGAAAAATTCAAACAGGAGCATATTGAATTTCTCAAGACAAGATTGACTTCATGTACTGACAGAGAGAGCACATATAGGATACTTGATGAACTCTACGAGGAATATAACAAATATGACCTTGATTCTACACTCCGTTATGCTTCCTTGAAACTTGATGTGGCAAAAGAATGTGAAAACAGATTTCTGATGGACGATGCTACACTTGATGTGGCGGACATATATATAATGTCCGGCATGTATCATGAAGCATTCGACATTACAGAACAATCAGACATCAACCGTCTTGAATCGAGCGGACTTCTTCCCCGCTATTATCACCTGATGAACTTATGGTGGTTTTGCCCATGTTGCCGAAGAACTTTCCTTGAAGAATGAGTATGCACAACAAAGGGCAGAATACAGAAGAAGGCTTTACGACTGCATAGGAGAAGATGATATATCAAGGCTGTATATCAGGACTGAGATGCTCATTGACAGCATGGAATACGACAAGGCCATTGTCGCGCTCAGGCAGCGGAAATTAGACAAGGATATATCCACGCATGAAAAGGCGGTCATCAACTACATGCTCGGTCTGAGTTACAAGAAGACAGGAGATATTGAGAACGCATTGATAAGTTATGCCGAGAGTGCGATCCACGACCTGAAGACGCCTATCAGAGACTATAAATCACTCTACGAACTTGCAGAACTGCTGTATCAGAAGGGGGACTTTGAAAGGGCATCGAGATATATAACCCGCTCCATCATGGATGCAGATGCCGCCAATGTACGCATCAATATAGAGATCATCAATTCTCTGCTTCCGGTAATCTACAACAGTTACAATTCATCTATGATTCATAAGAACAGGATACTATACGTTCTGCTGATTGGCATAAGCTTACTGCTGTTCCTTCTGATTATAACCACATTAAACGAAATCAAAGGCAGAAGGGAAATAGTGATGAAGGAAAAGGAAGTCAGGGAATCCAACATAGAACTGACCAAAGCCAATGAAAGGCTTCAGAGATATATCAGCAGACTGAGGGAAGCCAATGAGATAAAGGAAACATATATAAGCAGATACATAGACCTTTGCTCCGACTACATCGGAAGATTGGACTTATACCGGTCTGAGCTCAGAAAATTATCCAAGGCTGGGGGTTATGAAGCAATACTAAAGGAACTTCGCTCTACAGATGTCATTGACAAGGAACTTTCGGAATTCTATGCTCAGTTCGATGCGACATTTCTCGACCTGTTCCCGGATTTTATATCCCAGTTGAATTCACTTCTGCTGCCGAACAAACAGATGGTTTCAAAGGACGGTCTCCTGACCACGGAACTGAGAGTATGCGCACTTATCCGACTTGGAGTCATAGATTCGGTAAAGATTTCTGAGTTTCTCAGAAGATCAGTTTCCACGATTTACAACTATCGTGTCAAGATGAGGAATGCTGCCATTAACAAACGGGAAGATTTCGAAAACGAGATAATGAAAATCGGGAAACAGCCATGAGGCGCAACTACTAAATCCCCACCCACTCAACAACACAAAACACTCATAATCAACTATTTAAATCCTCAAATACACTACTTTTTGACTATATTCTATTGTCACTGATGTTTATTGTCGTTATAATTGTCGCATAAATGACAAAGACAATAAAACTATGAAACAAAATCTTCTGTTGTTTTTTATTGCTGTTCTGGCATCTGCCTCGCCTGCCTTTGCACAGACAATCAATGTCAAAGGCACAATCACGGACTCCGGAAACCTACCCGTCATCGGAGCGTCTGTGATAGATACCGGCAAACGGTCCAATGGTACGATAACCGATCTTGACGGAAACTTCATCATCGACACCGATGCCAACGCCACTTTGGAAATTTCGTGCATCGGATATAGGAGTATCAGTGTCGGAGTTGACGGAAGGTCTTCTATAGCAGTGACTCTTGAAGATGACTCGGAATTCATTGACGAAGTGGTTGTTGTCGGTTATGGAACAATACGCAAGAAGGACCTTACAGGTGCAATTTCTTCCTTAGGCGACGACCAGATCAAGGATACCCCCGTAGCCAATATCGGACAGGCGCTTCAAGGCAAGGTTGCGGGCGTACACATTGTTGACAACGGGGCTCCCGGAGAAAATGTCAGCATGAAGATCAGAGGACTCGGTACCATCAACGACAGCGACCCGCTCGTGGTTCTGGATGGTGTTCCTACCGACTTGGGCTTATCCGCAATCAACACGGCAGACATTGAAAGAATCGACGTGCTGAAAGATGCTTCGGCTACTGCAATCTACGGATCGAGAGGTGCAAATGGTGTGGTGATGATAACCACGAAAAAAGGCAGCAGCGGCAAGGCCACCTTGAGCATAACTGCGAATTGTGCCCTTCAGGACATTGCATATGTGCCGGAAATGCTTAATGCCGCGGAATACGCTGAACTCTCTAATGAAATGCTGTATGCAGCAGGCATAGTGACAAATCCGCAATGGTCAGTCCCTGAAATTCTCGGTCAAGGAACGGATTGGGTGGACCAGATGATTCAGAAGGGTATCATGCAGAACTATACAGTAAGCTGCTCAGGAGGAAATGATAAGCATAACTATTATATCTCGGGAGGATTCCTCAAGCAGAAGGGAATAATCAGGAATGTGGATTACAACAGATTCACATTTCAGGCAAACACAAGCGCCGATGTTCTCAAATGGTTGAAGTTGACCAGCAACATAACCTTCTCAACTGACAGAAAACATTCCGGGTCATATTCCATGGGAGAAGCGATGAATGCATTGCCGACTCAGGCATTGAAAGATGAGGATGGCTCATGGAGCGGTCCTGACGGAAAAGCCGAATGGTATGGCAGCACAAGAAACCCGATAGGTACAATATATACCAACTCCAATGACACGGACGGCTATAACATTCTGGCAAACATCTCAGCCCAGATCACATTTACCAAATGGCTGAAATTCAAGAGCACATTCGGTTACGATGCAAAAATATGGTTCAACAAATCCTTCTCCGAGGCCTATCCCTACAAGCCGACACCGGTGGAAGAGGCGACACGATATGAAGCCAGCAACAAGGCATTCACCTATCTCTGGGACAACTATCTGACTTTTGACCACACCTTTGCCAGGAAACATTACGTGAATGTAATGGCTGGAACGTCGGCCCAATGGAACAACACCTCCAATTTCAATGCGACAAAAGCCGGCTTCTTCTTTGACAGTGTAAATCAGATGGACAACGGTATGAAGGAAAAGGCTGTGGGAGGTTCAGCCAGCAACTGGTCCCTGTTCTCTGTGATGGCACGAGCAAACTACACCTACGACGACCGCTTCCTTGCCACGTTTACGTTCAGATGCGACGGTTCTTCCCATTTCGCTCCTTCTCACAGATGGGGAAACTTTCCTTCCATATCTGCGGCATGGAGGCTTTCCAAAGAGCCATGGTGGAAGGATTCTTCTGTGGTGAATGATCTGAAGATCAGGGCAGGATATGGCATTACGGGAAATGAAAAGATTGGGTCATACTCATTCCTGTCATCTTATAACACAGGCGTCTATATCTTCGGAGACACTATGGTCCCTACCCTGAGTGCGGTGACTATGGCCAATCCCGACATTCACTGGGAGGAGGTCAGACAGAGCAATATCGGTCTGGACATGAGTCTGATCGGATCAAGAATATCCCTTTCAGTTGATGGATATATCAAGAATACCGTAGATATGCTTGTAAAGGCTGCTATTCCTATTACAACGGGATATGAGGATACTTCGACAACGTATAAGAATGCTGGAACCGTAAGGAACAGCGGTATCGAAATAAACCTGAACACTGTAAATATCGAGACTGAGTCTGTCGATGGTTTCAGATGGGAGACGAACGCAAACCTCACATGGAACAGAAACTGGATTGTCTCGCTGAACAATGATACTCCACTGTATCAGAACGAAAAGAACGGAGCATATATCACTATACAGAAGGACGGCTTTCCGATAAACTCATTCTACGGGTATGTAACGGACGGACTGTTTCAGACTCAGGATGAAGTGGAGATTCATGCATTTCAGGAAGAAAGCACCGCTGCCGGAGACATCCGTTTCAAGGACCTCAACAGCGATGGTGTGATAAATGAAAAGGACAGGACAATAATAGGCAACCCTAATCCCGAGTGGATTTACTCCATGAGCAACACCATGTCATATAAAGGGTTTGAATTGTCATTCCAACTACAGGGAGCGGCGGGTTATGAAATATTCAATGCAAACGACATCACAAACGAGGGTATGTCCGCAGCCTACAATCAGACCAAGTCCGTCATCTATAGATGGAAAGGATACGGCACCAGCACATTCATGCCTCGTGCCATATACGGAGACCCTAATCACAACACAAGGATATCTGACAGATTCATTGAAGACGGTTCATATCTCAGACTCAAGAATATTACATTGGGATATACCTTCCCGTCAGAATGGATGAAAAGGATACATCTGCAGAGTGCCCGCATCCTCCTTTCATGCGAAAATGTAGTAACGCTGACCAGATATTCCGGATTTGATCCCGAAGTCGGCATCAACGGAATAGACAACAGCCGTTATCCTATACCCCGAACATACAGCATAGGTCTGAACATTCAATTTTAGAAACTCGTTAAAACCATGAAACACCATATCATTGTAATCTTGACAATAGCATTGTCGGCATATTCATGCTCGGAATTTCTGGACAGCATGCCACCATACGCTGTAAGTTCAGGCACGGAAATGAGTGATTCAGTTGCCGTCGCACTTACTAACGCCTGCTACAAGCCCCTGCAGGCATCCAACCTGTATAATATGAGAATATGGTCTCTTGACATCATAGCAGGAAACTCCGAAGTGGGTGGTGGCGGCGGCAACGACGGACAGGAAACAACGGATTGCGCCAATTTCAGGGCTTCGGCCGACAACGCATTTGCGCTATACGTCTGGCGTTCTCCATGGGTCGGCATAGGTCAGTGCAACCTCGTCATCGACAGATTGAACAGGGAGAAGACCAAGGTCAGCAAGGAAATATTCGACAGATCCATGGGTGAGGCTCATTTCCTTCGTGCCCACTATTACTATATTCTCGTGAGGTTGTTCGGAGGCGTACCTATAAGGACTGTTCCTCATCAGGTGAATGACTCTACGGACATTGCGCGCCGACCGATATCGGAATGTTATGACCTGATAATGGCCGACTGCGACTCAGCCATAATAAAGTTGCCTTCTGTCAACGACTATACGAAAGCAGACCGTAACAGAGTTTCAAAAGAGGCCGCCATGACCATGCTCGCTGATGTATTGCTCACCTGGAGGCCGGAGGATCATTACACAGAGGTCATCAGGTTATGTGATGAAGTGGGGCAAGCCGGATATGATCTGGAGAAATGCAGGTTCGAGGATAATTTCGGCATAAAGGCGGAAACAAGCAAGGAAGCAATATTCACTGTCGGATATTCAGGAAGCACTCAATACGGGTTCTGGTCAATGGACAACCAGTCATCATGGCTTTCAACATTCATGGGACCGAGAAACTCCAAAATGGTGGCCGGAAGTTACGGATGGAATCTCCCTACGGCAGAATTCATGAGACAATGGGAAGAAGGAGACCTGAGGAAAGACATCACAGTGCTTTACAGCGGATGCCCGAAATTTGACGGCTACAGATACGACCCCGGGAAATCCACAACAGGATACAATGTAAGGAAATTCCTTGTAAGCAAATCAGACTCACCGGAATACAACACCAATCCTTCTGATTTTATCGTATACAGATATGCGGATGTGCTGTTAAAGAAAGCCGAAGCACTTAATGAGTCGGGCAGGACATCCGAGGCTGCTTATCCGCTGAATATTGTACGGGCAAGAGCAGGACTGAAACCGGTATCAGGAAGCATATCCAAAGAAAGTATGCGTGAGACCATCATTCATGAGCGTAGGATGGAACTGGCATTTGAAGGTCACAGGTGGTTTGACATGATCAGGATAGATGACGGCAGATATGCATTGAAATTTCTCAGCAGCATAGGCAAAAAGCCGACCAAGGACAGGCTGCTGTTTCCTATTCCTTTAACAGAAATGGACTCTAATGACCTGATGGAACAAAATTCAGGATACTAACATAAATGACACGACATCATGAAACTGAAATCACTGATATATACTATCTTATTCGCAGGCAGCATCCTTTCATGTCAGAAACAGCCGGCATCAGACCCGGAATATGACACATTGACATTGAAGATGTCCGCCAAGGATATTATACTTGACGTTGCCGAAAGGGAGGAAACTGCTGCAACTTTCACATGGTCCACCGGGCATAATTACGGAACAGGCAAAGCCATCATGTACAGCCTCAATTTTGCCAAGGCGGACGGCACATATGACCCGGACCACTCCATCGGACTGGGAAAACATCTTTACAGTATCTCATATACCGTAGAGCAGATGAATGACCTGCTGACAGGACTGATCCCCGTATCAGAAATCGGGACATCGGTGAGTTTCAAGGTCCTTCTTACAGCGACAGTACCCGGAGTGGAAAACATCCAGACTGCCGAATTGATATTCACGGCAACTACATACAGGGCCTTGCCTGAAGTAATGCATGTCGGCGGCAGCAGTCTCGGGGAGGGCACCATTGCAGATATGCTTAATGCCGAAAACGGAATCTTCGTATGGCAGGGTGAGTTGAATACGGGAGAAATAACCGTATTCAGCAAAGACCACGGAACAGTACTCACCAGACAGATCGACGAAGCAGGCAGATATTCAGTAATCGCTGACCTTATAGATGACGACGTGACATTGGAGTCAGCCGGGAAAGTATATTTCGTCTGTGAGGAGGACGGATGGGCATTCTCAGCAATGCAGGAGAAGGCACCTGGCGTACATACGGTCATCAGAGACCTGAAGAGCGGGCAGTTCAAGTTCGGAACAGTGCCTGACATATGGTACTATATGTACGTGTCTGCCGAAAAAGACAATGCTTCATGGGACAGCGACAAGGCTATATTCAGAGAAGACGGTGCCACTGGGAACGACTGGAAATGGTTCATATGGAATTCGGTACCGGTGCCATATGAAATAACATTGGACATATCCGGAAAAAGTCCAAAGATGATCATGACACCTTATAACACAGAAATATCCATGATAGGAAGTGCCACACAGGGAGGATGGTCCCTCGATGACAGGACCGTCATGAAAAGAGAACGTGTCATGGAGTTCTGCTGGAGCGGTCATCTTAATGAGGGAGAATTGAAGTTCTGCTGCGGAAACTCTCCGGAATACGGCCGTGGAGAATGGTTCATGCCTGAGATTGACAATCAGGAATTCACCCCTATGGAGAATCAGGCAATTGATAAGATCGATGCTTCATCGGATAATGCCCCTGACAGGAAATGGCATATAACTCAAGCAGGCGAATACAGCATCATATTAAATCAATATACACATTCATTGACAATTAAGGAAAACTAATGAGACTGACAACATCAATCATTATGGCACTGACCTACCTGTTGTGTCTTTCATGTCAGAAGGAACGCGGATATACAGGTTTTGTGGATCCTTCGGACAGTCCGATGGAGAATATGGTCATATCCATTGACAAGGCGGTATATGCTCCGGGAGAGACAATAACCTTCTCTCTAAAGAACTATGCGGCCAGTACCATGCATGTACGCTACAGACATCTGGGAGAGATCCTCGCAACATCACCACTGAACGGCAGCAAATGGACATGGCAGGCTCCGGAAAAGGATTTTACAGGATATTTGGTCGAAGTCTTCGCTGGCAGCGGAGATGAGGAGCAGGTGCTTGCAACAATAGGTGTAGATGTGTCTTCTGACTGGAGTAAATTTCCAAGATATGGCTTCCTTTCAACATATCAGAAGATGAGTGAGAGCGCCACAGATAATGTCATCAGAAAATTGAACAGGCTGCATATAAACGGAGTCCAGTTTCAGGACTGGCATTACAAGCACCACTTCCCTCTCGCATTGGATGAGGACGGCAAACCGATGGAGACCTATCTTGACATAGCCAGCCGTACCTCGCATCTGAGTACCGTAAGAAAATATATAGCAGATTGTCATAAATATGGAATGAAGGCAATATTCTACAATCTGTGTTTCGGTGCACTTGATGATTCTGCCACTGACGGAGTAAAGGAACAATGGCATCTATACCTTGACAAGCAGGCTGAAGAGAAGGATGTACATGAACTTGGGGAGCCGTTCAAAAGCTCAATCTACATAGTGAATCCAGCAAATCCTCACTGGCAGAATTTCATAGGAGACAGAAATGATGAAATCTATTCGGCCCTTGATTTCGACGGATACCAGATTGACCAATTGGGGGACAGGGGCACGCTGTATGACTATGACGGCAATCAGGTGTATCTGGCCGCAACTTATTCAAGTTTCATCAATGCCATGAAACTCAGACACCCTGAAAAGGAACTGATAATGAACTCAGTTTCAGGATACGGAGCATCCGAGATAGTTTCCACGGGCAATGTGACATTCGCATACAACGAAGTCTGGGAGAACGGATTTGCAGATTTGAAAAGGATAATCGAAGATAATGACAGATACTCCGACGGAGCAGTCCGGACAGTGTTTGCCGCATACATGAACTATGATGTCGGAAGCGGATATTTCAACACTCCCGGAGTTCTTTTGGCCGATGCCGTCATGTTTGCCTTGGGTGGTTCGCATCTGGAAATGGGAGAACATATGCTGACAACCGAATATTTCCCAAACAACAATATGGCTATGGACAAGGAACTGGAAAGCGCAATAGTCGTGTATTATGATTTCATGACAGCATACCAGAACATCCTGAGAGACGGAGGCTCATTCAATGAAATTTCGGTTTCCGCACCTGATAAGAGTGTGTCCATCAAGTCCTGGGAGCCTGCCACCGGACAGATAGTCACAATATGCAAGAGACAGGAGGCGCGTCAGATAATACATCTACTCAACTTTACAGATGCCGATTCTGTCAGTTGGAAGGACAGTTGCGGAACGATGCCGGAACCGGATATGATAGAGCCATTTGAAATTGAGGCTGAGGTGGACGGACCTGTGAACAAGGTATGGATCGCTTCACCAGACAGGAATCTGGGCGTGCCTTCTTCTCTGGCATTCACGCAGGACGGGAACAATATCAGAACCACAATACCGGCACTTAAATATTGGAACATGATAGTGATAGAATATAATTAAACAATAAAGCACATGAAAGAAAAACCTATTTACATCTCTCCCGAGTGCATGCGCTTAGGGGTAGAAGCAGAAAACGTCTTGTGCAACAGCCTTGTCAGCAACGAGACAAAATTACAGTACAACGAACAGTTCACTCAAACTGATGCTATTTGGTAGGAGGAATCACTATGAAAAAGAGAATTATTATTTTATCGGCCATCATGGCGACAATTGCAGGATGCGCAAAGTCTGACAACATAGCATCTGAGCAGGAACTGCACATATACATGACAATCGAAACAGCCTATGCAAACCCAGAACCGTCTCCACAGGCTGCAATGAGCAAAAGTTATCTTGAATATGCCAATGGTAACCTGTTCGATGTAATATGGCACGCAGGTGACCGTATTGCAATGGTTCCTGTCGGATCCAACGGAAATGTAGAAACCCTGACCGAAGGAAAATATTTCACCACAACAGAAGGCGGACAGACGGCGACATTTGAAGGAGAGACACTTGAGGCGGAAAAGTATATCGGCATGTATCCCGTGGACGGGCTTGATTTCATACAGGACGAAGTCAAGGTAATATTCAAGAACATATACGAAAACCAGATTGCAAATAAGGATAATCTGGGCAAAGATATGCTCATCTCCGTTTCAAAGCAGACCGTCAAAGGTGAAACAATGTATTTCTACAATGCCTGCGGACTTATCAGATTTACCATACCTGAAAATCTGACCAACATAACAAAGGTGGCTTTCAGAGGCGGTAATGGAGAGAAACTTGCAGGACGTATAAAAATAGATTACGGCGACGAGGTCAAGACTACATTCCAGGAGCGTTACATAGGGCAGAAATCCTCTAATACACTGACTCTTTCCAATGCTGACGGATCACCGCTGACTCCGGGCACATATTACATGGTGGCATTGCCGACCAAACTGGAAAATGGTTTTACGGTAGCAATGCATGCTGCTGACGGAAAACGATATATCAGGAGTTCAAACTCTAATTCAAACGAAATAGCACGTTCAGGAATATTGAATCTCGGAGTGTTGAATCTGTCTGAAGCCACACCTGCACATTCAGACCTGTTCCTTATGTCAGAAGGAAATGGTTGGTCTTTTGAACAAATGTCCGGATATCCGATCGATCCGTTTGTATTCCGCCACGGAACATATCTAAAAAACGGTCAGTTCAAATTCGGAACCACATCAGGAGAATGGACAAACAATTACAAGGCTCTTGAGACGGACAATGCAAACTACCTGGAATATGAAGATGCAATGTTTGTCTCAGACTACAATCCTGATCAAAAATGGTACATCACTGACAATTCGGAGAGCGGTAAGCCATGTAAGATAGTCATGGACATCACCACCGGAGTGGAAAAGATGTATCTGACCGAGTTCAATGACTATGAATGGGTTCGCATCATCGGAAGTGCCACACAGTACGGATGGGATCTTAACGCCGACGATGCAAAATTTACCTCAAAAGGTGATTTCATCCACGAGTGGACCGGCAATCTCACTGCGGGAGAATTCAAGTTCAGTCTGAAGAATGGGGATGCTGCTGAGGAATTCGGGCGTGGCGAGTGGCTTATGGCCACATCGGATTCTCAGACATTCACAACAGGTGAGAATCTGAATGTTCTCTATATCGACATTGACAAATACCTCGGCTACGACTATAAATGGGTGGTTTCAGAGGAGGATGCCGGCAACTACACAATCTCAATAAACACTCTCACTGAAAAGATTTCGATTGTGAAGAACTGACTTAACGCAGAGTAAGATGAAAAGATTGTCAATTTTATTCTTTATAATATATTCGTGTCTGCCGCTCTGGGGAGAGGAACTGCTCTCCCCAGATGGCAGGCTGAAGATGACATTTGGACTCAAAGGAGGAGACACGCCTGTATATTCCCTTGAATTTGATGGCAGGAGGGTCATAGACACGAGCCGTCTGGGTTTCAGACTCAACGATGGCGGAATGCATGACTGGTTCGAGTGCATCTCGATAGAGAGGACGACTATCGACAATACATGGGAACCTGTATGGGGAGAAGAATCACAGATCAGGAATCACTGCAATGAAATGACCGTCTTCCTGAGGCAGACATCGAGCGACAGGAGAATGAACATAAGATTCAGACTGTTCAACGACGGTTTAGGCCTCCGTTATGAATTCCCGATTCAGAACAGCCTGAGATATTTCGTCATTACTGAGGAACTCACTGAGTTTGCCATGTCAGCAGACCATACCGCATGGTGGATACCTGGTGATTATGACACCCAGGAATACGATTATACCGAATCCAGGCTTTCGCATATCAGAGGTCTTCTTCGCAGCGCTATTTCCGACAACCTTTCACAGACCATATTCTCTGACACTGGTGTCCAGACAGCCCTTCAGATGAAGACCGATGACGGTCTATATATCAACATCCATGAGGCTGCTCTGGTCAACTATCCGGCGATGCATCTGATACTTGACGACAAGACCCTCGTGTTCAAGTCACACCTCACCCCTGACCCTAATGGTGACGCAGCCTATATGCAGTCCCCTTGCAATACGCCTTGGAGAACAATAATCGTAGGTGATGAAGCCACGGACATTCTGGCCTCCAGAATCACCCTGAATCTGAACGAACCATGCAAAATCGAGGACACGTCATGGATAAAGCCCTGCAAATATATAGGCGTATGGTGGGAGATGATAACCGGAAAGTCAGAGTGGTCATACACAAATGATCTTTTATCCGTACATATCGATACAGACGACCTCACTTCTGTCAAGACTCACGGCCGACACGGAGCAACAACAGAGCGGGTCAAACAGTATATTGATTTCGCTGCTGAACATGGCTTCGATGCCGTACTTGTTGAAGGATGGAACATCGGTTGGGAAGACTGGTTCGGCAATATGAAAGAGGATGTATTTGATTTTGTCACACCGTATCCTGATTTCGACCTGCCTCACATCGAGACTTACGCGAAATCAAAAGGTGTGAAGATGATAATGCACCATGAGACCTCTGGAGCCATAAGAAACTACGAAAGAAGAATGGACAAGGCATACTCATTCATGAAGGATCATGGATACGATGCCGTCAAAAGCGGATATGTGGGCAATATCATACCGAAAGGCAACAACCACTACAACCAGTCCATGATCAATCACTATCTGTATGCCATCGAAAAGGCTGCCGAATACAAGATTATGGTAAATGCGCATGAGGCTGTCAGACCGACCGGTCTTTGCCGTACCTGGCCGAATCTGATCGGCAATGAATCGGCACGAGGTACTGAATATCAGGCATTCGGCGGCTCAAAGCCGTTCCATGTAAGCGTACTTCCGTTTACACGGCTTATCGGGGGCCGATGGATTACACTCCCGGCGTTTTCGAAATGAATATCTCAAAACTTAATCCGGGCAATACCTCACACGCCAACTGTACCATATGCAATCAACTCGGAATCTATGTCGTAATGTCATCTCCGCTTCAAATGGCATGTGACTTACCTGAGAATTATGAACGTTTCATGGATGCATTCCAGTTCATAAAGGATGTTGCCATGGATTGGGACAGGAGCATATATCTGGAGGCTGAGCCGGGCAGATATGTGACTGTAGCGAGGAAGTCCAAAAAGGACGGGCAATGGTTTGTCGGTAATGTCACAGGCGACAGGGAGCATACATCTGAAATCAGTCTTGATTTTCTGGAGCCTGGAAAAAAGTACATCGCACACATCTATTGCGATGGTAAGGATGCAGATTATAAGGACAACCCCCAATCGTATGAAATCAGAAAGGTAAAGTGTACCTCAAAAAGCAGACTGAAGATTGCAAGCGTCGCTGCCGGTGGCTTCGCCATTTCATTTTCTGAAATTGTGAACTGAAAAGTTGATAAAATATTTGGAGGTAATGATTTTTTGTTTAACTTTGCACTGTGATAATTTTGAATTATTCAAATTTAGACAATGTTAACGATTAAAGCTTTAAAACTATGACAAAGAAATTCAGATGCCTTGTTTGCGGTTATGTTCATGAAGGGGAAAATGCACCGGAGGAGTGCCCGTTGTGCCTTGTCGGACCCGAAAATTTTGTAGAGATCGAGGAAACTGAGGGCGAGTAGAACAAGACTGATACTGCCCTACCCTGTAAATATCAAGCCGTTGCAAAAGAAATATCACTGCAACGGCTTTTCTTTTTGACAATAAAACTGAACTTATATCAGATACACATTGGTTTCTTAACAATTAATTAGTAATTTTGCCAAGATTGGATAAAAATTATAACCAAAACATAAATTTTTAACATGCAGAACAAATTGCAGGAACTGACAGACAAACTTTACAACGAAGGTCTGTCGAAAGGAAAACAGGAGGGCGAGGAAATTCTCGCTAAGGCAAAGGTTCAGGCTGATGAGATAGTTGCTAAGGCCAAGGCCGAAGCGGCGGCTATTCTTGCAGCGGCCGACAAAGATGCGGCAGACCTCAGGAGCAAAGTCGAGGGAGACCTCAAAATGGCTGCAAGCCAATGCGTTGCCGCAACAAAGAAGGACATCGAGACTCTTGTTGTAGCCAAGATGACCGAGGCGGAGGTGAAGAAGGCGCTTACATCTGCTGACTTCGTGAAAGAGGCAATCCTCGCTGTTGCCAAGGGATTCAGCACAGAGGCCACCGATCTTGAAATCGTGCTTCCGGAGGCTTTGAAGAAGGAACTTGAAGGCTCGCTCGCTTCGGAGATCGCCAAGGTGCTCAATGTCGGAGTTCAGGCCTCATTCTCGAAGAAGATTGCCGGAGGATTCACCATCGGTCCAAAGGACGGCGGATATTTCATCAGTTTTACTGACGAGACCTTCAATGCTCTTATTTCCGAGTACCTCAGACCGGCAACGAAGAAGATTCTTTTTGGGTAGTAGATTTCTCCACTCGCTTCGCTCGGTCGAAATGACATTGAAACAACGACGGTCAAAATGACATTGAAACAACGATGGTCGAAATGACAGTGAAACAACGACAGTCAAAATGACAGTGAAACAACGACGGTCGAAATGACAACTGTCATCCTGAGCGGCAGCGAAGGATCTGAAAAACGATATGAAGAATTACGAATACATAGTGGCAAGTCTGCCGGACATCACCACCGGATGGAAATTCGGTGAAAAGGGGCCGGAAGACTATATTGAAGAGATTGTCAGCCTGTGCTCCGACAAGGACAGGGAACTGATTGATTTTCTGATGAGCGGCTATATGGAAGAGAATCTCAATGCGGATTTTTATGCAAGGGCTCTCACCCATTCAGACAGATTCATCAGGGAATATTTCAGGTTTGACCTCAATATGCGCAACGCAAAGGTCAGATACCTCAACAAGGCACTTGGCAGGGACGCTGACAAAGATGTGCTCGCGTTTGCAGAAGAAGCGGCGCCAGCAGTCCTTGACGCAGTTGAGGCTGAGTTCGAGGAGGCCGCGGACATTGAGACCATACTCAACTCAGGCTACATCCTGTCCAGAGAAAGAGGTCTGGACGACCTGATGTGGGAGAAGATTGACAATCTGACAACATTCAACTATTTCGACATCGATGCCATCCTCGGATTCATCACGAAACTTAACATTGTTGCGCGATGGTACAGACTGGACGAGCAGACCGGACGCGCGATGTTCAAGAAACTGGTGGATGAGGTGCGCGGAACATTCAAAGGCGTAGAATATAAAGGATAAAGATTCTTCACTTCGTTCAGAATGACAAAAAGACGTTCAGAATGACATAGCAACACGTTCAGAATGACACAGCAAAATGTCATCCTGAGTGAAACGAAGGATCTGTTTAACAGAAAAACAACAAAACAAGAAATATGAAAACAACAGGAAAGGTTACGGGAATCGTTTCAAACCTTGTGACAGTAGAGGTCAATGGTCCTGTATCTCAGAATGAACTTTGCTATATCACCGTAGGTGACACAAAACTCATGGCTGAGGTAATCAAGGTAAATGGCAGGAATGCTGCTGTGCAGGTGTTTGAAAGCACCCGTGGACTGAAGAACGGCAATGAGGTTGAATTCGAGGACAAGATGCTCGAAGCCACCCTCGGTCCGGGACTTCTTTCAAGCAGTTATGACGGTCTGCAGAATGACCTTACAACAATGACCGGTGTATTCCTCAAAAGAGGTGAATATACCGACCCTCTCAACCATGAGAAACTTTGGGATTTCACTCCTATTGCAAAGCCGGGCGACAAGGTTGTTGCAGCAGACTGGCTCGGAGAGGTGAAGGAAGGATGGCTTCCTCACAAAATCATGGTTCCGTTCGCTTTCAAGGGCGAATATACCGTAAAGTCCGTGGCTGAGGCCGGCCAGTACAACATTGACAAGACCATCGCAGTGCTTACAGATGCTGCCGGTGAGGATGTGGAGGTGTGCATGTATCAGAAATGGCCTGTGAAGGTGGCCATCAAGGGATATAAGGAAAAGCCAAGACCATCACGCATCATGGAGACAGGTGTCCGTGTGATCGACACCCTCAACCCTATCGCAGAAGGCGGTACAGGCTTCATCCCTGGTCCGTTCGGCTGCGGCAAGACAGTGCTTCAGCACGCCATCGCAAAGCAGGGTGATGCCGAGGTCATCGTGATGGCAGCCTGCGGAGAGCGTGCAAACGAGGTCGTGGAGATCTTCACCGAGTTCCCTGAACTGATCGACCCGCACACTGGACGCCACCTGATGGAGCGTACAACCATCATCTGCAACACATCAAACATGCCTGTGGCTGCCCGTGAGGCATCCGTATATACAGCGATGACCATCTGCGAGTACTATCGTGCAATGGGTCTGAAGGTGCTTCTCCTTGCAGACTCGACCTCGCGTTGGGCTCAGGCTCTCCGTGAGATGTCCAACCGTATGGAGGAACTTCCGGGAGCGGACGCCTTCCCTGTCGATCTTTCAGCCATCATCTCCGCTTTCTATGCTCGCGCAGGTATGGTGGTCCTCAACAACGGCCAGACAGGTTCGGTGACATTCATCGGTACGGTATCCCCTGCCGGCGGTAACCTCAAGGAGCCTGTGACAGAGTCAACCAAGAAGGCAGCACGCTGCTTCTATGCTCTCGAGCAGAACCGCGCCGACCAGAAGCGCTACCCTGCCGTGAACCCTATCGACTCATATTCAAAATATCTTGAATATCCTGAAATCCGCGAGCATCTTGCCGAAAAGGTAAGACCGGGCTGGGTCGAGATGGTCGAAAAGACAAAGAACATCATCCGCAAGGGTAAGGATGCAAACGACCAGATCAACATCCTCGGAGACGACGGAGTGCCTATGACATATCACGAACTTTTCTGGAAGTCGGAACTCGTTGACTTTGTGATTCTCCAGCAGGACGCATTTGACGCCATCGACGCACTCTGCCCTATCGAAAGACAGAGTTATATGCTTGAACTCGTGCTTGGAATCTGCGACAAGGATTTCACATTCGAGGACTATGAGCAGTGCCGCAATTTCTTCAAGGAAGTCATCAACCTTCTGCGTCAGATGAACTACTCTGAGTTCAAGAGCGAAAAATTTGAAAACTACAAACAGCAACTTAATACACTCCTGAGCAATGGCAACTAAAGCATTTCAGAAAATATACACACAGTTGGAGGCCATCACAAAGGCTACGGTAGCACTTCGTGCGCAGGGCATCTCCAATGACGAACTTGCAGTCGTGGACGGCAGACTTGCTCAGGTCGTAAAGACAAAGGGCGATCTGGTAACCCTTCAGGTGTTCTCAGGAACAGAGGGTATTCCCACAGATGCAGAGGTGACATTCCTCGGAGTGCCGCCTACACTCAAAGTAAGCGACGACCTCGCGGGACGTTTCTTCGACGCATACGGCAAACCGCTCGACGGTGGCCCTGAGGTCGAGGGCAAGGAGGTGCAGATCGGAGGTCCTTCCGTAAACCCTTACAAGAGAAGACAGCCGTCACAGATCATCCCGACCGGTATCGCCGGCATCGACCTCAACAACACCCTCGTGTCAGGACAGAAGATTCCTTTCTTCGCTGACCCTGACCAGCCATATAACAATGTAATGGCTCAGGTGGCCCTTCGCGCAGACGTTGACAAGATCATCCTCGGAGGTATGGGTCTTACCAACGACGACTACCTCTACTTCAAGCATGAATTCGAGGCAGCAGGTGCTCTCGACAAGATCATCTCATTTGTGAACACCACTGAGCAGCCTCCTGTGGAGCGTCTCCTTATTCCGGACATGGCTCTTACTGCGGCAGAATACTTTGCAGTGGAGAAGAACGAGAAGGTGCTTGTGCTCCTCACCGACATGACCCTCTACGCCGACGCGCTCTCAATCGTGTCGAACCGTATGGACCAGATTCCATCAAAAGACTCGATGCCGGGTTCACTCTACTCGGACCTCGCAAAGATATACGAGAAGGCCGTGCAGCTGCCTGATGGTGGTTCCATCACCATCATCGCAGTGACTACCCTCAACGACGGTGACATCACTCACGCCATTCCGGACAACACCGGATATATCACAGAGGGACAGCTTTTCCTCCGCGCAGATCCGGATTCAGGAAAGGTCATCATCGACCCGTTCCGTTCACTCTCGCGTCTGAAGCAGCTCGTACAGGGCAAGCAGACACGCAAGGACCACAGCCAGGTAATGAACGCATCCGTACGTCTCTATGCAGACGCACAGAACGCGAAGACCAAGCTGGAGAATGGTTTCGACCTGAGTGACTACGACCTCCGCTGCCTTGACTATGCAAAGGCATATGCCACAAGAATCCTTGCAATCGACGTCAACATCAAGATCGACGAGATGCTTGACACAGCATGGGAACTCTTCGGCACATACTTCACCAAGGCAGAGACCGGTATCAAGCAGGAATTCATTGACCTTTATTGGAAAAACAATTAAATGTCATCCTGAGCAGAGCGAAGGATCTGAATAAACAGATTCTTCACTTCGTTCAGAATGACAGATATCGTTCAAAATGACAGTTGTGGTTCAGAATGACAGATAGCGTTCAGAATGACAGATAGCGTTCAGAATGACAGATAGCGTTCAGAATGACAGATAGCGTTCAGAATGACAGATAGCGTTCAGAATGACAGATAGCGTTCAGAATGACAG
>SUYM01000003.1:114171-129885 GCA_015060455.1 Bacteroidales bacterium
TTCAGAATGACAGATAGCGTTCAGAATGACAGATAGCGTTCAGAATGACAGATAGCGTTCAGAATGACAGATAGCGTTCAGAATGACAGATAGCGTTCAGAATGACAGATAGCGTTCAGAATGACAGATAGCGTTCAGAATGACAGTTATAAATAAATTATGGCTATTAAGTTTCAATATAACAAGACATCCCTCAACAACTTGAACAAGCAACTCAAGATGCGAAAGAATGCCCTCCCGACACTTAAGAACAAGGAGTCGGCGCTGCGTCTTGAGGTCCGCAAGGCCAAGGAGTATGCAGAAAAACTTATTGATGATCTTGATGCCGCCCTGAAAAGATACGACTACCTTGCAGCCTTATGGAACGAGTTTGACGCCGGACTTATCACCATCACAGACGTTGATCTGGTGACGGTGAAGGTGGCGGGCGTAAAGACTCCGGACCTGAAAGAGATTCATTATCAGATAAATGACTTCAACGCATTTGCAAGACCTGCATGGTATGCGGACGGAGTCGCTATCCTGAAAGAACTTTCAAGACTTGGAATAGAATCCGAAGTGTATAAGGAGAAGGCACGTATCCTGGATTTTTCAAGGAAGAAGACCACTCAGAAGGTGAACCTTTATGAGAAGGTGCAGATTCCGGGATATCAGGAGGCCATCAGAAAGATCAAACGATATATGGAAGACGAGGAGAACCTCTCCAAGGCTGCTTCCAAGATCGTCAAATGCAGACATGAATTAGAAGAGGAGGAGCAGAACAATGGTTGATAAGATGATGAAATACTCCTTCATTCTCCTCAGTGGGGAGACTGAAGATTTCCTGAACAGGATTCAGGAGGTTGGAGTCGTTGACGTGACCCGTTCTGCGAAACCTATCGATGAGTTGTCGGCCGGAATGCTGGACGGGGCTGCTGCCACAAAGCGCATTATCCTTAAACTTGAAGGCATTGACTATGAGAAAGATGCCGCTAAGGAGAAAATTGCCCAGGCAGCAGAAGGTGCAGTGCTGGCAGACGACCTGACAGAAGGCGCACAGAAGGCATTTGTGGAACTCATGGAACTTGAAGCGGCAAAGAATGCAGCCGTCAAGGAGGTTGCAGTCCGCCGTCCATGGGGAGACTTTGACAAGGAGCGCCTTGACTCTCTGAACACTCTCGGCTACACCGTGAGATATTACAATGTCCCTGCAAAGAAGTTCTCAGCAGATTGGGCGCAACTCTACCCTCTTGAAGTGATTTCGCAGGACAAGGCGAACGTATGGTTTGTGACCGTATGCCCTAAGGGTGAGGACTATGTATTCCCGGTAGATGCTGTGCAGGCTCCGGCAGGCTCGTGGGTGGAAGCGCAGGCTGAGGCTGACAGAATCGAGACGCAGATCACACAGGTCAAAGGCACGCTTCTCAAATATAAGAACCATATATCAGAACTTGAAGATATATATAACAAAGGTCTGACAGATCTTGATATGTATCTTGCAAAATCATCGACAGAGTCAGCGGCAGAGAACATGCTCAGCGTGATCGAAGGTTTTGCTCCGGTTGAGAACGACGCCGCACTTTGCGAGGAGTTCGACAAGGCAGGGGTTCTATATATAAAGGAAGAGGCGGCAGAGGCTGACAATCCTCCTATCAGATTGAAGAACAACAGGTTCGTAAAGATGTTCGAATCTCTGACAGGTATGTACGGAATGCCTGACTATGGCGAATATGACCCTACACCTGTGGTGTCCATCTTCTTCCTGCTCTTCTTTGCAATGTGTCTTGGAGACGCCGGATACGGACTTGTCCTCATCCTTGTCGGACTTGCAATAAAGAAAGGCTGGGTGAAGATCGCGATGTTCGACGGAATAGGAGGCCTGATCGCAACTCTCGGAGCGGCAACCGCTGTCATCGGTGGCGCGCTCGGAACCTTCTTCGGAATGTCGATCATCAATCTAGTTCCGGAAGGGTCTGCAGCACATGCATATTACGAATTTGTAGGCGGCAACATCCCTACCCCGATGGGAGAACTTCCGTTCCAGATGCTCCTTGCACTTGGCATCGGTGTGCTTCACATCTGTCTTGCCATGATAATCAAGGCAGTAGGATACACAAAGAGATTCGGTTTCAAGGAGAACATAGCGACATGGGGCTGGCTTATCCTTATCGTAGGAGGTCTGATTGTGGCATTGCTCGGAGCAGGAAAACTGATCGGAGCAGAGGCAATCAAATGGGCTGTCATAGTCATCGGAGCCGTTTCCGCTCTTGCCATATACATATTCAACACCCCTGGCAGAAACCCGCTCATCAATGTCGGTGCAGGTCTTTGGGACACATACAATATGGCGACAGGCATCCTCGGTGATGTACTCAGTTATATACGTCTGTTTGCACTCGGACTCGCCGGAGGCATGCTCGGAGCGGCATTCAACGATCTGGGAACTATGGTGCTTGGCGATGGAGGTGTGAACTGGATATTCTTCATACTCATTCTCCTGATAGGCCATGTGCTCAATCTGTTGATGTCATGCCTCGGAGCATTCGTACACCCGCTTCGTCTTAACTTTGTGGAGTATTTCAAGAACTCCGGATATGATGGCAAGGGTAAGGCGTATAAACCATTGAAAAAGGAGTAGATTTCTCGACAAGCTCGAAATGACAAATCAAGCTCAAAATGACAAATCAAGCTCGAAATGACAATTAATAATAACAACAAATAAAATTTTAAAATCATGCTTAATTTAGTTTTAGGTTATCTCGGTCTTGGCCTCATGCTTGGCCTCGCCGGAGTAGGTTCATCAATCGGAACAACTATCGCTGGTAACGCAGCAGAAGGCGCACTTAAAAAGAACCCGGAGAAGTCATCTTCTTACATGATTCTCTCAGCCCTTCCTGCAACTCAGGGTCTCTATGGTTTCGTAGCCTTCCTTATGTGGCTCGGCAAGGACTTCGCACAGGACGGTGCAATGCTCTTCGGAGTAGGTATCTCAGTAGGTCTTGTATGTCTTATGTCGGCTATCCGTCAGGGTCAGGTCTGTGCAAACGGTATCGTAGGTATCTCACAGGGACACGACGTTCAGACTAACACCATGATCTACGCCGCTCTTCCTGAGTTCTACGCCATCCTCGCACTCGTAGCAGCGCTGATGATCTGATAAAAGATTTATCATACGAAAGAGGGGCGACTAAATCACTTTGTTAGTCGCCCCTCTTGTTACGTAGATTAAGTTATTCTAAAGTCTGCCGTTGGACTGGCAGCGGATAAGGCGGGCAGGATACTTGCAGTTGAGACCGTCATAGTCTGTGTGAAGTCCTGAATACGAGCCGTCAAAATAGCCTACAACAGGCACACCATCTCTAAGCGTAGAAGACATCAGACGTCCTTCCGCGCCGCCGGCATATCCCTGGGCGTCATGATATGACAAGCAAGGGATATTGAGTTCCAGGTATCCGGACTTCCAGTAATCATCCTTTATGATATCTTCAATCTTTGTAGTGGTATCCCTTGCCCGAAGCCACTTTGCCTTGAGATTGATGACAAAATGAATATCATTATCCTCCCCTTCCATAAATATCTGGTATCTGTATGCGGCATATTGGGATGTTCCTTTGAAACGGAGAGCAAAGACCGGAAAGGCATCCGGCTCATCATCTTCGTATTCCTCATGATAGTAGAACTCCGACTCTCCCTCCACCTTACGACCTGAAAGGTCTGCAGTGCGGTCCTCCCGATTGTCAAGAGGAGCAGACTCAAGTAGAGTCAGACGTTTTTCGGCTGTAGGAGACCATACGAAGTTAAGCGGTACAAACATATTGTATTGGCCGAGTACACTGCCGTCAGCAGCCTCTGGGAAAATCATCTGAAGTTCGCCTGAGGTAGGCATTCTGTAATATCTTCCCTTTCCATCATTGATCGGAGTATCGAACAGTCCCACCTGACGCAACTCATCATAAGGAAAATATGACTGTCCTGACTGATATGAGTAGTTTTCCGGGGCGAACCGTGACAGGATCCACACCTCTCCGAGCAGACTGTCAAACGGATCATGCTTTGTACATCCTGAAACCAACAGGCAGAGAGCAATTAATGCAAATAATATCTTTCTCATGACTATTTCCTCCTTTCATTATAATTGTCCTTACCGATCAGATACTGCAGCGTAACTCCGAGTTTCGGAACAAAGGCTGCCTTATCGACCTTATAAAGAAGCCGCAACTGATCGACTGCATTATATTTATATACATCACCGATAAGCACTCCGGCTCCCACCTCAAAATCAAGGTTCAGGCGCTTGCGAATCGGGAGGGTATAGCCGTAGGAGATCATCGGAGCGCATTTCCAAGGCTCAGCATCCACCATTATACCAGTAAGGTCAAAGGTAAGCATCTGAGCAGAGAGTCCCACATGGTGCCCAGGGGCAAACGGACGCTCATCCTTATTGAAATAGTATTTCAGTCCGAATTCAGCCCCATGCACTCTGTACCAATGAGCATAATTCGCTCTGATCCAAGGATTATGCATATACTCCACATTTAGAGCGAGCCCTTTGTACAGCCCGAATTCGACTCCGAGGTTCAACATCGAGGCGGCATCATACAGAAGATTGGTCTTGACCACCATATTGAAAGTCCATGCCGGTTTCGGCGCAGGAGCAGGAGCAGGAGCAGGAGCAGGAGCAGGAGCAGGAACAGGGGCCGGTTCGGGAACTGGCTCAGGAGCAGGCTCAGGCTGCACTTGCTCAGGCTCCGGATTCTGGACCACGGCTGCAACCTTCCTGGTTTCCCTTCTGATATCCCATACAATCATAACCATCGTACCACGAAGATTAGGAAAATATTTATCATATATATCAGTCCAGACCTTGCCCTCATCGAGTTTCATAAGAGACTGCTGTCTGACCTCTATACGCCTGCCATCCCTTTCTTCCACCTCAGGTCCGTCAAGAATCCTCAGGACATCCTGAGCATAAGGCTCAGAGGCTTCCTGAAGCAGATTGCCCAGACCCTTCCAATCCACGCCACGTGATTCCACCTCCACCTCTGACGGATCGAGGAGTTGCTTGTCCAGAAGAAAGTCAAGCACAGCCCTGGCTCTTGAATCAGACAATTTCCTGTTCAGGTCGAGGCGGCCTTCCGGCGACGCACCGGAAACGATGAGAACGCTCCGGACCTTGCTGCCCGGGGTATCCTTCATCCTGTGGAAATTATCAGTAAACTCACTGAGTTTCTGTCCATTGTTACGGAACGCAGGATTCAGGACCGAAACATTCTGCGGAAAATAGACATGGAGGGTGTCCGATGTCATCCATGTCTCAGACAATGTCTGGGCAGACAAGCCTGCTGATGCGAATATCAGCAGAAGACATACAATTCTTCTGAACATATCTTATATATTATATTAGGTTAGCATTACAAAAATAACCATTACATTGCCCGGGCATTATGAGTGAAATGACATAAATTATAAGTACAACTGCATGAGGATCGTGATTAGACCCATATCGTTTCAATATTGGACATTTTATTCTATATTTGCATAAACTTCAGTTGGCATGAAACATAAGATAAGCGACAACTCCAGGTGCGGAGTGATTGGATACGGCAGTTGGGCAACCGCGCTGGTACATACTCTCCACACGAACAGAATAGAGGTATGGTGGCATATCCGGAACAAAGAGATCCTTGAAAGCATGGAGACGGAGGGTATCAATGTGAAATATCTGAGCGAGATAGAGTTCGACACTTCATTGATTCATGCTACCTCATCTCTTGACGAGGTTGTTGCCAATTGTGAAATCATCCTTGTCGCAACACCTTCTGCATTTCTGAAAAAAATAATGAGCGAACTGACGGTTCCGCTTGAAGGCAAGTTCATACTATCCGCGACAAAGGGCATCATTGCTGAAGACTATACCACGATAACTGAGTTCTTCAATCAGGCATATGGCCTGCCATACAGCAATCTCGGTGTCATTTCCGGTCCGTCACACGCTGAGGAGGTGTCAAGAGACAAACTGTCATATCTTACAGTCGCCTGCAAGAACAGTGAAAATGCAAGTCTCATCGGACAAATGTTCAATACCAAGAGCGTAAAGATTTCATATTCGGAAGACATCTATGGCATCGAATACGCAGGAATACTCAAAAACATCTATGCTCTTGCTGCCGGACTTGCCTACGGACTGGGATATGGGGACAATTTCAGGGCGGTACTTACCTCAGCCTGCGCAAAGGAACTCACAAGATTCATCAACGAAAGTTATCCTTTTGAGCGCGACACCACAGATTCAGCCTACCTTGGTGACCTTCTTGTCACATCATATTCCACTTTCAGCCGTAACCGTCGTCTTGGTCAACTGATCGGCCACGGATGCACTGTCAAGAGTGCCCTTAATGAAATGACCATGGTGGCAGAAGGCTACTACGCATCTGCCTGCATCAAAAAAATCAACGACAGACATAATATAAACATGCCTATCGCTGATATGGTCTATGACATCCTTTATTGCAAAGCAAGTCCGCGAAGAAGTATGAAAGCACTTGCGGAATTGCTGTAGAACTTCCTAATATTCGTCAGGAGCGTATTTGAACGGGTCCAGCGGCGAAGTATAGTCACAATAATCAGAGTCAACGAAGAATCTTTTGAGTTCAATCTCAGCGTTTTCAAGAGAATCTGAGGTGTGGACTATATTTTCCTGTGCACTTAGGCTGTAATCTCCGCGGATTGTGCCCGGAATTGCCTTGCTGCCCTTTGTGGCGCCTGCCATGTCGCGTACAACCTGCACTGCGCTGAAGCCTTCCCAGCAGCAGAGAATCACAGGAGCGGCCATCATTCCGTCACGAAGCCATGGAAAGAACGGTCTGTCAAGAAGATGTGCATAATGCACCTTCAATATTTCCTCATCCAACTGAACCATCTTCATGGCGACAAGTTTGAGACCTCTTTTTTCGAATCTTGATATTACCTCTCCTATAAGTCCTCTTTGAATACAGCAGGGTTTCAGAATCACTAATGTTCTTTCCATAATTTTGCTGATGAATTTTAAAATCATGTAAATATATTAACTTATTTTGTTATAAGCAAATAGATTGCCACGTCGCCCTACGGGCTCCTCGCTAATCGACGAAGTCGCTGAAGCGTATGCGAAAGAATGACGTGAACTGTCACGTCACTGCGAGCGCAGCGTGGCAGTCTAAATCCAATAATTATATGTAACTTTGAAGTCCATAAACCATTCATAATGAAAAGAACGTTAATACTCATGTGTACAATAGGTGCATCACTTTCACTGCATGCCCAAAGCAGCATCATCGGAACAAGACCGTCAAATGACCCCGAGGGAAAGATACTGACCATGGAGGAGACCATCCTGTCAAGAGACCTTGCCCCGGAAGACCTCAGATGCATATGGGCGGACAATGAGCATATCGCCATCTTCAAGGAAGGCAAATGGCTGAAATACAAGGTTTCAGACCATAGCACAGAGCCCTACACCCCTCATAAATCAAGACCTTACGCCTTCTGCAAGGAGCGTTCCCTCCATCTGATGAACGCCGACAGCACCATCACTCCGATTGCGGTGAGCGAGAATGCGGATATTTCATACGGCACGGCAGTGAGCAGACACGAGTTCGGCATCAGCGGCGGCATATTCATGTCCCCGGACAGCAGCAGGATAGCCTTCTACCGCAAGGATGAATCCGCAGTAAGTTCTTTTCCGCTTCTGGACATCAACACCCGTACCGGCTCACTCAAAGGCATAAAGTACCCGATGGCAGGCATGGACTCGGAGAAGATAAGCCTCGGGGTATATGACATCGCCTCGGCGCAAACCATATACCTGAAAGTCGATGATTTCGACGAGGAAAGATACCTGACCAACATCACATGGTCGCCTGACAGCAAAAATATATTCATACAGGTGCTCGACCGGAGTCAGAAGCAGATGAGACTGAACATATATGATGCTGCTGACGGCTCATATATCAGGACCATCCTCTCGGAGGAAAGCGACAAATATGTTGAGCCGCTCGACCCGTTATACTTCATCAAGGGTCAGAATGATATATTCATATACAGGACAGCCTCGCGCGATGGTTTCCGCAATCTTTACCTCTGCGACACCGACGGGAAGATACGTCGTCTGACCTGCACAAATGCGGATGTGGCATATATCGGAAATGACGGCAGATATGTCTATTATACTTCCGCCGAGGTCTCTCCTGTCGAAAACCACCTTTTCCGTATTGAACTGAAAGCATTGAAGAAAGGCGTGGAGAAGGCTGTTGCAGGAAAGCCGCAAAGGCTGACTGAGGCTCCCGGCTGGCATACGATTGCCATAAACAAGGACTGTACGAAATACACCGACACATACAGTTCACTCACAGTACCTAAGGTCATCAACCTCTGCGAAAGCGACGGCAAGGTCATCGAAAACCTCCTCACGGCAGAAGATCCGACCACCGGCTACGCATACACGGAGATTTCCCTCGGTACGGTAAAGAGTGCAGACGGACAATATGACAACTATTACCGTCTGATCAAGCCTAAGGATTTTGACCCTTCCAAGAAATATCCTGTGATTGTCTATGTATATGGCGGTCCTCACTCGCAGATGGTCCGCAACACATTCATGGCCGAGTTGAGACGCTGGGAAATGTATATGGCTCAGAGAGGCTATCTTGTTTATGTCCAGGACAACAGGGGCACTCAGAATCGCGGTCTTGCCTTTGAGCAGGCCATCCACGGACAGTGCGGACAGGCAGAGATGGCGGACCAGATGGAAGGGGTGAAGATGCTGATGGACCTGCCATACGTGGATAAGAGCCGCATCGGTGTGCACGGATGGAGTTATGGAGGCTTCATGACAATATCACTTATTACAAATTATCCCGACATATTCAAGGTGGCTGTTGCAGGAGGTCCTGTAATCGACTGGAAATGGTATGAGGTGATGTATGGCGAAAGATATATGGACCATCCTGAGAGCAATCCGGAAGGATATTCAAAGACAAGTCTGATAAACAAGGCCAGGGACCTCAAAGGCAAGTTGCTGATATGTCAGGGAGCCGTCGATCCGGTTGTTGTATGGCAGCACAGTCTCAGTTTCATAAGGGAGTGCATCAAGGGCGGGGTGCAGGTGGATTATTTCCCATATCCATGTGCCGAACATAATGTCCTGGGCAAGGACAGGGTGCACCTGCATGATAAGATAAGCCTGTATTTCGAGGATTATCTGTGATGAGGTCTGTTCGGATTGAAGCGCTTGGGCGTAACTGAGGTGCCGATTCCTATTATAAACTCCCCTGCTACAAATGTCACCTGCAATCCAAAGGAGAACACCTCCGGGGTTGCAGGCATTTTTATGGCAGTCCCCAGATTCTGATTTACGGGAATGACAACAGGGGCATATACGGATACAGATTGGAAATACTGGTTCCATAACAATATGGAGGTCAATGCAGAAGGATGCCAGAGGAAACCTTCACGCGTTCCCATGCCCCAGTTGTTTCCCATCACCCCGAGTTGGGCGCCATACAGGATTCCCGAAAGCATATAGAAATTCCGTGCAAGGCGCAGGGTGTTTCCTATCATCATCTGCTGCGTCAGATAGAGTTGCGGGATATTTATAGAATTATAGCCCTCCAAGGTCGAAAAGAACTTTTCCGGGTGGAACTGGGCATATTCGCCAAAACCGATGCTTCCGGTAAAGCCTGTGCGGGGAATTATGAATACCACCGGGCGGGTCATCGGCGCATAATGCCAAGGCACCAATCCCACAAGTCTGTAACTCGGAATAAATATGTCATTATCAAGAAGAAAAGGTATCGGCTTGGTGGCAGACCCCCCAGATGACACGGCTGTATCTTCCTGAATATCCATCTGAACATCAAGTCGTGGAAAACGTTCCTGCGCCGAAAGTGCTGCGACAGTAAAGATAAGGAATATGGATATCAAGCGTTTCATACGCCCCGAAAGGCAAGGAGTATGCCTCAGTATGAAATCAGACTCCTGTGTTTGGGCAGACAAATTCCAGAATATCATCCCAGACCTGCTCCTTGCCTATTTCGTTAAGGACTTCGTGGCGCATTGCAGGATATATTGCCGAGGTGACATTGGTATAGCCTCTGTCGCATATATGCTGGGCAGACTTATGAAATTTCTCTTCCGTTATCATGACCGGGTCGTCTTCTCCTGATATGAAATGAATTGGAAGGGCAGGATTCTTCACCGCCCAAGGCACATGGTCATAAGTCTCACCCATCAGGGACATGAGATTGTATGAACCATTTGCAGTCAGGACGAAATTGCATGAGGGCATTTCAGAAAATCTTTGGCGCACCTGAGGATCGGAGCAGGTCCATGCCTGTTCGCCCTCGCCGGCAAAAGATCTGTTATATCTGTCAGATGTAATACGCTGGGAGAAGGACATTCTGTAATGGCCAAGGCCAAGCATACACAGCAGACCTGTTATGAATCTGGCCATACGGTACGAGGGTTGAAGACTTGGACTGCCGCATATGACAAGGCCGTCAATGGCCGAATCATCATATTTCACATATACCCGCGCCGCCATCGAGCCCATGCTGTGGCCGAGCAGATATAAGGGTGTGTGAGGAAATTTTGAACGGACCCACTCTGTCACAAGTCTCATATCATCGACAAGGGCCTTATATCCGCCCTTGTACATATATCCCAGATCCCGTGGAGATTTTATGCTTCCGCCATGTCCGCGATGGTCGCCGGCCACACACGCCACGCCCCTTTGCGCCATATATTCCATAACAGGAAGGAAACGTTCCTTACAGCCACATACCCCATGCGAAAACTGAATGACGGCCTTAGGTTGCGTGTCCGGCATTACTGCCAGCACACTGAGTCCAAGACCGTCAATACGGGAAATCAATGTAAAATTTTGTTTCATAGTCCAGACTATTATAAGTCGTCCGGCACTAAAATCATACCAGATTGGCTGTGTGGGCTGCAACTTCTCCTGCAACCTTCGCATAATTCTCTGTGCTGTCGGCAAAAAGGATTCCGCGTGAAGAGTTGATCAGAAGGCCGCCATGATCGTTCGCTCCGTTGGCTATCACCTCCTCTGCCGATCCACCCTGTGCACCGACTCCCGGCACAAGGAAGAAGTTGTCAGGACAGAAACTGCGGAGTTCCTGGAGTTTGTCCGCCTTGGTCGCTCCCACTACAAACATCATGTTGTCCGGAGTGGAGATTTCCATCATTTCCTCCATAACTGCCTGATAGAGAGGCTTTCCATCCTTCTGAGCCTGCTGGAACTGATATGCGGACGCATTTGATGTCAGGGCAAGTACTATGGCCCATTTGTCCTTATATTCAAGGAATGGAGTCACGCTGTCCGCACCCATGTATGGGGCGATTGTAACTGCATCAAAGTCCATTTCCTCATAGAATGCCTTTGCATACATCTTCGCCGTGTTTCCTATGTCTCCCCTCTTTGCATCTGCAATCAGGAAAATCTCAGGATATTTGCAGCGGATGTAATCCACGGTCGCATCGAGGGCACGCATACCGTCTATGCCGTAGCACTCATAGAATGCAAGGTTCGGCTTATAGGCCACGCAATGTGGTGCCGTGGCATCGATGATGGCCTTGTTGAACTCGATGATGGAGCGTGCCTTGCCCTTGTAGAGTTCGCCCTTGATGGCAAGTTCACCTTTATTGGCCAGAGTCTTCACGTGCTCGGGCATCTTGTTGAAATCGACATCCAATCCTACGCAGAGCATGCTTTTCTTGGCCTGGATCTGTTCAAATAATTCTTTTCTGTTCATAGTATATAATTTACAGATTCTTCACTTCGTTCAGAATGACAATGTATCTTTCGTTTAGAATGACAATGTGTCTTTCGTTCAGTAATCGACAAAGTCGCTGAAGCGAATGCGAAAGAATGACAATCACCTGTCATCCTGAGCGCCAGCGAAGGATCTTTCTCAATAGTATTTATAAAACAAGACAATTGACTCCATTCCGGCAAAGAGCTGCTTCAGAAGATAACTCTCGTTCGGCGAGTGGATCGTATCTCTTTCAAGACCGAAGCCCATAAGCAGAGGATCTATGCCGAGAATACGCTGAAGATCAGCAAGGATAGGAATGGATCCGCCTCCGCGTGAAGGCACAGGCTCGATGCCATAAACCTCAGTCATTGCCTTTTCGGCAGCCTTATAGGCCGGAGAAGATATAGGAATAAGGAATCCGTCACCGCCATGATGAGGTTTCACTTCGACCTTCACATAGTCTGGAGCAATAGCCTTGAAGTGCTCCTCGAAAAGCCTTGTTATAGTTGCACTGTCCTGGTTCGGAACAAGCCTCATGGAAATCTTCGCATGAGCGACAGAAGGCAGGACTGTCTTCGCACCCTCACCTATGTAACCGCCCCAGATACCGTTTACGTCAAGACATGGACGGATGCCGGTACGCTCAAGCGTAGAATACCCAGCCTCTCCCTTAACCTCCTTGATATCCAGGAACTCCTTATATTCGTGAAGGTCAAACGGAGCGCGTGAAAGTTTCGCCCTGTCCTCGGCAGAAAGTTCCACCACATCGTCATAGAAACCCTTCACGGTGACATGACCGTCCTTGTCGATGAGTGACGAAATCATATCGCAGAGGACATTGATAGGGTTGGCGACCGCGCCGCCATAATGTCCGGAATGAAGGTCCTTGTTCGGGCCGGTCACCTTGACCTCCACGTATGAGAGTCCGCGCATTCCGCAGTTAATGGAAGGAACTGATTCTGAAATCATTGTAGTATCAGAAACCAGAATTATATCTGCTGCAAGTAGATCCTTGTTTTCAGTCGCCCATGCCGCAAGCGAAGGGCTTCCTATCTCTTCCTCGCCTTCAAGGATAAACTTGACATTATGCTTCAAAGCACCTGTACGTACAAGGAACTCAAATGCCTTTATATGCATGAACAACTGTCCCTTGTCATCATTTGCTCCACGTGCATATATCGCTCCGTCACGGATCTCAGGCTCGAACGGATCCGAATGCCACAGTTCTATAGGATCGACAGGCTGAACGTCATAATGGCCATACACAAGAACTGTAGGCAGCGACGGGTCAATGAGTTTCTGACCGAAAACCACCGGATGTCCTGCTGTCGGATATACCCCTGCCTCATCCGCACCTGCCTCCTTCAGGAGTTCCACAAGACGCTCTGCACAAGCTGCCATATCAGGCTTGTGCTGCTCAAGCGAACTCACTGACGGAATCCTCAAAAGAGAAAAGAGTTCCTCAAAAAACCTCTCCTTATTTTCCTGAATATATTGTTTCATATCTTTATATTGTTTGCAATTGTCATGTATTTGCCGTGCAAAGCCACACGAACTGTCATGTTTCTCAAAGCCGAGACTTCTATCCGCATCATGCAAATATATGAAATATTTCCCATTTGTCCATCTCATTCGTTAATAAGCCCCAAAACCCACATGAGTACACCATATTACACATTTCGTCCGGGAAACGAAACATTTTCCCGGACGAAATTTAAAGGTTCGCTAATCAGGTCAAGAAAGCCTGACTATAGCTTTTCTAATTGAGCTTCAGATAGTCCTGTCACCTGCATTATCACATCAATGGGCAGCCCCTGGGCTATCATATTTTTTGCAGCCAACACCAAACCTTCCTCTCTGCCTTCCTCTCTGCCTTCTTCAATTCCGGCTGCAAAGCCATCTTCATAGCGTTCGCAAAGGATATTTTCGTAATCATTTCTATTCATAATACTCTTCTCGTATAATGATCGTTTCTCTGGAGGCCACGCAGCAAAATGCGCCTGGACTTCCATGTCCTTGACACGTCCGTCATTCAAAATTTGTTGTTTCATGAATCATAAATTTAAAGGGCATAGTACCCTGCTAAAAATTTATGATCCCCTCCTGTCCCGCAAAATTAATTTTTGTCAAGTGGATTTCCAAGGTTTTTTCACGCGACAACTAAACTTAATTTCTCTTTTTTTACTTTTTTCTTTTTTTATGCATGTGAAAAGGGTGATTGAAAGCCAAGAGATATCATAGCTAAATGCTGTACTTGTTTTAATTTTCTCTGTCTATGATTTCTCTGAATGTCATCTTACATTATTGATATCAGATCCTTCGACTTCGCTCAGGATGACATGGTGGCGAGGCGCTTCGCGCCGACTCTCTCGCGCCGGCGCGAGAAGAAGCCCGCAAAACGCATGTTCAGGGAAGCCGATCCTGTCATCCTGAACGGAGTGAAGGATCTCGCTTCCCGACCACGCTGATTAACTTATTCTTGGAGACAACGGACAGACCGACCGCCCGCGCGATTGCTGCCGCGCGACGGATTGACGACGCCATCGTATCTGAAGAGCAGGTAGTACGCGTAGTTATAGCTAGGATAAGCAGACCAGCAGTAGCCGTAGAAGCCGACATCGCTGAGACTGCCATCGTTGCCGTTGCGATAACCCGAAGTAGGGTACCAAATGGTGCTTGCCGAACCGAACCTGCCGGAGAAGTTCATGCCTTTGTTAGTGCTGCTGTAGAGTGAGGATTCTGTGGAAGATGACGAATCAAGAGCCTTTGACCAGCTATCTCCATCAGGAACACGCCAACCGACCGGACATGGGTCGTAGATTGATTTGGCTTTATCTGAGGTAGTCCAACGAGTGTTATCTGTTGAAGATGAACCTGTGTAATACCAATCTTCATTCTTATCATTATACATGATGAAAGTGGTTGGATTAGCTGTAGCATAGGCTATAGTACCTGTGCTTGAATCTGATTCAACTTCTGATGGCCAAGTAATAGTTGACCGAGCATCTGTGCTACGGCTTATGCTCGACGAGCCCAGGAACGGATCCTTACGTCCCCACTGATAAAGAAGACCAAGAGCACCGACATCACCAGGAGTAGCGGAGGTTGCACCGAGGTTGCGGTCCATCATCGTACCGGCGTTGTTATAATATACCTGTTCCTTTGGCTTGTCGGTAAACCAGATATGCCATGACCAAAGGATATTGCCATTGGCATCCTTGGCGGCGATGACAGCATTACCTTCTTTGAAAGTGTCTGCAGTCTGAAAAGCGATGCAACCATCCATGTAGCAGAATCCACTGATGAGGTCAAACAGTTCCGGAGCCGTATCTGTGCCAAATGTCTCCCAAAGAATCGAAGCGGAAGCAATATTACCCACTGACTCATTGCTGTTTCCCTTTACAGTCTTGAATTTATAAAGGCCTGACTCCGAAACGATGTAGCAGTTGGCAGAACCCGAAGACGACATATCCTTTGCGGCTGATACATTCAAATCGTGCTGAATATCGTAGGGGTGCTTCAAAGTGGTAAAATCAAGGACATCACCATAGGTCTTTTCTGACTTAACCTCTGCTACCATACAATAGTTGTATTTGGTATTGTATTTCAAATTTGTCAGGGTGATGGTAAAGTTCTGATCTTTATCGAATGAGGTAGCAGAAACGCTTTCAGCAGCATTCATGTTGAATGTTTCTGCGTCAGAGTAATATACAGTCACCTGTGAGAAAGACAGGTCAGAAGCAGCAACATCAAGATGACCCGTGAATGTTGCAGTTGTTTCTGTCACTTTGCCAAGAGTCAAGGTAGCGGGACCTTTGTCTTCCTCACCTCCGGTATTCTCGCCACCCTCATTTCCGTTGCCACTATTCTCATCGCCTCCTTCATTACTATTATTTTCATTACCACCCTGTTCGGTTTTGTTATC
>SUYM01000027.1 GCA_015060455.1 Bacteroidales bacterium
TTCTCCAATTTCCATAGCAGAGCCTTCCTGATGAGTTTGCCTGTCTCGTTGAGAACACATCTGCTGTTGAGGCTTTTTCCTGTCTTTGTGTATCCCAACGGGGCTTTTCTGCACCATACTCCATTCCGGAAGCAATGCTCTCTGCCTGATATGAATTTGTCGGTTCTGATTTCATTATCATAGGTGGCGAAAGTCAGGAGGCTCCTTGCGAAATTCATGCTCTCCTTGTTGATGGTCTCCAAGCCAACCTTCACTGCACATACGATGATACCTAACTCTCTCAAATTTTCGATGAGAGTTATTGCCTGTCCTGCATTCCTTGAAAAACGGTCAAATTCCGTAACCAAGATATACTTTATCGTGGAGTCCTTCTTTACCGCCTGTATCATCTTTTTAATCATTGGTCCGGGGGTCTGAGCACTTTCATGAGTGCCTCCGTAATATCCGACAATATTCAGACTTCTTTGCCGTGCGTATTCTTCGCATTTGGTCTTTTGGTCATCGAGGCTTGCTCCGTTTTCCTCCTGATGCTTGGTCGATACTCTCGTCCAAATAATACAGTTGCTTCCTGTTCTTATGTACTTATAGTTAATCATGTTTGTAGTCTTTTAATGCGTTATTCTTGATGCCAATCTTGGCTAATTGTGTAAGAAAGTCTATTACCTTATCCTGTTCTTCCATTTCAGTGATGCCCATTTGGGCGAGTGGAAGGATATACATCCCCTTTGTCATGTATATTGGGAATTATCTCTTTATTCGCCTTTCTGCTCCATCCGCTATGGATGGGTCTTGTACGCAAAGGACGGCTGTGCCCTTTCCCCCATGCTGAGGAAGTTTCTGCTATGTCATAATGGGATGCGGAGTGCCTATCTCTCCGAATGGGGTTTGCAGGCTTATTATAGATGAGGCTTTCCGAAGGTAGCCTCTGACCTTCACGGTGCAAAAGTGGGAACATTGTTTGGATAAACCAAAAATTTCCATCACAGATACGCCTTCAATCTTCTTAGAGTACCGACCGAAGTTCCCGTAATGGCATATATGTTCCGGTAAGAAATTCCCTTCCTCAACAAAGAGATTTCCTTCTGATACTGCTCCTTGTACGCCTCATCGGACTTTCGGTAGCTGCTTGGTCGTCCCATCTTGATACCCTTTTCCCTGCACCTTGCTATATATTGGTCACGCCCTGATGCCATCCTCTCCTGTATGGTCAGCCTTTCCATCTGAGCAATTTCGAGAAGTATAGTCGTTATCAGTGATGCCACCGGATTAGGCTTACCGTCGGGGTTCAATGTGTTGAGATTATAGTTCTTTATATGCAGGCTGACCCCATTCTCGTTGAGGACCTGTATAACCTTCAATGCTTCAAGTGTATTACGCCCTAAACGGCTGATTTCAAGCACTACTACCCTTTTGACATTATTGCTCTTGATGTATGTCACCATTTCCATGATTTCTGCTCGCTCCGTTGCCATCTTTGCCCCTGAAATCTTGTTGGCAAAAACTCTGGTAACTTCCCATCCTACATTTTTACAGTAGTCTTGAAGTTCGGTTACCTGACGCTGGTAGTCCTGTGCCTGTGTTGATACTCTTGCCAAAATCACAACCTTATCCATAGTCCTGCCTCCTTTTAACAGAGCTGGCACGGAAACCCGTGCCGAACTCATATCCTTAATATACCATTACCAAATTTTCCCATCGGAATGACCTCCAACCTCCTGCCTCAACATCGAAATATGCGGTGGTTGCATATGCCTCTCTTGTCACCCCGTTACCATTGATATATTTCTCTGCAAGCGACCTGTTTGTAGTGCCCCAAGCCTCGCGATATGAGCCGTCCTTTTTCTGAAAAACGAAGTGTGCTATGCCGTTCCTCATCTTGTCTTTCAGAGCCTCGACAAGTACCGCCTTTGCTCCTGCCATAAGTTCCGAACCTGTACGCCTTGCGATTACAGCCATCCTTGTCACCATCCTACTATCGTTTGAAATAATCATGTTTGTCTTCATATCGTCATCCGTTTTGATTACACCACAAAGATATGACATATATTTAACAAATGCAAATTATTTGTGATTTATTTTGAATAAATGTCATATTTTTCTACATTTGTCCGGTAAAATCAGACAATCATGGCAGACAGGAAAATCATACATCTCCACAAAGACGGAGAGGACTACTATTTCGGCTCTGTATCGGCAATCTACTCGGTCTTTACCAAGGAAGACATCGGGGTCAGTTACGGCTCACTCCGCAACTACGCCATATCTCCGGACAAGCCATATTCCAACAAGCATGTAACCATCAAGGAAGGAGTGCTGATTTCAGCCAAAGGGAATAGGGGTATCAAAAACAATCCTCCACGCTTTTCGCGTGGAGGATAATGTTCATTCAGTCATCGTTTAGCGATAATATGTGCTAATAAAATCCTGAAACCCATCTATTTCCTGTTGTATACTTTTAGCCATAGCCATGGCATCATTCTCCATCTTTGTCAAGGCCGCATCAAGGGCGGAAGGAATTTCTTTACCAATACTTAACAGCTTGGGATATTGTTGGTAGAGTTGAATGTATTTAGCAAAAGTAATCAAATTCAGCTTAAGCCTTTCAAATATTTCACAACAATCCTCAGCGGACATTTCGTTAAGTCTATTTATCCCCAACAAATCCGGATACTCTGTTAACACATATACTAACCGGTTAAATATTCCAAAAGATTTATCTACATCAGGGTCTTTCGAATCACTCAATTGGTTAAGAATTGGAAAAATTTCCTGTATCGGTCGTTTAACGAGATTACCATCGGCATCCTTAAATATATCACTGATGGTGGTGATGGCCAACTTTCTGATTGATGCTTTATCTGTAACTTTACACATAACTATATATTTTTATTGTTCTTTTTGACAACGAACTGACAAACACTCTTCTCTGGAACTATAATAAATCTTGTTTGATTCCACTTCTTGTTGAAGATAACCATATTGATTCCTATAACAGAAGAAGTAAAGTCCATATGTGTCGTTTGAAGAAACATCTGGGTTGACTGCCCAGTACTGTCCAAAACTACCAACTACTGTCACTTCGTAATTTGAGGACCACCATCTGTTACCGGCAGCAGGATACCATGTTGTAGAAGGAGAAGCAATGCTAAAAGATATCCCCTCATCAGCGGCAACTTCACATGTTGTAAGTGAAAATCCCGCCTTACGCCAAATTCCCTTATTTCCTCCGTCTGGGACACGCCAACCTGCAGGACATGGGTCATAAATGGTCTTGGACGACTGCCAACGAGTGTTGTCTTCATCATATTGCCAATCGTCTGAACCCGTTATGATAGTTGTAGGATTAGCTGTAGCATACGAAATTGTACCATTTTCTGAATTGGAAGATACCGTAGAAGGCCACACAATGGTTGATGCTGCCTCAACATCATTGGTAATACGACATGAGCCTAGGAACGGGTCCTTTCTACCCCACTGATAAAGCAATCCCAATGCTCCGACATCCCCCTTTGTTGCAGAAGTCGCACCAAGATTACGGTCCATCATAGTGCCTGCGTTATTTTTGTAAACATGTTCTTGCGGCTTATCTGTAAGCCATATATGCCAAGACCAAAGTATGTTACCATTTATATCCTTTGCGGCAATAACGGCATTGCCTTCGAGAAACTTATCAGGGATTCGGAAGCCTATATAACCATCCTTACATGCTGCACACCCTGCCAACTGACCTACTTCTGGGACTACTGACGTACCGAATGATTCCCATAAAATATCTGCATTGGCTACAGGACCAACTGTTGTTGTACTATTACCTTTGACCGTTTTAATTTTATACCATCCCGATTTCGAGACGATATAACAGTTTGCCGCTTCATTATTTGATAAGTCTGTCGCTATATTCCATTGAAAGTTAGCTGTCTTAAAACTTTGGACCTCACTATAGACATATGTCTTAGTTGAGTTATTCCAATAATAAGTACAATAATAATATGTTTGTTCTATAGGCAGCCTTATGGATTCTGAAAAATTCTCAATCTTATTACTCAAATCAATTATGCCAAGACAATCGTTTTTTTTAATACTTGATTTTGTTGAGTATAAAATTCCGCCCTCACAATCAAGTCTCGCATCACCGGTAAAAACAACTTCGTCCACCATTATATTAACATTATCAATCGTTAAGGTTACATTTCCTGTTGTAAACTCCTTTACCGGTCCATAAACATAAGTTCCATTCTCATAATCAAAACGATATGTGCAGTAGTAGTATACTGTGTTACTCGAAAGATTATTCAATGTGAGAGTGTACGGTTCTCCGTATCCAAGACGATAATACGATGCCGTGCCGGCATTTTTGTTGGGTCTATTTGTTGAACAGTAAACACCGCCGTCACCACACAGGTCAACATTACCTATAAAAGTAGCCGTCAAACCATCTACAGTCACTTTATCAATTGTTAAAGACTCTGCCGGCGTTGTAAAGGATAATTCGTCACCGAGTTCTCGCACTCCGTTTGCAATAATGTATGGACGATAGTAGTAGGTCGTATTTGCGTCCAAGTCTTTGATTACAAGTTCACAAATCTCTCCAACTTCAAAGTCATAATCCCAGACACGCTCACATTCATATATATGGTCATTCGCATATTCCGAATAGTATATTCCTAATTCAAGGTCAGGAGCAGTCTTTTTGGTGTAAGCCTTAAAATATGCTGTTGTCGCCGTAACCTTTTCAAGAGTAATGGTCATAGACCCGACTTTTTCAGTTTCTCCTTCGCCCTGTGGATTACCATTAGGGTCTGCAAGGTTAGGTTTTTCGCAGGAAAGAACTGATGCGGAAATTACCATCATCAGTAGTTTTAGATGCTTTTTCATGGGGGCTACAATTTGTGGTAATATCTATTCAAATCATCCAATTTCACAATAGTCGGATTTCCCGTAATCTTGCCTACACCTCCAACTTGCACAGCCTCCTGATATAAAACATACCATTCGGTTGCATCTTCTGTCATCTTTGGGAATTTTCCCCAAACATAGATAGTCTCGGGATTCTCCGACTCCTTCATCTCATCATTTAAGTTCATAAAGCAATTGATAGGTTGTATCATAATACCTCCTTTGTCTCCCTCAGCCCCTAAGAAGTTTAGTTGTGGGTAAAAGAAAAGTGTGAGGCTGATTTCGTTTACCTTACAGGAGGTTGTGGCGAACCCGAAGCTGATAAACTATCCAATACCCCACACTCGTACAGATATGAGGTATCAGTCCATGATACAGAACGCATCATCATGCTAACCACACAATACTATACAAGAATGAGTGTCGTTCATCGTCCTGCTTCGTTGAAATTGCCACATTTCCTGTAACGGACTTAGAAAACACTTTCTAAAAATATGTCTGTTGATTGCTCAACCCCACAAAGGTAAGAAAGAATTTTCAAATATGAACTAACACTCATTGGGTATTGAATTACAAAGGTCGTAGATATTTTCCTTAATCCGGAATTTTCAAGTGCTATCTTATCACAAAATTATAAACAAACACATTTGAAGTACCTGTAAGACTGATTTTCATGTATTAAATTATCACATTTGGGGTCTTGATACAGTGTGTAATTCTGAACACAGTCTGAAATGGACTTAGCCCTTTTGTTTTCAATGTGTTAGGAGTGAAAATCGTGCATTGGCAGGGGATGTTGTTATCTACCCCTGCCGGTGCAGTTCAAGAGGTCTGACCACAAGAGCGGTTGTCTCCCTTTGGCGAACCTGATGACGGCTGAAAGGTGGTGGAAATACATTGCATCCATCAGGTCCGCATCCATTATCAACGATAGGTCCTGCCCCTTGCCGATGCTATTGAAATAGTCTGTCACATCCTGCGAGTTGAGGTGTATCTCCAAGCGGTAGAGCCTCTTGGGATTGCCATAGTAACCGAGGATGTAATCCTTTCCCGAGGTCGATATTTCCGCAGCCTTGTTATATGCACAAACGGTCAAGCCCTTCGCCTTGTTGTGGAGGGCTTTCGCTTGTTTGATGGATATGGTCGGATTTTTCAGACGGTCAAGCGTCACTGAATAGGTCTGATGAAATCCTGTTACGGTCATTTTTCGGTCCTTGACAGCCTTGCCATTGATGATGGTGGTAACAGTCTTGTCTTTATAGAGCCTCCGGATGAGGCTGACAGGATTGATGGTGGTAAAGTCCTTTGCCAAATCAATGGCAGTAATGTTGTGAAAGACCATTCCCATCTCTTCAGGCAGCCTCAACACCATAGCAAGAGTCGGATGGTCATACAGAACTGAATTTGCAATATGGAGAAAAGCATATATCGTACCTTCCTGCCTCTCCCCATGCCTTGCAAATCTCAACTGTGCCACCTCGTGGCGTTCTTCATCCGAGCAATGCAGGATATTGTAAGAATATGCGAAGTGCTGAATTACCACACGAAAGAATGAGAAATCTCCCATCGTTTCCCATTCTCCATATCCGAGCCCCGTCAATGCCGACAAATCTTCGACATTGACCATGTAACATAATTTCAGAGCATCTATAACGGTTGTTCCTATCCTGCATCTTGACATCCTGACAGCGAGGTTTCACTCTTATTCCACACCTCCATTGCTTTCGGGAGTGGTAGTCGCTCCGGTTGATGGTTGAGGTCTGTTGGGGACGGACTTCCAATACTCTTGCATTCCCTTTGAAATGTTCGCCTTGTGCCGTGCAGTCTTTGGTCTCCCCATCGTTGAGGTACTGATTTTCTCCTTTGTCTCATCGGAGAGTTCTCTGAATTTTCGTTTTCCTGTAATCATGGTTTTCTCTTTTATTATAAATATTAGTAAGAATAGGAAGATTGTAAAGTGTAGTAGAAAAATTTTTGTTACCGATGCCGGATAAATTCAGTGAAAACAACAGTGTTAAAGCCTACTGAGGTTATCTCTCCGGCATGAATAATAAGGCGAGTTACTCAGTTTGATTATGCCATATAGCCCGTCCGGTGGGGTAAAGGGAGTCTAAACAGCGGGATAACAAATTCACGCTGACCGCTGTATTGCGGAGGTGGGGAAATTCTCTTGGAAAGTCTTGGAGATATGGAAAAAGTTCGTACCTTTGTGGCAGTTGTGTGGGAATAATTCATTCCCGAATGTTTTATCAGGTGTCTATCTCCCAAATGGCACCTGATTATTTTTTAGAAAGTTAGCCGAGGGGTGTACTAAGTAGGAGGCGCGTAGGAGTCCAAGAGATATTCTTCACCATTGAATTATTAACCCACACAACATGAGAATATTCTCTTTAGACTTTCGGCTGACTATAAAGTTAGGCATGCCAAGACTTGTCCGAGTGAGGATGCGTATGCGTGTTCGTCGGAGCAAGTAGGATGTGGTTCGATATTAGCCTTGATATTGGGAGTATCATAGGGTAGTGCGAGAACCGTACCGTAAGGTAGGCTTTTAACCCTCGGCTTTTTCTTTTAACCATCTCACGAACTCAGCACACTTGCGGAAATCATTCATGAAAGTTCGATAATCTGTAATGCCACCGCACCCCGATACGACAGAGGAAAAATCGAAAGGTTTTTCCTCTTTTTCTTTTCAGGCGGTAGTATATAATTGGTACATTTTTATGTATAACCGGTATCTAAAACATTGAAAATGATGTGGTTTTAGAGGACGGTTGTACATGATATTCTTGTTTTTGTGTACAACCGGTCAACGTTGATCCGTAAGCGTTCCTGAGTTGCGTCTTGACGTCCTTCGATATGACATTTGATATGGTGTTTAACTTTTGTGGCAATTTATATGTATGGGTCTCCGGGACTTCCGTGCACGGTTTTTGACTTGCTGTAATCTGTTATGAATAGAAAACAGTGTAGTTATGAACAGTCTTATACCCTTGGCCCTGGCGGGACTTCTGTTTCCGGGGCTTATGTTGGCCCAGAGCGGGCGTATCGAGGAGGCGATACCGGAGTTCAAGTTGAAGAGATATCTTGGGAAGTGGTATGAAATCGCGAGGTTCGACCATAGTTTCGAGAGGGGCATGACCAATGTGACGGCGGAGTACAGTCTGCGTCCTGACGGAAAGGTCAGAGTGGTCAATACCGGCTGGAAGGATGGCAGGAAGAAGGTTGCGGAAGGCAAGGCACGTCAGCCGGACCCCATGAGGGAGCCTTCGCATCTGGAGGTTTCCTTTTTCTGGTTCTTTTACAGCGATTACAATATTCTGATGCTGGATGATCATTACAGATATGCTCTTGTGGGAAGCAGAAGTCCCAAGTATCTGTGGATCCTCGCAAGGGAACCGTATATCGATGATGATGTCAGGGATGCTATGCTTGCGGAGGCTAAGAAACTCGGATATGACACGTCGAAACTTATCTGGGTGGATCAGAATGTGCATATGGAAAGGTAAATGTCCGGTCGGCAGATGTCTCGGCTTCGCTCGACATGACAGGTGGTTGCTCGACATGACAGGTGGTTGCTTGACATGACAGGTGGTCTGCTTGATGTTACGGATGTGTCACCCCGGATCTTAAAGTATCAGCGAAGCAATCCGGAACACGGCAAATGCGGCTGTCCATGCCACGATGATGGTATAGACGGCCGTAAATATTGCCCACTTCCAGCCGCCGCTTTCGTTCTTTATGGCGATGAAGGTCGCTATGCAAGGGAAATACAGCAGTATGAATACAAGATAGGCAAGTGCTGCGGCGGGACTTACGGAGCGCAACAGAGACTTTTGCAGTCTGGTCTCTCCCTCGCCGACGCCCGCACCGTCACCAATACCGTCATCAACCCCGGCACCGTCAGCATACATCACTCCCAAAGTGCTCACCACCAGTTCCTTCGCACCGACACCGGCAACTATGCCCACTCCCATGCGCCAGTCAAATCCAAGCGGCTCGAGCACAGGCTCCATTGCCTTGCCCACATATCCGATGAAGGAGTGCTCCTGCTGTTGGGAGACCGTGTCATAGTCCTTGTGATGAGGGAAATAGCTCAGGAACCAGAGCACTACTGAAAATACGAGTATCACTCCTCCCATCTTTTGCAGATACTGCCTGCCCTTTGTCCAGGTGTGTCTCAATATGGACTTTGCTGTCGGCACCCTGTAAGGCGGAAGTTCCATAACGAAAGGAAGGTCGTCCTCCTTGAAGAATCTGCTGAATATCCGGGCGGAAATCACGGCTACAAGTATTCCTAAGGCATATAATCCCCAAAGCACAAGTCCTGCCCGACGAGGGAAGAACGCTCCGGCCAGAAGAAGATACACCGGCAGTCTGCCTGCACAGGACATGAACGGGATGACCAGCATGGTTATGAGCCTGCTCCTGCGGCTTTCGATTGTTCTTGTGGCCATCACTGCCGGCACATTGCAGCCGAATCCCATTATCATGGGTATGAATGACTTTCCGTGGAGCCCTATCTTGTGCATGAGCCTGTCCATGATGAAGGCGGCACGGGCCATATATCCGGAGTCTTCCAGCAGCGATATGAACATATACAGAAGGAGGATGTTCGGCAGAAATACCAGCACGCTGCCAACTCCGCCGATGACTCCATCGACAATCAGGTCCCTGAGCCACCCGTCTGACATAACAGAGCCGACAAAGTCCCCGATGTTCCCCACCAGCCATTCTATCCATCTCATAGGGTATTCTCCCAATGTGAATGTACCCTCGAACACAAGATAAAGCAGGAAGAAGAAGATAGGGAAGGCGAGCCATCTGTTGGTGACCACCGCGTCGATCCTGTCTGTGACTCCGCCGCCTCTGACCTTGCCTCCGCGGGTGTATGTCTCTGCAAGGGCACCCTGAATGAAGGCATATTTTGCATCTACCATGGATGATTCCAGGCCGGACCCCATCAGTTCGCGTATCCGCGTATTTTCTTCAAAACGGGCGGCGATGATCTCGTCACGGTTACTCAATGCCTCCACAACACCCTCGATTTCCTTGTCGTTTTCGAGATATTTTATTGCAAGGTAGCGTGTGGAGTATTTGTGTCTGATTTCTTCGGTATGCGATATCAGCGCCTTGATGCGCTCTATGCTCTGTTCCACCTCGCTTCCGTGATTGATGTGGATATGGCGGGCTATATGCGGGTCGCTGTTTTCGTATATCTGGATGATTGTGTCAAAAAGCGCGTCTATGCCTTCTCCTGTGCGGCTGACGGTAGGGACGATAGGCATTCCGAGAAGGTAGCCGAGTTGTTTGATGTCAAGGCGGTCTCCGCTTGAAAGCATCTCGTCATACATGTTCAGGGCCATGACCACGCGGAGGTTCATGTCTATGAGTTGCGTGGTCAGATACAGGTTGCGCTGAAGATTCGATGCATCCACTACATTGACAACCACGTCTGGGGTGTCGTCGATGAGGTTGCCCCGGACATACAGTTCCTCAGGGCTATATGCGGTGAGTGAATATGTGCCCGGAAGATCGACAATCTCGAATTTATATCCGCCGTGTTCGAGCGAGCCTTCCTTTGCATCGACGGTCACGCCGCTGTAGTTGCCCACGTGTTCGTGACTGCCGGACGCCATGTTGAAGAGGGAGGTCTTTCCGCAGTTGGGATTGCCCACAAGAGCCACCTTGATGACCTTTCGGCGCTGTTCTGCCATACGGACCATATAATCGTCGTCACTTTCCAGGGCCGCCAGATTCTCCTGCATGGATATCATCTGCTTCGCCTCAGCCTCGCTTATGACCTCGATCTTGTCAGCCTGTTCGCGACGCAGGGATATCTTGTAACCGATTATTTCATATTCGATAGGATCTCTCAGGGGGGCATTCAGGATAACCTTCACCTTGTTGCCCTTGACAAACCCCATCTCCTTGATGCGCTTGCGGAAGCCCCCGTGACCGTTTACCTTAACGATCACACCACGCTCACCTGTATGGAGTTCTGAGAGTTTCATGAGGATGCAAAGATACTAAGAAACTGAAAAAAATGTTCCAAATTCTTTTATACATAATTTATTTTGCTTAGTTTTGCTGATGCTTTTGAGAATCCGTTGAGAATCAGAAGATGTCTCTGACTTGAAATGCATTAATTATAAACATTTAACACAAAAAGTTATGATGAAAAGATTTCTCACATTCGCTATGGCTATGTTTGTAGCGTGCAGCGTGTCTTTTGCTCAGGATGCAAAGGATCTTATGAAGGAACGTGCAGCCATCAGCAAGATGGCAAAACAGCAACTTTCTGCAAAGGTTGACAAGGCAACCAAGAAGGAGGCAAAGCGTCTGGCAAAGGAAGGTTATGTTGTGGCTCCCGGTTCACTCCCGTTGGCTAAGCAACTCCAGCGTTCATATGAGATGGAATATCAGTATGACGATCAGGGATTCCCTAAGTACATCATGGCCAACGCTATGACGATTGCTCAGAATTACGATGCCGGCAAGACTGCTGCGACATCATTGGCTGTTACCAATCTCGCAGGTCAGATCCAGACTGAGGTTGCTGCGTTGATCGAGAACACTGTCGCTAACGAGCAATTGTCACCGGAGGAGGCTGCAAGTATCACAGAGACAGTAATGGCAAGCAAGAACCTTATCAGCCAGTCTATTCAGAGAACCATCACTGTCGTAGAGTGCTATCGTATCCTTCCTAACAAGAACCGTGAGGTGATGATCAGAATCGCTTACAGTGGAGATATGGCAAAGCAGGCAGTACGCGAGACTGTAAAGAAGAAATTGGGAAACAAGGCAGACAAACTGCACAATCAGTTGGACAAGGCGCTTGGTTTCTAACCAGACTCCATAAAAGACTTCTCTTAAATGATAAAGCCCGGTTGATGCCGGGCTTTTTGTGATAGTATCAATGATCTCCTGCCAATTCACCCATGAACTTGTCAAGCTCGGGACGCACTTTCCAGGTCGGGGAGGTGCAGTTGTTGGTCATTATGGAGAAGATGATGATGCGGTCCTTGACCTGCTGTGGTATCTGACCGAAGGCCTCCGGAGACGAGCCGTCGGGTGGAAGATGAAAATCAGCCGGCAGGATATATCCGCTGTAACATCTCACTCCGTTCATCGAACCGCTCTTGACCCTGATGCGTCTGCGCAAGGACGGATCATATTCCTTCATATTGTAACTGAGCGAACCGTCTCCTCCGGGATATGGGAGGCTCCACAGATAATCCTCGAAGCATGGCGAGTCCATCATGGCCGCAAGGAAGCCGCACATGAAATCCGGGGAAATGAGATTCTGTCTTGAAAGCCCGCTGCCGTCCTGAATCCTGATGCCCTCGGACTGGCGGGAACTCATGCCCATTGAATTTATAATGTCATTCATGGCAAGTCTGGCGATTTCATATGAAGATTTGCCCTTCAATTCCTTTCCAAGTGTCCTCAGCAGTGTCTCAGCACAGAGATTGTTGCTTTCGTAGTTGGTCTTTCTGACTATGCGTGCAAGGGACGGGGAGAGGGTGCAGCCTATGATTTTCAGACTGTCCCCGTCTGTTCCGATGCCTTCGGGCAGACTGTCTGCAAGGGCCTTTGCGGGCATCCATTCCCTCTTCAACTTGAAATCGGCCGCCCCGCCTGTGCAGGTGATGCCTCTTTGGGCGAGGTAGTTCTTGAAATATACTGCGCAGGTGTATTCCGGGAACTTGTTGCTGAAATCCACCCGTTTCTTGCCCCGGTCGATGCCGTATGTGCCGCGTATGACAGCAACGGGGGCAAGGTCGCTTGTGTACATATAGAGCCTGTCACCGCTGGATTTCTCTCCCACAGTGCATTCCTTCCTGATGTCCATCCACGAGGTCTGGGGGTAGGTCTGGTTGAGTTCCAGCCCGGCCTTGTTGTCGGAAAAACGGACATTGGCATTGAAGGATATCATGTTTTCATAGAAGTTCAGCCCGCTCACTCCGCTTCCGTAATATGTCCCTACATCTTCCCACAGCCATGTGGGCTCTTCCATCATGCCGTCCAGCCACCTGCCGTCGCCGACAATGTGCCCCTCTATCGCGCCAATTCCGGCTGCCCGCAGGACCTTCTCCCATCCTTTGAAAGTCTCGGTCAGCGCCGTTGCCACGGTGTCCTTTGAGCCGGTCACAGGGTCTGCGCCTCCCACAATATACAGGTTTCCATGCAGCACCCCGTCAGAAATATGCCCGTCATATGCAATCTGTGTCCGGAAACGATAATCTGCTCCGAGTGAATGTAATGCCACCCCGGTGCTAATCAGTTTCATGTTTGATGCAGGAGTGAACATCTTCCTGCTGTTGTGCTCCGCCAGGATATCACCTCCTCCTGTCGTGACCTTGATGCCGACGGCTGCGTTGCAGAACACCTCTCCGCCCGCCAGGGCTTCTGCTTTCTGCTGCAAGGAGTTCTGACCGAAGGATTGCACTGCGACAAGAAGAAATGCAATTATGGTGTAAATTTTTGTCATGGTGTCAAAAATGAGTATGCAAAATTAGTTAATTGTTTTTAACTTTGCTTGTTCTATAATATGTGCCTGCATCGGATAAGATGTTTTGTAAAAACTGAATTATTTTCTCAATATGAAAAATCGTGTCTTTAATATAGTGGTGACTTGCCTGACGATGATGGCGGCTGTTACATCCTGCGTCAACGAAAAGTATGAGATGTCTCATGAGAATCTGGATCTTAATGCTACTGTGTTTCAGGATGGACTTTGTATCCCGTTAGCCTCCACTGGTAAGGTCAGGATGGATTCGCTCATGAGCAAATTTGGCCTTTCCGAACAACTTGCTCAATATCTGGTCATCGGGGATGACGGGTCTTATATCTTGAATATCACCGATAATGATCCTATGGACCTGACAGATAAGTTGGGCCAATTGTCCAAGCCGCTGAATGTCAATAAGGTGTCAGTAGCAAAGTCATTGGGCTTCAGTCTCTCAGGAGTCGGGGGTGAAAGTTTCGGCTTTTCCGGTACGGAATTCAAGGTGGAAGGTGATCTTACTGGCAAGATTCCGTCTTTTGATGTAACGATGCCGGCAATCCGGGAGCAGTTTACTGCAGATGCGAACATAAGGGAATATTCATCGAAACTTGGCGATATAAACATAGGACTGGACTTTGATGTGGAAAATTATTCGGCAGTTCATGATCTTTATGCCCTTGATCCGGGGATGTCGGTGCCGCAGTCAATGTTAGGTGGCTCTGACGCTGACAGGCTGATGCCCTTGGAACAGGTTCCCAGTGCAATAGGATGTAGGGAATTTATTTTCAATAGTGAGGTTGAAGGCACTTCGGTTCAGGCTCACCTCGAACATGAGTTTCCTAAGGAGGTCAAGTCCGTGACCAATCTTCATGTGGCAAAGAATGCAAAGTTGAAGATGGTCTTGAAGGTTGAAAATCCTTTTTTTGAAGGAGGATCGATTGTTCCGCATCTGGATATCGACCTTGAGGATATTTTCCATCTTGCAGATAAGGATGGAGTTGTATATCATGACCATATTATCTCTGATTTTATTCTGAATTCATCAAATGATTGGACTGCAAGAGGAGAGTATGAAATCACCGGTATCGTGCTGGACAATACCAAGGATTGGAAATATGCCGTGAATGCTGATGGAGAGACAGTGCTGTGCCTGAACAAGATTGTGGATATGGAGGTTTCCGGCACATTGCGCAATGAAGGACTGACGACTACCTTGAATCGTTTGAATACATGGCTTGTGGAGCATCCTACAGATCGCACGGTCAATATGAGTCTGGAGGTGTCTTTGGAAAATCTTGTTATTGATGATGCGACAATTGAACTCAATCCGATAAGTGCAGATGTGCAGGAGTCGTTTTCTGTTGATTTTCCTGAGATAATGCTTCCGGATGGTGTGGCCTCGGTTGAGTCGGTAACCTTTAGTGAAGAATCTGCAATTGATTTCTTGATTGACGCGAATAACCTCTCGAATGTGAGCGACCTGTCTCTGCAGGTTGAATCTATGGAGGTGACTTTCCCTTCAAAAATGATTGTTCATGGGGCGGATGAGGACAATAAGGTAGTGTTGCCGGGCGGAGATATATCCGAAGGCCCTCTTTCCGGTAAGATCAGAATATTGGGTATAAAATTGGAACACCCGGACGCTTCTGGAATGATTGCGGCCGTCTCAGAGCAGGTCAATGTGTCTTTGAAGTGTACTGTGGCAGGAGGGCTCCATACGGGTGATCTGCCAAAGACCAAAGACGATGATGTGAGTTTCAAGGGTGAAGTGGAGGCTGTCCTGAATGTGAAGGATTTTTCTGTCCTGTCAGACGGACTCGGTGTCAGTTCGGAGAAAAATCCGGATGTTTTCAAAATGGATGAAATAAAGATAGAGGTGCCGGAATCACTGTCGGAGATCCAAGGTCTCGCGGTCCGTTTCAAGGGGGATCCTGTCATGACGATAGATGTGGACCTTCCGAATGTCCATAAGGATATAGGACCGTATGGTGATGAAGGGTTGAAGATAAAGTTGCCTGAAATGCTGAAACTCAAGACGGATGGCAGTTATCCATATCTTCGCTGGTTTGACAATATTCAGAATGCCCTGATCTTCCCTCAGGGGACGGACATGCCTGACAGACTTGAACTTCCGCTCGAATGTCTTGTGATAAACCCTGTCAAGGAAGATGGAAAGTGCTATACCAAGGGTGCCATTGAGGTGACCGGCGGTATCGGTATTCTGCCGGGGGAGGTGATAACAAAGCAAGATCTGGATATTCTGTCTGGTGAACAGATCAGTTTTGCCTTCAATGCCGTCATCCCTGCGATGGAAGTGGATGGCGTGAGTATGCAGGCTTATTCTTCTACAATAGAACAGACGGTGGAATTAGCCCCATTCAAGACGGTGTCACTTCCTGAACAGGTGACCTATATCGACAGACTCTCATTGAAGGATGTATATCTGTCGATAGAGATGAAGTCCGGGGAGGATTTTCCTGAACTCGGAGAAGACGCTGTTCTCTCGTTTGGCGCTGATATCACCTTGCCGGATTTCATTGTGGTTGATGATCCGAGATATAATGATGGTAAGTTGTCTGTGCGTGGAGTGCTTGAAAGGCAGGCATCAGGACAGTTGACAGTGATGGTGGAACCTGTTAAGATTATTGCCCTCCAGATTGAGAAGTCTGTAAAAGATTTGTCGTCGATTAAGGGTGATATTAGAATAGAAGGCAATGTGAATATATCAGGTGCTACTCTTGATACAGATCAGTGGCTCGGTGGAAAGTCTCATAAGATAGATATGACTGCGTCAGTGGCGAGCATCGTCGACGGTGTTGTACAAGACAAACTTGGCATAGGAACTGTTTCCGCCAAGATTGACTACTCTATAAATCCAAGCGAGTTCGTCTTGGATATGTCTCCTCTGACAGGGATTCTTACTGATGAGAAACTCTCGGTGAAATTGGATCTGGCCTCATTTTTTGTATCATTAGGCATCAATACCAATGTCGGAATACCCCTGGCTGCCGATATTTCACTTGTTCCTTATTATGACAATCAAGCCGGCACGCCTGATTATAAAAGAATCACAATCGATGGCGCAGCATCATCTGATGAACAGAAGCAGACAGATATTCAACTTGACTTGGCATCGTTGTTATATCAGGATGCAGCAAAGACAAAGATGCTTGACAGTGTGAGGGTTTCGTTTGTGGCAGGCTCGGATCCTGAGCGTCTTTGCGTGTATGACCCGTCAGCAGAGTTTAATCTGTCTGTTGGCTACGCAGCCAGAGTTCCTTTGGCGTTCGGAAAGGATTTTGAGGTGATATATAAGGACACCATCACTGATCTGCCGGAGGTGTTGGGTACAATAATGGGCTACGGCGGATCTCTTGGCATTGGAGGAGAGGTGGAAAATTCGCTGCCTTTCAATATCAGCATGAAAGTTAAACTCCTGGACAGCGACGGCAATGTGGTGGGCGAGTCTTCGACTGACGGTCCGCTGATCAAGTCCGCAGATGCGCAGGACAGGGCAGTAAGTTCTAAACTGACATTCCTTATATCACCGTTTGACAAGTCTTCGGTTCAGGATATTGCATCAATGGAATTTGAACTGAAGGCCGATACGAGTACTGCGGCAGGGAAATCTTTGAAAGAAGATAGTTATATAAAGATAAAATCTCTGTATGCACTTGTCCCGCAAGGTATCAATATAGATCTGTCAGAATGGTTGACGGCTAAGGACAGGGAAGAAGAAAACGATAATAACTAATGGACTGACTTATGAAGAAGATATATAAATATTTGCTGATTATCGCTATTTTCTTTCCTGTGGCAGCCGGAGCGCAGGTCTTGAAAGGCTCGTATTTCCTTGACCATTCAGTCAATAATCACAGAATGAATCCTGCATTTGTTCCTCGTTCAAATTATTTCCAGGCACTTTGCTTAGGATATGTCGGTTCGGGAATATATAGCAATCTGGATGTCCCTCTTCTGCTCCAGCCTGTTGATGGCAAACTCGGCACCTTCCTTCATCCTTCCGTCTCTGTCAAGGATTTTGAAAGGCAACTGCCTTCTCATCTTCATCTTGATACAGAATTGGAGACGACACTGCTCAGTTTCGGAGGCTTTACCAAGAAGAAATCGTTCTGGAATTTCTCAGTTGACATAAAGGCAAATGTAGATGTGGATCTTCCATCAGATTTGTTTCTGTTTATGAAAAAGGGTGTGGGGACGCAGGCTGACAAGTATAATATAGGAAATGTAAATGCATATATGGGGGTTTCTGCCCAGGCTGCGTTCGGTTATTCAAGGGAATGGTTCAAGGGGTTCAGAGGAGGATTCAAGGTGCGTGGAATCGTGCCTCTGGCTTATGCCGGTCTTAATCTTGAGGATATGAGTCTTGAGACAGGTGCGGACAGATGGACAATAAGGACTGATGGGAATCTTCATATTGCTGCAAATGGAGTCAAGATGAATCAGTCTGAGGCAAATTCATTTCCGAGTCCTGAGTTTGACCCCAATAAGTTCCTCGGGAGTAAGATTGTTGCCGGTTGGGGGGCGTCTGTCGATTTAGGTGTGGAATATACACTTGAAATCGGTTGCCCTGTGGATGGAATGGCCTTCTCATTGGCTGTTACTGATCTTGGAGTGATGTCTTACTCTAAGGATGCCCTGATGTCATATACTAACAAGGGAAGGGTAGATTGGACAGGCTTTCAATTGGATGAGAATTTGGATCTTAATGTGAAGGAGGCGATTGACGATCTGGCAAATAATGCAAAAGGACTGTTGAATATAAAGGAAGTTGCCTCAGACAAGGGGTTGGTGCGCACGACCATGCCGCGCCTTTATGCCGGTGTTGAACTGCCGTTCCTCAAAAGGTCCATGAGCGTGGGTCTTCTGTATTCGGCACGTTTCAGCCATAGTTATGCCCGTCATGAACTGACTGCCTCCTATAACATAACACCTTGCAAATGGTTTGCTCTCGGATTGAATTATTCGTTCCTGAATACGACCCGTTCGATGGGAGCGGTGCTTGAACTGACTCCGAAATGGGGACCATGTCTGTTTGTCGGTGTGGATTATTTCCCGATGGAATGGATAAATGCTCCGATACTCGAAGATATTCTGGGAGAGTCCCCGGGGCTTCTGAACATGATCGGCATCAAGACTACATCATGGGCTGTGCCGATGTCTTCGAGATTCAACCTGAATTTTGGTATCGCGATGAATCTGGGATCTAAGCATCTGAATCCGAAAAAAGAGATAAAGGAAAAGAAAAATAGCAACAAAAACAATTAGATTATGGCAAAGAAAGTACTTGTATCAGGTGGTGCCGGCTATATCGGCAGCCATGTAACCGTGGAACTTATCCAGGCAGGTTACGAAGTCGTTGTCGCTGACAATTTGTCGAACTGCGACATGACATGTTTCGAGGGCGTAAAGAAGATCACCGGAAGGGAAGATATCCCTTTCTACCAGATCGACTGTTGTGACTATGCGTCCGTAGATAGACTGTTTACTGAGCATAAGATCGATGCAGTCATTCATTTTGCGGCGTTCAAGGCTGTCGGCGAGTCAGTCGCTCAGCCGATCATGTACTATCGCAACAATCTTGTGTCTTTCCTCAACATTCTTGAAGTTTCCAAGAATCACGGCGGCTGCAATGTGCTCTTCTCGTCTTCTGCAACCGTTTATGGTGAGGCTGAGGTGCTTCCTGTGACAGAGCAGACTCCTCGTCTTCCTGCAACTTCTCCTTATGGAAACACAAAGCAGATGTGTGAGGACATCCTTCGTGACGTGGTGGCTGCGACCGCTTCTTCCGAGGGAGTTGTAAAGGGTATCGCTCTTCGTTATTTCAACCCTATCGGAGCGCATCCGTCTGCGCTTATCGGCGAACTTCCACGCGGAGTGCCTAATAACCTCGTTCCTTTCATCACCCAGACTGCAATTGGCAAGCGTGAGTGCCTGAGCATCTTCGGAAATGACTATCCTACTGAGGACGGAACATGTCTGCGTGACTACATCGATGTTGTCGATCTTGCCAAGGCTCATGTGGCTGCTGTGTCAAGGATGGTTGAAGGCAGGATGAAGGAAGGTTATGAAATCTTCAATGTGGGCACAGGACGCCCTGTTTCGGTATATGAACTTGTGTGTGCTTTCGAGAAGGTGAACAACCTCAAACTCAACTACAAGTATGTTGACCGCCGCCCTGGTGATGTAGTGGCTATCTGGGCTGACACAAAACTTGCCAACGAAGAACTCGGCTGGAAGGCTGAGCGTTCGGTGGAGGACACTCTCGCCTCTGCATGGGCCTGGGAGTGCCGCCTTGCAGGAAAATAATAAACAGTAAATTGTGAAAAGGTCCCGAAAGTGCAATCAAGACTTTCGGGACCTTTTCGTTAACTGCTGCTGTTCGCATATTCATTAGGCGATTTCCCATATTTCTTTCTGAAACATTTGATGAAATATGAAGGGGTCTGGAAACCGACCTTGTAGCATATCTCGTTTATTTGAAGTGAACTTGTCCGCAGTAATTCTTCTGCTTTGAGAATCCTTATGTCGCGGATATAGTTGTTCGCTGTTGTGTTGAGCATATCCCTCATCCTTCTGTTCAGCGTACTGCGGGATATATCCAATGCTGCTGCAAGTTCATCTACTCCGAAATCAGGATTGGTGTAGTTGTCTTCGACAGTTTTCCTGAGATTGGTTATCAGGAGAGATTCCCGTACGGAAACCGTATGCTGGGCCGGCTCTGCCTCTTGAAGCGTAGTGTCGGCCATATTCTGCATTTGCAGTGCTTCGATTTCCGTGATCAGTTCATCTAACCTTTTCCTTCTGATTTCATTTTTTCTTATGTATAGACCGGCAATGACAAGCAGGACTATGCCGCAGGCGATGTACAGGATCACTGCAATGGTAGATAGAAGTGGAGGCTGCTTTATTTCGATTTTCAGCGGAGTGATAGTATCGTCGTATGATTTCAGTGTGTATTGACCCGGTTTTATGCCTGTATATGATATTTTTCCATCTTCTCCCACCGGTGTCCATGTGTTGTCATGACCTTCCATGCAGAACAGAGGTTTGCCTGCCAGCATATGATGAGGATCGATGTCGGTGATGAGGATATTGAAGGAGTTTTGTTTATGTCCTAAACTGATGCTGTTGTTCCTGATCGGGACTTCTTCACCTTCGGAGGTTACTGCTTCGACTTTCAGTGTCGTGTGCACTGCGCCGGCTGACGTCTTGGCTGCGTGTATTATCGTGAAACCGTCACGTGAACCGATAAGGATATCTCCGTCTGAGGTCTTGAATGCTGCATCACGGGTGAATCCGAAGTTCAACAGACCGTCAGATTTGGTTATGGTGGTCACCTTTCCTGTCTGAGGAATCATGGACAGGCTTCTGTCTGTTGATACAAATACATTTCCGTGGTCATCTCCTATAATGTTGGTCACTATATCGCTCGGAAGACCGGAACATGTGTTGAACTGGTAGTGGGACCCCTTTTGAGAAATGAATATGCCGGCACCGGAAGGAGAAGCCCAGATATTGCCATCTGAATGCTCATATATCAGTTCCGGCCATTCGATCAGGGATTTCTGTCGTTTCCTGCTATTGTCTTTGACTGTCATCTTTCCTCTCTCCACGCCTACGATTCCTTTTTCTGCTGTCATTGCAATCAGTCCGGAAGACCCGCTGCCGATTCCGATAACCGACTGCGACGACAGAGCCGGTATTCTGACGAATCTGTCCGCCTCCTTGTCATATTCAAGGACCCCGCCGTTTGCCAAGACCGTAATCCGCCCCTCCGGCGTGTGTCTCATGCACAGGATCTTTTCGCAGCCTTCCATATAGGAGCGCACCTCATTGGTTCCGGGGTTGAAACTGTATATTCCGTATGAGGATTGAATCCAAAGACTGTTATCGGCATATATTATATGCTCTATCTCGTCAGGTATGAGCGGATGGTCGAATCTCCCCAGTCTTCCTTCGTTCCTTGTGTACCAGAAGAGGCCTTTGACACGTGTAGATACCCAGATAGTGGTGTCGTTGATTTCCGCAAAACCGGTTACATTGCTGCCGCTCATGGATGTCTTTGGATTTGCTGAGTCCTTCACGACTGTTGAAAATCTGAAACCGGCATCCTGTTCGATAGCGACGCCCGTGGATTGCAAGCCGAAGATAAGCCCGCTTTCGAGATTTCCTGCGATGCAGTGTATGCTCCTGCCGCCGAATTCCTCGTCGTAATGCCCGCTTTCAACGACCTCCATCTTCTTTATGTCATATATGAAGAACCCTCTGTTCATGACAATGGCCAGATGGCTGTCTGATATTCTGAATGCTCTGCGCAGTTCCCTTCCTTTCATGCTCGGCAGGTTGATGTCAAGTTTTTTATATGTACGGGCATATGGATCTACAATGTATATGCCGCCGTCCGAGCAGGTGATGCAGAATGAATTGTCGTCAATCTTGATGAAGCCTTTTATGAGTTTCCCTTCAAAAGGTCTTGAATCCGGTCTGTCAGCAGGGGAGAAAGGGGTGGAAGTCTCTTTTTCCAGATCGACATAATACAGACCGTCGTTAAAATGAGCGGCGAGATAAAGACCGTTTTCCGGTTCGAACCATATTCTTGAAAAATATCGGTCGGACTTGAGGTTATGGAAATATTGTTTTGTTGAGAAGTTGTCAGGGTTTACGGAAATGAGTCCGTGTTTCTTGAATGAAATCCACATTGTTCCTGAGGCGTCCTCAAAGAACCATGCTGTCTTGTTTTCTATGTTTGTTCCGGAGAGGACTTCCAGTGTAAAGAATTTCTCCTGCTCGATATCATAGATGGCTACTCCGTTAGCCGAACCTGCCCATACCCTGTCGCGGCTGTCATAATAGACATAGTTGATGAAGTTGGAGCGGATCTTCATCTCCTCCTTGAAATGATTCTTTACGGAAACTCCGTCATAATGGCTCAGGCCAATGCCTGTTCCCAACCAAAGGCAACCGTTCTTGTCAACGCATACATCGTAGATGCTGTTGTGGGCAAGACCGCTGTCGGTAGTTATGTTTATGAAATGATTTTTTTCTCCGCCTGGATCGTCGTTTGCATGTAGAGAAAGCGCGGAGAAGACCGAAAGGATTATTGATAGGACTTTTCGTGTCATGATAGACACAAAAATCGCCCTTTTGGTTTATATGTGAAAGGGAGTGATTTCTTTGGACTATAAATGGTCCGATTGTTCTATCATAAGTACGCTCGCATAGACCTCGCAACCTTCGCTCCGCCCCACGAATCCTAATTTTTCCGTAGTGGTTGCCTTGACGGACACCTGTGAAACGTCAACTTTCATGATCCCGGCCAGACATTCGCGCATGGAAATTATATATGGTGCGAGTTTCGGCTTCTGCATGGCGATTGTCAGGTCCGCATTCCCGACCTTCCATCCCATTTCTCCGACCAGTTCCATCACGCGGGCAAGCAGAATCTTGCTGTCGATGCCCTTGAATTCGTCCGAAGTGTCCGGGAAATGCTTGCCGATGTCGCCGAGGGCAAGCGCTCCGAGTATTGCATCGCACAGGGCGTGGATGGCCACGTCGCCATCAGAGTGAGCCACACACCCCAGGCCGCTTTCAATCCTCACGCCGCCCAGCCATAATGGAAGTCCTGGAGCCAGAGCGTGCACATCATATCCGTTGCCTATTCTTATATCCATATCTTTGAGTTTATAAGGGCAAATTTAAATAAAAATCACTAAATTTGCTTGTTATTGTCGTTCTCGGCTATATTTGTCTTGCAGGTGCGGTCGGGGAACTATATAAAAAGAAATATATAATGGAATTCAATTTCAGTTTTTTCGGAAAGCAGGAGGTGCGCAGATTCAGTTATAAACCTCGTTTTTATGATCCTGAGGCAGAGGAGCGAAGGAAGAAATATGGTGATTTCACCAAGCCAAAGGCAGAGGGTTATGTTCCCGGACAGCATGTCAAGGGAAGCCTGCGTGGCGGAGGTTACAGCCAGACTAAGGATATGTCAAGGAATCAGAGGCTTTTGGGCGCTGTGTCCCTGATTCTGCTGTTTGCCGTCATATTCCTTCTGTGGAAATATTTCCCGATACTTCTGGACTCGATGCAGCAGGAGCAGGCCAGACAGGAGATTGTAAATGATCAGGAACTTGTGGAAGATGCCTTCCAGATAGTGTCAGTCAAGTAGGGACGTATGGATATAAGGATTCTACCAAGCAATATAGCGAATATGATTGCAGCAGGAGAGGTCGTGCAGAGACCTGCGTCTGTTGTAAAGGAACTTGTGGAAAATGCTGTTGATGCAGCCGCGGATCAGGTCACGGTGGTGATTCAGGACTCCGGCAGGACGCTGATACAGGTGATAGACAACGGTTGCGGAATGTCTCCCGATCAGGCGGTGTTGTGCTTCGAGAGGCATGCGACGTCAAAATTGCAGACTGCCGAGGATCTTCATAATATCCTGACCTTCGGTTTCCGTGGTGAGGCGCTGGCCTCGATTGCAGCAGTGGCGGAAGTTACCTTGAAGACCCGTCGTGAGGAGGATGAAGTGGGCTGTCAGGTGGATTTTGCGGATTCGCGTCATGTGGCCACGACAGAGGTGTCCACTCCGCGAGGTGCGAATTTTTCTGTCAGGAATCTTTTCTATAATGTTCCGGCGCGCCGGAAGTTCCTCAAATCGGATTCCGTTGAGTTCAAGCATATCATAACCGAGTTCATCCGCGTGGCGCTGACAAGGCCTGATGTCGGTTTCACATTGACTCACAATGGCAAGGATGTGTATGTGCTTCGTCCTGCCAAATCATTGAAATTCAGGATACAGGATGTGCTTGGAGCGGGTATGGCCAATGATCTTGTGGATGTCTCGGCACAGACCTCGGTGGTGGGTGTCAGCGGTTTTGTCGGCCGGCCTGCCTCAGCAAGAAAGGGTCTTGGAAACCAGTATCTTTTCGTGAACGGCAGGTTCTTCCGCAGCCCGTATCTGCATAAGGCGGTGATGAAGGCATACGAAAACCTTATTCCGGAAGGTGCGACCCCGTCTTATGTCCTTTATCTGGAAACTGACCCTCAGTCCGTTGATGTCAATATCCACCCGACCAAGACTGAAATCAAGTTTGAGGACGACACCGTGATATTCCAGGTCATGTTTGCTTGTGTGAAGGAAGCCCTCGGCAGGAATTCATTCGGCGAACAGATTGACTTTGAGAGCGGTCAGATGCCTGAAATACCGTCGTTGAGCAAGAATTTCGATGAGTATCGGCCTGTGACATCTCTTCCTACAAATGTTGACCATTCCTTCAACCCTTTTGATTCTGACGGTCTGCCGTCGGAGCGCTCGCCGTATTCCAACTCGTTCGGAGGCGGAGATTTTTCTCCTCAGCAGGATTTCATGCCTGTTGCGGATGAGGAACCGTCAAGACAGAGTTATCATATACCGCCGCACACCGTTGAGCGTAGGCAGGATTATGGGAAACTTTTTGAGGACAATCTGAACACCGGCAGACCGCTGCTGGTGGTCCAGAGCAAATATATCCTGACTACGGCGCGTTCGGGTCTGATGGTAATAAACATCAGAAGGGCTATGGAACGTGTGCTGTATGACCGTTTTCTTGATGCCTTGGCCAATGCTTCACCTGTCACCCAGTCTGCTCTTTTCCCTGTAACAGTGTGTGTGGGAGTTGAGAATATGTGCCTTTTTGAAGAACATTCCGTGACTTTGGCGGCTCTTGGCTTTGATATTGCTCCTTTCGGCAACGATACGGTTGTTGTGAACGGGGTTCCTCAGGGATATAGTGTGGAGGCCGGCAAGGTGCACACCATGATCGGCGATCTGCTGCTTGTCCTCTCGGAAGGACATGGTGGTCTGCCGGAAATGATGACGGCAGGCATGGCGGAAAAATTTGCCCGTATGGGTGCTTCGAGTTGTGATGCTGTCAGCAGTCAGACTCAGGCGCAGCAGTTGGTTGATTCGCTGTTGTCAAGTGATAATCCTGAATATACGTCTTCCGGCAAAAGGATCATCTCGATACTCCCGGTTGATGAAATGGATAAACGTTTTTAATGAGGATATAAATGAGTTACTATCAATACAATAACCAAGGAGGCTTCATGAGCAGCGTGCCTCAGGCGGTAAAAAGTATCATAATCATCAATGTGCTGGCCTGGATCATGACATCGCTTGACAAAGGAGGCATTATATTCAGTTATTGCTCCTTATATCCGGGATCAGGAAATGTTCTTCCTGTATGGTATCGCCCGTGGACCTTTGTGACCTATATGTTTCTGCACGGAGGCTTTGCGCATCTGTTCTTCAATATGTATGCGCTGTTCCTCTTCGGGAGCGTATTGGAAAGGGTATGGGGGACCAGAAAGTTCCTGTTCTACTACTTTGCGACAGGTATAGGCGCCGGCATGATCCATATCGTAGTGCAGATGCTGACGGGTGATTTTGCGCCTACTGTCGGAGCGTCCGGTGCGATCTTCGGTCTGCTTCTCGGATATGCTATGCTCTATCCGGATACTGTCATGGGACTGATTTTCCCTCCTGTCAGAATGAAGGCAAAATGGTTTGTCCTGATATATGCGGCAATCGAACTGCTGCTCGGAGTGTCCGGTGCCCAAAGCGGAGTCGCACATTTCGCCCACCTTGGCGGTCTGCTTGTGGGACTTGCAATCATGTTATATTGGAAAAGAAAAGGAAGGCTTTATAGTCAGTTCAGGTAATGAAGGGTAAGAAAAATAAAAAGGGATTTCTGGGCGTGACCTCGCGTCTGCTGATGCTCATAGCCGCAGGTCTGCTGGCTCTGACATATTGTTCGATGCTTGTCAATCCGTCCAAGGCCTGGTGGTTCACGTTGCTGGGCTTGATGTTCATTCCTTTGGCATTGTTCAATGTGTTCCTTCTGCTCTGGGCTGTGAAACGAAGGTCCAGGGCGTTTGTAATTCCCTTCCTGGCCCTGCTGCCTGCGATATTCTTTCTGGGGAGATATATACAGGTGAGGGATGCGGAGCAGGTGGGGTCCGGCGACCCGACAGTAAAGGTGCTCTCGTATAATGTGGGACGCTTTTCTCATTGTATCCCGGACTCGCTCTTTGCCTTCATCTGCAATCAGGAGCCGGACATTGTTTGTCTTCAGGAGTTTTATATTTCAGATATAGACAAGACAAGGTCGTATCTTCGTCGCAAGATGAAGGGATATAATTCTGAATTCTATCTTTTTCCGAGTTCGGACGGCTCTGCTTTCGGTAATGTTACTTTGAGCCGTATCCCTGTCAAGGATAAAGGAAAGATCAAGTTTGACGAAAGCACCAATCTTGCCATTTATACTGATTACCAGTACATGGACCGCACGTTCAGGGTCTATAACTGCCATTTCGAGAGTTACAGCATCTCATTGCCCGGTGTCGTGCGCGGTGTCCTGAAAGCAGACAAGAATGCTATGGCCAATACGGGCTCGAAGATGAAGCGCTCTATAACCAGACGTCCTCAGCAGGTCGAAAAGGTCTTTCATGATATTGAGGCGTGCCCGCTTGAAGCATTTGTGTGCGGCGATTTCAATGATGATCCGATGTCATATACATATTATAGAATGTCCCGTGGCAGGAAGGATTCGTTCCGGGAGGCCGGGAATGGATTCGGTGCGACCTATGAGCGTCTGTGGCCGATGTTGAGGATAGATTATATTCTGCTGCCGGACAGATTTGATGCGGTCGAGCATCTGACTCCGCGAGTACATTATTCGGATCATTATCCGGTGATATCAAATATAGAATTGTAATTATGAAAGTCGTGACTTTCAGTCCGGTCCAGGCTCGTAGCAAAGTGAAGAAATGGACAGGAATAAGAATAAGGATATGAAGGAACAGATACAGAAGGCAATAGAGGTGCTCCGCACAGGAGGGATTATTCTATACCCTACCGACACGGTCTGGGGCATAGGCTGTGATGCCACCAACCCTGAGGCCGTGGCAAAGGTATATGCAATCAAGAAACGTGAGGACAGCAAGTCGCTGGTGCTGCTGGCGAGCGATATTGATATGGTCTGCCGTTATGTGAAGGAGATTCCGGAGATGGCGATTCAACTTGTCGAGGTCAATGACAAGCCGATGACCATCATCTATCCCGGGGCCGTTGCAGGCGAGCGCCCGGCAAACTACCTCGGCCGTCCCGACTGTCACCTCGACCGACCGAAGGGAGTGGAGAGGTCTAATCACCTCCTCGCCTACAACACAGTAGCCCAAGACGGCACTGTGGGCATCCGTGTGCCTATGATGGACTTCTGTCAGCAGTTGGTCGCTAAATTTGGCCGTCCGATTGTTTCGACATCCGCCAATATTTCAGGAGAGGCTACTCCGAAGAAGTTTGCGGAGATATCCGATGCGGTAAAATCGGCTGTGGACTATATTGTTGATCCTTCTCTGGAAAGAGGCTCGACAGGCAAGGCCTCATCCATCATCAAGGTCGGTCTTGACTATTCGATAGAAATCATCCGTAAATAATTTTGCCTCAGCGACGAGGCGGTCTATACTTCTGTCCAGTGGATGCGGATGCCTTTGCGCTCCATGCCGCGGAACCATGTCATCTGTCTTTTCGCGAATTGGTGTATTGCGGTGGCGAGGGCTGTGCGCATCTGTTCGTAGGTGAGTTCTCCGATGATATATTGAGTGACGAATTTATATTCCAGGCCATAGTATATAAGGTCTTCGGCTGGAATTGCCTTTGAACCGGCGTCCTTGTCTCCGCATGCACTGGCGGAAATCCCGTTCTTTATCAATGCCGGGTGAGTGCCGTTGAGCAGACCGCGGATTTCCTCCACCATTCCCTCTTCCAGACGGGCGTCGAGCCGGCGGTCAATCCTTGCATTTCTCTCTTCGCGGCTGACCAATGTACCTATATAATATGTATTCTTCGGAAGATATGCCGTGCGTCTCACCGGATGCTCAGCCTCGTATATGGCGATTTCAAGCGCGCGGATAAGACGTTTGCGTGTGTCGTAGTCGGTGGAATTGTGGAGGGGTTTCAGCGCTGCCAGTCTTGCGATGAGTTCCTCGTCCGACTCCTTTTCAAGTTCTGCCCTGAGTTCCGGGTCTGCAGGTACCTCCGGAAGGGAATATCCGCAGGTGGCTGCCTCTATATACAGTCCGCTGCCTCCGCATAAGATCGGTATGCAGCCTCTTTCCCTGATGTCCTTATATGCCTTCTCGAAGTCCCGCTGATACTCAAAGATGTTGTATTTTGTGCCGGCATCCACGATGTCCATCAGGTGGTAGGGTATCTCTTCATATTCGTTCAGGTCCTTTCCAGTGCCTATGTCCATGCCGCGATACACCTGCCGCGAGTCTGCCGAAATCATTTCGGCATGTGCTCCTGCGCACGGCGGAGCGGAGAGGGTAGCCGCTCGGACGTTCGCTTCGCTCACCCCACCACTTCGCTTCGAACTGCTCGCCTCAAAAGCCCACTGGGCTATTTGCTGATTGCTCGCGACCCCGTCTTCCGTGCCGCGGGTGGCACGGTCCTCGCTGGCTACCCTCTCCACTCTGTCTTCCAGCAGCGCGTTGATCCGGCGGGCCAACTGTACGGCATAGCGTGTCTTCCCCGAGGCGGTGGGCCCCAGAACGCAGATAAGGTCAATCTCCCCGGAGAGATATTTGTCAAGAATCTCCCTGACATTGATTTCCTCTGCGGGCGGCAGTTCTGCCATAGGAGGTATCGGTGTGAATCGTTTCTTTGCCATAGCGCTACAAAGATAAATAATAAATTATAGAAAATAAGGGTGGAGCGTAAAAGGTTGACTTTCAGGGAATTGTTGCTATTAAGGTGGGGTGAAAATGCCCACCTTGAAGGTTGTAATATTTTGACTGTCAGAGGCTTGCGCTCCACCCTGCTCCACCTGTCTCTGTGCTCCGGTTTCGGCAATTAATAAAAAAGCACTAAATTTGCAGCCGTCAGAGATGGTGCGCTGTGCGAAAGTCAAGAAAATGTGCGCACGGTTCAGAAAGTTACGAAAATGTGCGCGATGCCAGAAAAATAAAAGTATTATGCCGAAAGCAAAGAGCAGTGTAGAGATAAAGAACAGAAGGGCCTCGTTTGATTATGAGTTCATCGAGACCTTTCAGGCAGGTATTGTGCTTACCGGCACGGAGATAAAGTCCATCAGGGCAGGCAAGGCATCATTGGTGGATACCTTCTGCTATTTCTCCGGCAATGAACTCTATGTCAAGAATATGCACATTGCGGAGTACTGGTGGGGCAGTTGGGGCAAGCATGACCCTCGCCGCGACCGCAAACTGCTTCTGACCCGCAAGGAATTGAATAAACTCCAACGGGCGGTCAAGGAAAAGGGACTCACCATCGTTGGAGTTAAACTGTATATCGCCGAAAACGGCTATGCAAAAATTCTCATCGCTCTGGCCCGCGGTAAGAAGGAGTACGACAAGCGTGCCTCCATCAAGGAGAAGGATCTCCGCCGCGAGATGGAACGCATGTAATGTGATACAGAAGCAGCAGCACTGCACTTTCTGAAACTGAATCCCTCCCACTTCGTGGGCCCCGGCCGGCGGGCTAAAGCCCTACTGCTCGTGCACGAAAGTCCACAGGACTTTCTCTAAAGACACTCGCGACCGTTCACAAGGCCACGGGCGGCCATGGTTTCAGAAAGTGCAGTGCTGCTGCTTCTGCTATTCTACAGTCCGAATGCTTCCTTGATCATATCGACAGAATCAAGGAGTTCCCATCCGAAGAACTGTACGAGTTCCGTTGTCTTCACGCCTCCACGGATCATAGTCACGCTTTCCTTGTAAGGAGTGCGGCCCACGTGTCCGTATGCTGCGGTCGGTTCATAGATAGGCTTCTTCAAGCCGAACTTCTCGATGATCTTTGCCGGGCGCAGGTCAAAAAGTTCTCCGATCTTCTCTGCAATCTCTGCATCAGTAAGTCCGTTTGCCGCTGTACCATAAGTGTTTACAAAGATACTGAGCGGTCTTGCAACTCCAATTGCATACGAAACCTGCACAAGCATTTCACGGGCGACACCTGCTGCCACCATGTTCTTTGCGATGTAACGTGCCGCATATGCTGCAGAACGGTCAACCTTTGAAGGGTCCTTTCCTGAGAATGCCCCGCCGCCGTGCGCACCCTTTCCGCCGTATGTATCGACGATGATCTTGCGTCCTGTAAGACCTGTGTCTCCATGAGGACCGCCGATCACGAACTTTCCGGTAGGGTTCACATGAAGGATGTAGTCGCCCTTGAAGAGTGCGGCAGTCTCAGGTGCAAGTGTTTCGATAAGCATAGGAAGGAGTATGTTCTGAACATCCTCACGGATCTTTGCCTGCATTGCTGCATCTACGCGTGCCTGACCGAACTGTGCACATCCGTCTGCATAACTCATATTTCCGAGAGACTCCGGAGTGAACTCGTCGTGCTGGGTCGAGATCACGATTGTATGTACGCGTACCGGCTGGTTGGTGTCCCCGTCATACTCGATTGTGAACTGCGACTTCGAGTCCGGACGCAGGTACGGCATGAGTTCCGGATGGTTCTTGCGGATCTTTGCGAGCATAAGGAGCGCCTGATGCGAAAGTGCAAGCGGGAGAGGCATATACTCCTCTGTATCACAGCATGCATATCCGAACATCATTCCCTGGTCGCCGGCGCCCTGCGCGTCTGCATCTTCGCCGACCACGCCGCGGTTGATATCGACGCTCTGCTCGTGAAGCGCAGAGAGAATACCGCATGAGTTGCCGTCAAACATATACTCGGCCTTGTTGTAGCCGATCTTGTTGATCACGCGGCGCACTGTCTTGGGAATATCGACGTATGCATCCTCCGAGCGCACCTCGCCACCTACAACCACGAGACCCGTGCTGCAGAATGTCTCGCATGCCACCTTTGACTCCGGGTCCTGACGAAGGAACTCGTCAAGAATCGCGTCTGAAATCTGGTCTGAAACCTTGTCAGGATGTCCCTCGGACACTGACTCTGAAGTAAATAAATAGTTCATATCGTTTTTTATTATCTTGTTTCATGGTTCCGTCCGTATTTTTGCCTGTTTTACGGATGTAATGTTGTTTTTGCCAAGTTCCGTCCGTATTTTCGCCCATTTTACGGACGGAGTCTACGTCGCAATAAAAAAAAGCTCCACAAAAATGCGGAGCAGTCACTAAAATGCGGGCGGTCACCCTGGCGGATGACCCGAAGTCAACATTTTAGCATTTTTTAGTGTGGTTGCAAGCAGCCAAATCTGTCCACATCCAGACCTGCGCCAAAGTACGCAGCCCGTATTTCGGTCGCAAAGATATACAAAATTTCTCACGTAGCAAAACTTTCATTTTTTCTGCATAATGATTATCCTTTATTGCGGTAAGCGTCTCCAGAGTTACGTCTTGACGTCCGTTGATGGCTGCTCTACCTTTGTGCTTCATTAAAATCATTTAAGACCGAAATATAAAACATGCAATTTCAGCAAAAAACGTGGTGTTTTTTCTCGAAATTACTTTCGAAAATCGCTGTCTGAACTATCTCAGACAGCGATTTTTGAATTTATCCGTTTTCTTTTTCGGGACACGGATAAGTGTTCTGAACTTTGCAGGCAGAAGATTTTGTTAAACCA
>SUYM01000004.1 GCA_015060455.1 Bacteroidales bacterium
GTGATGATGACGGAAAGTGTTCGCAGTATGACCAGTTCCGTATAGATGTGCTCAAAGGCTATTATGATGCTATCCAGGCTGTGAACAAGGAAGCCGTGATGATATGCGAGCATTTCTGCTGGGATGACGAGCAGCGTGTGCTTGCCCAGCATGGCATCAAGGTGTGGAGACAGTTGAACAGCCCTTATGCTCAGGCTGCGATGGGACACCAGAACGACAGCGATTTCTCTGGCTTCCATACTGATAACACACAGATGCCTTTCGGCTCGTACGTGTCGTTCATGGAGAGCCACGACGAGGAGCGCCTCTGCTACAAGCAGACCAAGTGGGGTAATGGTGCGGCCAAGACCGATCTCAAGGTGAGGATGGACCGTGCAGGCCTTTGTGCGGCATTCAACCTCCTTGTACCTGGTCCTAAGATGATCTGGCAGTTCGGCGAACTTGGATATGACTTCTCCATCAACCAGAACGAAAAGGGAGAGTTCCATGAAACAGAAGAAGGCGGTTACCGAACCTCAATGAAGCCTCTTCGCTGGGATTACTATGATGATGGAGTTGAGGGTAAGGGCGAAGATGAAATCCGTCGCGGACTTTTCGATACATATTCAAAACTTCTTGCATTCCGCAAGAAGAACTCTGATTTCTATGATGCAGGTGCCGAGTTCAGATGGTATGTCTCTGTTGACAACTGGCCTGGCAGATACCTTTTCATTAAATCTACCGGCGGAGCCAATATGGCCCTTTTCGGAAACTTCGGTTCGGGTGACCAGACTATAAATGTTGAATTGCCACACAACGGCACATGGTACAATGCCTTTACCGGAGATACATGGAACGGCGCCCATCACAATGTTCCTATGAAGGAAGGCAAGTTCTATCTGCTTGTTGACAATCGTGATGATGTCATTTCATGGAATGAGGGGGGCTGAACCGAAGCCGGAGGAACCAGATACACCGGGTACGGATAATGTTGAGACAGATGGTGTGATCTATCTGAAAGTCAACGGCAACTGGCTCACAGACGGTGCGCGTTTTGCAGCTTATTTCTATGATGGTTCGGGTGATGACATCTGGATGAGTATGACTGCTGATGTGGAGGCTGACGTGTTCAAGTGTGATGTTCCGAAAGGATATGGCAAGGTTGTCTTTGTGCGACTCAATCCTGACTCTTCGGCAAATAACTGGGACGAAGGTGTCAAGTGGAACCAGACAGGAGACCAGAGTGTGATGAAAGGCAAATGCTTTGTCCTTGATTACGGTTCCTGGGACAGCGGTTCATGGCAGGCGTACACTCCAGGCACTGACCCGGATGAGCCAGGCACAGATCCTGAGAACCCGGGAACTGATCCGGACAATCCGGAAGAACTGGAAGTATGTGAGTGGTATCTGATCGGCGAACACCAGGGTTGGACTTTTGGCGCAGATAATCTCACCCCTCTCTACAAGGTCAAGGATAATTTGTTTGTAGCCAAAGATCTTGACCTTAAAGATACAGGTTTTAAATTGACTCAGAAGGATAATACAAGTTGGGATAATGTTTTTGGGTCTCATTCCGGTGATTATAAATATATCGTCGGTACCCATGGCTGGTACACCGGAATATACACCAACAACAGAGACGATAAGTCAAATGATATTAAGCTTTCCGATTGGTCAGGACCATTTGATGTATATATCAGATATGTACAGACAGGGGACTGGGGAAAAGAACTTGGCTTTGCTATAGTTAAAGCAGGCGACCCATATCCTCAATACTGATCAGGATAGTGTTTTATCTGTGGTCCGCTAATTGTATTTTTGAGAAATTCAAATTTACAATTAGCGGACTTTATGAACAGATACATTTATATTTGTGCCTTTCTGGCGGCTTTTGCTGCCGGGGGCACTTTTGCGTATGCCCAGGCAGGATATGGGATAAGCGGTACGGTCACAGATGATCTCGGACCGGTGGCGGGAGCAACAGTAATGGAGCAGGGGACCTCAAACGGCACTTCCACAGGGCCGGACGGAGGATATTCCCTCACGGTTTCCTCTCCTGATTCTCCTGTCGAGTTCAGTTGCATAGGCTATGCACCACAGGTGTTCCAGGCATCTCAGGTGCCCTCGACCGTGGTCTTCAAGGAGGATAATCAGTTTCTCGATGAGGCTGTGGTCATAGGTTACGGCACCGTGAAGAAGGACGATATGACAGGTGCCATATCTGCCATCAGGGCGGAGGAACTGAACAGGGGTGCAATGGTATCGACCCAGGACCTTCTCAAAGGAAAGGTGGCCGGTCTTGTAGTGACTCCGGGGGACGGCGGTCCGGGCTCAGGGTCAAGGATACGTATCCGTGGCTCGGCGTCATTGAATGCCTCCAACGACCCCTTGATAGTCATTGACGGAGTGCCGGTGGCAAGTGGAGCGGCAAGCGGCATGTCCAATCCTCTGGACCTGCTCAATCCTAATGATATAGAGAGTTTTACCGTCTTGAAGGATGCTTCGGCCGCGGCGATTTACGGTTCGCGCGCATCCAACGGAGTCATACTCATCACTACAAAGAAGGGCGTGGGCGGCAGGCCGCAGGTGTCCTATAACGGCAGTTTCAGCGTTCAGCAGAACTCCAGGACCGTGCCGGTGATGTCAGCAGCCGAACTCAGCCGCTTCTATACGGAACTCTACCCGGCTGACACATCGACGGGCGAGACTGTCGCGAACCTTCTCAAAGGCTCTGATACCGACTGGCAGAGCATGATATTCCGCACCGCCTTCGCCACCGACCAGAGTCTCAGCCTCTATGGAAATTACCGTCAGAGGATGCCATACAGGGCTTCCATTGCCTACACCGGACAGCAGGGAACGCTGCGGGAATCTGATTACAACAGGGGGACGGCAGACATAAGCCTTTCTCCGGACTTCTTTGACAAGCATCTCACTTTGGATATCAATGCCAAGGGTGTATATACATATTCCAATTACACCAACAGTGCGGTCATAGGCAGTGCAGCCTTCTTCAACCCCACTCAGGACCCTTATTGGCGCAATGCCGACGGTTCGATAGATTATACGACCACCAACGGCTACTGGAACTATGGCAACGGCCGCGGAAAGGACTTTTCGCCGAATGTGCTTGTGGGACCAAGCCCGCTGTCACGTCTGTATGACGAGATAAGCAATGCGGCCAGCCAGCGTTTCATCGGTCGTATAGCCCTTGACTATAAGGTGCATGGCTTTGAGGCGTTGAGGCTGAATGTCAGCGCCGGTCTGGATATAACTCAGACGGATTCCCATAACGGCTCACGTCCCGGGTCCTTCCAGGCATATAGTGACACCTCCAATCTGGGAGTGGGCAGTTATACCAAGGGGTTCAACCTCAGCAGGAGTCAGATCTTCGAGGCGTATGCCGATTATAAGCAGGAGTGGGGCATCCATGGTCTGGACATCATGGCCGGATATTCATGGCAGAACAACTATTGGGCGAACCGCGATGTGGGCTATCTCAATGTGACAAATGAAATCAAACTCAATCCGGGAGAGACTGCCGCCACCCGCTATCTGTGGTATAAGAACGAGAATTATCTCGTGTCGTTTTACGGTAGGGTGAACTATTCCCTCGATTCACGTTATGTGTTTACCTTCACAGCCCGCGGGGACGGTTCCTCCAAGTTTGCAAAGGGGCACAAATGGGGTTTCTTCCCTTCCGGAGCCTTTGCATGGAACATAAAGAACGAACCGTTCATGAAGGATGTGCCTGTGGTTACTACCATGAAATTCCGAGTATCTGTCGGTCAGACCGGTCAGCAGGACGGGATAGGGGATTATGTGCACTTTGCCAGATATAACCTCTCGAACGACCCCTTCAAGATGTACAACATGGGTCTGGAATTTTTCCACATGCTGACCCCTCAGGCCTACGACCCGTCTATTCGCTGGGAGACCACGACCACATATAATCTTGGTCTTGATTTCGGTTTCTTTGATGAGCGCCTCACAGGTAGCATTGATGCGTATCTGCGTGATACTAAGGATCTTCTGAACTCGGTGCAGATTCCGATGGGCTCGAATTTCGGCAACAAACTCATGACCAACATAGGCTCGATACGCAACAAGGGTCTTGAAATCACCCTGGCCGGAATCCCTGTGAAGACGGCTGACTGGAGCGTACAGATTGGCGTCAACGGCACATTCCAGGACACAAAGTTCACTAAACTCAACGCTACGGACGATCCGGGATATTATATTGAGACCGGCGGCATTTCCCGCGGTACGGGCAATTTCCTCTGCCGGCAGATGGTGGGCTACGCTCCATATACTTACTATGCCTATAAGCAGAAATATGACTCTGACGGCAAGCCTTTGCAGAACGAGTTCGTGGATCTTGACGGGGACGGTGTCATCACGGAAGACGACAGGTATATGACCGGAAAGAGCGCTGCACCGAAATTCTATTACGGCCTCAATGTCAAGGTGTCATACCGGGGCTGGGACTTCGGCATCAACGGACACGGCTCTGCCGGGACATGGGTGTTCAACGATTTTATGTCGGCCAATTCGACGGCCTATATAGACCTCAATGCGGGCAGCCTTCCGAATCAGGCGACCCTGGTGAAGAAGACAGGTTTCACGGCACCGAACAGCAGCCAGCAGTGGTATTCGGACTATTTCATAGAGAACGCCTCGTTCTTCCGTCTGGATGACATCAATCTTGGCTATACCTTCCGCTCCGTAGGACGTTGGGAGAGCGACATCCGTCTTGCCTTCGGTGTGCAGAATGTCTTCATCCTCACCGGTTACAGCGGCATGGACCCGGAGACCACCGCCGAGAACGGCATAGACAACACCATCTGGCCACGTCCCCGCATCTACTCCCTCCGCCTCGGGGTCAATTTCTGATGCCTGACACTGTCGTCCTGAGCGTTCCTTTGTCGTCCTGAGCGTCCCCTTGTCATCCTGAGCGTTCCTTTGTCATCCTGAACGACCCCTTGTCATCCTGAGCGGAGCGTCAGCGTAGTCGAAGGATCTATAAAATGAAAATGCAACAAAAAAGAAAATGAAACGAATAATATACATAATATCAGCAGCCCTGTCCCTCGCATCCTGTGTGAAGGACCTGGACACCCTGCCCCTCAATGCCACCGACCCCATATCGGAATATGTCTATGGCACATCCGAGCAGGCATACCTCGAAGGCCTCACCCGCCTTTACTTCCAGTTTGCCACCAATGACCTGACCGACCTTCAAAGCATGGACGGTGGCGCATCAGAGATCGTCCGCGCCTTCTGGTCAGTTCAGGAAACCTCCACAGACGAGGCCAAATGCTCCTGGGGCAATGACGCATGGGTACGCGCACTAAACACCAACACATGGTCCGATGCCCAGAACGACGCAGTCTATGCAGTCTATGTCAGGACCTTGCAGGGTGTATCCTATGTCAATGAATATCTGCGTCAGACCACCCCGGCAAAATTGCAGGACAGGGGTGTGGATGCAGAACTTGCGGCAAAGATTGCAGTGTTCCGTGCCGAGGCAAGGTTCATCCGGGCCTATCTCTACTGGATGGCTCTCGACACCTTCGGCAGCGTGCCGCTCATCACGGAAAACTCTCCGATCGGCGGGGCCTATTATCCGGAGCAGGCTTCCCGCACCGATATATTCAATTACTGCATAAGCGAACTTCGGGACCTGACCTCGGAGAACTCTGTCCTCCCGGCTCCACGCCATCTGTATCCACGTGCGGACAAGGGCTCGGCGATGGGACTGCTTGCACGTATGTATCTGAATGCCGGCGTATATACGGGTACTCCGATGTGGTCTCAGGCAAAGGCTGCCTGTGAGGCGGTCTTTGATATGGATTATGCCCTCTGTCCGGACTACGCCTGGCTTTTCAGGGGCGACAACGGGCAGAACATGCAGGCCCGCGGGGAGTTCCTGTGGACAGTGGATTACAATGATTTCAGGACCCAGTCATACGGCGGCACCTTCTACCTTATGGCGGCGGCCCTCGCTTCCACAGACATCACTGATTTCTCCCGCCCGAACGGTCAGAGACATGGCTGGGCAGGACTCAGAGTGCCATACGAATTTGTCGAAAGACACTTCGGCGTGACAGGTCAGAACTATGAGACAGGAGAATATGAGGTGGCGGATGCAAGAGGGACAATTTTCTACATAAAGGGACGTCAGCAGTCGATGGAGGACAATCTTTATGATTATATGCATGGCTGGTCATGCCTGAAATTCAACAATATACCTCACGACCAGACCAATGAGTCCTTCCTCGCGACCTCAGCCATCAAGGACTTCTCCGATGCGGACTTCCCGATGATACGTCTTGCGGAAATATATCTCATTTATGCTGAGGCATGTATGAGGCTTGGAGACGCTTCCCCGGCTATGCCTTATATGGAGGCTCTCGCTGCCAGGGCAGGGGTTGAGGCTCCTGTGGAAATCACTGAGGAGTTTCTGGTGGCGGAGCGTGCCCGCGAACTTATGTGGGAGGCGCACCGCCGTACCGACCTTATCCGCTTCGGTCTTTTCCATACTGATGAGTATCTGTGGCCCTACAAGGGTGGCGACAGTTTTGAGGGTCAGGCATTCCCGGCATACAAATGTGTCTTTGCCCTGCCTCCGACAGAACTTGCAGCCAATCCGAAACTTGTCCAGAATCCGGGGTATTGATGTTCCGTCGGCAAAATAATGCCGTTCGTCGTGGTCTTTTGACATATCGGTCAATATATGTAATATATTGGGGTGGAAATGATTATATTTGTGAGATTTGATTTCTAAAATATGACACAGATACACAAAATAACATTGACTATTATGACGGCGGCATTGGTTCTTGCCTGCGCCCCAAAGACGGAATTTCCGGTTCCGCACTCTCCGATTCAGGAGTGTGTCTATATGGGCGACAAGACTGAGTTTGCGGTATGGTCACCATCGGCTGAGGCTGCTGTGGTGCGACTTTATCATTCGGCTGAGGACACCTCTGCCTTTATGACTCTCGACATGAAGAAGTCCGGGGACGGACTCTGGAAGGCTGTTGCCAAAGAGGATGTCAAGGGCGCCTTCTATGCGTTCCAGGTGAAGATTGGCGCAGACTGGCTTGCTGAGACTGCCGGCATCGCTGCAAAGGCGGTGGGCGTGAACGGCTGGCGTGGCGCTGTCATTGACTGGACTGAGACTGATCCTGAGGGCTGGACAGAGGACAGGAGCCCGGAGGTAAAGCCGTCGGACATCATCGTCTATGAGTTGCAGCACAGGGATTTCTCGATTCATGCAAATTCAGGTGTTCAGAACAAGGGCAAATATCTTGCTTTGACAGAGGAGGGTACCGTGAATCCTGACGGTCTGGCAACCGGTATCGACCATCTGAAAGAACTTGGGGTTACATACGTCCAGCTTCTTCCATCGACCGACTTTGCGACCATTGACGAGACCCGTCTTGAAGACAATCAGTATAACTGGGGATATGAGCCTCTCAACTACAATGCTGTGGAAGGCTCTTTCTCGACAGACCCATACAGCCCTGTGGTCCGCATCCGTGAGTTCAAGCAGATGGTGCAGGCTCTCCATAAGGCAGGTTTCAGGGTCATACTCGATGTGGTATATAACCACACCACCAATGCTTCCAACACCGGCTTCGAGCGCACTGTGCCGGGATATTTCTACCGTATGAGACCGGATGGCGGCTTCTTTGACGGTTCCGGCTGCGGCAATGAAACCGCATCCGAGAGGGAGATGTTCCGCAAATATATGGTCGAGTCCCTTGAATGGTGGATGAAGGAATATCATATAGACGGATTCCGTTTCGACCTTATGGCCATTCACGATATAGAGACCATGAACCTTATCAGCGAGCGTCTCCATGCCATCGATCCTGATGTCGTGATTTACGGTGAAGGCTGGGCGGCTTCGGCTCCGGCATATCCTGCGGACAGCATAGCGCTGAAAGTCAACACCCATCTGCTTGACAAGGTGGGCGCGTTCAGCGACAATATCCGTGATGCCCTCCGCGGACCTCTCGGCTGCGAAAATGCAGGTTTCATGGATGGAGTTGCCGGCAACAAGGCAAATGTTCAGTTCGGCATTGCAGGCGGAGTGGAGCATCCGCAGGTGAGTGTCGAGCGCTGGACCAACAATCCGCTTCAGCATGTAAGTTATGCAAGTTGCCACGATGACCACTGTCTGCGTGACCGTCTTGAGATTGCCGCAGAGGCATCGGAGGCGGACCGTCTGCGGATGGTGAAACTTGCCCAGACCGCAGTCTATACCTCGCAGGGCATACCGTTCATCTTCAACGGCGAGGAACTCTACCGCCATAAGCAGGGAGTCAAGAACAGTTACAACAAGCCTGACTCGATAAACGCCATCGACTGGACATATAAGACGAAATACAAGGACCTCGTGGATTATTATGCCGCTCTTGCAGCCATCCGTCATGCGCATCCGGGCTTCTGCCTCGGAGATGCGGATCTTGTACGCGAGAAACTGGAGTTCATTGAGGTTGATGACCCATGTGTGGTGGCATTCCGTATCAGCGGACTTGAGGGTATCGATTCTGCGCAGTCTCTGACGGTGCTTCTGAACGGCTCGAAGAAGGCGGCGAAGGTGGAGATTCCGGCAGGGCAGTATGTGATACTCGCTCAGGACGGCAAGGCTGATGCTGACGGTCTCGGAGCATATTCCGGCTCATACATTTCCGCTCCGGCCACCTCGGCGACCATCCTGGCGGAAATCTAGCCCCCCTGTCATCCTGAGCGGAAATCTACCCCCCCTGTCATCCTTAGCGGAAATCTAACCCCCTGTCATCCTGAGCGAAGCGAAGGATCTGTAAAATAAAAAACAATAACAATTTATGAAAAAGATACTTGCAGCATTAACAATCATCCTCCTGGCGCTCTCCTGCGCTCAGGCTCCCGTTCAGCAGCCTCTGGAAAACTCAGTCGTCTATGAAATGAATGTGCGCCAATATACTCCGGAAGGCACGTTCGCGGCGGCTCAGCAGCAACTCCCGCGTCTGAAAGACCTCGGAGTGGATATCGTATGGCTCATGCCTATCTATCCAATCGGAGTGGAAGGACGCAAGGGCACACTCGGCTCATACTACGCCATAAAGGATTATTGTGACATAAATCCTGAGTTCGGAACTCTTGAAGACTTCGACAACTTCCTTGCTGAGGCGCACCGTCTCGGACTGCGTGTCGTGATTGACTGGGTGGCAAACCACACATCTCCTGATGCGAAATGGGCTACGGATGCTCCATCTTATTGGTATGAGCGTGATGCAGAGGGCAATCTGACATATACCGCTGACTGGTCAGACACGGCGAACCTCAATTACAACAACCCGGATATGTGTGCCGAGATGGCCCGCTCGATGCGTTTCTGGATGGAGCGCGGGGTCGATGGTTTCCGCTGCGACATGGCCTGCGAGGTTCCGCTCGAATTCTGGCAGAAGACCATAGCGGAACTCCGTGCAGACTATCCTGAAATGTACATGCTTGCAGAGGGCGAGGAACCGCTTCTTCACACTCTTTCGGATTTTGATGCCTCATACTCATGGGAACTTCACCATCTGATGAACTCCATCGCCCGCGGAGAGAAGAATATCCCGGAACTGCTTGAATATCTGGCAAAGGATGCTGAAAGACAGCCAGCCGATGCCTTCCGTCTCATGTTCACTTCCAATCACGACGAAAACTCATGGGCGGGAACAGAATTCGAGAGAATGGGCGACGCAGCAAAGGTGATGGCAGTGCTCACCTTCACCCTCCCGGGCGGTCAGCCTCTCATCTACACCGGTCAGGAAATGGGTTGGAATCATAGATTCGCCTTTTTTGAGAAGGATCCTATCCCTTCATGGGAGGATAATGAATATACGGATTTCTACAAATGGCTCATCAAGACCCGCCATGACAATCCTGCTCTGGCAGCGGGCGACAAGGGCGGTGTGTTTGAGGTGGTTTCGACCGAGGACAGCACCCTCGTATTCACCCGCACCCTTCCGGACAACAAGGTCACAGTCAAGGCGGAACTCAAAGCCCCATGGTCATACGATATCACCGCAGAGTAAGCCGCTCAGTCATGTCGGGCGAAACCCTTTTGTCATGTCGAGCGCAACCCTTTTGTCATGTCGAGCGAAGTCGAGACATCTGTAAACAATAAACAAAATATATGAACAAGACACTATCAATACTACTATCGATCATCCTTCTGGCCTCATGCGCCGCACCGTCATTCGACCCTGCAACAGTCGCAGATGCCTCGAAACAGCAGGTGACCCGCGTGGAGCCGCTTTCATGGTGGGTGGGCATGAAGACCCCGCTCCAACTCTTAGTGCAGGGAGAAAATATCTCCGAGTATGCCGTATCCATCGAGGGCGGCGAGGGCGTGAAGGTGACAGGCACTCATAAGGCAGACAGCCCGAACTACCTTTTTGTGGATGTGAAGATTGCCGACAACGCGCAGCCGGGCACATATTACATCGTCTTCAGCAAGGACGGCCAGTCCTTCAAATACCCATACGAAATTGCAGCCCGCGCGGAAGGTTCGGCAGATCGCAAGAGTTTCACAACTGCCGACATGATATACCTCATCATGCCGGACCGCTTTGCCAACGGTGACACCACAAACGACTCCACCGACGATACAGCCGATAAATATGCCCGTAATGAACTTTTCGGACGTCATGGAGGTGATATCCAGGGAATTATCAACAACCTTGACTATATCGCAGACCTCGGTGCCACCGCCATCTGGTGCACACCTCTTCTTGAAGACAACCAGCCTGAACACTCATATCACGGCTATGCCTGCACGGATTATTACCATATAGATTCCCGTTTCGGTGACAACAACCTCTTCAAGGAATATGTCCAGAAGGCACACGAGAAGGGCCTGAAAATAATCATGGACATCGTGCCTAACCATGCCGGCTCCGCTCACTGGTGGATGGAGGATACTCCTTTCAAGGACTGGTATCATGTGTTCGATACATACACAGGCTCAAATATCGCCTTCTCTACCAATATGGACCCGAATGCTTCGAAGAAGGACCTCTATATCCAGGAAAGCGGCTGGTTCGACAAGTCGATGGTCGATATGAACCTTGACAATCCGTATGTTCTCAACTATTTCAAGCAGTGGGCAATCTGGTGGATAGAATGGTCAGGACTTGACGGATTCCGTGTGGATACATATCCGTACAACGAGCGTCAGCCTATGTCGGAGTGGTGTGAGGCCATCATGAATGAATATCCGAACTTCAACATCGTCGGAGAGGTATGGACTGCATCTATTCCGCAACTCGCATATTGGCAGGGCGGCAATGCAAACAAGGACGGCTTCGACTCTCATCTGAAATCGGTCATGGACTTCCCGCTTCATGATGCCCTTCGCGCTGGTCTGAATGACGACTGGGGCGGCTGGGGCCAGGGAATGGTCCGTGTGTATGATGTCCTTTCACATGATTTCGTATATCATGACCTTTCCAATATGATGATCTTTGCCGGAAACCATGATACAGACCGTCTGGGCGATGTGCTCCGCAAGAATCCTGACCGCGTGAAGATTGCTATGGCCATGATGGCGACAATGCGAGGCTTCCCGCAGATATTCGCAGGCGACGAACTGATGTTCACATCATGCGACCTGAGCATGGGACATGGCGGACTCCGCGTTGATTTCCCTGGCGGCTGGCCTGGCGACCAGATGAACCTCTTCACAGACGAAGGCAGACGCGAGGCGACAAAGAATACAGACGGCCTTACGGTACCGAAGGGTCAGGCAGCCGATCTTTATGACTATGTAAGTCATCTTTTCCAGTGGAGAAAGACCAAGGATGTCATCCACAACGGCAAGACCATGCATTTCATCACCCGCGACAACACATACGGATATTTCCGCTACGATGATGACGATGTTGTTTTCGTATATGTGAATAACTCGAATGAGCCGAAGAACATTCCGTGGTCATACTATTCGGAGATATCGGACGGCCTGACAGGCGGAGTCAATGTGGTCACCGGCGAACCTTTCGAGGTCTCGGATGCCACCGTAGCGGACCCTCAGAGCGTGCTCATAGTTGAATATAAACGATAGAGATCCTCACGCTGCGCTCAGGATGACGTAACGTCACGTCATTCTTCCGCATTCGCTCCAGCGGCAAGCCGATGAGCGAGGAGCGAAGCAATGTTTAACTGTCATCCTGAGCGAGCGAAGCGAGTCGAAGAATCTGTAAACTAAAAATGTAAACAACAATATATGAACAAAGTACTATCACTTTTATCACTCATCATCCTTGCCGCCTGCACGACGCAAGGCCCTGTGACCGACGTCCAGACCCTGACCTCCCCGTCAGGCAACATGGAGATGACCTTCTGCCTGAACTCGGACGGCACCCCTCAGTACGCCCTCAATTACGGTGACCAGAAGGTAATCCTTCCGTCAGACCTCGGATTCGAATTCCGTGGTGTCCTCAAAGCGCAGAAACTTGTCTATAACGCAGACGGCACCATCTCGAAGGTGGACCGCGAAGGAACCCAGCAGTTCTATGAGGGTTTCAAGGTGGAAAGCGTTGAGACAGCGTCTTTCGACGAGACCTGGGAGCCTGTATGGGGCGAGGAATCGCAGATCCGCAACAACTATAATGAGTTGCTGGTCAATCTTGTGCAGACATCGTCAGACAGGAAGATGAGCATACGTTTCCGTCTATATGACGACGGTCTCGGTTTCCGCTACGAGTTCCCGTACCAGAAGAACCTCAGTTATTTCGTGATAAAGGAGGAAATGACACAGTTTGCCCTCAATGGCGACCACACCGCGTGGTGGCTTCCGGGTGACTATGATACCCAGGAGTACAATTTCACGGAGAGCCGTCTGTCTGAGATTGCAGCCAGGATGCCTCAGTCCATCTGCGGAAACGACTCGCAGACACCATTCTCTGTCAACGGAGTACAGACATCGCTCCAGATGCGTACGGATGACGGGCTATATATCAATATCCACGAGGCCGGTCTTCTTGACTATCCTTGCATGCATCTTGAACTCGACCCGAAGACAATGACCTTCACATCCCATCTTACTCCTGATGCACAGGGCTGGAAAGGCCGTATGCAGACTCCTTGCAACAGTCCATGGAGAACAGTCCAGGTCGCTCCGAGTGCAACAGCACAACTTGCATCACGCCTGATTCTCAATCTCAATGAGCCATGTGCTCTCGAATCGACCGACTGGATCAAGCCTGTCAAGTACGTCGGTGTATGGTGGGAAATGATTTCCGGCAAGGGCTCATGGGCATATACCGACGATTTCGCTTCCGTGCAACTCGGAGTGACCGACTATAAGAATGCAACCCCTAACGGACGCCACTCTGCCAACAATGAGAATGTAAGGCGATATATCGACTTTGCGGCAGAGCATGGCTTCGACCAGGTGCTCGTAGAGGGCTGGAACGAAGGCTGGGAAGACTGGGCGAACTGCAACAAGGACTATGTGTTCGACTTTGTGACCCCATATCCTGACTTCGACATCGAGGCCCTGAATGAATATGCGGCGTCAAAGGGCGTGAAACTCATGATGCACCACGAGACATCTTCGTCCGTGCGCAACTATGAGCGTCACCTCGACCAGGCTCTTGACCTTATGGACAAATACGGCTACAACTCCATCAAGAGCGGATATGTGGGTGACATCCTCCCTCTTGGCGAACACCATTACAGCCAGTCCCTCATCAACCACTACCTGTATGTGGTGAAGAAGGCTGCGGAACATGAGATCATGCTCAACGGACATGAGATGGTGCGCCCTACCGGTCTTTGCCGCACATATCCTAACCTCATCGGCAGCGAGTCAGCCCGAGGCACAGAATATCAGGCATTCGGCGGCACGATGCCTCATCATGTCACCATCCTTCCGTTCACCCGTCTCAACGGCGGCCCGATGGACTATACCCCGGGTATCTTCGTCCAGGACCTTGCTTCCGTCACTGACGGCAGAAATAATTCATGGGTGAATGCAACCATCGCGAACCAACTCGCTCTCTATGTGACCATGTCATCGCCGCTTCAGATGGCAGCCGACCTTCCGGAGCATTACGAGCAGTTCATGGATGCCTTCCAGTTCATCAAGGATGTTGATATAGACTGGATCCAGTCAAAGTATCTCCTTGCGGAGCCGGGCGAATATGTGGTCGTGGCGCGTCAGGGCAAGAAGGCAGGACAGTGGTTCTGCGGTGGTGTGACAGATGACCATGCGCGTACTCTTGATGTGCCTTTCAACTTCCTTGATCCGGGCAAGATCTATGAGGCTACCCTCTATCGTGACGCGGATGATGCGGACTATAAGGAAAACCCACAGGCATACGTGATAGAGAAGTTGACAGTTACCTCGGATACTGTCCTCCCGATTACTATGGCAAGAGGCGGCGGATTTGCAATTTCATTCGAAGAAAAGCGCTAATATTGAAATAATTACGTATCTTTACGCGCTTTTCGCCTTTGGGAAGATTTCCGCCCTCAATCAGGCGGATTAAGGAAAATAGAAATATAAAATTCAAACATAACAAAATGAACAGATTATTGACAACTACTGACCTTGCCCTCGGGGCGGGCAGTTACGCATCTCCGAGAACAACAGTAACGGAGATTGTTGCAGAGGGAGTGCTCTGCCTTAGCGGTCCAAGTAATGAAGGATGGGGTGAAGAAAATCCGGATTGGTAACAGATGTTTAACTATTAAAACGAAGAAAATCATGAAAAAGAATTTGTTTATGGTTGCAGCTGTTGCCCTCATGGCCATGGTATCATGCAACAAGGAAGAAATAGGAAATAGCGGTGTACAGGCTGGTGCAGCATCTGATATCGTATTCTCGGCAGAACTCGAGCAGCCAGGCGCTCCCGCAGCAGAGCAGACTCCGGCAGAGGCTCAGACAAAGACATCTCTCGGTACAACAACTGGTGACGTTACGTCTGTCAATTGGGTTGCCGGTGACAAGGTCAAGATCAACGGTGTGGAGTTCTCTGCAACAGAGTCTGGCACAAGAACAGATTTCACCACATTATCGTCATTCAACGCGGCAGCAACATACTACGCAGTTTATCCTGCATCAGCAGCCGGCGCATCAGACCTCTCAAAGGTGACAATTCCTGCTTCTCAGACGGGAACATTTGCCGAGGCAGCAATTTCAGTCGCTAAATCAGACACTGAGTCTCTCAAATTCAAGAACGTTGCTTCAATTGTGAAATTCCAGGTGCCGTCAGCATGCTCGGAGATAACAATCGAGTCAACCGCCAACCTCGCAGGAACATTCAATGTGACATTTAACGGCGAGACACCATCTGTCGGCTCAGTATCAAACGGCTCAAAGAAGATCACCCTCTCAGGTTCATTTGCAGCAGGTACAGACTACTATGTTGCAGTGCTTCCAGGTTCGCATAAATTCACGATCCGCATCGGCGGTTACCTCTCAAAGGCATCAACTAAGACAGTTACCACCAAGCGTGCGACGTTCTCAAATCTTCAGACTCTTCCTGCACTGGAGGCAAGTGATTATGCCTTAGTAGGTGCTCACACGGGTTGGGGATTCAGTAATTTAACAGTATTGTACAAAGATGTAGATGGTTTCGCGGCTTATAATCTTTCAGGGTTATCGGAGTTCAAGGTTGTGAATAAGACTGCTACAGGATGGGATTCCTCAGTAAAAACAAATAAAGGAGTCGGAACAACAATCGATGCAAGTGGTATAACTGAAATGTCTCTTTCGGACAATTCAAACAATATAAAGGTCGTAAGTTCTTCGGTATCGTATGATATTATTGTAAAAACAGATTTGTCTAAAATCACAGTTCAGGAGTCAGAACTTTCTGGAGATGCAACTATATATTCTATCACCGGTTCTAATGGTAACTGGGATAGTGATATTGTTTTCTTAACTACAAAGACCAATAATGTTATTGTAGCAAAGAATGTTACAATCAAGACTGATGTAGGTGTTAAGATACGACAGGATAAAGAATGGACAGATTCTTGGTCATGTGACTGGAAAGCGCTGAAGGTAAATACTAAGATGGATTGTCGGAAAGGATACGACTGTAACATGTTGTTTGCAGATGGTAGTTCAGATTGGAATAAAAATTATGACATATATGTTCAGTTGTCTTCTAACGCTCCATCTAAGTTTATAATTGTGACAGCAGGTAGCAACGCTCCAACTTTCTAATATTTTCTCAACGGAAAATTTAGGCTTTTCAAGAGGGTGACATCCAAAGTCGCCCTCTTTTCGTTTTTACCCACCCCCCCGAAAACGTCAAAAAAGAAAAAACAATGATTATCCGTTATCAGTGCAGTAAACTGTTCGCGCTTCCTACCTGCTCCGTCCGTAAAACAGGCAAAATTACGGACGGAGTATGCATTTAGATGCCTTGCATCCGTAAAACGGGCCTGATCACGGACGGAGCAAACAAAATTGATGTGCGCACTCAGGACCCAGCACGAAGCATGCGAGCGAGCCCCTCAGGTATCGCTCGCGAACCTGCTTCGAGCAGGCGGAGATCATTTATTCCGCCTGCGGTGCTGCGCTGATATCACCAGCATCAGAAATCCCGTACAGCAGCAACTGCATTTTTGCGGATAGTCAGAAAATAAACTAAGAAATAGAAATTTAATTTTGCCAGCGGGCAGGAAACCCTTGGAAATCCCCTTGACAAAAACTAATTTTGCGGGAGATGAGGGGGATAATGAACCGTTGGGAAAGATGTCGGGTTGGCTTGCCTCTTGATAAGATAGAACCATTAAAGTGATATGATATGGATATTTTGAAAATAAAAAGGGCGCAATACCTGGATGGATATCGAGTGAAGTTGTGGTTTAGTAATGGGGACATTAAAATTGCGAACCTTTCGGAGTCGTTTGATGGCCCAATCTTCGAACCCTTGAAAAATCTCTCGTATTTTAAGAATTTTACGGTCAGATACAACACAATAGAATGGGAGAATGGCGCGGACTATGCGCCGGAATATCTATACGAAATCAGCGAACCTGCATAATTCACTTTCAACAGCACCGGAACCCCGGTGCTGTTTTTTATACCCCACCCGATCTCGCGCCACCAATAGTGCCGGTACTACATGAAATCCCGCTTTTTGTGTACTGCCGGTCGCGGGAATCAGCATTTTGGTAAGAGACTTGCACTACTCATGGAGGAACTAAACGGAAGCAATATGAAAACATTGATTGTATATTATCATCCTCATGAGGGGAGTTTCTGCAGTGCGATCAGAGATGCTGTGGAGGCCGGACTGCACAAGGGAGGCCATGAATGCAAGACGATAGACCTTGACAAGGCGGGATTTGATCCGGTGATGCGCGAGAAGGACCTGGCCGCTTTCGTCGCTGCCGGGCGTATGGGTGAAGACGGGCTGGACGGAGTGGATCCGATTGTACTGAGGTTCATGAAGAAACTTCGCTGGGCTGAACGCATCATGATGATATTCCCTATATGGTGGATGACTATGCCGGCAATGGTGAAGGGATTCATAGACAAGGTCATATTCCCGGGCATTGTCTATAAGATGGAGAACGGCAGACTTGTATCGCAACTCTCATCTCTCAAAGACATTATTGTCATCACCACAATGAACACCCCTTCCGATGTCTATAAGGATATCTTCGGCAATTCGCTCGAAGGCTCCCTCATAAAGGGAACATTCAACCAGATAGGCATCCACGACACCAGATGGATAAGTCTGAATATGGTCAAGCAGGTCGGCGACGAAAAACGCTGGCTCTGGCTTGACGAGATAGAAAAAGAATTTGCCGCATCATGAATATATGGTGCGGCATAATCATTCTGTTATAATCAGTTACAGCGTCTGACCTGCAATGAACTCCCTCAGGATCGAGGTCGGCGGGATGGCCGCTATCTCGGCAGGGGAAAGGGCCACGATATAGTCCAGGAACTTGAGCATGCGGGAGGCCTCGCAGAAGGCAGGCGATGTCGGCGGAATGCGTCTCAAGAGCGGTTCGGCATAGTATTTCAATACCGGCAACTCGAATATGTGAGCCGAATTGAAGACCGCGTCGGCGTATTCCTGGAACGGGAATATATTCCTATTCTCGCCGCGTCGTACGCTCTGCCACCTCATTATGGTATCCTCCGGAACTACGCCACGCACCCTGTTGTCCCGTATCATGCGGCGCAGCATCCTGTTGTCCGATGTGGAGATGTTGTTGTTCTCGTCAATCGAAAGCGAGGTCAGCGCAGAGGCATATACCCGGAATACTTTTGAACTGTCAACACTCGGAATCATGGCCGGGTTGAGCGCGTGGATGCCTTCCATTATAAGAATATCCTTGTCGTGCAACTGCATTGTATGCCCGCCGAAATATCTCTTTCCCTCCTTGAAATCGAAACGCGGAAGTTCGACCTCCTTTCCGTCAAGAAGTGCGTTGAGTTGCTGCCCGAGGAAATCCAGATCCATGGCCTCCAAGGCTTCAAAATCATATTCCCCGTTTGCATCGAGAGGAGTCAGGTGCCTATCGACAAAATAGTTGTCAAGTTCGATGACCTTTGGATTCAGACCGAGAATGCGGCATTGGAGAGCAAGCCTTTTTGAGGTCGAGGTCTTTCCGCTGCTTGACGGTCCTGCGATGAATACAATTTTTACAGAACCCCGCCGCTCGTATATCTGGTTGGCGATTTCGGCATATTTCCTTTCGTGGAGAGCCTCGGACAGGTTTATGAAATCCACGATTTTCCCTGAGCGCACAAGGGCGTTCAACGTTCCGACACCGCGTACCCCCATCACGGCACACCAGTCCGAATGTTCATTGAGGGCGCTTGCAATCTTGGACTGTCTTTTCATCGGCAGAGTCTTTCCCGGCTCTCCGTCCATAGGATATTGCAGACAGAATCCCTCGTTGAATCCCATCAGGTCGAAAGTTCCTAAGAGACCTGTGGAAGGAACCAGCGGCCCGTAAAACGTATCTGCTTGTCCGTCAAGGAAATATACATTATAATTGAAGCGGCCTATGCTTTTGAGCAGGTTGACCTTCTCCTTCTGTCCGTTCTTGCTGAAAAGTCTGCAGCACTCCTCCAAAGACAGCATCTTCTTTCCGAACGGCAGGTCAGCCTCCACCATGGCGCGCATGCGGAGTTCGATCTGCTCGATCTGCTCATCAGTGATGAAGTATCTGCGTGGCCTTCCGTCCTCACCCGGCTCGGTTTCGCGGATCTCGCAGTAAAGTCCGCTCGGGAGAGCATAGTCTATTGCCAGAATCTTGTCAGGAAACATTTCGCGCACTACATTCTGCAGCACGAAGCAAAGAGAACGGATATATGTGCGCCTTCCGTCAGGGTGGTCATAGCCGATGAAGCGGACGTTGTGAGGATTGATGATCTTGTAGTCCAAGGATTTGAGTTTATTGTCCACCAATGCGGCCAGCACAGGCAGACCGCTCTCCAGTCTTGCACCCGGGCACACTTGTCCGGCAAGTTCGTTCAAGGTGCAGCCCATGTCCACCTTTACATAATTCTGCGTGTTCTCGCAATAGATTCTGATTTCTTCCATATCTTAAGATTTCTCAACTCACTTTGTTCGTTCGAAATGACAGTGGTAGAGTACTTCTTTCAGGAACGGTCCTGTTACCGAATCCGGATCCGCAGCCAACTGCTCCGGCGTGCCCTGCGCAACAATCATACCGCCTGCCTTTCCTCCTTCCGGACCCATGTCGAAAATATAATCCACCGACTTCAGGACATCGAGGTTATGCTCGATGATGATAATCGTATTCCCTTGATCCACAAGTTTCTGCAACACCCCGAGAAGCACCTTTATATCCTCGGAATGCAGCCCTGTGGTCGGTTCGTCCAACAGGTATAATGTGTTTCCCGTACTCTTCTTTGCCAGTTCGGCAGCCAGTTTCATACGCTGACTCTCGCCTCCCGAAAGCGTCACGGCAGACTGCCCCAGACGAACATAACCCAGTCCCACATCCACAAGTGCCTTGAGTTTCGGCGCTATGGTCGGAATATTCTCAAAGAACTCATACGCCTCGCTTATAGGCATTTCCAGCACGTCATTGATATTCTTCCCCTTATATCTTACCGCCAGAGTGTCGTCCTTGTATCTCCTGCCACGGCACTCCCCGCAGACAACATTCACCGAAGGAAGGAAATTCATCTCTATCACCTTGATGCCCGCACCCTTGCACTCCTCGCATCGTCCGCCCGGCACATTGAAGGAGAACCTTCCCGCCTTGAATCCCCGCACCTTTGCGTCCGGGGTCGCCTCGAACAGCGCCCTGATGTCATTGAACACTCCTGTAAATGTAGCAGGATTGCTTCGCGGAGTGCGTCCGATCGGACTCTGGTCAATCTCGATCAACTTGTCTATATTCTCGATACCCACAATCTCATCATACGGCAGAGGCTGCATCCTGGCATTGTAGAACTTGTTTTTCAGCACAGGCATAAGGGTCTCGTTGATAAGCGAGGACTTTCCGCTGCCGCTCACCCCGCTCACTCCGATCAGCATACCCAAAGGGAAATCCACATCGACATTTTTCAGGTTGTTGCCCCGTGCGCCACGGACACCGAGCGAAAGCCCGTTCCCGCTGCGGCGTGCGGAAGGAACCTCAATGCTTTTGCGGCCTGTAAGATAGTCCAATGTGACAGACTCCTTCCGTATGACAGGCTCCTCCTGCACGGAAGAGGCATCAAGCAGCACGTCCAATGGCCCGGAAAGGCAGACCTCTCCTCCCTTCTCACCCGCTCCCGGCCCGATATCCACCAGCCAGTCGGCCGCCATCATAGTCTCGGCATCGTGCTCCACCACCATCACCGAATTGCCCTCGTCGCGCAGTCTCTTCAATGATGCTATCAGTTTCCTGTTGTCCCTCTGATGCAGTCCGATGGACGGTTCGTCCAATATATATAGGACATTGACCAACTTTGATCCTATCTGTGTCGCAAGACGTATTCTCTGGCTCTCTCCTCCGGAAAGCGAAGATGTGGTCCTGTCAAGCGACAGATAGTCCAGACCCACGTCCAGCAGGAACGCCACCCTGTCCTTCAATTCCTTCAATATGTCCCGCGCAATCAGTTTCTCCCTGTCCCCAAGTACTCCGTCAAGCGAATCGAACCATCTGCTCAGGACGCTGATCTCCATCGCAGCCACCTCCGATATCGTCTTTCCGTCAATCTTGAAATATGTGGTCTCCTTGTTCAGCCTTGTGCCGCCGCATACAGGACAGACAATCTTTTCGCTTATGTCCCCGACCACTCCCGGATATGAGACCATTTCGGAAGAAGAACCCTCGCCGACCCTGAACAGTTCGTCCGAGCCATAGACGATCAGATCTACCATATCTTCCGGAATATCCTCTATCGGGTCATATAATGAAAATTCATATTTCCTTGCAATAGAGCGTATTATATCGAATTTTTTAGTCTCCCTCATCTTTCCCAACGGCACGATTCCGCCATCGGCGATTGAAACGGACCTGTCCGGAATCACGCTCTCGATATTGATGTCAACCACCTTTCCCAGACCCTTGCAATGAGGACAATAGCCCTGAGGAGAATTGAAAGAGAACGAATGTGGTGCAGGCTCAGCAAGCGAGAGGCCTGTGTCCGGGCATACAAGATGCTTGGAATAATGGTTCAACTCACCTGTCTCCATGTCCATGACGGCAAGAGAACCCTTACCGAAATTGAGGGCCGATGCCACGGAAGCCTTGATCCTCGCCTGATCCTTTTCCGCAGGTTTGAGCCTGTCTACCACCAGTTCGATGAAATGGGCCTTATACCTGTCCAGGGCCGCGACCTCGCTCAACTCGCGTAGTTCTCCGTCTATCCTCATCTGGGTGAACCCTCTCTTTCGCATCTGTTCAAGGAGTTCCTTGTAATGACCCTTCCTGCCCTTGACCAGAGGTGCCAGCAGGTAACATTTGCGACCCGCGTAGTTCTCCATGATAAGTGAGATTATCCGTTCGTCGCTATACCTGACCATGGCCTTGCCCGTATGAGGGGAGTACGCAGTGGAGGCCCGTGCATATAGAAGGCGCAGGAAATCATATATTTCCGTAATGGTGCCCACCGTGGAGCGCGGGTTGTTGCCTGTGGTCTTCTGCTCTATGGCTATGACCGGACTCAGGCCTGTAATGGACTCTGCCTCAGGCTTTTCCAATATGCCCATAAAGTGCTTGGCATACGTGGAGAGCGTGTCCATATACCTCCTCTGACCCTCGGCGTATATCGTATCGAAGGCAAGGGACGACTTTCCGCTTCCGCTCAGACCGGTAAGCACGACGAACCTGCCCCTCGGTATGGAAAGCGTGGCTCCTTTGAGGTTGTGGGCTTTTGCCCCGACTATTTCAATAAACTCCTTATTCTTCATCGTCATACGGCAGATTGAAAGGCAACAGGAACGGGTTGGTCATGCGCTCTGTGGCAATGTCCGTCGATGGCCCGTGACCAGGGAACACCCTGATGTCTCCGTCCAGGCACATGATCTTCTCCCATATACTCTTCATCATCAGGTCATAATCCCCGCCGGGGTGGTCTGTGCGCCCTATCGCTCCTGCAAAAAGCGTGTCACCGCTGAAAAGCACCTTGGCCTGTCTTTCCAGAAAGCATAGTCCTCCGACAGAATGTCCCGGAGTCTGCAGCACCTCGAAATTCAGGCTGCCGACCTTGATGATGTCTCCTTCCTTACAGTCGATGATCTCGGCATCCTCGCCTGGCAGAACAGGGAGTTCCAGCCCGTAATTTCCACAGACATAAGGGTTTGTGTGCTCGAAGGAATAGGTCTCCTTCTTGTCCATATATATCGGGATATTGTATGTGCGGGCGAAGTCTGCAAGACCGTAGATGTGGTCAAAGTGCCCATGTGTCAGCAGGACACATACGGGTGTGAGATTTTTTGACTGTATCAATGCAACGATTTTCTCTCTTTCGGCATCTTTGTAGCCAGGGTCTACAACGGCGCAGCAGCCGTTGTCGTCCCACACCAGAGTGCAGTTTGTCTGGAATGGATTGAATATGAACTGTTCCAAATGAATCATCTTCGAGGTATATTTTTACAAAAATACAAAAGAAGTTGTTAACTTTGCCAAGTTGAGGCAACTAAAATGAACTAAAACTTAAACATTATGCATATCGCTATTGCGGGCAACATCGGCAGCGGAAAGACTACCCTTACCAAGATGCTTGCCGCCCATTACGGATGGACTCCAAAGTTCGAGTCGGTCGATTATAATCCATATCTCGCTGATTTTTATGAGGATATGGAGCGTTGGTCCTTCAATCTTCAGGTTTATTTTCTTAACAAGCGTTTCAAGGATGTCGTGGATATCTCCAAGGTTGACGAGGTGATAATCCAGGACCGTACCATCTATGAGGATGCGCGCATCTTTGCTCCGAACCTTCACGGCATGGGGCTTATGAGCACACGTGACTTTGAGAACTATTCGGACCTCTTCGACCTGATGATGTCGCTTGTAAATCCGCCTGACCTCCTCATCTATCTGCGCAGTTCGATTCCTAATCTTGTGAGCCAGATCCAGAAGCGTGGCCGCGAGTACGAGAAGAGCATCCGTATCGATTATATCACCGGACTCAACGAACGGTATGAGAATTGGATCAAGGATTATAAGCACAACCTGCTCATCCTTGATGTGGACCGCATCAAGTTCGAGAACCGCCCGGAGGATTTCCAGGAAATTATTGACAAGATCGATGCTCAGTTGTTCGGTCTCTTTAAAAACGAGTAGATGGCTATGGCAGAAAGGCTGACAATCATTGACTTCGCTGAGAAATATGTAGCGAAATATTCCGAGAACCCTTTCCTGTGGGAAAAGAATCTTGACACCAACGTCTGGGAGCCGACAACCTATAAGGAAACTTTGGCTCTGGCAAAGCGCATCGGCGCAGGACTTATGGCTCTTGGAGTGCAGAAGGGGGAGAAGGTCTCCTATCTGTCTGAGGGTCGTCAGATGTGGGTCATCGGAGAACTTGGAGTGCTCTATGCCGGTGCAGTGAATGTTCCTCTTTCCATCAAATTGGAGGAGTCAAACGACCTTGTGTTCCGCGTAAAGCATTCTGATTCAAAATATATCATCACTTCAAAGTTCCAGTTGCCTAAGGTCAGAAAGATACTCCCTGAGTGTCCTATGGTCGAGAAGGTCATCATCTTTGACGAGGTGGCCGACAGGCAGGAAAATGAAATCCTTATCGATGAAATCATCTCGATGGGAGATAAGTTCCTTGCAGAAAATGAGGAACTCTTTATCCGGAGATACAAGTCAGTAGGTCCTGATGATTATGCGAACATCAGTTATACATCAGGCACTACCGCCGATCCGAAGGGTATCCTTCTGACTCACAGGAACTACACTGCAAACGTGGAGCAGGCACACTCTGTCATCGGAGTGGAGGAGACGGACAGAATGCTCATCATCCTTCCGCTCGACCACTGCTTTGCTCATGTGGCAGGATTCTACACAATGATGTCCTATGGTGCTTCTCTTGGAATGGTTCCTTCCGGAAAGACAGGCAAGGAGGCGCTTCGTAATATCCCGATGAGTATCAACGAACTCAAACCGCATGTGATGCTCTCGGTTCCGACTCTGGCAAAGAACTTCAAGAAGAATATCGAGACTTCCATCAGGAAGAGCGGCAAGACTGTCGAGAAACTCTACAACTTCGCCCTCAAAAATGCCATAGCCTACCATAAGGAAGGTTATAACAGGGGAACGGAGTTCGCAGATATTTTCCGCAAGCCTCTGATGCTTCTGTTTGACAGGATCATCTTCAAGAAGGTCCGTGCTGGTCTTGGCGGCAACATGAAGTTCTTCGTCGGCGGCGGCGCGCTCCTTGATATCGATCTTCAAAGATATTATTGCGCCATCGGTATTCCGATGTATCAGGGCTATGGCCTTTCGGAGGCGACTCCTATCATATCTGCCAATTCTCAGGCAAAACATATTTTCGGATCATCTGGAAAGGTGGTGAGCCCGATGGAGATCAAGATTCTGGATGCTGACGGCATCGAGCAGCCTTTCGGCGTGAAGGGCGAGATCTGCATCAAGGGTGAAAATGTGATGGCAGGCTATTGGAAGAACCCGAAATCGACGGCTGATACAATAGTTGACGGCTGGCTCCACACTGGTGACATGGGTTATATGCGTGACGAGGAGATGCTCTATGTCGTGGGACGCTTCAAGTCGCTTCTTATTGCTGCGGACGGTGAGAAATATTCACCTGAGGGTATCGAGGAGAACCTTGTGGAAAATTCCAGATTCATAGACGGTGCGATCCTGCACAACAGTCAGGACCCATATACAATCGCCCTGCTGACCCCGAACAAGGAGGCTTTGAAGCAGTATGCCAAGGAACTCGGCCTTGACCCATCGACCCGCGAGGCCAAGGAAAAGATGCTCGAAAAGATTCAGGATGAGGTGAATTCTTACAGAAAGGGCGGTCGTCACGAGGGCATGTTCCCTGACAGATGGCTTCCGGCTGCAATCTGTGTGCTCCCGGAGCCTTGGACAGAACAGAACCATTTCCTCAACAGTTCGATGAAGGTTGTCCGTGGCCGTATCGAGGAGGCTTATAAGGCAAATATGGCCTATGCATATACTCCGGAAGGAAAGAATGTGGTCAATGAAATGAATATCGCATCTCTCTAATCGGAATATCAGAAAAAATGATTACATTTGTCAAATTTTATTGAAAAATGCAGACATTTACAAACTCTCCGATTATTGAAGGCTTGACCTTCGACGACGTTTTGCTGATTCCTGCACATTCTGAGGTTCTCCCCAGAAGTGTAGATGTTTCCACTAAGTTCACTCGCGACATCACTCTCCAGACCCCTATCGTTTCAGCCGCCATGGACACTGTGACTGAGGCTGAACTTGCCATCGCCATGGCCCGCGCCGGCGGTATCGGTGTGATTCATAAGAATATGACCATCGAGGAGCAGATGAATCAGGTACGTCGCGTAAAGAGAGCGGAGAACGGAATGATTTATGACCCTGTCACCATTCATCCGGATGCAACTGTCGGTCAGGTGCTCGGCATGATGGCCCAGCATCACATCGGAGGTATTCCTGTGGTGGATGACAATGGTTTCCTTGTGGGAATCGTGACCAACCGTGACCTTCGTTTCCAGAGAGATCCGAAGATGCCGGTGTCGGAGATAATGACAAAGGAGAACCTTGTAACCGCTCAGAAGGGCATCAGCCTTCCTGACGCAACTGACATTCTCCGTCAGTACAAGATCGAGAAACTCCCTGTGGTTGATGCGGACGGCAGACTCGTAGGCCTCATCACCTACAAGGACCTTATGAAGATCAAGGACAACCCTATCGCTTCAAAGGACAGCAAGGGCCGTCTTCTCGTGGCTGCTGCTGTCGGCGTGAACTCTGAGACCATTCAGCGTATAGAGATGCTCGTGAGCGCCGGTGCAGATGCTGTGGTTGTCGATACTGCCCACGGTCATTCGCAGGGCGTGCTTAATGTCATCAAGAGTGCATGTGAGGCTCTTCCTGATGTTCAGATCGTTGCCGGAAACGTTGCTACGGCCGAGGGCGCAAAGGCGCTTGCAGATGCTGGTGTGAGCGCAGTGAAGGTGGGTATCGGACCGGGCTCTATATGTACTACACGTGTGATTGCAGGTGTGGGTATGCCGCAACTTTCAGCAGTGATGATGGCTTCCGAGGCTCTCAAAGGCACAGGAGTTCCTGTAATCGCTGACGGCGGTATCCGTTATTCAGGTGACGTGGTGAAGGCTCTCGCTGCCGGTGCAAGCACAATCATGGCAGGTTCGCTCTTCGCAGGAGTCGAGGAGTCTCCGGGAGAAACCATCATTCTCAATGGACGTAAGTATAAATCATACCGTGGCATGGGCTCGCTTGAGGCTATGCAGCAGGGCTCGAAGGACCGCTATTTCCAGGATATGGAGGCGGATATCAAGAAACTCGTTCCGGAGGGAATCGTGGCTCAGGTGCCTTACAAGGGAACGCTCAACGAAGTTGTATATCAACTCGTGGGAGGTCTCCGCGCAGGTATGGGCTATTGCGGTGCTCCGAACATCGAGAAACTCCGCGAGGCCAAGTTCGTCCGCATCACCAATGCCGGTTATCTTGAAGGTCATCCGCACGATGTGACCATCACCCGTGAGGCTCCGAACTATTCGAGATAATGACCCGTAGGCTTTATATAACAGCAATAATATCAGTCGTCCTGCCGTTGCTCACATCGTGCAGGGCGATTTCATCCTTTTTAGGGCGCGAGGAAGTGGTCGCGGTCGTCGGCTCGGACAAGTTGTATAGAAGCGATGTGGAGAGTCTGATACCCAAGGGCTTGTCTTCTGAGGACAGTCTGACCATGGCTTCGCAGTATATAAGGTCATGGGCTTCCGACAGGGTCTATCTGAAAATCGCGGAAGAGCAGTTGTCTAAGTCCGAAAAGGATGTCACCAAGGAACTGGAGGACTATCGCAGGACCCTCCTGAAATATCGGTATGAGCAGTTGTATGTCAATGAGAGGCTTGATACTGCCGTGAGCAGGGATATGATCGAGGAGTATTATCAGGCACACAGCGACAAGTTCATTCTGGACAGGCCTGTTGTCAAGGCACGTTTCCTCAATATACAGGCAGATTCGCCGAGCCTCCAGCAGATACGCAAGAGGATGTCCTCGACAGAGGCAAACGATCTGATCGAGGCCGACAGCATCGCCTTCTCGTCCGCAATGAAATTCACCACATGGGCGGACAACTGGATAGATATAAATGTTCTTGCGAGGGAGTATCAGATGAATTATGACCAGTTGCTTGCCAGGATGAACAGGAGGTGGATAGAGCATGTTGATACGACAGGATATATGAAACTTGCATATATCTCTGAGATTTTACAGAAAGGACAGGCTGCTCCTGTGGATTATTCTGCCGAGAGCATCCGCAATATAATAATAAGTTCGCGCCGTCAGAGTATTCTGCTGAACTTGGAACAGGATTTGCTCGATGAGGCGCGCGCAGATGGAGACTTTGTAATTTATTGATAATGACGGGTTATAAGATGAGACTTGCGGCCGTTGTGGCTTTTGCGGCAATGGCTTTTGGTGCGTCTGCACAGAAATATTCCAATGGAGTTGTGGATAAGACCATAGCGGTCATCGGTAACGAGATGATCACAATTTCCCAGTTGGAGGAGGAAGTCCAGATGATGAGGGCTTACGGAATGATGTCTGACAAGAGCGGAAGATGTGAGATTCTGGAGCAGATGATGGTTTCAAAACTTTTCCTGATGCAGGCGAGAGTCGATTCCATCGCAGTCAATAATGATGTGGTGGAGAGCGAGTTGCGCAGCAGGATGGACAATGTCAGGACTCAACTCGGTGGAGATGAGGGAGTTGAGGAGTATTTCAAGAAGCCTCTCCACAAACTCCGCCAGGAGTGGAGGGAGGCCATCACGGACCAGACCATGACCCAGCAGATGCAGCAGGAGATAGCGAAGAAGGTTCCCGAACTCACTCCGTATGATGTGCAGGAATACCTCAAAGGTGTCGATCAGGCTGATCTTCCGATAGTTCCGGTCAAGTATCAACTCCGTCAGATATGCATATATCCTGACAGGGAAGCAGCAAACATGGCTGTCAAGGAGCGTCTGCTTGCAATCCGCGAGCGTATCATAGCAGGCGAGAAGTTCTCGACACTTGCCAGACTTTATTCTCAGGATCCGGGAAGTGCAAGAAAGGGTGGAGAACTCGGCATGGCTTCAAAGTCCATATTCTGGCCTGCGTTCTCCGATGCTGCAATGGCCTTGAAGCCGGGTGTGGTGTCTCAGATTGTGGAGACTCCCGACGGATTCCATATCATCGAGGTCCTGGAGAAGAAAGGCGACATGTTCAACTGCCGTCACATTCTTCTGAAACCGGAATATACATCTGACGACAGGGAAAAGGCCTTCCATACCCTGGACAGTCTCAGGACCGAACTTGTCAAGGGTGAAGTCTCGTTTGATCTTGTTGCGAAATTCTATTCACAGGATCCTGCCACAAGGACAAACGGAGGTCAGATGGCTGATCCTATGTCGGGGTCTTCGTATTTCGAGGTCGATCAACTCAAACCTCAGGACTATGCTGCAATCAAGGATCTTAAAGAGGGAGAAATCTCGGTGCCAGTGGAGTCTCTTGACAACGAGGGGCGCAGCGGAAACACAGTCTATAAGATAATAAAGGTGGATAAGATTGTCCCTTCGCACGCAGCCACCTTCAATCAGGACTATAATCTGCTTCTGGATCAGGCCAAGCAGGTAAAGGCCTCTGAGGCGATCGATGAGTTCATCAAGGAGAAGATCGGAACCACATATATAATCATAGATCCTTTATTCAAGGATTGTTCATTCGAAAGAGAGGGTTGGGCTGAGAAGTTCAGGAAATAATGCGTAAGACCCTTATATCCATATTCATGGCACTTGCTTCATGCCTGTCCTTTATGGCCCATGGTCAGAAGGACAGTCTTGTCGTGCTTCTGAGTTCCAAGTCGGCGCAGGTGGTGGATGTGGATGGCGCGAGTTACAGGAAGGTGGTCGGACCCGCAAGGTTCCTGCATAATGATACATATCTTATCTGTGACACTGCATATTGGAATGTCCAGACCGAAGTGATTGACGCCTGGGGGAATGTGAGCATATTGCAGGAGGAGACGGTCCTGACCAGTGACAAACTCACATATCTTGTCAAGGAGGATCTTGCCCAGTTCCGCGGTTCTGTGGTGCAACTTACCGACAAGGACCATAATACTTTGCGCACACGGCATCTGGACTATAATACAAAGGACTCGGTCGCAGTGTTCATGAACGGCGGTGCGATGAGGGACAAGGATGGTCAGATCATAGAAAGCCGCAGGGGAACATACGATTCCAAGATAAAGAAATTCACCTTTGTCGAGGATGTGAATATGTTCACGGATTCCATTTTTGTTAAGACCACCGAACTTGTATATGAGTCGGATCTGAATCTCGCTACCTTCGGAGGAGAAACTGATGTGTGGAAGGAGAAGAATATGCTCTCTTCCCTTAAAGGATGGTATGACCGTGGCAGGGAACTGTTCTTTTTCAATGACAGGGTGCATGTGATGTCCGAGGAACAGGAGGGCTGGTGTGATTCCCTGTTCTACAACCGCTCGAATTCTGAACTTGAAATGCTTGGAAATGCCCAGGTGTCCGATACCACGCGCAACGTCTATGCTCTTGCAGGCAAGATACATTATCTGGATTCCACGTCGAAGGTGACCATGACCAGGGAACCGGCTGTCATATCCAGGGTCGATGAACAGGACGGTTCAGTGGATACGGTCTATCTCGGTGCGGAGAAACTTGTATATCTTACAGTCCCGAAATTCAAGGTCGATTCGCTTGCGGTGGTGCAGGCGGAGCAGAGACTCGCTGCCCTTAATGTGGATCCGGTGGGAGAATATCGCAAGAAGGCTGCAGAGGCTGCTGCAAGGGCGTTGGAGCAGTCCGTGGAGAACGACCCGAATCTTGCCGCCAAGAAGGCTGCGCAGGAAAAGCGTCGCGCCGAGGAGGCAGCAAGGAAGGCTTCTGATGTGAGTCAGAAGACTCCGGATAAGGCTGGGCCTTCTGTGCCGGTTGCGAAGGACACGCTGGCATTGAAGGACTCGTTGTCGGTTTCGGATTCGCTGATGCTGTCGGATTCATTGGCTGTGACTGACTCGTTGGCCTTGTCGGACAGTGTTGCTGTCGTCGAGCCGCCTAAGGATTCGACCAGGATAGGATTCCTCGAAGCCATCAGGGATGTGCGCATATTCAAGAAGAGCATGCAGGTGACATGTGACTCCCTTCTTTATAGCGATCTGGACTCATTGGCCCGGATGTTCAAGGATCCGATGATATGGCAGGAGGGACGTAGGCAGTATTCTGCTGACAGCGTGTCAGTTCTTGTCAGAGGCGGGGGTATGGAAAAGGCGAGTCTTATGTCCAATGCCTTTATTGTCATAGAGGAGGACACGACTCACTACGATCAGATCAAGGGTGCTGAAATGCTTGCCTTCTTCGATCAGCAGGGCGGATTGGAGCGGTTTGATGTGCTGGGAGGAGCCTCAGCCCTGTTCTATATCGAAGAGAACGGAGTGTATGCAACCGTCAACAAGACAGACTCCAAGATGCTTTCGGCAACTTTCAAGGATGGTGAACTGCAAAGGATATATTATTATGACCAGCCTAAGAACGACGGATATCCTAAGGTGCAGTTGGGTCGGGAGGACAGGCAGTTGAAAGGATATAACTGGGATCCGGAAAGGCGTCCGGCAGACCGTAATGCCGTCACTCCTCTGGAGTTGAGACCGTCCCAGAGGAAGAAATATGAGACACGCCCTCATGCCAAGTTCAGGCAGACAGACATATATTTCCCGGGATATATTGCAGACATCAACCGACAGATTGCAGTGCGCGATTCTTTGCGCAAGGTACGTGAGGCTGACAGGAAACTGGCTGAGGCTCAGGCGCAGGAGAGGGCCCGTCTGGATTCGCTTGCATTGAAGGATTCCTTGTTCCGGGCGGATTCGCTTTTCAGGGTTGATTCGATTGCCCGCGCCGATTCCATCAGGTTGGCTGCCCGGGTGGATTCTCTTGCAGTGGCAGACTCGTTGAGACTTGCCAAGGACTCTCTTGCCGTGGCGGATTCTTTGGCAGGGGCAGGCAAGGTGTTGACCCCTCAGGAGTTGAAGGCTGCAAAGAAGGCAGAGGCCTTGAAGAAGAAACAGGCTGCCAAGGCTGCCCGCGAGGCGGAGCGCAAGAGAAAGCAGAAAGAAAAGGAGAAACGCTGGGCAGAACTCGACAGGCGCGATGAGGCAAAGGCCGCCGCAAAAGAAGCCAGGCGCAAAGCCAAGGAGCGTGTTAAAAAGCGCAAGGCATTGGAGGCCGCCGCCCGCGAGGCCGAAAAGGATGCCAGGGCCCTTGAATCCTATATCGAGAAATACAACAGACAGAAGTCTAAGAAAGACGAGACCCACCAATGAGATATATTCTGACCTTCATATTGGCGTTGTTGCCGCTTGTTTCAGGAGCCCAGTCTTCCAAACTCCTGGAAATTGACGCCTCTTCGTTCGCTCCTGTTCAGTCGGACGCGCTTTCCGGTGTTGCGATTGACAAGATTGGCATGGACCCCTCGCGAAGGCCTTGTGCGCGAATCAAGATGCACATCAACCGCATGGCAAGGGAGGAGGTTGAAGGACTTTCTGTCCGTACGATAGGAGGCAATGTGGTGCTTACAAAATGTATAGTGGCGGCTCAGGGCAACGGGCTGATCATTGAACTCACAGCCAAGGAAACAACGAGAATTTACCTGCATCACGAAAAGTATGGCGATTCCAATGAAGTGAGCCTTAATCTTGAAGGCAACAAGGAATATCGCATAGAGGCCATGCTGAATACAACCCACTCGATAGCGGTCAGTTCGAACACCCTTGGAGCCGAGGTCTATATTGACGATGTCTATAAGGGAGTCATAAATGAAGCCTATTCACTGACTGTCGGTGATGTATATCCCGGTATGCATAAGATCAAGGTTGTTTCCGGTGCCTTGAATAACGAGACCACCGTGAACGTCAACAGTGAGAATATTCTGTTCCGTATTGAACTGGACCACCAACTTGCAAAGCCGCAGTTTGTATATTTCATTGTAACCCCGGCCAATGCAAGTCTGGTTATCGATGGCAAGCCTTATCTTCTGAATCAATATGGCGAGATTGCTGAACCATTGATGCTTCAGAATGGAACATATACATATATGGTGTCCGCCAAGGATTATCATGATGAAACCGGAACCTTTGTGATTGACGGTGCAAAGGTGGACAAATCTGTCAATCTCAAACCTGCCCATGGTTTCTTGAAGGTGTCTGGCGAGGGCGTATTGAATGGGGCGAGTGTCTTTATCGATGGCAATCTTGTCGGTCAGGCCCCTCTTACCAGCGGGCGTCTTTCGAGCGGCAATCATAATGTGCGGATTGTCAAGTCCCTGTATAAGGAATTCAACGGGACTGTCGTCATCCGTGATGGTCAGACCCTTGATTACAAACCGTCCCTGGATGCAGATTTTGCAAGTGTTACATTAAGATCTGCGGCCGGTGCGGATATTTATATAAATGGTCAGAACAAGGGAAAGTCTCCGTGGAAGGGAGAACTTCGTACGGGAATATATACCTTTGAGGCTGTCCTGCCGGGTCATAGGACAACATCTGTTACTCAGAATATTTCTGCGACGCCTTCTGTTCAGAGTTATGATATACCTGCGCCTCTTCCAATAAAGGGAACGCTTAATCTGTTTTGTACTCCTGCGGCAGATGTGTATGTGGATAATAAGCCGGTCGGCCGCACTCCGCTCACTTTTGACCTGATTGTAGGAAAGCACACTGTGACGTTTAAAAAGGATGGCTTCAAGACTCTGGAGAAAGTTGTCGAGGTCAAGGAAGGACAGTCCGAGATGGTTCGGGTGACGTTGGAGGAGGGTGTCCGGCAGCCGGCTTCTTCTGCCTCATTGACAGGAGGCGGGTCCTTGTCGGCTAAGGGGACTGCGAACTGTTATATCGTCTCGCAGAAGGGCGTATATAGTTTTCCGACAGTCAAGGGTAATAGTAGGCAGTCTGTCGGTGACGTTGCGGGTGCAGTTGTGCTTTGGGAGACTTTCGGCACATCTGTCGCTCCGAAGGTCGGCGATCTGATAAAGTCTGTGTCATATAAGGACGGTCACATTACTTTCCAAACTGCCGACACTTTCAAGGAGGGCAATGCAGTCATCGCCGCCAAGGATGCCTACGGCGACATTCTCTGGTCGTGGCATATATGGATGACCGACCAGCCTGAGGGACAGGTTTATTATAACAATGCCGGCACCATGATGGACCGCAACCTCGGTGCCACATCCGCAACTCCGGGTGATGTCGGCGCTCTCGGTCTGCTTTACCAGTGGGGCAGGAAGGACCCGTTCCTGGGGTCTTCTTCGATTTCGTCGAGCACTACTGCGAAATCCACCATTTCATGGCCATCTGCCGTCTCGACAAGTTCGTCTCGCGGCACGGTTGATTATGTCACATCTCACCCGACGACATTTGTTTATGCTTCGTCATCTCCATACGATTGGCATTACTCCTCTCGTGACAATACATTGTGGACCACCTCATCAAGTGCCAAATCCATCTACGATCCATGTCCGGCCGGTTGGCGTGTTCCCGATGGTGGCAGCAGTGGTGTCTGGTCAAAGGCGGTCGGTTCAAGTTCATACTTTACTCAAAGTTCACTCTACAACAGTACCAATGAAGGTATGAACTTCTCCGGCAAGTTCGGATCTGCTTCTACCATCTGGTATCCTGCTTCGGGTTATAGCGACAGCGGCGGTGGCGGTCTCTACAATGTTGGCCGCTACGGCTACTGTTGGTCTGCGTCTCCTTACGGCAACAGCGCGTGCGACCTGGACTTCAACTACTATGGCGGCGTCTATCCGTCGTACGGCTTCTATCGCGCCTGCGGGTATTCTGTCCGTTGTCTCCAAGAATAATGTTTAATCAGCGTGGTCGGGAAGCCTGCATAAGCGGCTTCTGACGACCATGCGTTTTGAAGCATAACCCTCGCGCACCGGCGCGAGATAATCGGCGCGAGGCGCCCCGCCACATTGTCATCCTGAGCGCCAGCGAAGTATCTCATATCAATAATGTAAGATGACATTCAAAGAAATCTTATCACGTGAAGATCAGAACACGGCCAGCATTTGGTGGAGCGTAAAGCATTGATGTGTAGTGTTTTAAGATATTTAAGGCGGGTCAAATTTACCCGCCTTAATTGATGTAATGGGTTGATATTTAATGAGTTGCATTTCACCCTAATCTTCCGATCTACTCCTCCGCATCCGTGTTCTTCATCAGCGTGAACCCGAGAACATCTCAAGATTCCCTATTTTCAAAAATCTTTCAACGAAGGCTTGGCTGAAATGCCGGCCCTTTTTTGTATATTTGAGGTTGTAAATCTTTAAGCGTATGAACAAGAGAGTCATTGTAGCCATTTTGGCATTGTTTTGCCTTGTGTGCGGTGTCATGAATGCACAGACAGACAATGTTGTACGAATCCTCTCCATCGGAAACAGTTTCTCGCAGGATGCGGTGGAACAGTATCTTCATGAACTTGCTGAGGCTGACGGTCAGGAGGTCATCATCGGCAATATGTATATCGGCGGATGTTCCTTGAAGAAGCATCTGAACAACGCGCGCGAGAACAAGCCGGCCTACAAGTACCGTAAGATAGGTCTTGACGGCAAGAAAGTGGAGACCAAGGAGTTCACTCTGGAACAGGCTCTCGCCGACGAGAAATGGGACTATGTGAGTTTCCAGCAGCAGAGCGGAAATTCAGGCATATATGAGACCTGGGAGGCATCCCTTCCTGAACTGCTTGAATATGTGAAGGAGCGGGTGCCGGCAGAGGCTACTATGATGATTCATCAGACCTGGGCATACGACCAGACATCGACCCACAGGGATTTCAAGAAATATGACCATGACCAGCAGAAGATGTATGAGTCCATAGTCGCCGCTGTGAAGGGCGCCTCCAGGTTGACAGGCATCAGGATGATCATTCCGAGCGGAACAGCAGTCCAGAATGCCCGCACGACCATCCTCAGGGATGCCATCACCCGTGACGGCTACCACATGCACAAGATCAACGGACGTTACACTGTGGCGTGCACATGGTATGAGAAGATATTCGGAAGGAGTGTCGTAGGTAATCCTTACAGACCTGAGGGCATGACGCAGGAGCAGCAGGCCGCCGCCCAGAAATCCGCCCATGCAGCAGTGAAGAAGCCGCATCGCGTGACGAAAATAAAATAGGAAGATGTCTCGACTTCGTTCGGCATGACAACAGTGAGTGTCCTGTCATCCTGAGCGAAGCCGAAGGATCTGCAACATAGAAGAAACCAATATCAAGATATAAGACATGAAAAAGACATTTATTTTATCAGCATTTGTGGCCATTGCCATGGTGGCATGCGCCCAGACCCCGGAAGAAAGAGTGAAGGCTTACGAGGCGGCTCATCAGGCCATGTTGGACGAGTATAGCGCAACAATGGATTCGCTCGCAGATGACCGCGAGAAGGCTCAGGCCTATTACGATGAATTTGTGCCTAAGTACATTGAGTTCAACCTTGATGCGGCTAAGAAGAATCCGGACAACGAGGTGGCGATCCAGGTGCTCGCAAACCTTCGCGGCCTTATCGAGGACGAGCAGGCGGCCGAGATCATAGCAAATATGCCTGCCGAAATGCAGGAGAACGAGCAGGTGGCAGCCTTGAAGAAGACCCTGGATACAAGGATCGCGACATCGGCAGGCCATCCTTTCGTGGATTTTACTGTGAATACAGTTGTCGGCCAGACCCGCAGCGTGCCTCCGCAGCCTAAATACAAGGAGGTGAAACTTTCAGACTATGTCGGCAAGGGAAAATACATCCTTCTGGACTTCTGGTCGCCTTGGTGCGGACCATGCCGCAGGGAAATGCCGAACATCAAGGCCGTATATGACAAGTATCATGGCGACAAGTTCGACGTGGTGAGCATCGCGGTATGGGAGCGCCAGCCTGTCGAGGTGACCATCGAGACCGCCCAGAAACTCGATATGACCTGGAATCAGATCAATAACGCAGGACGCGAGCCGGCCGAACTCTACGGAGTGGAGGCTATCCCGCATCTCATCCTCTTCGGACCGGACGGCACCATCCTCGCACGCGGCTTCCACGGCGCCGAGATCGATCAGATAGTTTCTTCTTATCTGAAGTAGATTGCCGGTCAAAGCCGGCAATGACGCCCTCGTCATTCCCAACGTGTTCGCCGGCAATGACGCCCTCGTCATTCCCGACCTGACCGGGAAACTCACCACAAACCGTCATTCCCGACCTGTTCGGCAGCAATGACGTCGGTGTCATTCTGAGCGCCCCTTTGTCATTCTGAGCGATAGCGAAGAATCTCCCATGCACATTAAAGATAAAATAAAGACATTTCCTCATTCCCCCGGAGTCTATCGCTATTATGACTCCGAGGGAAATGTCATATATGTAGGCAAGGCCAAGGACCTCAACAAGAGGGTCGCGCAGTATTTTGTACCTGCGGAGCGTCTGACCCGCAAGACTGCCGTCATGGTGTCCAAGATCGCCGATGCCGAATATACCGTAGTGGAATCCGAGGCCGATGCGCTCCTGCTGGAAAACAACCTGATCAAGCAGTTCAAGCCGCGCTATAACATCCTCCTCAAAGACTCCAAGACCTATCCGTGGATATGTGTCAGCGGGGGAGACTTTCCCAAAGTATTCCTTACACGCAAGATTGTCAAGGATGGATCCCGCTATTTCGGGCCGTACAGCAGCGTGGTCCATGCACGGAACCTGGTGGAATTCATTCACAGTGTCTATCCTCTAAGGACCTGCAAACTGAAAATCACCTCCGACGCCATCCTGCACAGGAAATTCCGTCCGTGCCTGAACTTCCATATAGGCAAATGCAAGGGCTGTTGCATCGGCGGTATTTCTCAAAAGGAATATAACGACAACATAAATGAGATCGTCAGCCTTCTGAAAGGCGGCGGACGCGATATGATCCAGCATTACAAGGCCTTGATGCAGCAGGCTGCGATGAATATGGAATTTGAGCAGGCGCAGCAGTATAAGGAGAAGATGCAGTCTCTGGAAAGCCATTACAGCAAGTCTGTCATAGTGAATGCCACCACAGCCGATGTAGATGTGTTTTCACTCATTGTCGATGGTCCGGAAGCCTTCGGAAACTTCCTGCGTATCAGAGGCGGCGCAGTTATCCAGTCCCTCAACCTCGGCTTCAGACTCATGATCGAGGAGGAGCAGGAGACAGTCCTCAGCACATTCATTGCAGAGGTCAGGGACAAGTTCGGCGATCTGGCAAAGGAGGTTATCGTTCCGTTCTTGCCGGATATGGAGATCGCAGGTGTGGAGTTCCGCGTCCCTGTCAGGGGAGACAAACTCTCTCTTCTGGAACTCAGTGCCAGAAACGCCAAGGAAATGCGTTTCAATGCCCTCAAACAGCAGGAGCATACCGATCCTGATGCCTATAAGAACATGGTCATGGAGTCGCTCCAGAAGCAACTTGGCATGAAGGTACTCCCGAAGCATATAGAATGTTTCGATAATTCCAATATTCAGGGAACCAACCCTGTGTCAGCCTGCGTTGTATTCCGTGATGCAGTCCCTTCCAAGAAAGATTACAGGCATTTCAAGGTCAAGACGGTGGTGGGTGCAAATGACTATGCGACGATGAAGGAGGTAGTCAACCGCAGATATTCCCGTATGCTCGCAGAAAATCCGGATGACCTGCCGCAACTGGTTGTCATAGACGGAGGAAAGGGGCAACTTGCCTTTGCTTACGAAGCCTTGGCGGAACTTGGTCTGACCGAAAGGCTCACTGTGATAGCGCTGGCGGAAAGGATGGAAGAGGTGTATAGGGTCGGGGATCCGCATCCTTTGTTCATTGACAGAAACTCGCCTGCCCTGAAAGTGCTTCAGCAGATCCGTGACGAGGCGCATAGATTCGGAATCACATTCCATAGGAAACTCCGCAGCAGGAGTCAGGTGGAATCCGCGTTGAAGGCAATCAAGGGAGTTGGAGAAAAGACGGAACAGAGGCTTCTGCTGCGTTTTGGCAGCGTGGCCCGGATAGCCTCTGCCCCGATGCAGGACCTGACAGATATGGTCGGCGAGTCTTTGGCGGCAAGAATCAAGGAGGCACTCAGTCAGAGAGCGGCTCACCAATCAACAGAGGGTGTTGATAAGTAAAATTTTTATTTACGGATTTTTTTTATTTAATTTGCATCGTTTTAGCGCAAATATGTGTATTAAAACTAATTATATTAACTAAAAAATTAACGTTATGGCTAATATTGCAGAAGACGTAAAGGCAATCATCGTTGAGAAATTGGGCGTTGATGCTTCAGAGGTGACTGAGACAGCAAGTTTCCAGAATGACCTCGGTGCAGATTCTCTTGACATCGTAGAGCTTATCATGGATTTCGAGAAGAAATTTGATATTTCTATTCCTGACGATGATGCAAGTGACAAGATCACTACTGTCGGAGATGCTATCAGGTACATCGAGGACAAGGTAAACGCAAAGTAATTCAGTTTACATAAAAAAAGGATGCAGTCCATTGGGTTGCATCCTTTTTTGTGTCCATATTCTTGTCATTACTCGCTCTTGTGTGGAGCAGAGAATGTTATTTTCAGACTTGGCCTGTTTTCAGTCGCTCCCGGTCCGTTAAGTTTCGCGTTGTAGAAGCGGTCCCTGTCCAGTTCTATGGAAGATGTGCTTGTAGATGAACTTGATGCGTTCGCATACTGTGCCATCATATAATAGTTATAGTAGTTGTTATAGCCGTAATAGTCGCTGTATCCGTAACCATAACCGCCATAACCGTAACCATAACCATAGCCGTACGGGTCATACATCATGTTGTTGTAGTACGAGTTGTACATGAGGCTGTTGTAGTAGTCGTCGTATGCACTGCTGCTTGACGAACTTTCCGTAACTTCCTCATGCATGATGAGGAACCAGATGTCATATTTGCTCAGCCTTTCCTCGAACTCTTCCTCTGTCTCATTAGGGTCGATGTCTTCGCCCACACCCCTTTCCAGTTTTACAATCTCCTGGACATGGTGGCTGACATCAGGCATATATGTGCTCAAAGATCTGTTGATGTCTCCCTGGTTCTCGCTTTCGATGCTTGAATCCGTCAGTCCTGCATAGGTTACATATTTATCGTCATCGCTCACTAATCTTACGGTCGGGCTGAGAATCTGAGGGTATTTGTCCAGCAGCCCGTATGAGGTCCCTACGTTGTACGGAAGAAGAATGGTCGCCCTGTTGATCACAATGCTCTTCTTGTCAAACTCAGAGGCCTTTTCCGCGATGAGGCCATCGACAATCCTCTTGATCTCCGCCGCCTTTATCACAGGCTTATATCCGCTTCCGCCTTCAACATATATGGACGACCTGTCGGAATTTTCCCAGGAGTCAAAGAAATCCTCTCCGGCATAGTTGTCGCTGGAATTGAACGCATATTGTGAAGGATATGAGGTGGCGTCGTCTTTCAGAAATTCAGACGGACCGAAATAGAATATGAACAATGTGTCTTTTTCCACCTCGTCATATTTCGAACGGATTTTCAGTTCCGCGTAGTTTGCATCAAGATAGCCGTCGCTTGCCGCCAGCGGAAGGTCGAACATGTTTATGCGTCCTCCGTCAGCAGTCTGATGGTCTGTCGATATATATATGCCCGGCACCTCTTTGAGGTAGTATGCAAGGCTGTCACGCTTTTCTTTTTCGAGTTCCTGCCATCTCTGTATGCCTTCGATTACCTTTGTTGCGTAGGCATCACTGAAATCAAACGACAGCGAGTCTCCTCCGTTATAGACAGGGATGCCCTTGGTGATGGTACCATACTCAAAGTCAACATACTCGTCCAGTTTTGCCTTGTCGGTGAATGTGCCCGCATATAGGATTGTGGAGTCGAGCGGCTGTTTCAGAGTATGTATATATACGTTCTGGAGCATCCTCTTGTCTCCGTCTCCGAGGGTGGATACTGTGTCACGCAATGCAGTGAAATGGAATTGGAGCACGCGAGGGTCCGTTCCGAAATCTATTTCGCGCATCAGCGGAACCAAGGTGAAGGAAGATGACTTGTCGCAGCCGAACTCTCCGTCCTTGATGGAGCCGAAGGTTATTCTGGATGTGCTGTATCCGGAAAGTTTGTCGGACTGTTTCATGGTGATGTCTTCAAGAGTGACGCTCTCACAAGGGAAGACATTCCAGATCTTGTCCTCCGGAATGAAATTATCTCCAAGTTCTTCGTTGATCGTTACACATGATACAAGACCCGGCAGTATCAGGGCGATGACTGCGCTAAGACGGGATATGTTGATTTTCATTATATGCTGTCGTAAAAACTGTTGTAATCGTCAATGTATGAGCCGTCTTTCAGGGACTCTGCATTGTATGGAAGGACCGGAAGACCTGCTTCTTTGCAGAAATCAACGATTTCGGCCGGAACTTCATCGGCACCGAGGATGATGCCGTCAGAGTATGACGCCGCGAGTTTAGCAAGATTTATGCCGCTCGGCTCTGAAAGAATATCAACATCTTCTGCTGTGATGTTGCCCAATGCGATCTTGTCCTTGAAATCTGCTGCAAAGTTTTCAGCAGGGGTGTCATTGTAAAGAGAGAGGACGATCTTGCTGTTTGAGAATATAGGGTCATCAATATATGCCTTCTTCAGATATATCGGAAGTACCTGGGAAATCCAGCCCTGGCAGTGGATCACGTCCGGTGCCCATCTGAGTTTCTTGACGGTCTCCAGCACGCCTCTTGCGAAGAATATGGCCCTTTCGCAGTTGTCCTCGAAGAATTTGCCGTTTTCGTCGCAGTAAACGTTCTTTCTGTGGAAGTAATCCTCATTGTCAATGAAATACACCTGCATGCGGGCCGCCGAGATGGATGCGACCTTGATTACAAGCGGTCTGTCCACGTCATTGATGACGATGTTCATTCCGGAGAGACGGATCACTTCATGAAGTTGGTTCTTTCTCTCGTTGATGCAGCCATATCGCGGCATGAATGAACGTATCTCCTTCTTTCTGTCCTGAATACCCTGCGGAAGGTATCTTCCGACATTTGCTATATCGGATTCAGGAAGATACGGGAACATCTCCGAGTTGACGAACAGAACCCTTTTGACCGAATTACTCATACTCTTTACAATTAATGACAAAATCTCTACAAAGGTACGAATATTTTTTGATTTTCACTATCTTTGACCCCGTTATGAGTGTTATGGAAAATAATAAGATTATGCGGAGAAGGCTGGTCAATGCCTATCTCACCTCGGTTATAAGCATAAGTCTGGTCCTCCTTCTTATAGGCGTAGCCAGTTTTCTTATAGTCAACGCCAAGAGCGTATCCGACTATTTCAAGGAAAATATGCAGGTGTCGGTGATGATGAAGCAGACTGTTTCCGAATCGGCGACCTTGAAATTCAAGGAGAAACTGGACAAGGAGAGATATATCAAGAGTTCGGTCTATATATCCAAGGAACAGGGCATGAGCGAGATGGCCCAGATGCTGGGAGAGGATTTCCTTGATGTGTTCGAGGTGTCTCCGATACCTGCGTCCATAGACATAACGCTCAATGCGGATTATGTGTCGGCGGACAGTCTTGAAGTGATCAAGGCGGAAATAGGCAGGTCGTCCCTTGTCGATGAGGTGGTATATCAGCGGTCGCTTGTGGATGCCCTCAATGCCAACCTCAGCCGCATATCCCTGATCATGGGCGTGTTCATCGCCCTTATGCTGTTCATTTCCTATGCACTCATCAACAACACCATAAGGCTCAGCGTCTTTGCCCGTCGTTTCACTATACATACAATGAAACTGGTGGGTGCGACAAAGTCCTTCATCAGAGCGCCTTTCCTGATGCAGTCAGCGTTTCAGGGTCTTTTTGCCGCGCTGATTTCCATTGTCGTGCTGGTGGGGCTGCTCTTTTTCGTGAGGAGCGAATTCGAGCAACTCTTCGAGGTGTTCAAGGTGGAACTTCTTATGCTTGTGATAGGCATAGTGATTCTTTCGGGACTGGTTCTGTGCGTTGTGAGCACATATTTTGTCGTCGGTAAACTTGTCAGCCTGAAAAAGGATGAATTATATTATTAGGAATATGGAGAATAATGAAAAGATGGCGATTACGCCGAAAGGTCTGAAATACCTTCTTGTGGGTCTTATAGTGATGGTGTCAGGCTATATCCTGATGGCCGGTGGCGGCAGCGACGATCCCCAGGTGTTCAATTATGCAATGTTTGATTTCCGCAGGATGGTGGCGGCTCCGATTGTGATAATCCTTGGTATTGTCATTGAGGTGGTGGCCATCATGGGCGTATTCGATAAAGGCAAGAAATAATGGAGTGGTTTGAGGCTGTCCTTCTGGGACTTATACAGGGTCTGACTGAGTTTCTTCCGGTCAGCAGCAGCGGGCATCTCGAAATCGGCAAGGCCCTTCTCGGCGTGGAGACAACCGACGACCTTCTTTTCACGACCATGGTCCATGCCGCTACGGTGTTGAGCACTATAGTGGTGTTCCGCCGTCAGATATGGGACCTGCTGAAAGGCTTTTTCTGCGGCTTGAAGGGTTTGAAGGTTTCCCAGGGGCGCCTGGTCTGCAACGACCAGACGGACTATCTTCTGAAGATGGTGGTCTCGATGATTCCGGTGTTCATTGTCGGAGTCTTCTTCAAGGATGCCGTCGAATCGCTGTTCGGTTCCATTACTGTAGTGGGTTTCGCTCTGGTGGCAACGGCCCTGCTGCTGTTCTTTTCCGATTACGCTTCCCGCCCTGGCAGAAAATCTATATTCCCTGCCAATGAATACAGGAACGGCATATCATATTGGCAGGCCTTGGCGGTGGGAGTCGGACAGGCCTTTGCCGTCATACCCGGACTTTCACGCAGCGGCACCACCATTTCCACAGGTCTTATCTGCGGGGTGCGCCGCGATGTGATGGCGCAGTTCTCCTTCCTGATGGTGCTGGTGCCCATTCTGGGAGAGACCTTCCTTGAACTTGTCGGAGGCGGATTCGGTGCATCGTCAGTCGGCGCAGTTTCTCTGCTGCTCGGTTTCATTTCCGCCTTCCTTTCCGGCCTTTTCGCCTGCAAGGTGATGATCGCCCTGGTCAAGAAGGCCAAACTCAGTTGGTTCGCGCTTTACTGTCTGCTTGCCGCCGCTGCGATATTCATATTCGGATAAGATACAGATACTTTGACCTTACATACCATGATAGAGAAGAATCTGACATATTTCGTTTCTGATGTGCATCTCGGTTTGCAGGCTTTTGATCCGGCGGACAGGGAGGCGCGTTTCGTTTCCTTCCTGCGTGGACTGCCACAGGAGACAGCGGCCCTGTATATGCTTGGGGACATATGGGACTTCTGGTATGAGTACAGGGATGTTGTTCCGAAAGGGTATGTCAGGGTGTTTGCCGCGTTGCAGGAGTTGATGGACAGGGGAGTGGAGGTGTATTTCTTCCCTGGCAACCATGATATATGGACATATTCCTATTTCGAGGAACTTGGTATGAAAAGGCTTGTGCAGCCATGTCGGGTGGAGATTGGCGGAAAGGTGTTCTGTCTCGGTCATGGGGACGGGCTCGGGCCTACGCCTTTCGGATACAGGGTCATCAAGACCATATTCAACTGCCGTCCTTTGCAGGTGCTTTTCAGTATGCTGCATCCGTGGTTCGCCTATCGGCTGGGCAATGTGTGGTCAAGGCACAGCCGCCTTTCACACAAGGAGGAATACATATTCCGGGGAGAGGAGGAGCCTTTGTATAAGTTTGCCACTCAGTATGCTGACGGCGGACCAGTGGATTATTTCATATTCGGACACTATCATGCCGCTGTGGATGAGACCTTGCCGGGTGGGAGCAGGCTCCTGATGCTGAAAGACTGGATATCGTCATCCCCATACATCTGCTTTGACGGTTCTGAACTTTATACTGACGATAATGTATAAACCTTGCAGAAACAGTCCGCTGTCAATCTTTCGCATTGGCTCAAGCGACTGTGTCATTCTTTCGCATGCGCTTCAGCGACATCGTCGATTACTGAGCGGAACGAAGTGAAGTCGAAGAATCTAAACAACAGAACATGAAAATAACAATCATAGGAGCCGGGAATATGGGCGGGGCAATCGCCCGCGGCCTGCTTGCTACAGGGGCTGCGCCTTCAGAAATCACGTGCACAGCCCGCCGGCATGAGACTCTGAGCGGATATGAAAAACTCGGGTTTGGTGTTACGACAGATAATCGCCAGGCTGTCGTGGAGGCTGATATGGTGATTTTTGCGGTGAAGCCGTGGCTTATGGAAGAGGTTGTGAAAGGTGTAGCACCGCATATGAATTCCAGACAGATTGTGGTTTCAGTAGCGGCAGGGATTACTTTTGACCAGTTGTCGCAGTGGCTTGGCGGAGCATATCAGATGTTCCGCGTGATACCTAATACCGCGGTTGAGTATGGGTCCGGAGTGACTTTCATATCCTCGTGCAATGCGGATCCGTGCGTCAGAAAGATGGTGTTGGAAATGTTTGCGGCAATGGGATATGCCCTTGAGGTTCAGGAGAATATGATGGCGGCCGGTACGGCACTGGCTTCGTGTGGCATTGCCTACGCTATGAAGTATATACAGGCGGCCTCCCAGGGAGGCGAGTCGCTCGGATTTGACCCGGAGCAGGCCCGCAAAATTGTGGAATATACGGTCAAGGGTGCTGCAGAACTGCTTCTTGCGACCGGCAAGGAGCCGCAGGTTGAAATAGACAAGGTTACGACTCCAGGGGGCATGACGCAGAAGGGGCTTCAGGCGATGGAGCAGGCTGGTTTCAGCGATGCAGTCCGCGACGGGCTCGACGCCTGCCTGAAATAGCGAAAGGGGCATAAACATAGGTAATGATATACATGTTTACACTACATGTCATTCTGAGCGTTAGCGAAGAATCTGTAACAGATGCTTCACTACGTTCAGCATGACAGTCTGGAGGCAATCCATTTTGTGTAAACTGATATATCATTCCCTAAACATAAGCCAAAGTATTAACTTTGAAAAATATGAAACGAATAACAATAAAGGTAGGAAGCAATGTTCTGACGCGCCCGGACGGCACGCTGGACATTACGAGGATGTCGGCTCTGACCGATCAGATTGCCGAATTGCATCGGCGTGGTCTGGAAATCATCCTGGTGTCATCGGGAGCTGTTGCCTCTGGAAGAAGTGAGATACATCCGGATATGGAACTGGATTCTGTTGCTGCACGGCAGATATTCTCCGCTGTCGGACAGGCGAAACTGATGAACAGGTATTATGACCTTTTCCGCTCTCAGGGCATTGTCTGCGGTCAGGTTCTGACGACCAAGTCAAGCCTGGAACTGCCGCTTCACTATCAGAATCAGCGAGGCTGCATCGAGGCACTGCTCTCTTGTGGCGTGATCCCTATCGTCAATGAGAATGACACCATATCTGTGACGGAACTGATGTTTACGGACAATGATGAACTCTCGGGATGGATGGCTCAGATGATGTCGTGCGATATGCTGGTGATAATCAGCAATATCGACGGTGTTTACGATGGCGACCCTTCCGATGCATCAAGTTCGCTTATATCTCAGGTTATGCCGGAGGAGGACAGCGTGTCGGAGTATATAAAGGACGAGAAGTCGTCTTTCGGGCGCGGTGGTATGATGACAAAGTGTGCAGTAGCCCGTAGGGTGGCTCAGGAGGGAATGCCTGTGGTGATTGCCAATGGCAAACGTGAGGATGTGCTTCTTCGCATTGTCGATGGCGATCCGCTGTTGCCATGTACCCGTTTTGTTGCCGCTTCCCGATCCTGACCGGCCCCGCCATTGACCGGTCGTCCGCAAAAATGGCCGAAATCGCGGACGAGTGAGCGAAAAACCGATATGTCATCCGCGAAAATGGCCAAAATCACGGACGACTTGCAGCCAGGCACGCCCTTGATGTTTAAGCGACCCTTCGCCCTCTGTCATATCGAGCGAACCCCGCCCTCTGTCATATCGAGCGAACGAAGTGAGTCGAGATATCTAACCCCCAGTACCCGAAACCATCATGAAAGTAAAAGACATACTCCAGAAAGCCTCCAGGGCAAAGCGCTCCCTGCAGCAAGTCTCCGATGAAACAGTATCCGAGATACTCCGCTCGGTGGCCGGGAGCCTGCGTGACGCCACAGACGATATCATAGAGGCGAATGCCCGTGACCTTTCCCGCATGAGTGAGGACAACCCTAAATATGACCGTCTGAAACTTACACCCCAGCGAATCGACGGCATTGCCTCAGATATGGAGAATGTGGCAGGACTTCCGTCTCCTCTCGGCAGTGTTCTGAGCGAGACTCTCCGCCCGAACGGCATGACCATCCGCAAGGTAAGTGTGCCTTTCGGTGTAGTGGGAGTCATATATGAAGCCCGTCCGAATGTCACTGCAGACGTGTTCTCCCTCTGTTTCCGCAGCGGGAATGTGTGTGTACTCAAAGGTGGATCCGATGCAGACGAGAGCAGCCGTGCGATAGTTTCAATAATACATAAGGTGCTGGAGTCCTATGGCGTGGATCCGGCAGTCTGCACCCTTCTCCCTGCAGACAGAGAGGCCACTGCTGAACTTCTTGGCGCAGTCGGACTGGTCGATGTGCTCATTCCGCGCGGCAGCAGCACGCTGATAAACTATGTCCGTGACAATGCCCGGATTCCTGTCATCGAGACCGGAGCCGGTATCTGCCACACATATTTCGACAAGGCCGGTGATACTGAGAAAGGCGCGTCAATCGTTAACAATGCAAAGACCCGAAGGGTGAGCGTATGCAATGCCCTGGACTGTCTGATAATCCACAAGGACCGCCTGGCAGACCTGCCTCAGATATGCTCGGAACTAAAAGAAAGCAATGTCGTGATATATGCCGACCCTCTGTCGTACGAGGCCCTGGCAGGAAGTTATCCTTCTGCGCTTCTTCAGAGAGCGACAGATGAAAGTTTCGGTACGGAATTTCTTGACTACAAGATGAGTATCAAGACCGTCGCTGCCCTTGAGGACGCCCTTGACCATATCGCAGAATATAGTTCAAAGCACAGCGAGAGCATTGTCAGTGAGGACCCTGAGGCGATTGCAGTTTTTCAGAGGGCAGTGGATGCAGCATGCGTATATGCAAATGTCTCGACTGCATTTACAGATGGAGCGCAGTTCGGCTTCGGCGCGGAAATAGGCATTTCGACACAGAAACTCCATGCCCGCGGTCCTATGGCCCTCCCGGAACTCACCACCTATAAATATATTATCGAAGGCGACGGTCAGATCCGCCGTCCGTAAATCCGGCAGATTTTAACATTACATAAATTACATGATATGAAAAACACATTACTTATTATTGGGCTATCGCTGCTGGCTTTTGGATGCCGCCCGGCAGAAGGAACGCTTTTCTCTTGGGGAAATACAGATGTGCGTTATGAGCAGGATGAGTGCCCCGAGGCATTGACGCAGCAGGCTTTCCGTTATTCTGCATGGAAGGGCGAAAAGATGTTTGCTCAGGCTGTGTTCTATGCAGTTGAGGATATGAAGAATGTTCAGTTGCAGGTGGAAGACCTGGTGGCTGATGAAGGGGTTATCCCGGCGGCTGCGGTCAAGGCACAGTTCGTCAAATATGTCTGGGCAGATGATTTTATAGAAGGTTACCGTCAGTGCGGAAAGCGTATAAGGCATGAGCAGGATTCTCTGCTTGTCGCGGATATGGTCGATATTGCGCCTGAAACAGATGTAGCCGCAGGCAATTGCCAGCCTGTGTGGGTTACAGTGGATGTACCGTCAGATACCCCCGCAGGAATATATTCCGGCGAGTTGAAGATAAAGGGGACAGGACTGTGGTCCATGACTCTCCCTCTCCAACTGCAGGTGGTTGATGAAATCCTTCCGGAGCCGGAAGACTGGAAATTCCACCTGGACTTGTGGCAGAATCCTTACTCAGTGGCGCGTTTCCATGGTGTTGAACTTTGGAGTCAGGAGCATTTCGACTATATGCGTCCGGTCATGCAACTGCTTGCTGATGCTGGACAGAAGGTGATAACAGCCACTATCATGAATCGCCCTTGGAACGGCCAGACGGAGGATCCGTATGGTTCTATGGTCACCAAAACCAAGAAGGAAAACGGTGAGTGGGAATACGGATATGAGGTGTTCGACAAATGGGTTGAGTTTATGATGTCTCTTGGAATTGACAAGCAGATCAACTGCTATTCCCTCATTCCATGGAGTCTTGAATTCGATTATCTTGATGCGGCTACCGGAAAAATGGAAACAATGAAGGCGGAACCGGGAAGTCTTGATTATAAACTTTACTGGGGCACTTTCATTTCTGATTTTGCCGCTCATCTCAGGGAAAAAGGCTGGTTCGACAAGACCTGCATCGCTATGGATGAGCGTCCGGCAGAGGCAATGAAGGCTGCTTTCGAGACTATTCTTTCAGCCGATCCTGAGTTCAAGGTGTCTCTTGCCGGCAACTGGCATCCGGAGATTGAGGAGGATCTGTATGACTATTGTGTGGCATTCAGACATCCTATGCCGGAGGATGTGCTTCAGAAGCGTCAATCTCAGGGAAAGGTGTCAACTTACTATACATGTTGTGCGGAGAGATATCCTAATATATTTACGGTTTCTCCTCTGGCGGAAGCGGTGTGGATTTCATGGCACGCACTGGCAAAGGATTATGACGGATATCTCAGGTGGGCATATAACCACTGGACTGCAGATCCTATGAAGGATACCCGGTTCCGTACATGGACCGCCGGTGATTGTTATTGCATCTATCCTGAAGGAAGAAGTTGTCTGAGGTTTGACAGACTTGTGGAGGGTATTCAGGATTATGAAAAGGCTGTCATCCTGCGTGAAAGATGGATGGCGGAAGGCAATCAGCAGAAGTTGGATGCTCTTGATGAAGCCCTGAAAGCATTTGATTATAAAACTATTACAGACGAAGGAGCAGAGCGTGCCGTTCATGCTGCCAAGGCTGTAATCAATAACTAAAGCATTATGTTTGAAGCAAGTGTATATGCAAGACGCCGTCGTGTCCTTCTGGAGAGGATGGCCGGCGAAAAGGGAGTGGCAGTGTTTGTGGGCAATGCAGACGCGGCGATGAACTATCGCGGCAATGACTATAAGTTCCGCCAGGACAGCAGTTTCCTGTACTATTGGGGCATAGATGAGCCTTGGTTTGCCGCTGTGCTGGATCTGGAATCCGGCGAGGAATGCCTGTATGGCAATGATGTGGATATAGATGATATCATCTGGATGGGACCTCAGCCGTCTGTGGCCAGCAAGGGCGCTCTGATCGGCTGCGGCAGGACTGCTCCGCTGGCTGATTTTGACAAGGCTGTCCGTGAGGCTGTCACCAAAGGCCGTCCTGTACACTTCCTTCCTCCGGCAAGGTATTACAATCAGATGAAACTTTCGCAACTGATGGGCGTGGATGCGGACAAGGTCCGTAAAGTGGCTCCGGTTGCCGCAGGTGGTGCTTCTGAAGAACTTGTGAAGGCTGTGGTGTCCATGCGTCTTATCAAGGAAGCATGCGAGATTGAAGAAATCGACAAGGCGTGCGAGATCGGCTACGAAATGCATACGGAAGCCCGTCGCGGCTGCAAACCTGGTGTCCTGGAGCAGGAAATTGTGGGCCGTATGGAGGGAATAACCCTGTCCAAGGGTTGGGGAGTGTCGTTTACTACCATCCTTTCGCAGAACGGAGAGACTCTTCACAATCACTCTCACCATCAGATCATTACTCCGGGCCGGCTGCTTGTTGTTGATGCTGGCGCGGAAAGCAACACTCATTATGCCTCAGACTTCACGCGCACATATCCATGCAGCGGAAAATTCACTACAAAGCAGCGTGAAATATATGATATAGTGGAGCAGGCAAACGAAGTGGCATTCAGCCTGACCGCGCCTGGTACATCATATTGGGATGTGCATGTGGCCACCGTCAGATATATGCTCGAGCAACTCAAGGCACTGGATTTTGTGCGCGGAGATGTGGATGAGATGGTAGCATGTGGCATTTCAGGACTTTTCATGCCTCATGGTCTGGGACACAATATGGGTATGGATGTCCATGACATGGAAGACTTGGGTGAGAACTATGTCGGTTATGGTGATGAGAGGGAGCGCAATCCTCTGCTTGGTCTGGGCAACCTGCGTATGGCCCGCACCCTTGTTCCGGGTCATGTGGTCACCGACGAACCGGGCATATATTTCATCCCTGCCCTGATCGAGCAATGGAAGCGCGAGGGCACGGACAAGGGCTTTGTGAACTATGCGAAACTTGCCGATTATTATGATTTCGGCGGCATCCGGCTTGAAGACGATGTCCTTGTGACTGAAGATGGTGCACGCCGTCTCGGTTCACGTCGCCTGCCGATAAAGTCATCGGACGTAGAAGATATAATGTCACAGGAATAATGGAAACACTGATAATAGTATTGGCACTTGCCGCCGGAATCATAGGCATTGCCGGCAGCATCCTTCCCGGACTTCCCGGCCCTCCGATCAGTTGGGTCGGCATGCTTATCCTTTATCTTTGGGGCAGCGGAACCAATGCGACCGGAGAACCCATGACACTCACTGCATTGATCATATGGGGTGTGGTCATGGTCGTGGTATCTGTTGTCGATTATATCGTCCCTATGTTCCTGACCAAGGCCACAGGCGGCAGCAAATACGCGGAGAAAGGTGCTCTCGTCGGAATGATTGCGGGAATATTACTGACTCCTGTCGGTATGATCCTGGGCTCATTCCTCGGTGCCTTCCTTGCAGAGATGATATATACGGGCAAGGATGCATCATCTTCATTGAAGGTCGCCCTCGGCTCATTCCTCGGCTTTATTCTCGGCACCGGCCTTAAAACTATCACTGCCGTGCTCATAATGTGGCAGATTGTAGTCTATGCCTTTTAATATACATATTGTGACGGGTGTAGCGTAAGTTGCTGGCATTCAGTAAAATATACAATTTAAGGTGGGTCAAAATGACCCACCTTAAATGTTGTAATACATTGAGTGATAATGCTTTGTGTTTCACCCTGCTGTTCCGTCCGGAGGTTATTCCTTCGGCAGGAAACCTTTCTCAATGAGTTTCTCTGCGATCTGGACTGCATTGGTTGCGGCTCCCTTGCGGAGGTTGTCTGCAACGCACCAGAGGTTGAGGCCGTATTTCACAGACGGGTCGCGGCGGATGCGGCCTACGAACACATCGTTCTTGCCCCATGCGTAGAGCGGCATAGGATATACGTTGTTTGCAGGATCGTCCTGGAGGGTTACGCCAGGGGTGTTCTGCATGATTTCGCGTACTTCTTCGAGGGTGAAATCCTTCTCGAATTCAAGGTTGACTGACTCCGAGTGACCACCCTGAACTGGTACTCGCACTGTTGTAGGGGATACTCCGATGCTGTCGTCTGAGAAAATCTTATGTGTCTCATTGACCATCTTCATTTCCTCTTTCGTATATCCTGTTTCAAGGAAAGAGTCGATGTGCGGAAGGATGTTCTGGTCGATAGGATGCGGATATACTGCTGCATATTCGCCCCATTTTCCGCCTGCGCGCTCTGCTGTCATCTGGTCCATGGCCTTGTAACCGGTACCTGTAACTGATTGATATGTAGATACTACGATACGCTTGATGGTATATTTCTTATGGAGCGGCCAGAGCGGGAGGAGCATCTGGATGGTCGAACAGTTCGGGTTCGCTATGATATAGTCGTCCTCTTCCAGAACGTCGCCGTTGATTTCAGGGACAACGAGTTTCTTGGTCGGGTCCATGCGCCACTGTGAGGAGTTATCTACCACTCTTGTACCTACGGCAGCGAATTTAGGGGCGAGTTCGGCTGATGTGCCGCCTCCTGCCGAGAAAAGGGCGAGGTCCGGGCGCATTGCTATTGCATCTTCCGCGCTTACTACTGTCCACTCCTTGCCCTTGAATGTGAGTTTGCGTCCTACTGACTTTGCTGAGGCTACGGGGATGAGTTCTGTTACGGGGAAGTTCCTCTCCGCGAGCACTTCCAGCATTCTTGTGCCTACCAGTCCTGTGGCACCTACTACTGCTACTTTCATGTTATGTATGTTTTGTTCGTTTGTTAATGCTTGGTGTTTCTTGGTTCTTTGTTAATACTTTTTTGTCATTTCGAGCGACCGAAGCCAAATGTCATTTCGAGCGACCGAAGGGAGTCGAGAAATCTTCCGCCAGATCCTTTAATTCAGGATTCATTGTACTTATAAGCCAATCCTTTTTCTCACGCCTCCATCTCTTTAATTTCTTCTCTCTTTCAATGGCTTGTTCTATATCTGAATATTTCTCATAATAAACTAATTTAACACAATTATATTTTTGCGTAAAACCAGTTGTTGTTCCACTTTTATGTTCTTTTACTCTACGTTCAATATCATTTGTAACACCTATGTATAATGTCGTGTTGTTAAGGTTTGACATTATGTATATGTAGTAGGTGTTGTACATAGTTTGTAGATTTCTCCATTCGCTGCGCTCAGTCGAAATGACAGTGTAATGTTTATCGCTCAGTCGAAATGACAGTGTAATGTGTTCTACAGCGCGGCGTCGAGGTCGGCGATGAGGTCGTCGATGTTCTCGATGCCGACGGACAGACGGAGCATGTTCGGATATACTCCTGCTGCCACCTGTTCCTCAGGACTGAGTTGCGAATGGGTCGTAGAAGCCGGATGCACGATGAGTGACTTGGCATCTCCGACGCTGCCCACATGGAGAATGAGGTCCAATTTCGTAACGAGTTCCGCCGCTGCCTTGAAGCCGCCCTTCACCCTGAACGTAAGCACTCCGCCGAAACCATGCTGCAGATACTTCCGGCCGAGTTCGTGATATGGATTGCTCTTCAATCCCGGATAATTCACGCTCTCCACAGCAGGGTGCTTTTCGAGGAACTCCGCCACTGCAAGGGTGTTGTCGCAACTGCGCTCCGCCCTCAGAGAAAGCGTTTCAAGACCCTGAAGCATCAGGAATGAGTTGAAAGGTGACGGTGCAGGTCCGATGTTGCGCAGGCCATCTACACGCACGCGGCCTGCAAATGCTGCCGGACCGAAGACGTCCTTATATACAAGTCCGTGATAACTTTCAGACGGTGCTGCCAGAAGCGGATATTTCTCCGCAGTCCAGTCGAAGTTTCCTCCATCGACAACCACTCCTCCGAGAGCGGTTCCATGACCTCCGATCCATTTGGTCGCTGAATGGATGGAAACATGAGCGCCCCACTCGAAAGGACGGAAAAGATAACCGCCCATGCCGAATGTGTTATCCACCATGACGCATATTCCCTTGCGCTGTGCCAGTTCTGCAATCGGCTCATAATCAGGAATATTGAATGCCGGATTGCCGAGGTTTTCGAGGTATATCGCCTTGGTGCGCCCGTCAATCAGAGGTTCGAGGTCCTCCACCTTGTCGCTCTTTGCAAACCTTACCTGAATGCCCATGTCACGAAGAGTGATGGCAAACATCGTGAATGTACCTCCGTAGAGGAACGGCTGCGCCACGATGTTGTCTCCCGGGCCGCAGATATTGGTGATCGAGAGGAATACTGCAGACTGTCCCGAAGCCGTAGCCACTGCTGCCACGCCGCCTTCGAGTGCCGCCATCCTTTTTTCGAACACCTCATTGGTGGTGTTGGTGATACGGGTGTATATATTGCCCGGACGCTTTAGTTCAAAAAGTTCCGCGCCATATTCCATGCTGTCAAATGTATATGCAGTGCTCTGATATATAGGCACCGCCGTACCCTTTGAAATCGGATCGATTTCCTGACCTGCCCTTACCTGCAAGGTCTCAAACTTATAATTTTTCTTTTCCATAATCCTGTTTTTGTTTATCTCGTCCGGATTTTAGCCTATATTCCCGGACGACAGACCGATTTTGTGCTTCTCGTCCGGATTTCCGGCCGTTTTCCCGGACGACTTACATCAAAATGTCATTCAGTACTCCCGAAGCGGTCTGGTATGCTCCTGCACCTGCTCCCTGAACCACCAGAGGTGACGGATAGAAGTCCGTCTTGATGATGGCTGCATTGTCGGTGCCGCAGAGCCCGTACAAAGGATGACCTTCTGCTACGGCTTCCAGACCTATCTTAGCCTTGTAGCCGAGCGGAGAGTCAGCGTCCTTCACCAGAGAGGCCACAAAGCGCTGCCTGAGCCCCTTGTCCGCAGCCTCATGGTAGCGTGCGGCAAACATTGCCTCATTGTCTGCAAGCATCTGATAGAAAGCAGGCACCTTGCCCTCGAAGAACTCCGGTCCGAGAATAGGCGAGATCTCCACGTCCTTCTCATCAAGCGGAACGCCTGCCTCGCGCGAGAGAATGATCAGTTTGCGGAGAACGTCGCGGCCCGAAAGGTCAAGACGTGGGTCCGGCTCGGTATATCCTGCATCCTGAGCCCTCTTCACGACCTCCGCGAAAGTGCCGCCCTGTCCACCTGCATAATTGCTGAAAATATAGTTCAGTGTACCGCTCAGGACAGCCTCTATGCGCAGGATCTCGTCACCGCTGTTCACACTGCGTGAGATGGATTCAAGGATAGGAAGCGCTGCTCCGACAGTGGTCTCATATCGCAGGGAAGCGTTGTTTTCCAAGGCAGATGCTTTCAGAAGCGCGTACTGCTGATATGGTGCCGAGAATGTGATCTTGTTGCAGGCCACCACAGAATAGCCCTTCTTGAAGAGATTCATATACTTATATGCGATGTCCGATGAACCTGTGCAGTCCACGAAAACCGAATTTTCCAGAGACAGGGTAGAAAGAGTCTCGAAATATGCCTCATCAGCAGCGCTTTCCCCACCGGCAAGCAGGGCGACAGGGTCGCTGATGTCAAGCCCGCGCCTGTCCACAACGAACTTGCGGCTGTTGCTCAGTCCGCATACATGCAGACGCTTTCCGGTGCGCTGAGCAATATTTTCTCCGTTCTTTGCGATGATATCCACAAGCGCGCGGCCTACGACTCCGAAACCTGCGATGAACAGGTTGATGTCCTTTCCGGCAGTCTTGTCAAAGAACTCATTGTGGATATGCAGAATGGCCTCATTGGCATCCTTCGACGAAATGATGATGGACACGTTTCTTTCCGACGAGCCCTGTGCAGTCGCGCGTACAGGGATGCTGTGACGGCCCAAGGCAGCAAGCATACGTCCTGTCGTACCGCTCTGATTCAGCACATCGTCACCCACCAGACATACGATCGAGAATCCCTTCTCCACTTTCAGCGGGTTGAGTTTGCCGAGTGAAATCTCATACGCAAAGCATTTGTCAGCAGCCTCTTTCGCCTTTTCCGCATCCTTCTCCGACACGGCGATACACATCGTATGTACCGATGATGCCTGTGTGATGAGGATTATGTTTATGTCGTTCTGGCTCAATGTCTCGAACAGACGGCTCGAAAATCCTGGGATTCCCACCATGCCGCTGCCCTCCAAAGACAGCAGGGCGATGTTGTCTGAGTTGGATATTCCGATGAGTTTCTCCTTGCTGCGTGGCGGATTCTTCTCGATGAGGGTGCCGAACTCATGCGGCTGGAACGTATCCTTTATATATATAGGAATACCCTCTGCCACCACAGGCTGGATTGTCGGAGGATATATGACCTTCGCACCGAAATGAGAAAGTTCAAGTGCAGCCTTGTATGAAATGTTACTTATGGTGCGTGCGGTAGGGACAACCTTAGGGTTGGATGTCATCATGCCCGGAACGTCGGTCCATATTTCAAGAATGCGTGCCTTGCAGCCCACGGCGAAGAGCGATGCCGTATAGTCAGAACCTCCTCGCCCGAGGGTGGTTGTGCGTCCCTCCTTGTCGGAAGCGATGAAGCCGGGCACCACAAACAGTTGTGTGATAGGGTTCTTCTCCACCATCTCGTTCACCCGGAAATAGGTCTTCTGCATATCCACGACGTTCTTTCCGTTCTTAGGGAGCGTCCTGATGATGCTGCGCGAATCCCCCCATTTGGTAGCGATGCCGATGGATGCAAGTTTGGTGGCAAGAATCTTTGTGGACCATAGTTCCCCGAAACTCTGGATGGCATCAAGGCTGGCAGGGGAAAGTTCGCCGAGCAGGCATACACCCTGAGCGATGCCTCTGAGGGAATCAAAAAGTGCATCACACACCTCGCGCGACTCCTCGTGCTTTTCGAGCGGAAGCAGTTCGCGTATTATATCATGATGTTTCTTCTGAAGTTCGTCAATGAGTGTCTTGTAACTCTCATCGCGCTCCGATGCCCTTATACCTATCTTGATGAGCGTGTCGGTGCAGCCGCTGATGGCCGACGAAACAAGTATTGTCCTGTCTCTCTCCACTGCCTTTGAGACTATGTCCACCACCTTGGACATATTTGTTGCGTTTGCGACAGAAGTGCCGCCGAATTTCATTACCTGCATATAGTGTCCGTTTATTTGTTTCTATCCTCTCTGTCTCCCCGCAAAAGGACTGCAAATATCGCACATTATGTGCACTAATGCAACCTTTCCGTTAATTTTAGAAAAATATTCTATTTGTGTTGTGATGTTCGCCTTTTGCAGAAAAATATTCTGCAATCTGTCGTAAAAAAGAAAAAAGGTAAAGAAAAATAAAAAATCGTCATCTGACTGTTTGAAAAGCCCTTGACATGCGGTATCTTTGCCGGGGAGAAATGTCGCCTTGTTAACGAATGCAGGAACGATATAACACATTAACAAATAACATAAAACAATAACTACATGGAATTACCTTTTGCAGAATCGTGGAAGATCAAAATGGTCGAGCCACTTCGTAAGAGCACACGCCAGGAGCGTGAGCAGTGGATCAAGGAAGCCAACTATAACCTTTTTCAACTTAAATCAGACCAGGTATATATAGACTGTCTCACTGACTCGGGTACAGGTGCGATGAGCGACCGTCAGTGGGCTGCAATGATGATGGGAGACGAGAGTTATGCCGGTTCATCGTCATTCTTCATGCTCAAGGACACCATCACCCGCATCACCGGTTTCGAGTATGTCATTCCGACCCATCAGGGCCGTGCTGCCGAAAATGTGCTTTTCAGCCATCTTGTGACCCCGGGTGCAATAGTTCCGGGCAACTCGCATTTCGACACCACCAAGGGACATATCGAGAGCCGCAAGGCGTTTGCAGTGGACTGTACGGTCGATGAGGCAAAGGATACCCAACTCGAAGTCCCTTTCAAGGGTAATGTGGATCCTGTAAAACTTGAGAAGGTGCTGGCAGAAAATGCAGACAAGGTGCCTTTCATCATCGTAACCATCACCAACAACACCGCCGGAGGACAGCCCGTATCAATGGAGAATCTCCGTCAGGTGCGCGCAATCGCTGACAAATACGGCAAGAGGGTAATCTTCGACTCGGCCCGTTTCGTGGAGAATGCATATTTCATCCGCACCCGAGAGGAGGGATATGGCGACAAGACCATCAAGGAGATCTGCAAGGAGATGTTCTCATACGCAGACGGTATGACAATGTCATCAAAGAAGGACGGACTCGTGAATATGGGCGGTTTCATCGCTACTCGTCATGAGGACTGGTATGAGGGAGCAAAGAGATTCTGTATCCCTTTCGAGGGCTATCTTACATACGGAGGTATGAACGGTCGCGATATGGCTGCTCTTGCAGTCGGCCTTGACGAGAACACGGAACTGGACAACATCGAGACCCGTATCCGTCAGGTGCAGTACCTCGCTGCCCGTCTTGACGAGTTCGGCATCCCTTATCAGCGTCCGGTGGGTGGTCACGCGATCTTTGTTGATGCTGACAAGGTTCTGGATCAGATTCCTAAGGAGGAATTCCCTGCTCAGACACTCGCCATCGAACTTTATCTTGAAGCCGGCATCCGTGGCTGCGAGATCGGTTATATCCTCGCAGATCGTGACCCTGTGACCCGGGAGAACCGTTTCGGAGGTCTTGACCTTCTGCGTCTGTGCATCGCCCGCCGCGTATATACAAACAACCACATGGACGTGATCGCAGTGGCTCTCAAAAACGTGTTCGACCGTCGTCATGAGATCACCCGTGGAGTGAAGATCGTATGGGAGACAGAACTTATGCGTCACTTCACTGTGAAACTTGAAAGACTTTAAATTTCAGGGTGGAGCGTAACTGACAGAATTACAATGGTTTATGCGAATCAAGGTGGGTCAATTTGACCCACCTTGATTGTTGTAAAATGTTGTACATCAGCGGTTTGTATTACACCGGCCTCCCTGCTGCCTTCTCCGCGACCTTCTCTGCCAGCGCCACGAATGCCAGTCCGTCAGGGCGGCTTGAAAGTGCTGCCGGTTCTCCGTTGTCACCTCCTTCGCGTATGCTCTGTACGATAGGAATCTGGCCGAGCACATCAATGCCGTATTTGTCAGCCATCTTTTGTGCGCCACCCTTTCCGAAGATATAGTATTTTTCATCAGGGTGTTCCTCCGGGGTAAACCATGCCATGTTTTCTACCAGGCCGAAGATAGGCTTCTTTACGCTTTCGTTTCTGAACATGTTCACGCCCTTTTCCACATCGGCCAAAGCGACGTCCTGAGGCGTGCTTACGATGACCGCGCCCTCCATAGGGATATCATGCACAAGGCTTATGTGGATGTCTCCTGTTCCCGGAGGCATATCTATAAGCAGGAAGTCAAGTTCGCCCCAGTGAACCTGTAATATCATCTGTTTCAGAGCGTTGCATGCCATTGGGCCACGCCAGATGAGTGCCTGCTCCGGCTTTGCAAAATATCCGATAGACATCCATTTCACGCCGTATTTTTCAAGCGGCATGATGATTTCCTTCTCATCTTCGAGAACAGCGTCCGGCACAAGTCCTTCTGTGGCAGTCATCTTCGGCACTGACGGTCCATATACATCAGCGTCGGCAAGTCCGACCTTGTATCCGAGGCGGGCGAGGGCTACGGCCAGATTGACAGCGACTGTCGATTTGCCGACTCCTCCCTTTCCTGAGGCTATGCCTATGATGTGCCTGATGCCTTCAACCTGCTCTGTCCCGAGGTCCAGTCCGGGCTTCTTCTTCGGTGCCGCCTCCTTGACCACGGTCCTGACCTCCACGACAGTGCCCTGCGGAGCATTTCTGATGATTGCCGCCTTCGCGCTGCCGATAAGGTATTCAGCCAGCGGGTCACGATGCTTTGCGAAGCAGAGAGTCACCGTCACCGCGTTTCCGTCTGTTTCAACATTCTCGACCATTCCAAGTTCGACAATGTTCTTGTCTCCCTTTGCCGGATGCTCCACCTGACGGAGCCAGTCCATTATTTCGTTATCTGTCATATCCATATGATGTTTGTTCGCTTATGCTGTTATCTTTTGCAGAATGTTTTACGTCAGGAAATCAGAACAAAGTCGGTTCCAACTGTTTCAGATGAAAACTCTTCCTGTGATATGGTGTGTACCCATTGTCGACAATCGCCCTTATATGCTCCGGAGTAGGGTAGCCCATGTTCTTGTCCCAGCCATATTCCGGATATTCCAGTGCGAGCCTGCGCATGTGCTCGTCCCTGTATGTCTTGGCAAGGACCGAAGCCGCCGCAATCGAGGCAAACTTCGCGTCGCCCTTGACTATGCAGGTGTGTTTCAAGTCCTTATATTGTTGCCATATCTCCGGACCTATGCTGGTGTCTCCTGTCATCCGGTATGGCTTGAACCTGTTTCCGTCAATGAGCAGATGTTCCGGCAGGACTTTAAGTTTCATCACTGCACGCCACATGCCGCATATCGATGCATTCAATATATTTATGTTGTCGATTTCCTCTGCGCTGACCTCCTCCACGGCCCATGCAATGGCCTCGCGCTCGATGATCGGTCTCAGGGTCTCGCGAGCCTTCTGAGTCATCTTCTTCGAGTCGTTCAGCAGCGGATGATGAAAATCCTTCGGCAAGATGACCGCGGCGGCATAGACCGGTCCGGCGAGAGGACCTCTTCCCGCCTCATCGCAGCCCGCTTCAATCAGATCCGCATGGAGATAGTTCGACAGATGGATTTCGTTTTGCATCGTGCAAAATTACACAATCTATCTTTCCTCGCCAAGTCTTTTCTTCAACATCGAGATGATTTCGTTCTTGCTTCTGATGATTTCCTCGTTGGAGGCAATGATTTTTTCCAGATCCTGGATACGTCGCAGCAGTATGTCTATCTTGCCGGAGTATTCCGCCTGTATTTCCCGGAGGCTGCCGGCGCCCATCTGGGAGGGACGGTAACCGAGCACGATCTCCTCTGTCGGGGTGTCGAGCAGGTCTGCAATTTTATGGATGTTGCCGTTCAGTATAGATGTGTTGCCTTTTTCCAGGTCTCTGTATGCTGTGATTGACAGGCCCAACTGAAGGGCCATCTCTTCTTGCGTCACCTTGCGGGCCTTTCTGATCTTGCGGATGTTTTCCTTGATGCTGCTGTTGTCCATATGCAATAAGTTTATCTATGGACAAAAGTATCGGGAAAAGCAAAGTCGGTTAAACAAGAAAATCTTACGAAACGCAAGAAAAACTTTTAGAAAATGTCTAAAAACATAAAAAAGAGAAAAATAAGCGTGATTTTTCTTGTGCATTATTTAAAAATCCTTGCAAATTCTTGTGCTTGTGGCGTCCTTTGCCTCCTGGTAATATAAATAATGACATTATGCACACCGACTACCAACGCCTTTGCGCCTACCTTAGCCAGGCAGATGCTTCCGCTCTGCGCTCCACAACCATGGATGAAATCTGCGCCCGTTTCAATATAAGCACCCATGATGCGGACCTGTGCTTCTACACCGATTTTGGAATGAGTGGAGAAGAAATCATAGCCGAATTATTGTTATTATGATATTGTTTTATTAGATTTGCGAGGATGCGTCTTTTTAAGGCGGCAATCGACACAATAATTAACAATATAACACACAAACTAATGAAAGCTTATCCAACCCAACACATCCGCAATGTGGTTCTCCTTGGCAGCACGAAGTCAGGAAAGACCACGTTATCTGAAGCCATGCTTTATGAAGGTAAGGTGATTGACAGAAGAGGTACTGTAGAGGCTAAGAATACAGTCTCTGACAATGCGGAGATCGAACAGTTGAATCAGAGGTCAATCTATGCGACTCCTCTCTATGCGGAGTTCATGGACACAAAATTCAATATCATTGACACTCCGGGTGCTGATGACTTCGTGGGCGGTGCAGTTTCCGCTTTCAAGGTATGCGACACAGGAGTGCTTGTCGTAAATGCACAGCAGGGAGTCGAGGTCGGCACTCAGATATATTCCCGCTATGCAAGAGAATATGGTATCCCGATGATCGTTGCCGTGAACCAGCTTGACGGTGAGAAGGCATCATGGGAGACAACTTTGGAATCGATGAAGGAGTCGTTCGGCGGCAAGCCGGTGGTGGTTCAGTATCCTGTGAACGTGGGTCCTGGCTTTGACGGCTTCATCGATGTGCTCAAGATGAAATATTATCACTTCCTTGACGAGAATGGAAAGCGCGAGGATCTCGAGATTCCGGCTGACCGTCTTGAAGAGGCAGAAGAACTTAGAAACGAACTTATAGAGCGTGCAGCCGAGTATGACGACACCCTTATGGAGACATTCTTCGAGCAGGGTTCGCTTTCAGAGGATGAGATCCGCAAGGGCCTCGGAATCGGTATCCGCGAAGGTAAGGTGATGCCTATATTCTGTCTTTCTGCAAAGAAGGACATCGGAGTGAAGCGTCTTATGGAGTTCACTATCCGCACAGCGGCTTCTCCGGCAGAGCGCAAGGGCGTGACAAAGGACGAGAAAGTAATCGAGTGCAAGCAGGAGGCTCCTGTATCACTCTTTATATATAAGACAGCGGTTGAGCCGCATCTTGGCGAGGTTGCATATTTCAAGGTGATGTCGGGTGAACTCACCGAGGGTATGGACCTTGAAAATCCTGAAACGGGTGACAAGGAAAGGATTTCAGCAATCTATGCGGTTGCCGGCAAGAAGAAGGAGAAGGTTACCGACCTTATCGCAGGAGATATCGGATGTACCGTGAAACTCCGCGCAGCAAAGACAAATGTAACTCTCTGTGCTCCAGGTGCGGATATCTGCTACAAGGACATCGTGTTCCCTCATTACAAATATCGTTGTGCTGTCAAGGCAAAGGATGCAAAGGATGAGGAGAAGGTGAGCGAGGCAATGGCAAAGATCGCTGCCGAGGATCCTACATACGTGATCGAATATCACAAGGAGCAGAAGCAGACCATCCTCAAAGGTATGGGTGAGCAGCATGTGAACACTCTCAAATGGAGACTCCAGAATGAGAACAAACTTGAAATCGAGTTCGCTGCACCTAAGATCTCATACCGCGAGACCATCACCAAGATTGCTTGTGCGGACTATCGTCACAAGAAGCAGTCAGGTGGAGCAGGTCAGTTCGGTGAGGTTCACCTTCTTATCGCTCCTTATCAGGAGGGTGTCGATCCTGGCAACAGATTCAAGGTCGATGGCAAGGAAATCGTTCTCAACATCAAGGGTAAGGAAGAGTTTGATCTTCCATGGGGCGGTAAACTCGAATACTACAACTGTATCGTAGGTGGTGCCATTGATGCACGCTTCATGCCTGCCATCCTCAAGGGTATCAACGAGAAGATGAGCGAGGGCCCTCTCACAGGTTCACTTGCACGTGATATCCGTGTATATGTATATGACGGTAAGATGCACCCGGTTGACTCAAATGAAATCTCATTCGTTCTTGCGGCACGTAACGCGTTCAAGGAAGCATTCCGCGCAGCAGGTCCGAAGATCATGGAGCCGATCTACAATGTTGAGGTGCTTACCCCGTCCGAGTACATGGGTGCCTGCATGTCCGATCTCCAGAACCGTCGCGCTCTCATCGAGGGTATGGGGTCAGACAAGGGATTCGAGGTCATCAAGGCCCGCGTTCCGCTTGCAGAACTTTACCGTTACTCGACAACCCTCAGTTCTCTTACATCAGGTAGTGCAACCTTCACAATGGACTTCGCTGACTACCAGCCGGTACCGGGCGATGTACAGGAGAAACTCCTGAAAGCATACCTTGAAGAGGAGAAGGAAGACTAATCTCACACAATTCTCTTATAAGATCCGCAGAAAGCGCAGCGCCCCTGCCGCCTTTCTGCGGATTTTTAATGATTATCCGTCATCAGTGCAGTAAACTGTTCGCGCTTCCTACCTGCTCCGTCCGTAAAACAGGCAAAATTACGGACGTAGAATGCATTTCGCTGCCTTGCATCCGTAAAACGGGCCTAATCACGGACGGAGAATGCATTTCGCTGCCTTGCATCCGTAAAACAGGCGAAATTACGGACGGAGCAAGCATTTTGCCGCCTTGCATCCGTAAAACAGGCGAAATTACGGACGGAGAATGCATTTCGCTGCCTAGCATCCGTAAAACGGGCCTAATCACGGACGGAGCAAGCAAAATTGATGTTTGCGCCCTCCGGACCCGGCACGAAGCAGGCGAGCGAGCCCCTCAGGTATCGCTCGCGAACCTGCTTCGAGCAGGCGGAGATCATTTATTCCGCCTGCGGTGCTGCGCGAGAGCACCAGCATCACAAATGCCACGACAGCACAGCATCAGAAATTCCGCAAGACATTACCAGCGCCACAAATCCCGCACAACACTACCTGCATTTTTGCGGAGACCTGCAACATCTCTGGTCTCCGCACAACACTCCCGAATTAATAACTCGGCAGCAGTTCCGGTAGATTTGCACTATGCCTCTCATCGTCATGCCGAGCCGTCATACCGGAACAGGGTCAAATGGAGACATCCGCTGTGCATCTCGACGCCACACCTTGCTGACGCCCTCCACAATATTACGTTTTCATCCGGAAAACAACCCCCGAAACCCGGATGAGAAGCGAAATTTCCCATGTTCATCCGGAAATACGTACCCAAATCCCGGATGAGATTATAGATTGTAATCAGGTGAGTTTTTCTGCACCTTTGCGGATAATCACACGGATAATCATAAAAAATTCAAAAAAAATTTGGAGATTTAAAAATAATGCGTACCTTTGCAATCCCAAACGGAAAAGTTCTTTTGGGTTTCAGAGAAAAATGCGGAAATAGCTCAGTTGGTAGAGCATAACCTTGCCAAGGTTAGGGTCGCGAGTTCGAGTCTCGTTTTCCGCTCCAAAACAGGTCATCTTCGGATGACCTTAAATTTTGAGAAAGAGCCGAGGGTCAGAAAAATCTACCTGACGAGGTATCTATTATATGCAGTCGCCCATTATTGAGGCGGCTTTTTTATTTTGTTTTCTTCATTAAAATTGTTAAAATTGCGATTGTTATGTCGTATAACAATAATTGACAATTACTTATGAAAAAATCAATCTTATGTTTTGCTGCGCTGCTCCTCGTGGCAGTTTCACTTTCGGCGAAGGAGCCGATGAAGCATCTGGCGGACAGGGTCTTTGAGGTGGCTCGCCAGCATTGTATCAAGATGGACGAGACTTTGGATGATACTACATTCCCGCGGTCCATAAAGAACGGCAAGTTCCGCACATCCATGGCATCATGGTGGTGCTCCGGATTCTATCCGGGAACGCTCTGGTATGTGTATATGTACACAGGCGACCAGCAGATAAAGGCTCTTGCCGAAAAGAACACCGACAAACTCTATGGCGAGTCTCAGATCATCAGAAACCATGATATCGGTTTTGTCATCAATTGCAGTTATGGCAATGCCTACCGCATAACCGGAGAGGAGAAATGGCGTCAGCCTATCATTGATGCTGCCCATCTGCTGTGTACGCGTTATAGTCCTGTTACCGGTGTGACAAAGAGTTGGAACACCAGGAAGAAGAAAAATGCCCACATGCGTTTCCCTGTCATCATCGACAATATGATGAATCTTGAAATTCTTACACAGGCGCATAAACTGTGTGGAGTGGATTCGCTTAAAGCAATTGCACTTTCGCATGCGGATACGACCATGAAACATCATTTCCGTCAGGACTACACTACATGGCATGTGGTTGATTATGACCCGGTAAACGGAGGTGTGCGCGGAAAGCAGACGGCTCAGGGTTACTCTGATGATTCTGCATGGGCAAGAGGTCAGGCGTGGGCTGTATATGGATATACGATGATGTTCCGCGAGGTGGGAGAGCAGCGTTATCTCGACCATGCAGAGAAGGTGGCGAAGATGCTTCTTGAAAGGTTGCCGGAGGATGGTATTCCATATTGGGACTTCGATGCTCCGGATATTCCGAATGCCTACCGAGACGCTTCGGCAGGTGCAATCATGGCTTCGGCCTTCCTTGAACTGGCCGATTATACAAAGGACAGGAAACTCGCCAAGGCGTGCAGGAAGATGGCTCTGACACAGATACGCACGCTTGCATCTGACGAGTATCTCGCAAAGCCTGGCGAAAACTGCAATTTTGTCCTGAAACATAGCGTCGGTTCGCTTCCGTCTGGCAGCGAGGTGGATGTGCCTTTGACGTATGCTGACTACTACTATCTCGAAGCGTTGCTGAGATATTGCGGCAAGTTGTAAGAAGTCGATTTCTGCATATTTATTTGCATCAGACCCCCGAATTTTCGGGGGTCTTGTTGTATCTGCGCCGATTGTTCTATCATCGCTCTGTTTCAGTTATTACGCATCCTGCCTTATTTCGTTAATTTGTTATCTGCAAATCCGGCTCCCTGAGCGGGCTGTTTTGCATGACTGCGATAACTTAACAACTAATAACTTCATGCTTATGAAAACCGATCAGAAGAGGGGCTATCTTGCTCCAAGGACCGACATCTACGGTCTTCGCTACGAGGGCGTTCTCTGCGAAAGTGTAGAGAAGAATTACGAAGAAAGTACCAACCAGGGGTACACTTCAAGTGATGATCTTTTTGAAATTTTTTAATCTGATGACTATGAAGAAATTTATATCGGCGGCTCTTGTCGTAGCGATGGCGGCCGCATCATGTGCAGACAAGCAGGATTTGGGAATCACCAACAATAATGATAATAATCCGGTTGAGCAGCCTGCCGGCGATGGCAGCAGGACTTTCTCGGCTGATTTTGCGGAACCTATAGCAAAGGCGACTCCGAACTATAATGAAAGCACACACGCCGTGACTGTGCTTTGGGAACAGAATGATAAAGTGGGTGTGTATGCAGCAGATGGCGCTCCGGCAGAATTTACCGCTCAGGCCCCAGGTGCGAGCACTACACTCAACGGCAATATTATAGAGGCGGATACTTACTATGCGATGTATCCTTACGATGCAGAGGCAACAATTGCTGCCGGTCAGATTTCGACAGCCCTGCCTGCGACTCAGACAGCAACAGCAGACGCTTTCATGGCTCATCTTGCTGTGGCATCTACAAGCAGTTCATCGTTCAGTTTTATGAATGTCTGCGGTCTTGTGAGGGTTTATGTGGGTTGCGAGCATGTGACAAGAATCGAGTTCAAGGGTAATGCTGACGAGACTGTTGCAGGCGCAATCACAGTCAATGCGGCAACTGCTGAGTATGCCCTTGCGGCAGAGGGCGGAGAAAAGGTGATAACTGTTACCCCTCCTGCTGACGCCGCTACATTCGAGACAGGCGCATACTATTTCTCTGTCCTTCCTCAGAAATTTTCGCAGGGCTTCACTGTGACTTATGAGACTGCTGACGGTTTCAAGGAACTTCGTCAGGCAGGCAACGTTACCATCCCACGCAGCAGCCTTGTTGTAGGTAAGGCGTTTACTGATATCCAGGGCGAAGGAACAGTGGATGATCCATTCGTCATCAAGACCGTTCATGACCTCTGCAACCTCAGTGCAGTGCTTTCGACTGGGAATCCAAACTATGTCAAACTTGCGAACGATATCGACATGTCAGGTGTGACAACCTGGACTCCGATAAATAATGACCGTACTCTGGAAAATATTAAAGAAATTCATTTTGATGGAAAGAATCATACTATTTCCAATTTCAAGCCTACCAGCGTAACAGCGGGAATTGGTGGAGATCAGGCAAGTTTCTTCGGTATTTTATATGGTTCTTGCAGCAATCTGAATATTGTGGGGGCCAATATTGATCAACCAACGATGAGTACAACAGCTGTTTTGGCCGGAAGTGTTGGTTATAATGGAAGGGGGGATTTGGAGACAAATATTGAAAATGTTCATGTGTCGGGATCTGTTACAGCTAATAAGGTCGTTGCCGGATTTGCCGCAAACTTTAAGAATGCAAAATTTAAAAACTGTTCGGCAGATGTAGACGTCAAAGCGGCAGATAAGCATGTCGGGGGATTTGTTGCAAGATGTGATGACGCGGGTTGCACTGCTTATTTTGAAAACTGCTATGCGACGGGTAATGTTTCATCTACAGGCGACGGATCGTCTAAAGCTGCTTCAAGGTTCGTTGGAGGATTCTATGGCGGTAATGATAAGGATGCCAACATGACATTTACAAACTGCTATGCAACAGGTAATGTTGAAGGTGACTATCAGAATGGTGCATTCATCGCTTATCTAAATGGTGGTACTGTGACTATAACGGATTGTTATGCAACAGGAAAAGTGACCTATCTTGCTGGAGGGAAAAGCGGAAGACATATAGGAGGTATCGTAGGAGTTACTAAAGGAAAGCTTAACATAACAAGATGCTATTTCGCAGGCTCTTTGGTGAGTGGTTTAGGCGAGGCTGTTGGAGGTGTTCTCGGATTAGCGGCGGCAAATTCAGAGGTGACTATAAGTAACAGCTTCTCTATTGGCGATCTTACCGCGACAACAACAGATGTGGGTGGAATGATTGGAGATAATAAAGATTCTAAATCATTGACTATAGAAAACTGTTATGCATCAGGAACTCTTACTGGAGCTAATGCAGGAGGAATGATAGGCAAGAATACTAAAGCTGCGACAATTAAAGGCTGCAAACATTTTACAAATGTAGAATTGCTTGTCGGTTCCATTATCGGTACCCTTACAGAAGAGGGCACTAACGCCAAACTTACTGCAGAGGAGGCTGCCAACTACGCAACAGCGTCAGCAATAGCCACACAACTGGGTTGGGACGGCACAACCACCTGGAACCTTACAGGCGCAACTCCTACTCTCAAATGCTTTGAAAACTAAAGTCAACGTATGAAAAAACTGATAACTATGACCCTCATCGCAGTGATGGGGGTTATGGCGTGTAAGAAAGAGGCTCCGGATTTTACGGACAACAGCACGCCGACCAATGGTGATTACATTACGTTTACCGCAAATTTTGGTGAACTTGCATCCAAGACTGCTGCAACCTACGATGATGCTTCAAAGAAATTGACCCTCTCGTGGGAGGCTGGCGATCAGGTGGGAGTCTATTCTTCACAGACCCCGATTCTTTTCAAGGCTTCCGCTGCGGGTGCATCTACAACCTTGACTTCCAATGTAAAGGTGGCCAGTGCTTCAAGTTATTCGGCAGTCTTTCCATACATGACTGATGCCCTTATGGAAGATGGTGCGCTTGTCGCGACTGTCCCTTCCGAGCAGACAGCATCACCGGACGAGCCTAAGTATCACATCGCTGTGGCCAAGACATCTTCCAATGCTTTTGCATTCAAGAATGTAACGGCTGCGGTGAGACTTGACGTCAAGGCGGAAAACATTACAAAGATTGTAGTTTCCGGAAACAAGGGAGAAAATCTTGCAGGAAAAATCAGCGTGAACCCGGAGAATGCTTCAATTTCCGGAGTTACAGCAGGTGTGCCTGAGGTCGCTGTGGTGCCTGCGCCGGGCGCATCTGTCATCAATGCAGGAATATACTATGTTTCCATCATTCCTCAGACCCTGTCCGAGGGCTTTACTGTGACATATCATTACGGTGCAAATTCGGACCGGCAGGAATCCACAGATCCTATCTATATGGACGGCAACACTCTCATCGTATGCGAAGGCTTCGGTACGGCGGTTGAGGGTTCTCAGTCCAATCCGTTCACAGTCGGCTCTGTTGAGGATCTTAAAGGCCTGTCGGCGAAACTTGTCTCTAATCTTCCTAACTATGTCGTGATGACCAAGGATATAGACATGACAGGAGAGACTGCCTGGACTCCGATTTCAAACAGTCGTACTTCTGAAAATATTCCGGAAATTCATTTCGATGGAAAAGGTTACTCAATAAAGAATTTTGCTCCGACTTCGTGTACGGCTGCAGATGATGGCACTCAGGCCGGTTTCTTCGGAACGTTGTGTGGTTCTTGTAAGAATGTGAATTTCACTGGTGTGGCAATGGCTGTGACTTCTAACACCGCCGGCGTGTTGGCTGGCTTCATCGGAGTTGAAGGCAGGGTTCAGACCTGGGTCAGCAATGTAAGTCTGTCCGGAACAATGGGCGGAAAAAAAGTCTCTGGCGGATTTTGCGGCACCATAACAAATGCGCTGGTTGAGAATTGTACGACTTCTTTGGTTATTACTGCGACAGATGCGGAATGTGGTGGATTTGCAGGACGACTTGCGTCTGATGTTAAGTTTGTAGGTTGTTCTGCAACAGGAAGTGTTACGGGAACCAGGGCTGCCGGATGTTTTGCCGGAGGTTCAAATACAACAAGTAGTGCACCAGTAAATCCTGGAAAGATTGAGTTCGTGCGATGCGTTGCAACGGGTAATGTTACGGGAACATATCAGTTGGGTGCGTTTGTCGGTCATATTCACACCGAGAACGTATCGATGACGGACTGCTATGCCACAGGTAATGTGACCACTACCGGAACCCAAGAGTCACGCGCAAAGCAGATCGGAGGACTCGTGGGTGTTAACTCCGGTGCGCAACTGAGTGTAGCAAACTGTTATTATAAAGGAAATATCAGCGGTGCATATATTGAGGCGGCTGGCATTCTGGGAGTGGATGCGTCAGGTAGTTCCAGAATCCAGAATTCTTTTGCTATCGTGGATATGACCTGTCATGCAAGCGCTTCCAAGCAGAATGGAGGAATAATCGGTTGTGCACGTGCGACATCTGCTGAGGTTACAAACTGTTATGCAGAAGGAACAATCACCTCGCAAGGTGCAATAGGTGCAATTATTGGCGAGGCGCAGACAACCTCTACCGTCAAGAACTGCAAGCATAACACGGAACTGAATGTGATCGGAGCAGAGACAGTCGCCGCAACTCAGCAGAACAACGCCAAGATTTCTGAGTCAGAGGCTGCCGATTATGCTACACCTTCGAAGATCGCCACAAAACTCGGCTGGAGCACAACCGTATGGGATCTTTCAGGCACCGCTCCGACACTTAAATAATAAAACAAGTAATGAAGAGAATACTGTCAGTTTTGTCAGCACTTGCTATTGTCTCGTGCGTCAACGAAAAACATGATATACAGGAGCCGGGCGGTAGATTTGCCTTTACCGCCGGCTTTATCTCCGAGCAATTGCCTCAATCAAAGGTTTTTCTTGAACACAACTATTATAAAAGTGAGTTGTATGTGTTGTGGGAGAAGGATGACCAGGTGAGTATCTTTGACGGAGTGAATAACGGATGCTTCATCTCTGACAGGGCAGGTCTATCTACTTCATTAAGCATAGATCAGAACGCTGACTTCAACGAGGAGGCGGACAATTATTATGCACTGTTTCCGTATGATGAGGACGCTGCCTTTGCAGAAGAAAATGGGACAATGTATGTTTCCACTACGCTTCCGGCAGAGCAGACAGCCCGCAGGGACGCATTTTCGGCCCATCGTGCTATCGCAGCCTGTACTTCGGCGGACCAGAACCTTCAGTTCAGGAATGTGACTGCCGTCTTTAAGGCGACAATAACTACGGACGGTGTTTCAAGCATCACGTTCCAAGGAAAAAACGGAGAGGTCGTCGCGGGAGATATCAAGGTATCTTATAATGATGTCGATGATGTCGGTTATGTGGTTGTCGGCAATCCATCTACTACGGTTACTGTCCTTCCTGAGGAGGGTGATACTTTTGTTCCGGGAATCTACTATTTTACGATCTTGCCAGGCAGGTTTCAGCGTGGTTTTACAGTGACGGTCGATCTGTTTGATCAGAATCAGGCTGATATAGTCCGTGAGGTCAATGACGATGTTTCGATTCCACGCAGTTCGCTTTCAATAGGTCGCGTAATCGGTACTGAGGGAGATGGTACAGTAGAGGAACCATATCTGATCAAGAACAAGTATGATCTGGAAGGCCTTGCAACGATAGTGGCTGACGACCAGATTGATAATGAAACGATTACATATATCAGGATTGACAATGACATCGATCTGGCCTCAATGGAAAACTGGACTCCTGTAAATAACAGCAGAAATCCGGAGCAGATTGCAAAGTTTGATATTGATGGCAATGACAGGACTATATCCAATTTCCATCCTAAAAACTTTGAAAGGGGGACAGGTCTGGATAACAATAGCGGTCATGATCAGCCAAGTCTCTTTGGTATTGTATATGGTAACGTTCGCGATTTGAATATTATTGATGCTGAACTGAATCTTGAAGACGAAGCCAGTACGGTCGGCATTCTTGCAGGCTGGATCGGATTCGAAGGCAAGGAGGCGACTGTGAGCAATGTGCATGTGCAAGGAACCTTGAAAGGCAAGAAGTGTGTGGGAGGATTGTCAGGAATGGTGCGCAATGCAGTAATCACTGACTGTACAACAGATGTGAATGTCACTGCATCCGGCGAGCATGCATCCGGGTTCATTGCCCGATATTATGAGAATGTTCAGATAGTGAATTGCCACGCGGCAGGTACTGTTGTCGGCACCCGAGGTGTCGGAGGTATCTTGGGCTTCAATGAAAGTGAGTCCGATACGGAAATAACGGTTACATCATGCAGTTCTACGTGTTCGATCGACGGCAACTATCAGGTAGGTGGCCTTGTCGGACACACACTTTCTCCGCTGACCATCAGTTCCTGCTGGGTGAAGGCGGATGTGACGGCAACCGCCAGGAAGAAGGAAGGAGTTCTTAATCCCGGCAAGCAGGTCGGCGGTATTCTTGGGGTGGCGGCTGGGCAGGCTTCTGTAACAATCAGGCAGAATTACTACAGAGGAGATATAACTGCTGACGGATGTTTCATCGGTGGTATTCTGGGGTATGCTACGGGTCCTGTGATTATCGGAAACTGTCACTCGCACTGTAATATAGAAAATACCGGAGCATATTTACTGTCGAAATCCAAGAATTATGATATGATAGGAGTGGGAGGAATTTTGGGCGGATCGGTCGGATCGTCGTTGAATATTGCAAATTGTTTCGTTGATGAAGGAGAGATAAGCAGTAATGCCAAAGGAACGCTTACAGCGTCTCTTATGCCTGAAACATGGAGTGAGTGGGCAGAGTCAGTAGCCAATAATAAACGTACAAGTTATTATTTAGGTGGGGGAGTCGGTGGTATTCTTGGTTTCGTCGGCACAGAGAGTGGTATCACCTTCAGTGGAAATATAAGTTTTATAACAAGTATTACCTGTAATCGTACGAGTGCGTTCGATCCGCCGTGTGCGCCTATAATAGGTTGTATATCCTCTGCTGCAGATTTTGCTGACAAAGGGAAAAACAGGTATTATCAAAGCCCTGATGATGTCCGAATGGTCCTGGAGGACGAAACAACCGGTTATCAGCCTCGGAATCTGAGTGAGTTGCCGGCGGGAACGCTGACGGATAATATAGTAAATGCTTGCGACGGTGGTACAAATATAAATCAGTATTGCCTGTATAACCGACCGGTTTCGAATAATAATGACAACTCTCCTAGTGATGCTGCTAAAAACTCAAACTTTGTCACATGGAACACGGATATTTGGGACCTGTCTCAACACAAGCCGACCCTGATAGTTCATGAGGATGTATATAATCAGGATTAACTGATTCTATATGAACAACAAAGAAGGCCGTCCGAAAGGAGCGGCCTTCTTTTGTGTCTTTCTAAGCGCGGTCGGATTGTTTTTAATATGCAGCGTAAGCCTCGGGACTGAACTCCTTCGGACGCTTCATTTCTTCGGTATATGTGTTTCCGAATCTGTCGGTAACCTTGATTATCAATGTTGTGTTTGCCTTGCTTGCCTTGACCCTGTGGAGGATGCAACCGTCGCTTGTAAGGAAGTTCGGATTGCCGGATCCGTTGAGTCTCTTGGCTGAGTGTGCCACAAGATGAAGCGGGCTAAAATCAGTCATGAATTCTGTTTCCAGTTTCTTACCTGTCTCTTTCTCGGTAACCTCGATCTTCCATTTGTGATCCCAGTTCCATGTGTTGATATACACATAGTTATCGCTGTTTGCGTTCTTCCATCTGCCGACTCTTGCTACCCATTCTGCGAGATTCGCCTCATTGGCATTAGGGACGTATGTGCTGGCCTTCAAGGCAATCTGGTTTCTGTCAAATGTGTAGAACTGCTTGTTCTCGTCCATCTGGGTGCCTTTGAATTTGTATGTGATGTCAGTACCGTTGACATCGACGATGGTGTATCCTCCGGCCGCTCCGCTTGTGCAGACATTTACACCCTGATAGTATTTTCCTGACCACCACCAGGTTGCGCATATCGCTCCTGCATTGTGCTCAGTGATGTTCCTGTCGGTCACATGATAGATGACATGGGTGTGGGCGGTGAACAACTGCACATTCTTGAATCCGGAGAATGCGTCCAGAAGTTGGTTGGCAACGTTGTTGCGGATAGTTTCGGCTTTGTCTGTGCCCATGGGGTTATGGTGCGCAGGAGCATGCATGGAAACGATGACAGGGGTGTTCTTGTCAACATGCTTGAGGTCTTCCCGGAGCCAGTTCAACTGCTCTTCAACGATGTTGTTGTCATATACAGCCTGCTTGTTTTCGCCCGGATTCATACAATGAATGTTGTCGAGCGCCACGAAATGTATGTTTCCGATGTTGTGCGAATAATACGAAGGACCGAGGTATTTTCTGTATGCCTTTATGGTGAGGAAGTCTCCTGCCTGATAGATATCATGGTCGTGGTTGCCAGGAGTCTGGTAAATCGGCATTCCGCTCAGCGTCTTCATGAGGTTCTTGTATTCAGGGAACGAGAATTTGTTGTCAATCCAGTATCTGTCCCAGGTCATGTCTCCGAGTGTGAGCCCGTATATGAGTTTGCCGGAGTTTTTCGATCTGTAATCCTTGACATCGTCGAGGAAGTACTGGAACTGCTTCTTGTCGCTGTTCCTGTTGGCAAGATGGATGTCGCCGAACACGAGAAGTTTGAAATTGGTCTGGTCCTTTGAGCGTATAAGTTCAAAGTCTGCCCTTTCGGGAGTGGTTGCCGCAAGTGTAAGCGGATACCACATTACAGGCAGAACGACATCCACAGGCACCTGATAACCGCTTGGTACGGAGATGAACACGTAGCCGTTCTTCTTGTCCGATTTCATCTGATAGATACCGTTTTCGTCAGTCTTGACAACCTTGACACCGTCTGAAATCACAACGCCGGATATGGCCTCGCCGTCGCATGAAACCCTTCCATACACGGTGCTGCCGGTTGCCGCATGGACTCCGTCGTCATATTTCTCGATATTGATTGTCGAACTTCCCTTGTAGGCTGTGGCGAGTCCTCTCTGAATGGTGATCTTGTGCTCTCCATTGGCAAAATTGTCATAGAGTCTGATGGTGAAGGATTCGTCGCTCAGTTCGGTGATCTGGCAGTAGTACTGGCCTCTCGGTCCGTTGAGGATCAGCAGGTCATCCGGCTCGGGAGCCTTGCCGTCCTTGATCTGAAAATCAAGGGTGGTGGTGCCTGGTTCGAGGTCGATTGTGCTTGGGATTTCAAATTCCACATCAATCGCCTCAAGCGGGATGTTGAGTTCGTGCTGGCATCCGTAGAAGGAAATGGCTGCTGTTGCGACAAGCAGTATTGCGGTCAATCGTTTCATTGTTAATAATGGTTTTGAACAAATTTAATCAAATTCTTATACCTTATATAATGCATGCTTTCCTGTGCTGGTGATTGTTGTATTATTGAACGGTTTGTTTTATGCCGTCTTGTCTCTGAGGCTGTTGCCCGGTCTTATTTATCGGGGCGTGCCCCTATTGTTCTATTATCGCCCCTTTTGGATTATGCTCTATCCGGCGATAATGACTTATTTTGCTTTTACTTATGATAACCAGCAAACGCTAACAACAAAGCATACACTAAACTAACCGAAAGATGAAACGCTTTTTGCAATTTGTCATCGCATTGCCAGTTTTCATGGCAATGCTTTTGTCGTGTAATGACGAAACTATGGATGAAAGGGCTGTGGTCTCAATACAGGGCCTGAATAACTCATATCAGTTTGAGGCGATACCGGATGGAAAGGTGTCATTCACCATCAAGTCAAATGTCAACTGGCATCTTGAACTTGATGGACTGGACTGGATCAAGGTGAAACCGGGACGTGGTCTGGCATCGTCTTCCGCACAGACTGTCGTGCTGGACGCTCTGGTCAATGAGGATAACCAGCCACGCGAGGGCGTGATGACTGTGGTGGCCGGTGATGTGAAAAGAGAGGTTCAACTTTCTCAGAATGCCGCATCCTTGCCTCCTGAACTTAAATTCGTGGAAGGAGTAGCCTCTGACGGAATTTTCTACATCGATTCGTATAACATCTATGGCGCTCAGTTCAAGTTGTACTCCAATGTCGATTGGACAGCGGATGCGGGCGAAATGGACGAGTGGGCCACTGTCGGACCGCTTCAGGGTGAGGGCAAGCGCTATGCTACAATGGCGGTCACTCCTTCCGAAGTCAACGGGGGTGATGATGTTTTTGGCGAGATCAGGTTCTCTTACGCAGACCAGACAAAGACCCTCAGGGTATGTCAGAAGAAGTTTGCTGCAGAGATAACAGTCCTTGATGAAGAGGGTGCTTCAGTGTCTTCGGTTCCGGCCCTCAGTATCGGTGACCAGTTTGATCTGCAGGTCAAGTCAAATGCTCCGTGGGAGGTAAGCACCACTGCATCATGGGTAACCTTCTCTGCATACGAAGGGGGATATGGTCTGTCAACCATAACGATTTCTGCTGAACTTAATGAAACCGGCGCCAACAGGACAGCAGACCTGGTTTTCGATAATAACGGGACGAAAACGACCGTGAAGGTCACTCAGGGCAACCAGTTTATCTCCGTGTCCGAGTCTTCTCTTGTCGTCAACAAGGATGGAGGCAATTTCAATGTGGACCTTACATCCAATGTCAAGTGGAGCGCCCAGTGCTCGGAGGACTGGCTTTCAGTGGCTCCGGCTACCGGCAATGGAAATGCTTCCCTGACCGTGACTGTGACAGCCGCTCCGAGCGATGATGCCCGGGTTGCGACAGTAAAGGTTGTTGCAGATGACCTTCCTGAAATATATAAGGAAATCAACATTGTACAGAGTGCTACATTTGTGGATCTTACCACTCCTGTGATGTTCCTTGCTTCTGATCAGGCCTGGAATATGGAGCATAACCCTGATTTTGCGTCAAGAGGCGAAACAGGTGCCGTGACCGGTCTGGGTACGGGAAGGCTTTGTTCATATACCTATCCTGACAATCAGATGCTATATGTCCAGATGGTCACTCCAAGCCAATATGGACTCAAATATATTATAGCAAAGGAGGGAAATATCACGATGAAGACTGCTTGGACAAAGGACGCAATCGAGTTCCATATACCTGTTCTTAAAGCCGAGAAGAACAAGGTCTTACATTTTGACTATGGAATGGCGGCGACCTTGGACGCTCCTAAATATTGGAGATCCGAGATCAGTCTCGACGGCGGAAGCAACTGGACTGCATTTACTACCGGATTAAAGGAGGATGCTCCTAACGGCGAAAGTGCTAACTGTAAGTTGCCGGGAGGCAAGTCAAAGACGGAGGTATATTACAATGCTACCTTCACGATGACAAAGACTGTTGAGAAGGGTGAACTGATAGTGCGCATCATCTGTGTTGACGGAACATATCTCCAGAGTGATAAATCAGTTACTTCACCATCTACAAGCGGTGCGATAAGATTCATCGGTGCAGATCACCCTCATGATGAGTCCGGTGTATTCAAGGGTCCTACTTTCCAACTTAAATAAGCATGATTCACGGACTTAGATCCATATTCACATTGTTGATTCTTCTCCTTTTGGGCTGCGAGTCGGTTCATAAGGAGGAGGATTCCGCTCAATTTGAATTCCAGGGTAAGGTGGATGTCATAGCCGGCAAGAACCGTATCCTTATCAAGTGGGATAATGTGAACAATCAGGACGCAGTTCTTCAGTTTGTGATTTCAGGGGACAGGATTCTGGAAGTGGGGCATGGCACAAGCGGTCAGGAGTTTGTGGGTGGGCTTTCGGAAGGTTCCGTGAGTGTCGTGGCTCAGTTGGTTGATGGCGGCAAGGTCCTGGCGGAGTTGAAGAAATCCGTGGATGTGCTCGGAACAAGATATGAGGCTGGTCTTCAACGCTGGGCGATGTCTGAATATTCCTATGAAAACGGAGTGTTGAAATGCACCATGGCGACTGTTGTCTATGGCGGTCTTTATGCCGAGGAGTTCATCTATACTGATGCCGAGGGAGAAATTGTAGAGTATTCCATCAGGTACGATGCAGCCAAGACCGTGCATATGGCACATATCGATAATGTGGCAGGCGGTCTTAAACGCAGGACTGTCTATATGCCGGAAGAGGCTGTCGGAGATTTCTACTACACGTCTTACACAGATGTCGCTCCAAAGGCTGATGTGCCGTCTGAGTATATCTGTAAGACGGTAGATGGATACAGGGGCATCTGGTTTGACCTCGGTCAGTCGACTGATTACGGTTCGAAATACTGCGGCGGTCTCGGAACATATACCATGAAGCATATCCCGATGGCGATATACTCAAGGGAGGCAGACAAGACGTTCTTTGTATATGGAGGTACGACAAAGTCTGATGAAAAGCACCTGCTCTGTATGATAGGCTGCTATGATCATGCCACCGGTCTGCTTCAGAAGCCAAGGATAGTGATGGACAAATGGGAGCAGACTGAAGGGGTGAAAGATCCGCATGATGACCCGACTGTCCAGATCGACAAGGACGGATATCTCTGGGTGTTCGTTTCCGGCCGCAGTACAAAACGTGACGGCAGGGTCTATAAAAGCATGAGACCATACGATATCACTGCCTTTGAGTTGATAAGCGAGTTCGAGATGGCTTATCCTCAGATCATGTACAGCGCCCAGAGGGGATTTTTCTTCTTCTTTACAAAATATGACGGAAAGAGACGCCTTTACTATCAGAGCAGTACAGACGGAAGGACCTGGACTGCGACCGAGGGGCTTGCAAACATAAAGGCGGGGAAGAGCAACTCCGGCCATTATCAGATAAGCAATATCTGCGGAAACAAACTTTGTACTGCATTCAACAGGCATATCAACGGAGATGTGGACACCCGTACAAATATATATTATGTACAGTCAACAGACTGGGGGCAGACGTGGACTACTGCTGATGGTCAGACTGTTACCACACCGATTACGGAAAGGGAGTCCAATTGCCTGCTGAGAGATTATGAGAATTATGAGGCTGACGGAGTGAAGGGAAGGAACTGTTATATCAAGGATCTGAATTTTGATATACATGGAAACCCTATAATATTATATGTGTTGAGTCTCAACCATTTGACAGGCCCTGACGGAGGAGAACGCGAGTGGCATGTGCTTCATTGGGACGGTCAGAAGTGGAACGAAAGCATGTTTGCGAAGTCGACACATTGTTATGACAGCGGAAGTCTTTGGGTGGACGGGAATACGTGGACTATAATAGCCCCTACAATGCCATCGTCCGATACGGGCCTCTATTGGGGCGCGGGCGGAGAGATTCAGGAGTGGACGAGCACAGACAGCGGCAAGACATGGACCATGACAAAGCAATGGACTTCCAATAGCGGAACGAACCATACATATATAAGAAGACCGTTCTACGCAGATGAAGGTTTCTGGGCATATTGGGCGGACGGAAGGACAGACAAGTTCAGCCAGTCCAACCTTTATTTCGGGACAAAGGACGGAAAGATATACAGGATGCCTTACGATATGACTGATGAATGGCAGGCTCCGGAGGAATATAATTGACAAGAATATAACTGATTAAAACTGATAACTATGAAACGAGGATGGATCGGTCTGATGGCCCTTATGATGGTTGCAGGCTGCTCAAATGATGAAGCCGTCAATCCCGGCACATGGTACTCTTACCGCAATCCGGTGGAGCAGAGTGATGTCCAGGACCCTTCAGTTTATGAGGAGAACGGTAAATTCTATCTTTTCTCAGCCGTAAATGCCGGTGATGTCGAGGAAGGAACAATTACGTCGATCATTCCTATCATGGAATCGACGGACCTTACAACGTGGCAGAGGTCAACATCTGTCTTTGACGAGATTTCCAGACCGACGTTCATCAAGGATGTCATGCCGACATCTCCTGAGATTACGCTGATAGGCGAAAGGTATGTCCTGTACTATTCCCTGTCCAAGGATTATACAAACAGCGGAATCGGTTATGCTACTTCCGATCTGATCAGCGGTCCATATACGGACAGAGGAAAACTGATCCAGTCTTCGTCGGATATAAGTGGTGTTTCGTCTCCGTCTTTCATCCAGGACGATGACGCCAACTATCTCGTTTTTGGAAATTTCAACGGAATCTATCTTGTCAGGCTTTCTGCTGACGGTCTCAGCACTATGGGCAGCCCTGTTCAGATCGCTTCATATGAGTTTGACGCACCTTGCATCTTCAAGCATGAAGACAAGTACTATCTGTTTGCAACCGTGGGAACCACTGACGGCGAAGCCTCATGTACCTGTACCCAGGTGGTTGGACGTGCAGACAGGATCGAAGGCCCTTATAAGAACAAGGGTGGTGAGGCCATGACGAGCGGTTATTCGGAACTTCTGATCGGCAGCAGTGCAAAGTTTGTCGGAGCAGGTCATGGCACCGTGTTCGATGTAAATGACGGCACGACATGGATTCTTTACAATGCTTATGATATGAGTAATGTAAAGAAGGGTAGGACACTCATGCTTGACCGCATCATGTGGGTCGGTGGCTGGCCTTCTGTCAGAGGTCAGATCGGGTCGTTCTGTGCGGATTCTCCTCTTAAGAATAAATAAATCATTCAGCAATGAAACCTATAAAACCTATTATGACTGTTCTGCTGGCTGTTCTCGTGATGCTGTTCTCGGGACCGGCTCAGGCTCAGGACAATATGATTCAGGTGAAAGGTAATGTCCTTGACCTGAACTCTCTCCCGATACCGGGCGTTACCATAATGGTGAAGGGCAAACCTGCACTCGGAGGCACGATAACCGACGAGCAGGGATATTTCTCGTTCACTTTCCCGGCCGGGGAGACACTCCAGGCTTCATGTATGGGATATGTGAATGTCGAGAGCAAATTCGCCAGGAGCACTGACTGGTTCGTGACGATGGAAGAGGACGCCGTCATGCTCGAAGATGTTGTCGTTGTCGGCTATGGTACCCAGAAGAAGGAGTCGGTGGTGGGAGCAATTTCACAGGTCGGCTCTGACGCCTTGATCAATTCAGGTACGACCAACGTGACCAACGCCCTTGCCGGTAAACTTTCCGGTGTGCTCACCTATCAGAACAGCGGTACTCCCGGAAGCAGTGATGCGGAGATATTCATCCGTGGTGTTTCCAGTTGGAACGGTTCAGGTCCGCTTGTGATGGTGGATGGTGTGGAGCGTTCGTTCAATGAACTTGACCCTAATGAGATTCAGACAATTTCTGTCCTCAAGGACGCCTCTGCAACAGCCGTGTTCGGTGCCAAGGGTGCGAACGGTGTCATTCTCGTCACGACAAAGACAGGTGTAAAAGGTAAGCCGAAGATGAACCTGTCGGTAAATTACGGTATAGATATTCCTCAGGAACTTCCTAAGTTCATCGATTCTGCCACGACAGCGGAAATGATGAATGTAGCGTATAGGAACGACGGTTCCTTCGGTAGTGTGCTTTCGCAGGATGTGATCAACGCCTACAGGACAGGAAGCGACCCGATCAGGTATCCGAACAACAACTGGTACGATATGCTTCTTAAGGATGTCGCTCAGAATGTCACCGCCAATTACAGCCTCAGGGGAGGTACAGACAAAGTACGCTACTATGTGGGTGTAGGTTATACCAATGAGGGTTCCATCGTAAAGCGTCTCAATAATTACAAGGGTACGACTTTCCAGTATCATAAGATAAACTATCGTGCCAACCTGGATATAGATGTGACCAAGACCACTCAACTTTCGTTCAAGGTCGGTGGCTCTACTGCAATCGTGCAGCGTCCTGGTGACCCTGAGTCAAGTTCTACGGTTACTGCTCTGTTCAACCAGATGTATATGGCATCTCCTTTGATGTATCCGGCATATTATCCTTCATGGGTGTTGGAGCAATTCCCGGACAGCAATTATCCGGGTCTTGTGACAGACCGTCTTGCACAGGAGGGAAATGCCTATACTTCCAATCCATATAACACTCTTTCTAAGGGCGATTTCCTCCAGACGACAACCAACCGCCTGAATACAGACCTTGTTCTCAATCAGAAACTGGATTTCATTACCAAGGGACTTTCGTTCAAGGCAATGGCATCGTTCACTTCTGTGTTCTCGAGATATTCGCAGCAGGGTGTCCAGTCCAATCCACTGTATAAACTTGACTGGGATATAGTTGACAGCGGCAGCGGAAATCCATGGACTTCGACAGAGTCAGGAAACGACGTCTATGTGCAGCCGCCTTACTCCGTGACACAGGACAACAGCCCAAAGAGCACATCAGTCGTGTTCTACTGGGAGGCGGCCCTCAATTATGACCGCACATTCAAGAAGAAGCACACAGTTACAGGCCTTTTGCTCGCGAACCAGAGACAGAGTATTTCAGGTGCATCTTTCCCTCACAGAGGTCAGGCCTTCGTGTTCCGTGCGACATACGACTACAAGAAGAAGTATCTCGTCGAGGTGAATATGGGTTACACAGGCAGTGAGCAGTTCTCGGCCAAGAACCGTTATGGTTTCTTCCCTTCTGTGGCTGTCGGATATGTGATTTCAAACGAGGGGTTCTGGAAGAAGGCCATGCCATGGTGGAGCAAGATGAAGATCCGTTACTCGGACGGTACTGTGGGTAGTGATAAGGCAAGTGAGGACTGGCTCTATTATTCTTCATTCTCAAAACACAGCACAGGACTTATCGTTGAGGATAAGGCTGCCAACCTTGAAGCAAAATGGGAGACAGCGCGTAAGCACGACCTCGGATTCGAATTGGGCTTCCTTCAGGACCAGTTGACCTTCAATGTCGATCTCTTCTCAGAAAAGAGAACCGATATGCTCCTGACCCCGGTAGAGTCGCCGCTTCTTGGTATTACATCGAAGGACGTGAATGCCGGCAGCATGAAGAAGCATGGTATCGACATCGAAGGCAAGTGGCGTACGACCACATCGAGAGGATTCTACTATGAGGTGGGTTTCATGCTCGGTCTTAATGAAAACCGTATTACAGGTTATGCTGATGCAGTAAATACTCCTTCATATCAGAAGTGGGAAGGAACGCCTTATAAGGCAGCGCGCACAGGTATGAATCTTATCGACGGCGGTTATTTCACCTCTGTTGATGACCTTCACGGATATCCTAATACCATGGGTTCTGTATCAAGGGTCTATCCTGGTATCTACAAGATGCTGGACTACAACACGGATGGTTCGATCTCCTCTCGTGACCTTCACTCGATCCGAGGAGTCGCCTATCCTCCGGTTGTCGGCTCGATCAACGTGGGACTCGGATATAAGGGATTCTCCTTCAATATGCTCTTCTACGGAACGTACGGCAAATATATTGAGTTCAACCGCTCGTTCTGGAAGGAATTCATCAAGCAGGATGCCATTGTCCATGAGGCTCAACTTGATTACTGGACCCCTACCAACAGAAATGCAGGGCACGCTGCCGTGTCATTCGATGACAAACTCTACTCCAGCCTTGGAGGTTCGGCGAACGACAGATATGACATGATGATCGAAGGTCACTCATGGCGTGTGTCCGACTACATCACTCTCAAAGAGGTCTATCTGTCATACAAGTTTGATGGTAAGAAACTTGAGGATGCAATCGGTGTCCGTGGCCTGAGCATCACCCTGACAGGAAACAACCTGTTCATGTTCTCAGATCTGATAGAGGGTAACCCTCAGAGGACAGAACTCAACAAGAGTTACTATCCTATAATGCGCTCTGTCAAATTAGGTGTGAAGTTGGATTTCTAAACTGAAAGGCTATGGGAAAAAGATTCAGAATATCAATAGTGCTTTGCGCTCTGCTTTCATGCGTGAGTTGTAATTTCCTTGATGTCGATCCTGAACTCGGAATCACAGAGGAGGAGGTGTTCTCTACATATAAGAACTACAAACTTTATTTTGACTATATCTATTACAAGGATTCGTCCATCAACAAGTGGAATATCCATGAGGCTTATCCTATGTTCATAGACTTCAATACCCGTCGTTTTGCGTTTGTTTCTACGACGGATGCTGCCGATGCAGGACGATTGCTCCGTGCTCAGCAGCAGGTAAAGATAGGAAAAATTACACAGGAGACTTGCGGAGACTTTACCATAAGCAGCGATTATCGCCCGTTCTTTACGGCTATGTTCAAGGTTATAAGAATCGCGAACAGGTCTATTGAGAATATCGGCAAACTGACCAATGCAAAACCGGCGGAAATGGCTGACCTTCTCGGCTCGGCATATTTCGCAAGAGCCTATGCTCATTTCGCTCTTTGCCGTTTCATGGGCGGTATGCCTTATATAGCAGAATCTCAGAAAGAAGATTGGGATCTTCCAAGATTGTCAAGTCATGAGACCTATACTCTTGCGGCTGAGGATTTCTATCGCGCTTATGAATATTTGAAGGAGGCAGGCAAGATGAGACGTGATGCCCGTCCGGGTGTTGCAGGTCACCTTGCTGCTGCCGATATGGACCGTCCGAGCGGTTGTACAGCCCTTGCAATGAGAGCGAGGTCTCTTATGTATGCGGCATCGGAACTCAGCAATCAGAATGGTGTCGAGGACTGGAAGGATGCGGCGGAGGCCTACGGACTTGCTCTTGCCACCGCTCTTGAATGGGGCTATGAACTTCTTCCGTTGGAACAGTATTCAGACAACTTCTATGGCAAGGAATCGACTAATGAGGTCCTTTGGGGATATGCCCATCAGTCAAAGCCTAACGGAACCTCACTTTCAGGTATTCTTGCCTATCCGCAGAGTTACTATGGAAACGGATCAGGCATCTGTCCGACCCAGAACTTCGTTGACAAGTATGAGACCAAGGACGGCTATCCTCTCAATACTGAGGCGGACAGGGCTGTGGCCATTTCCAAGGGCAGTTACAATGAGCAGAATCCATACGCCAACAGAGACCCTCGTTTCGAACTTACCATTCTTCATGACGGCTCGACCACGCCGTATGTGGAAGGTGTGGTAAACATCTACTATGATCCTCTTCTGGCCGAGTATCCTGCAACCAGGATTTCATCGACAACCGCATTGTTCGGTGGTGAGTGGGGTGCTCATGACGGTACAAAGGGTTATTCGAATACAGGATATTATCTGCGCAAGCAGTGGAGAGGTGCAAGAGGCGACAAGGATGTCTCATATGTATTCCTTGATCCGCTTGTGCGCCTTGGTGAACTGTATGTAAGTTACGCAGAGTGTGTGAATGAGGCTTATGGACCTCATGACAGGACAGCGGCATGCGATGTCACTGCTGTCGAGGCTATAAACATCGTCAGAAGCAGGGTGAATATGCCGGATGTACGTTCGGAATATACAGGAAGCAAGGACGCCTTCCGTGAGCGTATCCGCAACGAGCGTAATGTGGAACTTGCTTTTGAGGGCAATAACTATTATTACGATATCCGTCGTTGGAAGATTGCCCCTCAGACCATGACCCAGACCCTCATGGGTATGTACATCGAATCCTGCACACCTTCTGCACAATATCCTAACGGCAGAAAGTATGAGCGCAGAGCCATACCGGACGCCAGGCAGGGTACATGGAAGGATTATATGTACTATTGGCCGCTGCCGGACTCTGAGGCGGACAAACTTGTGAATTTCAAGAATAACGAAAGATGGCAATAATCAAGTCAATATTATGAAATACAGACTATTATTACTCTCGGTTTTAATCTTTGCCGGCATCCTCTGCAAGGCGGAACAGATGCCAAAAGATTCAATATTGACTTCCAATGCGGTGGTGGTTTCCGGAACTGACCTTGACAAGAAGGCCGGCAACGACCTTCGTGCCCGTCTTATCGGTATGATACCGGGTCTTGAAGTGACGGAGCATTCGGGCCAGACTATGCGCGGACTGACAAATATCGGTCAGGCGTGGTTGTCAAGCGGAGACATTACGTTTGCTTCCAAGGGCTGGAGCGTCATGAGTTGCTTTGTGGATGGCGTGCCTGTTCCACTTTCGCAGTTCTATCTCGAACCTAATCAGATAGAGAAGATCGAGTTCGTTTCTGACATAAACGACAAGGCTGCCGTGAGCCCTCTGGCATCTCAGGGTGCATTGATGATCACGACCAGGCAGGGACAGTACAATTCTCCGATGAAGATCGAGGTTTCGGCTGAGTCAGGTGTGGGCTTTGTCGGACTGATGCCGGATTATGTAGATGGCCAGTGGTATGCGAGAATGAACAACTATGCCCGTGGTGCTGCCGGTTACAATCCGCTCTACACTCAGGAGGCGATAGAAGGATTCGGCGCAAATGACATGTATTCCACTTATTATCCTAATGTGGATTACAAGTCGCTCATTCTCCGTAACTGCAAATCCACCACAAAGTTCGGGATTTCCATCGGAGGAGGTTCTTCAAATGTCAAGTACAATCTCTCTCTCAATGGTCTGAACGACGGTGATATATATAAGGTGGGCCCAGTCTGCGACTACAACAAGATCAATATGACCTCATCTGTCAGCGCAAAGATCGGAAGATGGCTTGAAGCGAGGGCTTCGTTCATGGGTCTGATCTCCATCGACAGGGGAAACAATGCTGATCTGTATGTCTATAAGTCAGTTCCGTCTGTTGCCTTCCCGCTTGCATTCGGACGCAGTGAGGGTCTTTCCGACCTCGAAGGTGACGCGGCAGGTGCAATGATATATGGAGTATCCCGCACCTTCACCTCTAACCCTTATGCCGAGGTGGTTGACGGCGGTTTCTATAATTCAAAGTCACGAAGCGGAATGTTCAATGCCGAACTCAATATTGACCTTGGCTTCCTTCTTCCGGGATTGAAGACCAGATCGCATGTCAATTTCGGTTCCTTCTACTATATCAAGGCGGGTAAGGTGAATGACTACATCGCTTATTACTGGGATGCTGAGGATGGTATTGTTGACTTTTCGACTCACCTGGGTCAGAAGGCATCAAAGAAGAGCATAAAGGCCAGTCATTCTTATCAGACGCTGAGTTTTACTCAGGATCTCTGGTATGAACTCCGTAAAGGCAAGCATGTGGCGAACGCAAAGGCTACCTTCAACCTGCTTGATTCTTCTCATGACGGCAACAGTTATTATGAAAGACTGCTCACAACCCTTGTGACAGCAGACTATGCTTATGACAACCGCTATGCAGCCGCACTTACGGTGCAGACAGCCGGTGCATCACCATATGCTCCGGGAAAGAGATGGGCTGCCTTCCCGACGGCTTCCGTTTCATGGCTTGCTTCCAATGAGTCTTTCATAAAGGATATAAGGTGGATCGATTATCTGAAAGTTTATGCTCAGGCCGGAATGGTCGGGGCGGCAGATGTGTTCTCGTCCAACTATCTCTATCAGGCCAATTACAGTCTGAGCGACAAGGTGTATTTCGGTCCTGCAACAGCGGGACAGTGGTTCGGCGCCGACAAGGAGACAACAAATACAACGAGCATCAAGAGACACGCCAATCCTGAACTCACATGGCCAAAGATCACTCAGGTGGATGCAGGTGTAGATTTCGGTTTCTTCGGTGTCCGCCTCGGTGTAAATGCGTTCTGGATCAACAGGACCGGTGCACACACCAATACAATGGCAAAATATTCCGATATGTTTGGTTGGGAAGGAATGGCCTACTACGAGAACTACAACTCGAAGCAGACTGCCGGAGCGGAAATCACTTTGGGCTATTCTCAGAAATGGGGAGATTTCAGCCTGAATGCAGAAGGCTGGCTCACCACCTGGAAGACCATAAACACCCGTCTTGCAGATGACCAGTACCGTTATGACTGGCAGAGACAGACCGGCAGGAGCGAAAGCGCTTATTTCGGATATGTATGCATCGGCAAGTTCGAGACTATGGAACAGATAGAGACCTGTCCTAAGTTGGATGAGACTGATACACACATCGGAGACCTTATGTATAAGGATCTCAATGGAGACGGATTCATAGATGTGAACGACAAGATGGTCATCGGCAACACGGCACCGACTGTCAGATATGCTCTTAATATCGACCTTGCATACAAGAATTTCGGTCTCTCCCTCACAGGAGCAGGACGTGCGGGTTACGATATTCCTATAACAAATGAGTATTTCTGGAGTGGCTGGGGTGACGGTTCCTATTCGAACTTCATTCTTGAAAACCTCGGTGGCGCCTATCCACGACTTTCTTATGACAAGTCATCGACAAACTTCGTGGCCTCTGATTTCTGGCTCCGCAAGGGCGGTTACTTCAAACTCAAGAGTGCGGAACTGTCATATACACTTTATCCTAATATAAAATGGATGGAGAAGGTCAAGTTCTCGATCACCGGTGGAAACCTGTTCACTATTACAGGACTTGAATATGTCGATCCGGAGGAAATCGATGCGGGTGTGTCTGCATATCCTTTCTTCCGTACCGTTATGGCAGGAGTAAAAGTGACTTTCTAAATATGACGCGATTATGAAAAAACATCTATTATATATTCTCTCGCTCAGCCTCCTCTGCTCATGTTCAGGCTTCCTTGAACCGCTTCCGAACGGAAGTTATAATGAGGAGAACTATGATGATTATCCGAAGATTATCCGCGGATATGTCGAGAAGGCCTATGATCTCCGTCCTTCGTCATACATTTCGACCGACTATATCGGTTGCGATGGTCTTGCGGACAATATGACCTGGTCATCTCACACAAATTCCAACTATAAACTCGCCACCGGTTCTCCGTCGATGGGAGATTACAGTTTCTCGTCAATCTATCAGCGCGATTACAAGGCTATCTACTATTGTAACCTTTTCTTGAAGGACAATGTCGGGCTCAACACACGCTATATGCTTGATGATGACGCCAATGCCAAACTCCAGAAGGCGTTGCATGGCGATGCTTATGCCCTTCGTGCCTGGTATCTCTATGACCTCCTGAAATTCTTTGGCGGAAAGTCTTCTGACGGTCATATGTTGGGCGTGCCGATTTTCACGGAGCCTATGGATCCGAATACGGCTGACATGTCGGAGATTCAGCGTGCAACTTATGAGGAATGTGTCGAGCAGATCATCAGCGACTGTGATTCTGCATATAAATATCTCCCGCTTGGAAACAGGGACTTCCTGAAAGAGAATGAGATGATACCTGTGACCGGTGCTGTTCGTTACAGAAGAATGGACGGAGCAAGTGTGCTGGCATTGAAGGCCATGACTCTTCTGACCTGGGCCTCACCTGCCTTCAATCCATATGATGACCTTGACAGATGGGATGCGGCTGCAAAGGCTGCAAAGGCTGCCATTGATTATAAGATGAATGTGGAAGCGAAGGTCCTGAACGGATTTGATCCTGCCGCGGCCTTCATATGGAAGGACCCGAACAGTCCTGAGGCATTTTATATATCAAATATCTCATCGTCCTCTGAATATGAGACTGCGTTCTATCCCCAGGGCTTCGGTGGAAGTGCAAAATTTGCACCGACACAGGAACTTGTGGATGCCTTCCCGATGGCAAACGGTTATCCTATCGACCATCCTCTCAGCGGATATGATGAAAAGAAGCCTTATCTTGACAGAGATCCGCGATTCTATACATCTGTGTTCTATCATGGGGCAAAACTTGCAAGAAATACAAACGATACTGATATAATGTACACCTTTGATGTGGCGGAAGGTGGCAATGATGCTCCGGGAAGAGGTGAGACCTCCCCTACGGGATACTACATCAAGCGCCATGTCTATACCGGTTGGAACAAAAATGACAACACTGTTCAGACGGCGCAGTCATGTATCTTCTTTTACAGGTGGACACATATGCTCCTTGCCTTTGCCGAGGCAGCAAATATGGCTGTCGGTCCTATCGATGAGACAACTTACGGAATGTCGGCAAAACAGGCTCTTGCATATATCCGCAGCCGTCCTCTTGAAGATGGAACAGAAGGTCTTGGCGCATCGTCTGACCCTTATCTTGACGATGTCGCGATGAATGGCGGCATGCTTGCGTTCAACGAACTTGTAAAGAACGAGTGGAGGGTTGAAACCTGCTTTGAGGGTCATCGTTTCCATAATGTGCGTCGTTGGGCGAAGAGTGTGGATGAAATCAATGTGGATATTCATCGTATGAAGGTGGTACGTAGCCTTGACGGCAAACTGACTTATGAAAAAGTCAAGATTGAGTCACGCAAATACCCTTCTCTCTGGCTGCCGTTCCCTTATATGGAAGTGCGCCGCTCGCCGCTTATGGTGCAGAATGAAGGTTGGGAAAATTGGAACTAATTATTCGGAATATGAAGAAATCAATATTGTTTTTGGCCTCGCTTCTTGTATTTGCTACCGGATGCTATGAGGATTATGTGAAAGATTTTGACAAGACAGGTGTCTTTGTGGCCTATCAATACAATTACAGGACTTTTGTTCTCGACGAGGGAGAGCAGTTCAAGTTCATGGTGGGTCTTGGTGGCGTGATGGAGAATGACCGGGACAGGAAGGTCTCTCTTGTCAAGGCTCCGCATCTGCTTGACGGTGCGCTGGAGTGTATGAAGGATGCCAACAAGGTCTCAGGAGAGTATGTTTACAATGCCTTCAGTGCCACAACCATAGAGAGTCTGACCGAGTTGCCGGATTCGTACTATACAATTGACGGTATGGACGGACTGACTATCCGCAAGGGCTGGCATACGGCTTCGATAGTCCTGAAAGCCACAGACCAGATGCGTAATGACCCGAAGATGTTCGGACCTTATTATGCTGTGGCCTTCAAGATTGTAAAGGCTGATGCCGATGAGATTGTATCAGGCAAGGATTATGGTGTGGTGGCTGTCAAGTGTGAGAACCGGTTCTATGGTTCATGGTCACACAGTTGTCTGATCGAGGAGAAGAATGCGTCAGGAGAGATCGTGAGCACAAGGTATATACCTTATGCTACCTCAGATGGAAATGCCTATACTTTGACAACTGTTGACGGCAACACTCTGACATGCGACAAGGTGGCAGGGGACACCCGCGAGATGACGCTCGATTTTGACGGTAATGACATCACACTCTCATCAGAGGACGGTGTGTCCGGAACAGGCCGTTTCAACGGTGATAAACTGCTTCAGAACAGGAAACTGTATCTTGAATATTCTTATGCCAACGAGTCCGGAAACACTGTTTATGTAAAGGATACGCTTTCGTTCCGCAACAGATACCGCGACGGAGTCAACGAGTGGCAGGATGAAAATCCGGAGAACTACAAATAGTCCTCTTTGCAGATAAGTAAAGCCCCGGAATTCATGAGTTTCCGGGGCTTTTCTTATGACTGTGCAATTGTTGTGCTGAGTTTCTCGCAAAGAGTATCGAGTCTCTCGAACATCTCTTTTGTAAGTGCTGAGTAGTAAGCCTTCTTCTTTCCCTCAGGGTGATTGGCTTTGTATTTGAGTTCATTGTAGAGATCGACAGCCTCGTCAATTATCTCTGAAATCTTGTCAGCGTCCTTGTGAGGATTGAGCGCTACGAAAAGCGCGCAGTCATCGATGAACTCTGCTACGAAGAACTCCACGTCCTTTTTGAAAACTCTAAGATTCATAGTAAATACGTATTTAATGGTTTTGTTATAACGGGTGCAAAGGTAATAAAATAATCGCTAATTTTGTAGTCTATGGCAGAAGAGTTTGATAAATACGGCTTCCCGGATGGGAAGAGATACAGTTCCTTCGTGGGCTATTTCAAGCGTATATACGGAGAGCGGCTTCAGAAGATTGTCCTCGATGCAGGATTCACCTGTCCCAACCGCGACGGCAAGGTCGGCAGGGGAGGCTGTACCTATTGTGACAATGCGGCCTTCCACCCGTCTTACAGCACGGCCGGCAAGAGTCTGCATCAGCAGTTGGACGAGGGTATTGAGTTTCATAAGGTGCGTTACCGTACCACAGCGCATTATCTTGCTTATTTTCAGTCTTATTCCAATACTTACGCCCCATTGGAGCGATTGAAGGAACTGTATGAGGAGGCGCTTTCTCATCCCGATGTGGTGGGCATTGTCATCGGCACACGGCCGGACTGTGTAGATGAGCATAAACTTGACTATCTGGCTCAACTTGCCCGTTCGCCCTTTCCTGACGGGTCCCCACACAGGCCCTTTGCCAGTCCTCTTGTGATAGTGGAGTATGGCATAGAGTCCTGCTATGATCAGGTTCTGGACAGGATAAACAGAGGGCATGATTTCCCGACTGCCCGCAAGGCGGTGCAGATGACTGCTGAGCGCGGTCTCGATGTGGGAGCACATTTCATCCTCGGTCTTCCGGGGGAGACGCGCCAGATGATGCTTGACGCCTGCGCCCTGATAAATGACCTTCCGCTCCGCTCTGTCAAATTCCATCAACTTCAGATTGTCAAGGGCACCCGCATGGAAGCGGAATATGCCCGCTGCCCTGATGATTTCGAGCGCTTTTCATTGGAAGAATATATCGATTTCTTCGTAGATATGCTTGAGCGTCTGCGCCCCGACCTCTACATAGAACGTTTTGCAGGCGAGGTGCCACCACGTTTTGTCAACGAAACTCCGTGGGGACTTATCCGCAATGTGGAACTGCTGCGCCTGCTTGATACGCGTCTGGAAGAACGAGGCACCTGGCAGGGGCGTCTTACAGATATATAGTGAATTGTTATATCAGATTAGAAAATTCTTCCATTCGCAGAAAATTATTATAAAAATTTAATCAAAAACTTGCACATTAATTAATAATCGTTAACTTTGCAATGGACATCAGAATTCATTCGTGTCTATTTGTTAAGTTCGTTTTATACAAAGCGTGGTTCCTTGGGGAGGGAACCACGCTTCTTTCATTGTATGTAAGGCTCTCTTAGAGTTCCCATGCAAGGGCTGATGCTCCGAGGATGGCGGCGTCAGACTCTTTAAGTTGAGAATATACGAGTTTTACCTTGTTTTTCCATAATGGAAGCACGTTGGCGTTCATAGCCTCCTCTATCGGGGCTGTGAGGAACTCCTTGGCGCGTGCAAGACCGCCGAAGAGAACGATAGCCTCCGGAGAACTGAATGCTATGAAGTCTGCGAATGAACGTCCGAGGATCTTTCCTGTGAACTCAAAGATCTTGAGTGCAAGTTTGTCACCGTCCTTGGCTGCATCATATACATCTTTTGAAGCGATGGAGTCGAGGTTGCGAAGAACTGACGGCTCATCGGTAAGTTCAAGCCATTCGCGTGCAGTGCGTGCCACACCTGTTGCAGATGCATATGTTTCAAGACAGCCTGTCTTTCCGCAGTTGCATACGCGGCCATTGTTACGCACTGCAGCAACGTGTCCGAGTTCGCCTGCGAAGCCGTCGTGACCATATACCACATTGCCGTTGATTACGATACCTGAGCCGACACCTGTTCCGAGGGTGATCATGATGAAGTTCTTCATACCACGTGCTGCACCGTATGTCATTTCACCGACAGCGGCTGCATTGGCATCATTGGTCAGGGCAACAGGGAGACCTCCCATAGCCTCAGAGAGGAGTTCTGTGAAATGGATAGTCTTTCCTCCTCCCCATGAGATGTTTACTGCATTTTCGATGGTGCCGTCGTAATAGTTGCCGTTTGGCGCACCCACTCCGATACCCTTGACGTGGCCCTCCACGCCGGCTTCCTTGATTACCTTCTTGACAGCCTCTGCGAGTTCGTCAATATAAAGGGCCACTTCTGTGTGGTTGTCTGTGCGGATAACGGTCTGTGCAAGCACGGTTCCTCTTGCATCGACTACTCCGATCTTGGAGGTCTGACCTCCTATATCAATACCTACTACGTACATATTGCGATTATTTATTTGTTAGTTTTTGAACCGATAAGACCGAACCAGAGGATGTAAGCGAGGGCTGCTACAAGCACCCAGTAACTCTGCATATAACCGGCTGCATCAACGACTGCACCCTGTACCAGCGGAAGGATACCGCCACCGCAAACCATCACCATGAAGAGACCTGATGCGATAGATGTATATTTGCCGAGTCCCTCGACTGCAAGGTTGAAGATCGCACCCCACATCACTGATGTGCAGAGACCGCAGAGGATGAAGAACAGCATTGCGACAGGTACGTCTGCATCGAGTACATTGACAAGAATGGTCTTCGGAAGGAACATTCCGAGAAGAAGGAAGAGGATTCCTGCTGAACTTACGGCGATGATCATTGCGCGGCTTGAAACCTTGCCTCCGATTGCTCCGGCAACAAGACGTCCGCAGAGCATGAGGAACCAGTATGCGCCGACCAGTGTACCTGCAACACCTGTTGCGATGTTAAGACCGTTTATGTCGGTCATATAAAGGTTCGCGATGTTCGGAATACCTACCTCGATACCTACATAAAGGAAGATTGCGATGACACCGAATACGAGATTCCTGTGAGAAATTGCACCCTTGATGCTCTCCAATGTATTTTCCTTAGGCTGGTCTGCTGCCTCAGCGAGTTCTGGCTCAGGAATTTCAGAGAGAAGGATGATGATGAATGCAACTGCGAAGATACCCATTGCAGTGAAGAGAGCGGCGTTCACGTCAGCCACCTGAGTCTTTTCTGTCACCTCGCCGATAAGATAACCGGCAAGCACAGGAACGATTGTAGCCGCGAGCGAGTTGCATGATCCGCCAAGTTGGATAAGTTGGTTACCTCTGTTTCCGCCACCGCCGAGGGTGTTGAGCATAGGGTTGACCACAGTGTTGAGCATACACATCGAGAATCCTGATACAAAGGCTCCGAGGAGATATACAGGGAAACTTACGAGGATACCTGAAAGATAGGAGATTCCTACACCGATGAAGCCTACTGCCACAGCAGAAAGTGCGGTGAATTTGTAGCCTTTGCCTTTAAGAAGGAAACCGGCAGGAAGACCCATGAAGGCATATGCGATGAAGTTTGCCGCATTGCCTAACTGAGACATCAGGTTTGTTGCTCCGAACTGAGCCTTGGCGATGATACCCATTGGGTTCTGAAGTCCTGTGACGAAAGAGATCATTGCAAAAAGGAAGAACATGATCGCAATCGCAAAGACATTACCTTTGTTGTTTTTACTCATTTTGATAGTGTTTTATTGTTAATAATTAGAAAATTTTCAAAAACGCTCCTAATTTACAAATTATTTCAATCTCTGAAACACTGCCGGCCTGACTTTTTCTGCCGGCCTGTAGTCCTTGCGCAGAAAGTCTGTCGATATTGTCTTTGTCTCAAACATGGTCGCCTTCATCGCCGAAGATGCTCCTCCTGTGGCGATGTTTCCTCCTGCCGGTGCGTCATCCTCTGTTCTTGTGATGGTGATAGGGAGTTTCATGGCAGGGTTGATGATACTTGCAGGATACCCCTCCACGTTCTCATTATATGCGACATAACCCATCCTCGAGTATGTCCATTCAAGCACCTTCTCTTTTCCGTTTTCGTCAGTATAGTGATATTCCGCATCCTGAGCGACAAGCGTAGTGGAATTTTCTCCCTCGGCAACAGGCTCGGCAACAGCAATGATGTTACCGTCAAAGAGTGTCGGCATATGCTCGCCGTACTGCTCGTTGAAGGCATATCCGTACATACCCATTTTGAGACTTGTCGCCCCGTCGAATGTGATATAGGTTATCGGCTGCTCCTTGATCACGAGATTGCCGCCCTGATAGTAGGCAGGGAAGGCGAGGAACTGTCCCTTCTCCTTGTCGATCTGTGTGATATCGACCTCCCAGTCATATTCCACATCCTCTCCGCACTCCCATCCATGCACCCTGTACATGAAGTTGTTGTCGTATTTCTCAAAGAAGAGATTGTAAGTCCTGGTTTCCTCGACTACCTCTCCCTCGTCATTGGTCACATTGACCTTGCCGGTGAAACTATAGTTGCCGAGCCACTTGTCGTATCCCTCAGTGGCGGCTTCCTCTTCAATCTTTATCTCCTGCACCGAGTATGTGCGTGTATGACTTCCGTCGCCATTGAATCCGTATGCCACAAAGTAATAATCTCCGCTTGCGAGACGGTCGATTTCAAATGGCTTCCCTTCTTCATACACATATGTGAAGTCAGTCAGTTTGTGATCCAGATAGACAACATAATACTGGATAGTCGAAATCTCCTGCAAGGTGAACATCTGCAGTCCGTCAAGGGTATTCATATATATATCGTCCTCCCAGACCTCGTATCCGTTCTTATATTCCTTGTTCCACTCCTCAATGGTTTCCTTTTTTATGTACTGCCATGCAAAGCGGCCGCCTTTGTTGGCCTTGACCTCAATCAGGTCCTTGGTTCCGTCCTCGGACCGTCCTGCATAGGATATTTCCCAATCCTTCGTCTCCTGGAGGAGATATGCGTTCTGCCCGGTCTCAAACTCGATGCTTCCAATGCTGACATTGCGATATGCCTCTCCGTTTTCCTGGATACCGAATACTACATATTTGTATTTGGTGTTTTCTTTGAGGTCTTCCAGGAGTATGTTCCTTTCGGTTTCCTGTTTGAGCCCCTTGATCTTACCATCTTGGGAAAGTTCAGCAAGAAGTTCCCTGCGCTTTTTCGTATAAAGGGAATAGTTCTTCTCTGTCACTTCTTCCGTCAGGAATCCATACCAGATGAGGTCCTCAGGCCCGTTATGCTTGACGTTGATGATGGCATAGTCGTGTGACACCTCGCTGAACCTGACTGTGAACGCTACAACATCGCTCTTGCCGGCAGGTTCGTCCGGCTGGCAACCCGTTAATGAGATTGCAATAATCAATGCAAATATCAACTGTATCTTTTTCATGCCTTCTCTGTATTAAAGTATTGGTGAACCTGTGACTGACGACTTGACTCCGACAGGATTTGCTCCGTCCTTGACTGAAGCAGGGATTTCGCATGCCTGGTATCTTTGCTCTTCAAGGCGGTTTGTGGTTTTCAGAATGATGCCGTAGGTGGTCTTCGAATAGGTATATTTGCCACCCCAGGCCTTTCCGTTGCTGTATGCACCTGTCAGCACGCCGCCTTCTGTCGAGCATGTGCCTGTATATCTGTCATAGCGATGTGACTGGCTGCCGCTCTTCTGATACAGTTCAAAGGTGCAGTCTGCGTTGATGCATAGATATACATCGACCTCCTGCATGATTGATGTGCCCTCTGCACTTGCTCCTATAAGATGCCACTGGCCGACAACAACGGCATCAACCGTCTTGCCTGTCTGTTCATCGTCCTTCTGGCATGCCGCCGCAGTGAAAATGACAGCGGCAAGTCCCATAATCATATTAAGTATTCTTCTCATATCTTCAAATCTTAGAAACTGTTTAAATTTTTATCATTTAAAATTTTATGAAGAATTTTCGAGTAGATTTTTTCTGTTTTCAGAGGAAGATAGCGGTGCTATCTGACGAGGAAAAGAGGAAAAATATGCCGAAAAGGCTCATAAAAGATAAATGAGAATTAATTCATCAGTCTCCATTAATTATTTTTTCGTAGAAAAATTTAAACAGTTTCTTATAGCCATCCGCCGTTATCGCTTGCCGCACCTCTTGATATCACTGAAATTTCGCGGGTGATATATGTTCCGCCCATTCCTCCCTGGGAGTTCGGTATGGTGATTATGTCACCGTTGCCTGTGTAGTCTCCTGTGATGCTGCCGGCCACATTGTTTCCTCCGGCTATCGCCGTAACCTTGACCTTGCCTGACCCCACCTTGCACGGGTTTATCACAAGCCTGCCGTTTTCCATGTAAGGCTTCTTTTTGATTCCGAGTGCAGCCATTGATTCGCGGTCGATCTCGACAGCACTCACATAGGTCAGGTTTTCCGAACCTGTTCCGAAATATTGGTCGAGGTTGTAACTTCTCTGATTACCTACCTTTACGCTCAGACACGGAGTTCCTTCAAGGTTCATCATGAATTTCCATGCGTCGATGGTACCTGTACCCATGTTGTACTGGTAAGAACTCAGCGGTTTTGGTGCAAGTTCTGCTCCTGTGTTATCGTCCACGCCAAGATATTTGTATCCATGGCTCAGACGGCTGTCGATGTCGTTCACTGATGAAAGTAGCAGTGAGGTGAATTCCTCCCGTGTAAAGGTCTTTCCTATCTTCTTTGCGTATGAAAGTCCCAGGGCAGCGATGCCGCTCACATGAGGGGCTGCCATTGATGTTCCCTGCCTGTATCCGTAGTCTCCGATTCCAGAGGCGGAATTGCTTATGTCAGTAGAAAGAACAGGTTTGAGATAATAGTCACCGCCCGGCGCTGCGATGTTGCATCCGGGACCATAGTTGGTATAGGAGGCAGGAAGTCCGTCCGGACCCACGCCAGTGACGCAGATGCAGTCCATCAGGGCACCAGGATATCCGGCTAACGGAAGCCTGCTGTTTCCTGCTGCAAAAACCACGACAGGGCCGTCTATGATCTTTGTCCTTTTCGGGAGTCCTTTTTCTTCAAGTCTTGTGTTGAGTTTTGTCTCCATCTCGGCAAACCTGTCCTTGTCAAGGAAGTACTGGATGGCCCAATATTCTATGCTTGCGGTGTAGAAATACTGATAGTCGGAGGTGATTTCTGTCTCATATCCCCACGAACACTGGGCGATGTGTGCTCCGTTGTCGGCCGCATAGATGAAGGCCTGGGCTGCCGTATATGCACCTGCACCTGTTCCTATCATTTCGCATGACATTATGCGCACGCCGTCTCCATTTCCGGATCCTCCCGCCACACCGGAAACACCTATGCCGTTGTTGTTCACTGCCGCTAACGTTCCGGCAACATGTGTTCCGTGTCCGCTGGCTCCCGGGGCATCCCAGGCGATCTTGCAGGTGTCCTTGATGAAGTTCCAGCCATGGATATCATCGATATAGCCGTTGCCGTCCTCTTCATCGGTCTTGTTACCCTCAGTCTCAAAAGGATTCACCCACATGTTGTCTTTCAGGTCCGGGTGCGTGTACTTTACAGGTCCGTCAAGGATTGCGACTATAATCTCGCTGTCTCCTGCCGTCAGTCTGGACCATACATCCTTCACATTGATGTCAGCACCTTCGACGGCACCGGGAGCAATGGCCTGGTCTCCTGAGTTGATGTAATTCCACTGGTCTTTGAGGTATTTGTCGTCAAGAGGAAGACCCTCGGTCTGAGGCATTTCGTCGATAAGTGGCATGGGATCGCCCACACCGCTTGCTATCCTGGTGTTGTACTGCACCTTTGCAACCTCGCCATGAGCGGCAAGTGCCTGAGCAGCCTGCTGGGAGTTCATTCCGTCAAATACGACACGGTACCATTTGTGGAGGTTGTATTTTCTGAGATATCTGCTGTTGAGTTCAGTCTCTTTGAATATCTTCTCGAACTTTACGTTGTCAAGACCTTCGATTGTCGGGACAGCAGGCTCTGAGGTGCCTGACTTTGTCATTGCCGCATCTGACAGACACACAAGAAGTTCGCCCTCGATGGCGTTGGCCGGCGTGTTGATGATCTTGCTCATTGCATCGCTGCCGCCGTTGCTTCCTCCTGTCTGTGAGACAGGGTCTTCATTGACGCAGCCTGCCAGCACAAATGCTGTTGCAAGGAGCGCAGCCGATGAGCATATTTTAGAAATAAAAGACATATTATCTGTTATTTTATTATTTTACTGTTGTTTTGATTTGCAGGCCGCTTCTGAGTTCGACTCTGCTGTTCACACTCTGGTCAACCATCTTCTGGTCGGCTTTTATGGTCCCGAACTCAGGAGCAGATGTGTAACTGTTTTCCTTGACAAGGGAAAGACCGGTCTGTGGCTGGACAGATGTGGATTCTTCCTTCTTCATGTCTTCGAGCAGGTCCGAGCCCTTCCTTACGAGGATGAGTTCACCGTGACCGTCTCCTATCACATCAACAAGATTCATCTCGCCCATGCTGCCTTTCTGGAAACCGCCCATGGCCAATGCATAGAAGTTGAAACTTGTTCTGTTATCGACAAAGGCGATGATGTCCTCATGCACAAAACCTCCGCAGAACATGTCTGTACGCTCGTTGTTGTCCTCGTCTGTGAACTTTTCGTAGAAATAGCCTGAGGTGGTGATTGCGCCCGGCTTTGGAATGTACTGATATTCAAACCTCATGCTTGGTATCAGATGTGTAGAATCCTTTACCATGACCTTGGCGCAGGTGTTGTCCTGGCTATAAAGCAGACCGTCCTTGAGGGCGAACTTGATGGTCGGATTGGTCTTGAGTGCAGGGAAGAGACCTGCTGCCTTCACTGCATCTCCTTCAACTGTGAGAGTTACAGTCTCGGCTCTCCATCCGCCCCTGATGACCTTCTTCTGTGCCTGGGCATCGAAGATGTCGTATGACACCGCCACCCATTCTCCGGCAAGGGCATCAGCCCCGGGTTGGGTGAAGGTTTTGATGTCATGGAAATAGTATGACTTCTGAGTCAGGTCCTCCTTGCCTTCTGTGGTTACGGTCTTGGTGAAGAACTGATTCTTGTATCCGTTGCCGGCATAGACTACGAAGGTGTAACTTGTGCATGGCTGGAGTCTGTTTCCGAGGATGCCCGCCATTCCGGTGCCGTTGATGACCTTGAGCGTCTGGCTGTTTGCCGTTGTCGCCATGATCATGCTTTTCTCGATCTTGTCCTTATATGTCTCATAGTACGAGGTAGGGTAGTAGCCTATCTGGATGTTGGTGATATCTTTACCTCTTACCCAGTAACTGAACGAGTTGGTCGAGTCGTAGTTCTCATCGGGTTTCTCGGATGCATATTGGTCGCTGGTGCTCAGCCCCATATAGATCTCCACTTCCCTGTTGTCTCCCGGCTTTATATATCCGAATTCTATCTTCTCGTATTCCCTGTATTCAGTATCTCCGGCTCCATATGCGCAGGCGATGAGGGTATATATGCTTGTCGGCGCGTCAGCCTTGTCAGGAACTACCGACTCTTTTATCTTCAACTCGCCGTTTGTGCTGATCACTTTGCCTTCTGCTGCGGCAAGTGCGAGCGAATCCGCGAGTGTAACCTCTGTGACAGGTCCCTGGAACACCTTATATTTAATGGTGGCTACGTCCTTTGTCACCTTGAATGTTACAGGTCTGCTGCCGTCTTCTGCCGCATCCTCATACGACAGATCGATGCCGTAGTCCTCTGCCTTTCCTCCCGGAAGTACGATGCGTGTCTTTGCAGAGGTGTTGCTGAAATAGTATGTGCCGGCGATTCCGAAGATAAGACCATTCTTCGGGAAGGTGATGATATTGTTCTCCATGGTGCCATAAAGGAGGTTGCTCATGCCAGGATAAACCTCTTCCACATCTGATGCAATGGTTACGATGCCACCCAGGAAACTTGATTTCAAGCCGATGCTCTGCTCCGGAATGAAGACTCTCTTCGGGTCGGAAGCGTCCACGAAGAGGGACGACTTTTCATCTACATAAGCCGCATACTGCTCTTCGAGTTTCTTCTTTTCCTCCTGATATTTCTCGTCACCTTCCATCAGGCGTGCAAGGTAACTTGCGGAATATACATTGTCAAGACGGAAATATCCCTTCTTGTCCCTTCTTTCGTATATTTCAACTTCTGTCTGAGGTCCATAATCAAGTCCAAGCACGTCAGTAAGGAAGCCGTCACGGAAGATGGCCATTCCTTCTGTTATCTTCCTCCATTCGAAGATCTGCACGGAAAATGACAATGACGAACTTGCATAGCCATAGGTGAGGACATACCTTGGGTCGGTGATGCTCATCGAGCATCTGTATGTCTCTCCGCTTGGCAGGCTCTCAAATGAAACATTTACCTTGGTCTCCTTCTGACCCTTTGCGAACTTGATCTTGCCGAAAATGAAATCCTTGTCTTCGAGTACAGGCTCCTCCTTGTATGTGGTGTCTGTCTCCGGTGTCTGCACGACCTTATAGACATTGTATTCGTACGGCACCTCCGCAGCCTCATCCGCATTCACGCGTCTTACAATAAAGTCCAATGAGGTCTTATCGACATCCTTTTCCAATGTGTGGGCGGTCGCATTTGCCTGCTCCTCGACAAAATACACTCCCATGCAGTCGTCCCTGTCGGGAGATGCCGGCTGTATCTGTTCTTCTGCGCAGGCACTCAGCAGTACTGTCACTGCTGCCGCCGCGAAAAATCTTATATGGTTTGCTTTCATCTGCATCTTTGTTTTCAGTTGTTATTCCCAGAGAACGAGTTTTTCGGTCGGATCAGGATTGTTGTCCTGAGGATGTCTGATGCCCTTGTTCGACTGATATTCTCCGCGGGTGATGACTATGTTCCACTGTGGAGAACGGCCTTCGCAGTTGAATGTCGCAACTGCCGGGATGTTTGTTCCCACATATCCTCTTGTTATGCCACGGTTGAGTCTCTTGTAATCATAGAAGAGGATACCTTCTCCCCAGAACTCGATTCTTCTCTGAAGCATGAGTTCCTCGATGAATGCCTCGGTTGTCATAGTCCTGAGTGAACAGTCGTACGAGTCATAACGGTAATCCTGCATGAACTCGTTAAGCAGTTGCTGGGCCTTGGCAAGACCTGAGATGTTGAGTTGGGCCTCGATCTCGATGAAATACATCTCCTCGATACGCATAAGACACCAGTCTGCGGCGTTTCCTGTTGTATAGTCAAGTACGTTGCCCTGGGCAGGACGGAATTTGAGACTTGAGTATTTCTTGATTTCCACTCCGTAGCCGCTCGGGTGAACAAGGTAGGTCTGCGAGCCGATCTGACTCACGGTGCTTCCGCCGGCAAACTGATAGTTGTAGTCAAGGTCTGGATCCCACCAGGAGTGTTTTCTGAAATCTTCGTCAGGAATCTTGTTGTACAGGGCGAGGTTCACTCCGAGGTTGAAATAGCATGCGTATCCATAAAGAGCCTCGTTTGAGCGGAATGCCACGTTGGCGATGAGGTTGTTGACGTTTTCGGATGATATGGAAACGCCCCAGATCCATGCATTGTTGGCCGCACCGTTGTTGAATCCGTTTGCCGGGTCTTCCCACTGGGACTGGCTCAGAGGAGTGTGCAGACCCATGTCAATGACCTTGCGCGAGTATTCCGCGGCCTTCTGATATGCCTTCTGACTTGTCATGTCCCATGTGTCCGGGTCACCCATCTCCTTATATGTTGCACCGAGTTCAAGATATGTACGTGCAAGCATGCCATATACGGCGGCAGGACCGATCGACGTGTAACTGCTGGACCTGTCCCTGAGATATTCCTCCGCCTTTTCCAGGTCTGAGATGATCATCTGATACATCTTCTCGCGTGGGGCACGAGGGTTGTTCTTTGCCTGCTGCTCGGTGGTCTTCTCTGTGATGATAGGGACTGTAAGACCGAGGATGGACTTGTCCGGAGGGAGGGGGCCGTTAGGCTTGGGCTCATATAGGCGGGCAAGGTCAAGGTAGTATGCCGCTCTGTAAGCGTAAGCCTGACCTACAATCGCCTTGTGGTCTGCTGATGTCTCCTCCGTTATCTCACCGCCGACATTGATGATGTCGTTGGCGAGTTTTATCCACTCATAATACTGGTTCCAGAAGAACTGGCACATGGCATAGTCGCTGCCTTGGCTCTGATTCTGATAATATCCTGAAAGCCAGTAATATCCTGTCTCTCCGATGGCGATGTCTTCAAGCATCGTCTCTGTCGCAAGTTGTATTGCAGGCAGACCGAAATCGAAATGCCAGCCGTAGGTCGAGTTGAATCCGCCGGTACCTGATTTGGTCATTGCGGACGGGATACCGCTGAGCATGTAGGAGATGGCTTCATCCGACTGTTCCAACTGCTCCTTGGTCAGTGTGCTGCCTTTTGGGAATGTCTCCTTCACACAACTGCTCAGAGACAGGGCAATCAGGGCACAGATCGTTATATTGTATATTCTCTTCATCATATCTTCGTTGCGTATTAGAATGTCAGGTTGATACCACCTGAAACAGTTCTTACAGGTGAGTTTACTGCTGAGTTGGTCGTTCCCGCGAAACTGAAACGAGGGTCGAATCCCTGTCTGCGTGACCAATAATATATATTGTCACATGCCACGTAGAATCTGAGCCTGCTCACATGCATCTTTCTTGTGAGTTTCTCAGGAAGGGTATATCCCAACTGTGCGTTCTGGATGTTGAGGTAACTTGCGTCAGTGAGGAACCGGTCTGACTCGGAAGCCGTATATTGGTCCTCAAACTGGAAGCGTGGAATGTCAGAATCCCGGTTGGTTGTGCTCCATGAATTGAACACATCCTTGTGGAAGTTGCTTCCCACAGACTGCGACGTAGGCGAGCCCATGAACTTTGAGTAGCCGGAGTCGTATGAAAGTCCGCCGATGGAGTATGTGAACGATATGGAAAAATCGAAACCGTAGAAATCGACAGATGTCCCGAAACCGCCGTAGAGGTCCGGAGTCGGAGCGCCACAGAGGTACTGGGTCGCCTCTGAGTATTCGTCGGTCGTCACTTTGTCCAGAATGTTTCCGTCATCGTCAACTATGTCTTTGTACCACAATGATTTTCCTGTCTCTTTGTCGATTCCGGCATATTGAGGAATATAGAATGTGTTCAGCGGCAGTCCTTCTCCAATAAACCTTGATCCGTTTGCATAACCCTCATATCCCTCGACTGTCCTGGACTTCTTGTCCTCAGGGAGCATGGTGATCTTGTTGGTGTAGTGGGTCATGTTGAAATAGAAGTTCCAGTTGATGTTCTCGTTCCTGTAAAGACCTATGTTCGCCGACAATTCGATTCCGGAGTTCCTCATGTCTCCGATGTTGTCGTAATATCCGCTGTAACCCAATGATGCCGGTGTGGTGAACCAGAAGAGCATGTCAGATGTCTTTCTGTAAAAATACTCTATGGTTCCGGATACTCTTCCGCGAAGGAAGTCGAAATCGACTCCGGCGTTGAAGTTGGTGTTGGTCTCCCAGGTGATTTCCTTGTTACCCTTCACGCCGAAACTGATGGCAGGGTTGTCCTGGTTGTTGGTGAGGGTGTAGGTGTCTGTGTAAAGATAATTGCTGATGGAGTCGTTACCCTGAGAACCCACTGATGCCTTGATCTTGAGCATGTCGATCCACGGGAGTCTCGGGAACCAACTTTCCTGATTGATGATCCAGCCTCCTCCGAGTGACCAGAAGTTACCCCAGCGGTGGTCCGGATGGAATCTTGATGAGGCGTCACGACGGAATGATGCACTTGCAAATATCCTGTTGCTGAAATCATACTGTGCACGGATGAAATAACCCTCGTTGTTATATTCTCCGAAACTTGATGCCGCGCCTCTTCCGTCAACCACGGCGCCGTTGAGTTCGTCGTTCTCCATCGAGAACATCTGGCTCTTCGAGGCGCTCAGGCTATATGATCTGGTCGCATAGTTCTCATGGCCGAGCAGGACGGACACGTTATGCACTCCGGCGAAGGTCCTCTTCCAGTTGAGGAGTTGCTGGAGGTTGATGTATGTGGATCTTGAATGACCCTTGTTGATCATACCTCCGACAGATGTCGCCATTCCATAGTATTTGTTCATTATGGATGTGCTTCTTGTCTCATCTACTCCGAAACCTGCATTGAAGGTGAATGTGAAGTCCTTGAGGAACTTGACCTCTGCGTATCCTGTGCCGTTGAATGCGTTGCCCTCGGCGTTGTTCTTGTCCAGAAGGGCTGCCTGGAGGGCGTTTGAGTTGCCGAGATATGGACGTGAGAGTCCGGCATTGCCGCCGTCACCGTAGTCGTACATCTTCAATCCGTACTTGTCTGTCATGATGTTGCCGTTGCCGTCCCTGATGAAGATAGGGTAGATAGGGGCGATGCCCGTAGCAATGGCGAAGACGTTACCTGTGGATCCGCTTGAGCCCTCTTCGGAGTTGCCGTTGTTCCAGTTGTAGTTGGTGTATGAAAGGTTCGCTCCGATCTTGAGCCAACTCTTTGCCTGATAGTCGGCGCGGAGACGGGCTGTGTAACGGTACATGTCGGAGCCGTCTATGATACCCTTGTTGTTGAGGTATCCGAATGATGCGAGCATGGAAATCTTCTCTCCGCTGCCTGAGACGCTCACATTGTATTCCTGACGGAGCGAGTTGCGGTATGCCTCGTCGATCCAGTTGTCAGGTGTGATCGTGTAGATCTGGTCGTTGTATCCGATTGTCCTTCCCAGGGTGGCGTTCGGGTTGAGGCGGCCGTTCATGCCGATAAGGCTCTGTCCCTGAGGTACATCATATACTATGTATCCGAGACCTCCGGCGTTTGTGCTTCCGCTTATGGTCTGCAAGGCCTTGATGTGTGCCTGAGACGGTGTCATGCCAGGGTTGTAGAGCAGGTTGCCGTCTTCGTCCTTGGTGTGGTCAGGGTTCTCGTAGTAGTTGCGGAGCGCTGCATAATATGCCTCGTAATACTGTCCGGGGTCGGTGATCACGTCGTAGTCTTTGAGTGCCTTGGTGTTAAGACCCCATTTTGCCTCCACGTTGATGACCGCATCTCCTCTCTTTGCCTTCTTGGTGGTAATCATGATCACGCCGTTTGCTCCACGGGCACCGTAAAGGGCGTTGGAAGCCGCATCCTTGAGGACTGTCATGGATTCGATGTCGGCAGGGTTGATATTGTTCATGTCTCCGCTGTAAGGAATACCGTCAACCACGTAGAGCGGGGCTGTGCCGGCAGACATTGAACTGATACCGCGGACCATGATGCTTGGGGACGAGCCGAGAGATCCGGTGGATGTGGTCATCTGCACTCCGGCAACGACACCTTCGAGCGCTCGTGTCACGTCGGAAGACTGTGTTTTGGCTATGTCTGAGGATTTCACGACAGTCGCAGAACCTGTGAAGGACTCCTTTGTCGCCGTACCGAAGGCCACGACTATGGTTTCCTCGATGGTTTCGGTGTCCGGAGACAGCACTGCGTTGACTGTGCTCTTGCCGTCGATGGCCACTTCCTGGTCCTTGTATCCTATGGACGAGAACACCAGAATGCCTGTCGAGGGCGCTGTGATTGAATAATTACCGTCAATGTCTGTGACGGTACCGGTGGTTGTGCCCTTGATCTGTACTCCAGCAAAGGGGACTCCCGCTCCGTTCGATGAATCTGTCACCACACCGGTAACTGTCAGGTTCTGGGCGTATGCGCTCAGTGACAGGATCATGGCGGTCATGACAGATAAGGTCAGTCTGAAATATTTCATTCGGTTGTCTAATTGTTTTCTATATATGACAAAGTAGGTTGACATATTACTGCCAACCTACAAAGGTATGAATTTTTGCCCTATTTATGAAATTTATTTCTGCTTGCGGACTATCCCTTTCTGCGAAGTTCCTCTATGTATCTGTCAATTTTTCGGATTTCGTATGGGATGCTGATTCCCTGAGGGCATTTTCTGACACATTTGTTGCATCCTATGCACCTGTCCGCCTGGCTGAGTTTGCCGACTGTACGGTCATAACTGACAAGATATGCCCTGCGGGCCTTTCTGTAATCCGTTGACCGGGTGTTCTCCGCTATGAAACCTTCGTTCACGCATTTGTTGTAATGGGTGAAGATGCCAGGGATATCGACACCGTAAGGACATGGCATGCAGTATTGGCAACGGGTACATTTGATGACAGGGTACTTCTCCATCAATGCTGCCGTGTCATCCATGAATGCCATTTCCGCCTCTGTCATGGCCTTCAGCGGAGAGAAGGTATTCAGATTGTCCTGGAGATGCTCCATATAAGTCATGCCGCTGAGCACTGTCAGTATCTTCGGCGGGGTGCCGGCAAAGCGGAAGGCCCACGATGCCATGCTCTTTGTCGGGTCCTTTTCCTTGAGGCGGTCGGCGATGTTCTTGGGAGGATTGGCAAGGCGTCCGCCCAGAAGCGGCTCCATCACGATGACAGGGATGTCAGCCTTCTCAAGTTCTCCATACAGGTACTGCGCCTGGGAGTTTCTTCTTCCCGGATGCGTCCAGTCGGAATAGTTCAACTGGATCTGCACGAAGTCCCAATGGTATTTTTCATGCAGGGCAAGCAACTGGTCAAAGCCCTTTTGATTCCCATGGAACGAGAATCCCAGGTGGCGTATCCTGCCGGCCTTGCGCTCTTCAAGGAGAAAATCCAGCATTCCGTTGTCAATGAAGCGTTTCTGCAAGGTTTCGGCATCCTTTACGGAGTGGAGAAGGTAGTAGTCTATATAGTCTGTCCGCAGATCTTCAAACGACTTGCGGTACATCTGCATCGAGGCCTCGGCTGAGGCGTCCTTGAAATTGGAGAGTTTCGTGGCGATGAAGTAACTCTCACGCGGGTGTCTGCTCAATGCCTCGCCAGTAATCCTTTCGCACTCGCCGTCATGGTACATCGGGGCTGCGTCAAAGTAGTTCACCCCGTTTGCAAGAGCATGATCCACAAGGGCGTTCACCATCTCCTGATCTACGGTCTCTGTGCCGTCTTCATTTTTTACGGCAGGCCATCTCATGCAGCCATAGCCCAGGAGGCTTACCTTGTCTCCGCTTTCCGGATGCGTCCTGTATGTCATCTGAACTTCGGTCTCCTTGCCTGGGTTGCCGCAGCCGCCCATCATGCCCACACCACAGGCAGCAGCAGATAATCCTGTTATTTTAAGAAATTGTCTTCTGTCCATCGTGCGTCGTGTTTAGATGTCCTTATGAATCAAATGGCCTTCCACATGAATTGCCGCTATCGGTCTTGCCGGGCAGAGGTTCTCGCAGGCGCCGCAGCCTATGCACATCTGCTCGTTAACTGCCGGAATCCTTACCGAAAGCATGTCGTCAGGGTTTTTCCTGACCATGGTGATGGCATCAGCAGGGCAGTGTCTTGCACAGTTTCCGCAATCCACATCATCCGTGTTGACCACGCAGAGGTCAAGGTTGACCACGGCGTGCCCTGTCTGGATGGATGATTTCTCTTCGATGCTTACAGGCCTTATCGCCCCTGCCGGACACACCTGCGAGCATCTGTTGCACTCAGGACGGCAGTATCCTTTTTCAAAGGACATCTCAGGCTGCATCATGGTCATCAGCGAGGTGGAAGGACGGAGCACATTGTTCGGGCAGACGCTTACGCAGAGTTGACATGCGGTGCAGTGGTCTGCGAAGTTCTTCAGGCTAAGCGAGCCAGCCGGCAGGACAGGGGTCTGTCTTTCGTTCCTTGTCTTTTCCCTGACGAGCGGCATCTTCCTCTTGCGCTTCTGAGCGTCTGCGGCTATTGAAGATCCCGCCAGAACGGCAGTTGTCAGGAAGGCGCGTCTTCCTGTGTCGTGTCTGTCCTCATGGACTTTCATATTGTCCGTGTCTTGATGCTCCGGGGCTTTGACATATCTGTTTTTCCATTTTATGGCCCCTTCATGGCAGGTGTCTATGCAGTCCATACATGCCACACACCTGCTGTAATCTATCTCATGCTTCTTCATGTCGATACATGATGCCTTGCATCTTCTGCCGCACAGACCGCAGTTCCTGCATTTCTCAGTATCGATGACCGGGACGAAGATGCTTCTGCGGGAGAAGAACCCGAGAATCGTGCCCACCGGACATATCGTGTTGCAGTATGTTCGGCCGCCTTTCCATGCTAATATGAAAATGATGACGAAGGTCGCTGCGGCTGTAATGAAGGTCGGCATGGACTTGATCCACACCTCCTTTTCATAGAAGGCATAACTGTCATATCTCTGCGCAACTTCTGCAAGGAGGTTGTTTCCCCATTGATAGAGTGGTGCGAGGAGGTTGGAGGCTATCCTTCCGTAGGCACTGTATGGCGCGAGCAGGGCGGCGAGGGAGTGGATGCCCAGGACGAAGGCGGCTATGAACAGCGCCAGCATCCCGTATCTGAGCCACTTCCTCTCAGGGGAATATCTGAATCTGAACCTGTTCTTCTTTTTGGTCTTGCCGTGGATCCACGAAATGATGTCCTGCATTATGCCGAGCGGGCAGATGACGCTGCAATAGACCCTTCCGAAGAGTACGGTGATAAGGATCAGGGCGGCGATGACCACCGCGTTCATGGCCAATGCGGCCGGCAGGAACTGTATCTTTGCCATCCAGCCCAGCCATGCGTGGAGTGTGCCGGTGAAATCAAGGAATAACAGGGTGATGCCGATAAAGAATATGGCGGCAAGAGTTATTCGTATTGCTCTCAGGGTGTTTGTCTTCATTTAGTTTACCATTACGCAGTCAAAGTACTCGCTCAGCAGTTGTTCCGCTCTTTTCAGTTGCTCCGGGGTGTTTGCCGGAGTGCCTTTGAGACGGTATTCCTGCCCCATTGTCTCATATTTGTGCATGCCGAGTGTGTGATAGGGAAGGATCTCCACCCTCTTTATCATCTTGTAGTCCTTGAAATGCTCTCCAAGACCACGGATGTCTTCCTCCGCGTCACTGATGCCGGGCACAAGCACATACCTTAGCCAGAAAGGCTTGTTATTATCTTCCAGCCATTTTGCCGTTTCCAGAGTGCGGGCGTTGCTCCTTTCGGTGAGGCTCCGGTGCCTGTCAGGGTTGATCTGCTTTACATCCAGGAGGACGAGGTCCACCTTGCCCAGCAACTGCTCGACAGCGGGGTTCCATACGCCTCCGTTGGTGTCGATGCAGACGTTGATGCCTTCGGCGTGCAGACCGTCAACCACCGGTATGAGTCCGGCAGCCTGGCTTGTCGGCTCTCCTCCGGAGAATGTCACACCACCTTTCTTTCCGAAGAACGGCTTCTGGTTCACAGCCATTCGGACTATTTCTTCAGTTTCTGTGGGCGTACCGCCGTCAAAGGATATGGTGTCGGGGTTGGCGCAGTAAAGGCATCTGAACGGGCACCCTTGGAGAAAAACGACGAGCCTGAGACCAGGCCCGTCGTAAGTACCCATAGATTCGTATGAATGAACTTTTATCATAGTGAGATCCCCGGTCATGCCGGGGATGACGTTTAATGTTATCTGGGATGACGTTTAATGTTGCCGGGACAACGTTTAATGTTATCTGGGATGATGTTTAGAGTGACTCGTGGAAAGTACGTGCAATCACTTCAAGCTGATGCTCACGGCTGAGTTTGGTGAAGTTGACTGCATATCCTGACACACGGATCGTCAGTTGAGGATATTTCTCAGGGTGTTCCATCGCGTCTTCAAGCATTTCCCTGTTGAGGACGTTCACGTTGAGGTGGTGTGCCCCCTTTGTGAAGTAACCGTCCATCATTGTGATGAGGTTGTCGAGTTTGTCCTCGTCAGTAGGACCGAGTGACTTAGGCACGATTGAGAATGTGTTCGAAATGCCGTCCTGTGACTCGTGGTAGTCCAGTTTTGCCACTGACGAGAGAGAGGCTATCGCTCCGTGAGTGTCACGGCCGTGCATTGGGTTTGCACCAGGTGCGAATGCCACGCCCTTCTCTCTTCCGTCCGGAGTCGCTCCGGTCTTCTTTCCATACATCACGTTTGAAGTGATGGTAAGGAGTGAAAGGGTAGGCTGGGCGTCCTTATATACCTTGAGTGCGCAGAGTTCTGTGTTGAAAATACCCACAACGTCACGAGCGATGACATCCACTCTGTCGTCGTCGTTTCCGAACTTAGGGAAATCTCCCTCGATGTCGAAGCCTTCGGTGAGTCCGTCGGCATTTCTGCGTGCGGTAACCTTGGCGTGCTTGATGGCAGAGAGCGAGTCCGCTACGATAGACAGACCGGCCACTCCGTATGCGAGGTTGATTGAAGGGTTGGTGTCGATGAGCGCCATCTGTGACTTTTCATAGTCATATTTGTCGTGCATGTAGTGGATGATGTTCATCGTCTCGTTGTAAACCCTTGCTATAGTGTGGAGAACCTTCTTGTAATTGTCCATTACCTCATCGAAGTTGAGTACGTTGCTGCTGAGCGGCTTGATGCCGTCAACCATGAGGGTACCTGTGTTCTCGCAGCGTCCGCCGTTGATTGCAAGAAGCAGCGCCTTTGCAAGGTTGGCGCGTGCGCCGAAGAACTGGATGGATTTACCGATGGCCTGATATGATACGCAGCATGCGATACCGTAATCGTCACATCCTCTCACCATACGCATGAGCGAGTCGTTCTCGTACTGTACTGAACTGGTGTCGATTGAGACCTGTGCGCAGAACTTCTTGAACCCTTCAGGAAGTTGCGGGTGCCAGAGGACTGTCATGTTAGGCTCCGGTGCAGGTCCGAGGTTGTAGAGGGTCTGGAGGAAACGGAACGATGTCTTTGTCACCTTGCTCTTTCCTCCTGTGAAACGGCCTCCGATAGACTCGGTGATCCATGTAGGGTCGCCGGCGAAGATGTCGTTGTATGACTGCATTCTGAGGTGGCGTACCATACGTAACTTCATCACGAACTGGTCGATGAGTTCCTGAGCGAATGTCTCGTCGATGATGCCGTGGTCGAGGTCGTACTGGATGTATATGTCAAGGAATGAAGACACGTTGCCCAGAGACATCGCTGCACCGTCCTGCTCCTTTACAGCAGCGAGGTAGGCCATATATACCCACTGTACAGCCTCCTGTGCATTTCTTGCCGGTCTGCTGAGGTCAAGTCCGTAGTATTCTCCGAGAATCTTCATCTCCGAGAGTGCCTTGATCTGGTCAGCAACCTCCTCTCTGAGGGTGATGCGTGAGCGTGTCATGGCTCCCTTGATGTTGCGGAGGTCTTCCTTCTTTGCCTCGATGAGCCTGTCTGCTCCATAGAGTGCCATTCTTCTGTAATCTCCGATGATACGTCCACGGGAGTAGTTGTCAGGAAGTCCGGTGAGGAATCCGAGTGAACGGAATTTTCTGATCTCCTCCGTATATACGTCAAACACGCCGTCGTTGTGTGTCTTTCTGTAATGAGTGAAGATCTTCTGAACCTCAGGGTCAAGTTCGATGCCGTTTTCTGCACACGCCTTTGCTACAACCTTCCATCCTCCGAAAGGCTTGATCGCCCTTTTGAGGAGTTCGTCTGTCTGAAGACCTACGATAAGTTCGTTCTCCCTGTCGATATATCCGGCTGCGTGTGAGGTGATGGTCGAAATTGTCTTGGCGTCAATTGACCTTACTCCACCGTTTGCTCTTTCCTCTTCGAGTGCTTCAAGGCACTTGTTCCAGAGATTCTTTGTGCGCTCTGTCGGACCGACGAGGAATGATGCATCACCCTCGTAAGGTGTGATGTTGGTGTAAACGAAGTCAGAAACATCGATTCTGTGGCTCCATCTGCCATCGTTGAATTTTTGAGTCATATCTCTATATGTATTAAAAAATTATTGCTTGGATTTCAATGTGCAAATATAGTTTGTAAAACTGCAAAAATCAACGGTTTTTACTAATATTATGTTACATTTTTATAAGGGTTCATGATTATCCGTTTTGGGTGCAGTGATTTTTAGAGCGACCGTGACAAAAAAAGGCCTGGTTTTGTCACGGTCCTGCCGTTTTCGGGGGTAAAAATGCCGTTTTTGAGGACCTTCGTTACAATTTTCGCTGATTTTTTGTCACGGTCCTCCGGCGGGGAGTGTTGTTGCGGGGGCCAGAGATGTTACAGACCTCTCATAGTGTTGGCGGTCGGCAGTTTTTGCGGATACTGCTGTGCGGCATTTCTGATGGTGGTGCTGACGCTGCATATGTGGCGCTGGTGATGTCGTGCGGAATTTCTGATGCTGTGCTGTCGTGGCATTTGTGATGCTGGTGCTCTCGCGCAGCACCGCAGGCGGAATAAATGATCTCCGCCTGCTCGAAGCAGGTTCGTGAGCGATACCTGACGGGCTCGCTCGCCTGCTTCGTGCTGGTCCTTTGACGCATAGTGAAGCATGCACGATGACTACGACTCAGAAACTGGTTTCAGAAATGCCGTCCGGACACACCCGCAGTTTTTCGTTGATTTTTTTGCGTGTGTCTGCCGGCGGCAAGAGACAGTGCCATTTGGCTCCGTAGAAAGCATGTTTGAAAATGCCGTCCGGACACACCCGCAGTTTTTCGCTGATTTTTTGCGTGTGTGTCTGCCGCTGACAGGAGTTAGGAGTCAGTATTTCTGGAGGACTGTATTTGGAGTTAAAGGTTCCGTATTTTCTGTAACGAGGCTCACGCCGCTTGCTGAAACCTGAGGCCGTATTCCGGGACTTGCGCGAGAAATACAGCCTCTTCGCACAACTAAGAACTTGTCGAGGGGCTACATTTCCTCTTCGCTGACAATCTGAAGTCTGTTTGCCAGGATTTCGTCGAACGTCTTTTCAATACCTTCCGATGTGGTGTATCTGTTTGTTCTTACCCGGCCGGTCAAATGAACAGGTGTGCCCTTGGTGATGAGGTCAAGATTGCAGATGTCCTTGCCGCTCCATGCCACGATATTATGCCATGTTGTCTCCAACGCGGGAGCACCCTCCCGTGATTTATAGAGAAGTTCTGTGACGACTGAAAAATTGGCGACCTTCTTTCCGTTGTGCTCATTGATACGGACTGAGCCGACATTGCCTCGGAGTTCGATCTTGTTGATGTGTTCCATAAGATTTTCTGTCTTTAAGTTAATTTTATTGTTTCCCTACATCCTATGCGCGCTTTGCAGGTTGCCGGCAAAGTAATACACATAAATTCTGATTTTTGTTGTTTTTACACCCCTCCCGATACGATTTTTTCTCTTTTTATGTTTTTCTTTTTTTTAATGTGCATAAGATTTTTTTTAGTGTGCATAAAATAAATTTTACACTACCCCTGAAAATGCAAAAAAAGAAAAAAACTTTCTGTTAAATCCGCATCAATCCCCGCATGTTCTTTGAATATCCGACATAGATGACAACATTTGCCGGTTGATATATATAACGAAGACTATTATGAGACACCGATTGAAACGTATGGAACCGCGTACCCGTTGTCTTGAGTGCGGGGAGAGAATCTCTTATGGCAGAAAAGACAGGAAATTCTGCTGCGAGGAGTGCAAGAACAAGCATCATAACAACCTTGCCCGGATGAGCAAGAATGCCAAGCGCAAGGTTCTGGCTCTTCTGGACAGGAACTACTGTATTCTTGACCAACTGGTCAGGGAAGGTATCGATGCAGTCTGGCTGTCAGATGCAGTCGCCCTCGGATTCAGCCCGGGATATTCCACCTCACACAGAAAGATGGGGTCTCGAAACCACTATCATTGCTTTGACATAAGTTATATAATGACACCCAATCGTTTGTCCTCTATATCAAAAATACAAAATCTTTCGTTAACTTTGCCGCCCGTTCACATTGAAGAAGCCTTTGATGAACAGACAGAAGAGATTTAATTTATAGATATATGAGAAAAGGAATCGTTATTGCAGGCGCAGCGCTTGCACTTATCACAAGTTGTAACAATATGGGAAATCCGTTTTTGAGGGAGTCGTCCTTGCCATTTGGGGCTCCGGAATTTGACAAGATCAGGACAGAACACTATCTTCCTGCATTTGAGGCAGGCATCGCCGAGGGAAAGGCTGAGATTGATGCCATTGTGGCAAATCAGGAGGAGCCTACTTTCGAGAACACAATCGAGGCAATGGAATATGCCGGTCAGACACTTAACAAGGTTGCAGGCATCTTCTACAACCTTATGGAGGCACATACCAATGACGAGATGCAGGCAATTGCGGAGAAGGTGTCGCCTATGCTTACCGAGTTCTCCATGTACACTTCCCTGAATGCTCCGCTCTTTGAAAGAGTGAAGGCTGTTTATGCGAAGAAGGACGAACTTGGTCTCGACCAGGACCAGATGAAACTTCTTGAAGATACATACAGAGGCTTTGTCCGCGGCGGTGCAAACCTTTCCGATGAGGACAAGGCGGAGTTCAGCAAACTGTCAGAGGAACTTTCTCTTGCGAGCCTTCAGTTCAGCAAGAATGTGCTTGACGCTACAAATGCCTACACTCTTCATATCACGGATTCGGCTGATCTGGCCGGTCTTCCTGAGTATGTGAAGACTATGGGTGCGGAGACTGCCGGGGAGAAGGGACTTGAAGGTTGGGCGTTCACCCTCCAGTATCCGAGTTTCGGTCCGTTCATGAAATACAGCGAGAACCGTGAACTTCGCAGACAGATGTGGACTGCATACAACAGCAGGGCCATCGGAGGAGAGTTCGACAACAGCGAGATTGTCAAGAAGATTGTCGATCTTCGTATAAAGAAATCGCAGATGCTCGGTTATGAGACATTTGCAGACTATGCCCTTGAAGTGAGAATGGCAAAGGACAGGAAGACTGCAACAGATTTCATCAATGGTCTTCTCGAGGCGTCGCTTCCTTTTGCAAAGAGGGATGTGGCTGAGGTTCAGGCATACGCAAAGGACAATGGATTTGCAGAGAAACTCATGCCTTGGGATTTCTCGTTCTGGTCTGAGCGCCTTCAGAAGGAGAAATACTCTCTCAACGAGGAACTTCTCAAACCATATTTCCGTCTTGAAAACTGTATCGATGCAGTGTTCGGGCTTGCGACACGTCTTTACGGCATCACTTTCCATGAATTGAAGGATATGCCTGTGTATCATGAGGAGGTGAAGGTGTATGAGGTGAAGGATGCGGACGGCAGCCACCTTGCGCTCCTTTACGCTGACTTCTTCCCGCGTTCAAGCAAGAGAGGCGGTGCGTGGATGACCGAGTTCCGTGGTCAGAGCATCAGGGATGGAGTCGAGTACAGACCGTTCATCAATATCGTCATGAACTTCACCAAGCCGACTGCCGATACTCCTGCGCTGATCACTCACAGTGAACTCACCACCTTCCTTCACGAGTTCGGACACGCCCTTCACGGCATCCTTGCCCAGGGACGTTATCCGTCACTCACGGGAACAGGCGTGTCACGTGACTTTGTGGAACTTCCTTCCCAGATCATGGAGAACTGGGCGTACGAGCCTGAATATCTCAATACTTTCGCAAAGCATTATCAGACAGGTGAGGCCATCCCTATGGAACTTATCGACAAGATCGTTGCTGCAAAGAATTTCCAGGCAGGCTATGCTCAGGTGCGCCAACTCCATTTCGGCTATCTTGACATGACATGGCACACACAGACCCAGGTGCAGTCTGAAAGCACCATCGGGTTCGAGCACAAGACGCTTGCTCCTTATTCTGTGATGCCGTTGGTTGAGGGCTGCGGTTTCTCTACCTCATTCTCGCATATCTTCACCGGAGGATATTCGGCAGGCTACTATTCATATAAGTGGGCTGAGGTGCTTGAGGCAGACGCGTTCTCGCTCTTCAAGGAAAAGGGAATCTTCAATACTGAGGTGTCGGGCGCTTTCCGCAAGGAAATCCTTGAGAAGGGCGGCATGGAGGATGAGTCCGTGATCTATCGCAACTTCCGCGGTCACGATCCTCAGCCTGAGGCACTGATGGAAAAACTGGGACTTACGAAGTAGTCCTGCAATAAACCTGAAAGGCGTGGAAGACTCCATTGTAAGTCTTCCACGCCTTTTCTTTATAACTGTATCAGGTGTTGCCGATCAGGCAGTTACGCAACCTTTTCGTTAGGGTCGGCAGGCTGTTTGAACAGAATCATGAAGGCAATGCCGACTACAAAGGCGTATGCTGCAAAAATGTACCAAGGAGTACTCCAGTCTGCAGCGAGACCGGCAGCCATAGGGTTGTACACATAATGGTTCATGATCGCTCCTGCTGCAAGCGTTCCGACGGTTGCTCCTATACCGTTGGTCATGAGCATGAAGAGACCCTGTGCGCTGTTCTGGATCTTCTCGCTGGTGCGCATGTTGGTGTAGAGGGCGCCTGATATGTTGAAGAAATCAAAAGCGACTCCATACACGATCATAGACAGAATGAGCATCCACAGTCCCGAACCGGTGTTTCCGGCACCGAAGAGACCGAAGCGGAGAACCCATGCGAACATGGCTATGAGCATTACCTTCTTGATACCGAACAGTCTCATGGCTACAGGAATAAGGAGGATACCGAGAGTCTCGGCTATCTGGGAAATCGAATAGAGTGCGACAGGATTCTGTGCTCCCCACGTGTCTGCATATTCAGGCGTGCCTGCGAAGTGCTCGATGAACGGAGTGGCATAACTGTTTGTTATCTGAAGCGCCATTCCAAGAAGCATGGAGAATATGAAGAAGATAGCCATATTCCCGTTCTTGAACAGTTTGAAGGCATCCAGTCCAAGCCTCTGGGCAATGGTCTGATTGCCATCGGCTCCCTGTTTGCAAGGGCAGGCCGGCAGGGTGAAGCAGTATGCCAGCATGAGCAGTCCGAGGATTCCTGACACATAGAACTGGTCGTATGTCTTCTGGAATGAAATGCCCTCGCCGTTGGTCATGAAATTCACGAACCACATGCTTGCGATGAATCCTACTGTGCCGAACACTCGGATAGGAGGGAAGTCCTTCACTGTGTCATAGCCGTTGTCGGCAAGTATCTTGAACGCCACAGAGTTGGAAAGTGCGATAGTAGGCATGTAGAATGCCACGCTGATGGAATAAAGTCCGAACAATAGGCCGAAGTCCGGTGTGCCGGCACTCATGCAGTACGCTGCGGCACCGGTCATCGCTGCTCCTGCAATACCGTGACAGTAGCCGAGAAGTTTCTGCGCCGGAATCCATTTGTCTGCCACAATTCCCATCAGGGCAGGCATGAACATCGACACGATTCCCTGCATTGCATAAAAGATGCTTATTTTTGGTCCGAGTCCCACAGAACCGAGATACTGTCCCATAGATGTCAGGTATGCACCCCATACAGCCCACTGTATGACGTTCATCACTATAAGTCTGAATTTGATTGCTTTGTTCATATGATTTTTGAAATTGTTTTTGCAAAACTAATAAAAATATCGTTGACTACGCGCAGGAATACTCCGGGTCTATCACATTATGAATATTGTCAATATACTTTGCCAAAGGCATCATATAGGTGCTGAATACCGACAACCTTTCGTCAAACGGGTATTCGTTCACGACTATCTCCTTGGTGATGTCGCCGTTCTCGCATACATAAGAAATGATTGTCATCAGGAACTCTTCCTGCTCACTGTTCAGGACTGCACCAGACAAGAACCTGCCGAACCTTTCTACTGCTTCCTTTCTGTCCACTCCTATGACAGAACGGATGAACATTGCCACATTCGGTCCACAAGGCATACCGGCAGTATATCTGTCATAGTCCTCCTTATCACCCAACTCCTTCCACAATATCCTTTCAAGTTCGCGGACATCATTAGAAGTCAACTGCTCCATTGCATATATCTTACGAAGTACAGGCAAGTCCCTGTTCACAGCAAGGAAATCAAGTATCTTCTGCCTGTATGATACCCTTGTGACTATTCCGGCACTTGCACCGTCATAAGTTACAACGTCCTCAATATCAACAGTGAACCATTTGCTCTTATCACCGACAAGGAATTTGGTCAGATCACGAAGGTCATTACGTACCTTTTCCAACCATGATAGGTCAGCATTTTCCCAGAACACAGGATTCAGAACCTCCTTGATAGTATTCATCTTTGCCTGAATCTGCGGGATTGATGCTTTTTCCTGCAGTCTGTCAGCAACCAGTTGAACATTACCAACTGCCTTTCCAGCATTGACTTCACTATCAAGCATAGACAGTTCAATTGCCAGCATCAGGACGTCAAACCTTTTTGCGTTTTCGTCAAGGGTATTCTTGACCAACAAAGGTGCAATATCATTCTTCAAGGTCAAGGTATCGACCTGTGATATATACACCCACGAAGACTGCTCCTTGAAATGACTTACTTCCTCCCACTTGGCACGGACTGATATATGACTGTCATTGAGCAGTGCGACCTGGTCTTTGAGCATGGTCTTGATGTCATCATGAAGTCCTTTCGCAAACGGGTCTTCCTGATATTTCTGATGCTGAAGATGGAAGGCAATATCAGTTCGCAGACCGAACAATCTTTCGGTCAACGATTGTGTTGCAGGTGCCTCCTTTCCGTTAGGGTTCTTCTCAAAATAGTCAAAGTTGCAGCACCAGTCAAAGATATAGAACTCCTTTTTATCCTCACCGATGCCATAGATATCCTTGCATAGACGGGTACCACGACCAATCATCTGCATGAACTTGATCTTGGACTTAACTGGTTTGAAGAACACAAGGTTTAGGACATCCGGTACATCTATACCAGTATCAAGCATATCCACCGACACTGCAATCTGCGGGTCAGCATCCCTCTTTTCAAACTTGTCTATAAGGTCTTGTGCATAGGTCACATGATTGTCAATCAATGCACAGAAAGATGGACCATATTCCGGATACAGGATATTGAACCTCTCAACAATCTGCTCTGCGTGTGCGTGCCTGTATGCGAAGATGATGGTCTTGCCAATCCTCTCACCGCCCTGTACCTTCAGACCATTCTGCATCAAGTCCTGCAGAACCTTGTCTATGGTGTCTATATTATGGATATATGTGAATATCTCATTTCCTGCAATATCTCTATGATAATCGTCACCCTCAAGTGCCTTTCGCGCCTTTTCGTATTCCCAGATGCTTTCCATCTGCTTCTTTTCTTCCGCAGAAAGGGTTGAATACTTGATACCGTCTTTAAGGATTGCTGTTCCTCTCTTGTAACCTACATAGTTCACAAGGTAGTTGTCACTTACTGCATCTTCCAGTTCGTATGCATAGTTCGGACTGCCTTGTTCCATTTCAAAGATGTCGTATGTTGACTTATCAACCTCGTCTCTTGGAGTTGCTGTAAGTCCAATCAGCATGGAATCAAAGTAGTTGAAGATAGCACCGTACTTTCCGAAGATTGAACGATGTGCCTCATCTATGATTATCAGGTCAAACCTGCCGACAGAAAACGGTTTGTCATCGGTGTCAATGAAGTTGATCATTGTCTGATAGGTCGAGAATGTGATTCGTGCATTCAGATCACGGTCACCACCTTCGTTCAGGACACAGGTGGTCTCATTCGGCAGCAGTTTCACGAAGTTCTTGTGTGCCTGCTTCACCAATGATGTCCTGTCTGCAAGGAACAGGACATTCTTTACCCAGTCATTCCTTTTCAGAACATCAACAAGTGATATGGCAACTCTTGTCTTTCCGGTGCCAGTTGCCATCACAAGAAGACCCTTTCTATGCTTGCTGTTATAGTGCTCGCAGACTGCCTTGATTGCGGTCTTCTGATAGTACCTGTCAGTTATATTGTCGTTGATGGAAAAGTCAGTAATAGCCTTTCTATTACGTTTCTGGATAAGTCTTTCAAGGTCATCCTCACTATGGAAACTATACAGTCTTCGGGGTGGATAACCAAGACCATCTATGATATATGTCTGGAATCCGTTGGTATAGTAGATGACAGGTCTCACACCATACTGTGCTTCCAGGCAATCTGCATAAAGTTCTGCCTGATGCTTACCCTTTGATGGGGACACTGATGTCCTTTTTGCCTCAATCACTGCGAGTGGTTTGCCGTTGCTTCCGAACAGAACATAGTCAGCAAATCCTACATCATGGACATTCGGCATGCCATGCAGTTCCACCTCAACGCAAGCAGATGATGTTGCTGTCATACCCTCAACATCAAGGATTTTCCAACCCGCCTCACGAAGCATAAGGTCAATATACATTGCCCTTGTTTCTGCTTCACTTATATCAGTAGGGATAACCTCGACCGGTTCACTTGATGATACAGCAACCTTATCAGCAACCTCGACTATCTTATCAGGTTCGACAACCTTTGCAGGGACGATCACAGGTACACCAGGGACCGACGGAACAAGTGAACGGTCAAAAGGTTTTACGTCCTCGACTACCCTTAATTTCAGGAGTATGGATGCGACTACATTATAGATATTCAGAAGGCAGAAGAACGCATCCCTTTTAGTTACCATAGAAGCGTGTGCGGCATTATTGCCGACCTTTCTTACAAAATGGACAGCCATCATCACCCTTTCGTCGCCAATGAACTCCTTGAAAGGTTCACCATCCACAAGTTCATAAAGTGACGTGCGTTCACCAATCTCAATGTTCTTCATCCGATACAGGGCACGCACAATGTACTCCAATGCCCTTCTTGCATTGATAGCACATATATCAGGATTGCTGACCTGATTTTCTTCGGCAGCACTGCAGTATCTATGAAGATCCGCCAGACCCAGTTCTGACAGATAGTCAAAATTTCTCATTCCGTATTGGCAATTGATTGATACGGACAAATTTAATCAAAATGTTCTATAGAATTCAAGAATTTTAAGCACAGATATTGTGCTGTGATGAAAAATACGTATATCTGCAATGTGCAAGGTGAGAGTTGCATATAGGCAAGATGACATCAAGCTCCGCATCCGCCTGAATATACGAAGCCGTAGAACTTGTTTCTACGGCTTTAGTATTTCTATGGAAATCACAAATTGTGATAACCAAATAAGATAATGAGTGACCTTCAAGTGTCAGTTGAAATAGTTGTTCAAGGACATCAGATGTTGTTAAGCAGGTCTTTGATCTCCTTATCTGATATTGTTGAACGTTCAGATTTATCATAGATTGTGAGCAAGGTCAAATTGATATCTTTATCATCAACTATAAGACTATAGGTGATTACTCTTGCTCCTCCACTCTTGCCTTTCCCCTTACTCTTTATGCTCATGCGAACTTTGCGAACACCCATGCCAAGGTCAACACCTTCAAATGGATTATCCAGGAGGCGAGTACGAAGTTCAATCAGATCTTCTGGAATTGAACGATATTTTTTAG
>SUYM01000028.1 GCA_015060455.1 Bacteroidales bacterium
TATATATATCGGTGCAAAGATAGTGAAAATCAGATAAGCATCAGCAGCAAAAACAGATAGTCTTTAAGCACGATGCGCAAAATCTTGAGGGCAGAGGTCATATATGACTCCACCGTTCTGACTGACAATCCCAGTTCTTCAGCTATTTCCTTGTTTGAAAGTCCGGAGAAACGGCTGAGGATGAATGTCTGCCTGTATCTCTCCGGAAGCTCCTTTATGGCTTTGCATAGTTGTTCCTTCACATCCATCAGAAGACTTTCGTCAGGGGTCTCGAAATATTCCGACAGCCTTATGGCTATATATTCCTGATATACCTTGTCGCTCTGGGCGTTCCTGATGCGGTTGAGGCAACGGTTCTTGACAGATGTGAACAGATAGTTCCTTGACACTTCGGCAGGGTCCTTGGATTCAAGCAACCCGGTGAATATGTCGGACACGACATCCTCAGCGTCACGTCTTGGTATGAAGAGTGACGCATAATTGCAAAGGTCACCATAGTGGGTGACGAACAGGTCGTGATATTTTTCTCTTCTGGCCTCCATTGAGTGCAAATGTATATAAAAAATCCGGTTATCATGTTGTATTTCTTTGTTTTGTTGAGGGTTGTAAAAAATCGAAAAAAACTCACCGTGTTTCTGCGCAGTTATGTGTTATAGTATTGATGAATAGTGGACATCAGGAATATGCAAAAGGAAATGAAGACAAGAAAACTGTTGAAATATCTCAAGGGTGAGCTGTCTCAGCAGGATGCTTCCGAAGTGGAGTCTTGGGCATCCGAGACATCGGAAAACGAAAACACTTTAGTGTCTTTGGCGAAAGTGTTCAATCTGGGCCAGCTGGCGCGCCAATACAGTCAGAAGGAGGTGGAGGCCGCCTGGCGGAAGACATGTGCCAAGGCAGGGGTGGAACCGTCTTATGCGCAGAGGAGAAAAATGCGCAGCTCGTGGATTTTCCGGGGAATGGCCGCAGCCATAGTGCTTCTGCTGGTAGCAAATATGGTTTTGTTGTTTAACACAAAGACTCAGGTCAATGCGGACAAAGCCATCGTTCTCACCTCTCAGCAAGGTAAATTCGTAAAATACACACTTCCGGACAGCACTGTAGTCACATTGAACCACAATTCAACATTGGAGTTCCCTTTGGCCTTCAATGGTGACGAAAGGAGGGTGAAACTCAATGGAGAAGGTTATTTTGATGTTGCAAGAGACGAAGAAAGGCCTTTTATAGTGGAAACCGGCAAGGAAATACAGATAAAGGTACTTGGAACAGAATTCAACCTCCAATCTTTCTCTTCAGATGATATTGTGCAGGTTGCCCTCATATCGGGCTCGGTCGAGATCAGCAGAAACGGAGTGGAAGACTTCTCATATATAATGCACCCTTCGGAGCGTTTCACATGCAATGTGTCCGATTGGGAAATGAAGGTGGAGACTCTCACCGGTATTACCGGCGTTGAATGGATGAGCAACAAACTCGTGTTTATGGACACCACCCTGAAGGAAGTGGCAAGGCAGATTTCCAATCATTTCGGAGTCCATATGACCATTGACGATGAAAACCTGAATACAATCCGCTTCTCCGGCTCGTTTGACAACAGGGATCTTGGCACTGTGCTCTCCTATATGGAACAGACCTGCGGCATCAAGACCATGATAACCCCGGACGGAATAATATTGAAAAGAAAATAACCGATGAAGAAACCCTTATTGCTACTGACCGTAATGCTGATGACCGTGACCATGATGGCGCAGAATCAGTCAAAGATCAGCATTCAGGCCTCGGGCAAGCCTCTTGATGAGGTGCTTACCGAGATTCAGAATCTTTCGGGATTCACCTTCTTTTACAGCAGGGATGCCGTGGCAATGCAGGAAAAGGTGGACTTTACTGCAACCAAGGAACCGGCGAAAGAAGCCATTACAAGGCTCCTGACCCAGCAGGGAGTCAATTTCACCATCAACGGCACCGATGTCATCGTCCTTGCCGAAGCCTCTAAAAAGGAAAAGGTCACCGTATCCGGAACAGTCATCGATGATATGGGATATCCTTTGCCTGGCGGAGGTATCATGATTGCAGGAACAACTCAGGGTGTTGTCACGGATATTGACGGTAACTATTCCATCGATGTCGTCCTTCCATGCGCGCTCGAATACTCTTATGTGGGCTATGTGACCCAGACCAAGACCGTCAGTGACGCGTCCCAGCCTGTAAACGTGCAACTGATGCTCAACGCCAACGAACTCAAGGAAGTTGTGGTCGTCGGATATGGTACAATGGAGAAGAGGGAAGTGACCAGTTCCATTACCTCCATCAAGGCGGACAAGCTCATTCAGGGTGGAGGAGGAGCAACTCTTGCTACAGCGCTAAGAGGTGAAATCTCAGGAATGACTATCAATACGAGCGCATCACCTAACGCCTCATACGGTTTCCAACTTCGTGGCGTTTCTTCAATCAATGCTGACGACTCTCCGCTGGTAGTCATAGACGGTATTCCCGGAGGTCATTTCAGTTCGCTCAATCAGGATGAAATCGAATCGATTGACATCCTCAAGGATGCCTCTGCAGGTGCCATCTATGGTACAAGAGCGGCCGGAGGTGTGATACTCGTCACTACCAAAAAGGCCAAGGAAGGTTCGTTCAAGATTTCGTATACCGGTGAGGTTTCTACGGAGGCGGTTACAGCCAGGCCAAGAGTCCTCAGTACCGAAAGATTCCTTAAATATGATATAGGAACTGACTATGGGTATGATACAGATTGGTATGGTGAACTTCTTAACGAGGGGGCTATATCTCATAGGCATTCAGTAAGCATGACTGGAGGTTCGTCAGTGGCAAAAATATATGCCAACTTCATGACTCAGGACCAGAAGGGTATTGCCATAGGAGATGGACGAAAGGACTATGAGGGCCGAATCAATGCATATTTCAGCGCCCTTGATAAGTTGTTGGAGATAAATATCCATACTCAATATCTTAATGTCAAGCGCGACTTGCGCTCGTCAGCAGGACAGTTCAATCAGGCCATTAAACTCAATCCTACAATCAGTCCGTACAGTGATCAGAATGAGTCTGGTTACAATGTCTTGACAGGAGGTAATGATACATATAATCCTGTTGCAGATGTCATGCTCAAACAGAATGACCGCACAGATTCATGGCTTTCGGCAGATGCGTCTATTAAGATAAATCTTCCGTATGATATTGATTTGCAGGCTACGATCGGTTGGCAGAATAAAACTCAGCAAGGAACAACCTATTATGATTCGCATCATAAGAATTGTGTAGATAATGGTTATCATGGAAGGGCTTCTCATAGCTTCAATAAGGCGACTGATATCACGACAGAGGCAACAGCAAGCTGGACAGGCCTGTTTGATGAACATAAGATTTCTGCGGTTGCAGGATATAGTTTCTTTCAGAGTGGTGGAGAAAGTTTCAGTATGACTAACTCCGATTTTGTTATCGATGGTATTGGAGCATGGGATATCGGCAAGGGAACGTATCTGTCCAAGGGTGATGCTTCAATGTCTTCTAGCAAGAGTGCACGTCAACGTCTGCTTTCCTTCTTTGGTAGAGCTAACTGGGCATGGAAAGACCGTTATCTGCTGATGGCATCGATCCGTCACGAAGGCTCATCGAAATTTGGTCGCAACAACCGTTGGGGAACGTTCTGGAGCGTTTCCGGAGGATGGCGTCTCTCGCAGGAGCCTTGGATGCAGAATATAAATTGGATAAGCGACCTGAAGATTCGTCTCGGATATGGTGTTACAGGTAATAACAATTTTTCCGGAGGCGTTACTGTCCCAACCTATAGTTCAAACTCGACATGGATATATGACGGCGAATGGATTGTTTCCTATGGCCATTCCAACAATGTCAATCATGATTTGAAATGGGAACAGAAGTCCGAACTCAACTTCGGTATTGACTATTCCTTCCTTAATAACAGGATATTTGGTAAAGTCGACCTTTATAGAAGGGCTGTTACCGGAATGTTGTATAGTATTCGCGTACCTCAGCCACCGGCTATTTATGAGACTACTGTCATGAATTATGGTGACCTTGAAAACTTGGGATGGGAAGTGGAAATCGGAGGTGTTCCAGTGCAGAAAAATGATTTTCAGTGGTCTACAACCCTTCGTCTTTCACATAGCACGTCTCACATTACCTCTCTTTGGGGAAGCAATACATATTCAGACCGAGTAGAGTTCCCTTCACCTGGAAATCCTGGCTATGGCGGACGAATGGAGGAAGGTACACGCATTGGCCAGTACTATATTTGGAAGTATGCTGGTGTGACCGAGGAGGGCAAGTGGCTTATTTATGACAAGAATGACAACATAATTCTTGCGGATAACCGCAAATATGAAGATAAAAGATACATAGGTGATGCTATCCCGAAGGTTATCGCTTCATGGAGCCATTCGTTCAAGTACAAGAATATAACTCTTGGAATCAACTTGCGAAGCTGGTTGGATTTTGATGTGTTCAACACAATCAATATGTATTACGGACTAGCAAATGGTAGCGGAACCAATGTCCTGCGTTCAGCATATATTGAAAATCGTCATATAAAGCAGGAAAAGGTGCTTTGCGATTATTGGCTCGAGGACGGAAGTTTCCTCAAGATCGATGCAATATCTCTCGGCTATACTCTTGATATGAAGAAATGGCAGAAGGTAGTCGACAACATACACTTCTTCTTTACCGCACGTGACGTTGCTTGTTTCAGCATGTACAGCGGACTCGATCCGGAAGTTAACATCAATGGTCTTGATGCCGGATATGAGTGGTTTAACAATCTTTATCCACGCACAGCAAGGTTTACTTTGGGTGCCAAAATTACATTCTAGACGACAAGATTATGAGAAGATATTTGATATTGCTTTTTAGCGCGGCAATCTTTGCTGGGTGTAGTCTTGAGCCAGAGTTCTACTCTTCGGTGACCCCAGGAGTATACTATGACAGTCCGACAACAATATATTCTGCCTTGTCGCGTCCGTTTACGCATTGGCGGTGGTTCCAGACCATGGACCGCTGGCAACTTCAGGAATACACCTCAGACGAGATGTGCTCACCTCAAAGAGGTTCTCATTGGGAGGATGGAGGGCAATGGGCGGAACTTCAGCACCATGAATGGACGCCTGACCATGCATGTATTGCAGAGACATGGAGAGGTATAGGAATGGGAGTGTCCATGGCCTATAGTATTTCCGAAGACCTCCAAGGTGTGGATTATGTCAAGTGTGGGCTTGATAATGCTACGAAAGAGTCTCATATCCAGCAACTCAAAACCCTGGTTGCGTATTTTTACCTGAAAGGTCTGGACTATTTCGGGGGTATGCCGATCTATCGTGGATATTCTCTGAAGGAGGTTCCTCGCTCTACAGCAAAGGAGACCTTTGAGTTTGTTGAGCAGACACTTAAGGATGCAATACCGACTCTTAAACCATATGTAAAAGGTACCTCACACGATGGATTCATAAGTCAGGGTGCCGCTGCAACAATGCTTGCTCAACTTTATTTCAATGCGGTCACATACATAGGTGAGGACAGATATGATGAATGTGCCAGAATATGCCAGGATATTATCGACAAGAAATATGGCGAATACGAATTGGCTAAAACATGGAATGAGCCGTTTGGATTTGACAATGACCAATGTGCTGAAAATATATGGGTGGCACCGTCAGAGAATTCCCAATACACCTGCACATGGTATTATCAGCAGTCCAGCCCTTATAATATTTCCGAATATTACAACATAAACGCTCTGCTGACTTACAACGGAGTTTGTCTTCAGCCGTCTCTCAAGCCTGATGGCAGTTCATATACATATGTACTTGGTCGCCCACTGCAGAAATTCCATGAAAAGGATATAAGGAAGAAGTCTTATGTGTATTATGGAAAGAAGAAATTCGAGGGGATGTTCCTTATGGGAACTCTTGTCAATCCTAATACCGGAAAGGCGTGTGTGGGCAGTTATGATTATGCCGGTGAAATTATAGAACTGGTGGACCAGATTGCTCCTTTCAAACAGTTGGGAAAGTCTTATGTGGATGTATCACAGCTGCCTTCGGACATGTATTCAGGAGAGGAAAATTCAGGAGTGAGACTTGTAAAGTATCCGACTCCTGATCTGGCTGACGAGGCGTATAGGTGGAATCCGGATTGGGTCGTTATGAGACTTGCCGAGGTTTACTATATGCTTGCGGAGTGTAAGTTCCGTGATGGAGACTACGCAGGAGCTGCCCAATTGTTCAATCAGGTTCGCAGCAGGAACTTTACTTCAACAGACCCGGAGCCGGTCACAGATGCAAATATCGATAAGTATCGTATTCTGGATGAATGGATGCGTGAGTTCATTGGTGAGGGTCGCAGGCGAACTGACCTTATCCGTTGGGGAGTGTTTCTGACTGATACATGGTGGGATCACAATCCAAGCTTGAAGGAACATCTCAAATTGTTTCCGATACCAACATCGGCAATGTCAAGTAGTAATATAATCAAACAGAATCCTGGATATTAAGATATGAAAGAATTTATGAGAATATTTATGGCGGTTGCCCTGACAATTGTGGCGATGTCATGCTATAGAGAACTTCCTTTTCCGGATGATGAAGAGGAACAGATGGGTGAGCAGCTTCCTGCATGGCAGAAGGGACATCTTGACATCCATCATATAAGCACAGGTCGAGGTGACTGCACATTTATGATACTACCTGATGGAACAACCATGATGGTAGATGCTGGTGATCTGGGCTCCGGAACCTACGAGCAGGAGATTATGCCTCGTGTTCCATATACTAGTCGTACTCCCGGTGAATGGATAGTTCGTTATGCCGATAAGTTCCTTAAGGACGCGTCTTTGGAACCAAAGCATCTTGATTATATGCTTGTCACACATTTCCATAATGACCACGTCGGATGTAAAAGCAATTATTCTATCCCGAGCAGCAATGGAGAATATCATATGTCCGGTGTGTCCTATGTCGGAAACTTTATGGATATAGATATGTTGGTAGATAGAGCCTGGCCGGATTATGATTTTCCATATGCCGGTGCCCTTAATAATTCTGTAGTAAAGAACTATAGGGCCTACCTGAAAGACCGTAAGGAAAAGCAGGGCTTGCCGACTACTTTGTTTGAAGTAGGTACTGATGCTCAGTTCGTGCTTAAGAAATCTCCGGATGATTATCCTACTTTCCGTATCAGCAACATTTACTGTAATGGTACGATATGGAACCGTCAGACCGGTAAGACCCGTTATTTGTATCCGTCGAACGCTTCAAATGATGCTCTGAAAGATGAAAATCTGCATTCAGCCGTTATCAATGTTCAGTATGGAAAGTTTGGCTATCACTGCGGTGGCGATATTCTCAATACTTGGGGAATAGAAACAGAGGTTGCAAAAGAGATCGGGCAGACAGATGTGTACAATTGCGACCATCATGCCAACGGTACTATGGCTGCGGAGGCTGTGGCTGCAACGGCGCCTCAAGTATATGTCATACCCGTGTGGGATTATTATCACCCTCAGCCGGAGCCACTTGCAAATATGTTGAGCCAGACGCTGTATCCAGATGAAAGGCTCGTTTTTGCAGCAGGAATGGTTGAGAGCAATAGAGTCAGACTCTTGGACAACGGACAGCAGATAAAGCCGGAGGGTCACGTGGTTGTGAGAGTCTATGAGGGCGGAGATGAATTTCAGGTATATGTGCTGAACGACCGCAACAACAAGTATGATGTGATATACAAGACAGATAGACTTACCTCGAAATGATTGGTTTTATGAAAAGAATATTATTTGCATTCGGAATATTGCTGTTTGTCACCTCGTGTGCTCTCGAGGAAGTCCCTGGGCAGATTGAGTTCGGTTCCGATATTATATATGTACCGGCGGAGGCTGGTTCGCAGCATGTCATGCTTAATTCGACGACCGAGTGGCGTCTGGAATTCCCCTCTTCCGTCACATGGTTGACTACAGACCTCCATGGTGGAAAGCCCAACAGGAAATATTTTACAATGTCTTTTACTGACAACCCTTATACGTCGGTGCGTTTCTGCAACATGAAGATTTACACGACGGATAAGAAGGATGTCAAGGAGTTTCGTGTCATTCAATTACCAAAGCGTTTCAGTATTGGCTTCGCCAAGGACCGTCTGACTATAAGGCAGAATGCGGGAGAATACGGAATTGATTTCAAGACGGGTATAGAAAACACGTCGTTGAATGTCAGCACAGATGCGGAAAATTGGATAAAATTGTTCCCATTAGAACCTTCTGACACTACTCTGACCTTCTATGTGGAGCATCTCCCGGAAGTGGTTCCGAAGGGTAGGGACGGACATATTTACATGTCTTATACCGACGAATATGACCGTTTTGTCGCGGATACCCTCCATGTAAGGCAACTTGCCGCATATAGCGAAAGGGCGGAACTCCTGTCGTTCGCAGACGCACAAAAACTTCAGAAAGCAAGCGGCGAAGTTGAGGAAAACTATATGGTGGAAGGCTTCGTTACAGCATATGGATCTGCGGAGAACTATTGTGCTTCAATTCATGAGACTAACATATCAGGATACAGGTATATTTTGGAGGATGAGCAGCATAATACCTTGCTGTTCGAGTCTGAATCTGAAATTGATCTGGAGCGCGGAAAGAAAGTGCAGTTGTGGCTCCTTGGACTCAGTTCGGTCAAGTATAGTGAAGGAAGTTTCAGTTATTATGTCTTCTCCGGTGTGCAGAATGTGAATATTATACCATCCGAGAGTACAGATGTGTTTGTGCCGCGTGTGATGAGTCCTGCAGAATTGAAGTATACGGATGTCTTCACAATGGTAACACTCAAAGATATGGAGGTCGCGACTCTTAACGGGGCATTCACAAACTTCAAGGAATCTTCCCCAAGCGGCGTTACAGCCACGAGCGATACCCACACGTTGTATTGGGACTATGAAGGCGGCAAGATAAACTGGATGAAGTCGTTCCCTGAGTACTATCGATTCTATCCGACTCCGCTTGTGTCAAAAGACGGCAGTCTAATATATATGCATGTAAGTCCTACAGTTTCATGGGCGCACGAGGCCTATCCGCAGAACAGTGGAACTGTTACTGGCATCGTTGTGAGGGAATCGTTTACCAACTTCGATATCAAGGAGTCTACTTTGGGTATCAGACCATTATGTCGAGAGGATATCGCATTGGATCAGGAGCGTTTTACTCAGACTCTTGTAAATTTTGAGTTTGACAACAAGGAGAATTATCTAAAGGATGGTGAACTTGCAAAATTCCTTCCTAATATTCAGCAGACCACGTCTGAAACCCCGTGTACATTTACAAGAGAGGGGGCGACAACCGTTACAGCCGGACACGGAAGCAATGTGAAGAATCTGGCCTTTCAGGATAAGTTTCGAGGAGATAAATCTGGCGGTAGAGGCACTGGACTCGTTGTTTGGACTCCGGCAAATACCGTAACGACCTTCCTTGTGGAGGATTTGTGCACAAAGGGTATAACTGGTGCGATGACTATGGCCATTGAGGCAAATTCCAGCAAGGCAAATCCGTCCAATCATGTTCGCGCCCGCGTCTATTATAGTCTTGACGGAGAGTCATGGACGATAGTAGATAATAGCGAGGTGAAGTTCCTCAGCCAGTTTGATAGGGCGGATGCAGGAGAAAAAGGCAATCGTGAGGAAACCCACGTAACAGGAATGAAGATGTTTGCGGTCTCTCTTCCTTCTGAGATTCTAGATAAGGAATCCATTTCTTTGAAGATTGAACAGACTGATGCTAAGGGATTTGGAAAGACATTGAGAATAGGTAGTATAACCATTAAATATAATAAATAATGACCATGGAATTTTATTTTTCGCCGACATGTCAGGTCTTGGAAATCGACCATGTGGCAATTCTTTGCGCCAGTGACCGATTCGGCGCAGAAACTGAAAAATTTGATGAATTAGGAACCCTTGAACTGAATTAACACTATGACAACAAAGAGAATTTTTGTAGCTGCTCTTGCAGCACTTTTCATGACGGCATTCAATGCCTGCACAAAAGAGGAGGCACCGGCTGCTCCTGAAGTTCCGGGTGCCGACGAGACATTGGTAGAGATGACCCTTACTGCGGTTCAGGCTGCTGACGAGTCTGCTGCAGAGCCGGATGCTGAGCCTTCACAGGCAGCGGTTAAGTCAACATTTGATGGTGAACAGATTGGCTGGGAGGCTGATGACCTCGTTGCTATATATGACGGAACAGCAAAGCGTCAGTTCACAGTGGCGTCAGTGGATAACGGAGTTGCAACGCTTAAGGGTATGGTTGCTCCAGAGGCGACAGAATTCTATGCCGTGTTCCCATATTCAGCTGCTGGTGATGCACTTCCGACTCAGGAAGGGCTGGTGAGCCTGAATATGCCAGCTGTTCAGACACTGGCTTCAGGAAAGAACTTCGCAGAAGATGCGATGGTTACCGTAGGAAAGGTGCAGAATGGCAATGTTGTGCTGAAGAATGTAGTTTCTCTCCTTAAACTGTATATTCCAGAGGGTGTTGCTTCGGTAAGACTTCAGGGTTTTGCTTATGAGAATATCTCTGGTGGAGTTACTGCTTCTGCTGATGCCGTGGCAGGAAAGGCAGCTTCATCTTCTGTGACCCTGATGCCTTCAGGCGAGACATTTGCGGCTGGAGTACATTATATCGCTCTCCTACCGACCAAATTTACTGCTGGTTTCAAGGTGGTTTATAGCAAGACTGGTCAGATGGCTGTAATCAAGACAACAAATGAAGTAGAATTCCCACGAAAGGATGGCTTTGATGTGACAGCATCCGCCGCAAATCTTACATGGCTTGCAAATCCGATCATGACAGAGGAGGATCTTCTTACATATGTGGCGAATCAAAGTGCATATGCTGGTGAGACAGCGAAACTCGGAGCTAATATTGCTCTTACAAAGGCATGGACTCCGGTTGCACTTTCCGGTGTTCTAGATGGCCAGGACTATACTATTTCCGGACTTGCCGTTGAGGCTACAGGAGATAAGGTGGGAATGTTTACTGTTGTTGAGACTGATGGAGCATTGAAGAGTGTTACTGTGGAGGGAATCATTTCACAGACATCAACTTCAGCAACATCATATGCAGGACTCGTGGCAGAGGTCAAGGGTGCAATGTACAAAGTTGTCAATAAGGCATCTGTAGTCGCTGCATCAACAGGTGGTACACGAACTTATGTCGGTGGAGTAGCCGGAAGGATTTCTGCGGGAGCAAGTCTGCTTGAGTGCCAAAACTCTGGTAGTGTAACATTGAATTCATCGTCTGCTCCAAGTTTTATAGGTGGCGTAGCAGGTTTTATGGAAGATGGATCAGTTCAGAAATGTTCAAATAATGCGACAGTAACCTCAAATTCAAATAAGTCAGAGGGTATTGGCGGAATTATTGGCCTGCAACAGGGCGGTAAACTCGACACTTGTACAAACAGTGGTACACTTGTACCGACAGCAGCGGCAGCCAATTCATATGTTGGTGGTATAACCGGTTATGTTCAGAATCAGTCAAAAAAGCTATTGACAATTACTAAATGTGTTAACCAAAGAGAAATATCTGCTAATAATGTGCAGATGGCAGTTGGGGGCATAGTAGGTGTTATCCATCGATACTGCTTTGGTCCATCAGAGATAGTTGAATGTGTCAATGAGAAAGAATTGTCTGCATCAATATCTAAAAAAGAGTTCTATATGGGCGGTATAGTCGGAAGAATAGCTAATCCCGGTAACGCTTCTGCAATTGGACAGTTTGTAAATAATATTAAGGATTGCTATAACAAAGGGAATATTTCGGTGACGAGGACTAGTACAGAGCAGACATCTGGGGTTTATGTTGGTGGAATACTTGGAATAGCCCTCGGTACGGTTGAGTTGGTTGGAAATAAGACTCTTGCAAAAATGGTGAGTCTTAGTGATGGATATGCAAATAATAGTGTGACTGTTGCTGGTGGAATAGTTGCAAAGACGGATGATACGTCTGTGACAACATTAACATCAAATGTCAATAAGTCTGCAGTTACTTGTGCTTCGACAAGGACAAATAATTACAGAGCCATTTCCGGTGGTTTAATAGGTATATGTATGGGAACTCTTACGTCTTCCAATAATATTAACTTTGGCGACGTTACGGTTTCAAATAAGAATGGAGGCAGCAATAAGAACCCGATGGCCGGAGGATTGTATGGAGAACTTCAATTATCAACTGGTGAAACGGCCTCTCTGACTGGTGATAAGACATTTGGCTATGTCTATTCTGATTGTGGACGTGCTGGCTTGTGTAGTGCAGTGGCTAATGCTACTGTGGTTGCAAAGGATTGTGTTGTGGGCGGTAAGTTGAATTGTCCGACAAACAATTACCTTGAAAAGGAAATCACGTCAGATAATTTTGATGACAATAAAAATTTGTTGATGAGTTATTCGAACAATTGGAATGCTATCTCTAATTCCGGTCTCCGATTTGGTCTTGCATCGGATTACGACGAGTAAAATAATTTTTCATGAGTTTTCAGCAGACGTGGTGCAATCGACCTTGCACCGCGTCTGCTGAAAATGATTGTCATGCAATAGAATAACTAAATATATACTATGAAAGAAACAAAAGATTACATTTCTCCGGCGGTGTCGGAGTGGGCAGAGATTGTCCAAGAAGGAGTGCTGTGTATCAGCGGAAATGTTGTTGATTATAAACAGGAAGACTTTGAATGGTAAGGAGGTAACTGATATGAAGAAGATTTTTATTTCTCTTGCCTCTTTGGCAATGATTGCGTGTGTTCAGGAGAAGATTGATGCACCAGATAACGCTCCTGTAGTGGCTTCATTCGAAGCTTCAAGAGAGGATTTTGGTGGAGTTAAGACAAGGACCACACTTGCAGATGGCTGCCGAGTAGAATGGATAAAGGATGATGCAGTGGCTGTGTTTGATGGTAAAGGTATTTTTGCCTTCAAGGCGGATAAGAGTGGTCCCAAAGCTGTTTTTGGAACAACAGATGAGGCTTTTGATGCTTCTGCAGATGCTTATATCTTCGTATACCCTTATATTGAGGGATGTGTTGTGGAACCATCAAAGGTGCAGTTTAATCTCGCAGGAGAGCAGAAGGCCGTTCTTAACTCCTTTGATCCTTCGGCAGCTCTTGCTGTGGCAAAGGCTGATGGTCTTTCACAGACAGTAAGGTTTGTGAATCCGCTCTCGCTTCTGAAGTTTACCGTTCCTGCAGCTCTTGACGGCAGGGTTACGAAAATCACCGTAAAGGGCAACGGAGAATCCGATATTCTTGGAGGTCAGCTGCTTTGCGATTATTCCGGAGCGACTCCGGTTGCGTCGTTGAGCGCGAATGGTATTTCCCAGATGAGCCTCGTTTCGGCAAGCGGCATGACATCAGGTGACTACTATCTTGCTGTGCTTCCTGGTACCGTGCAGGGACTTACCTTGACTGTGACAGTCGCCGGAAAGAACTATCCGCGTCTGACAAATGCAGATACTGACAAGACTTTCAAGCCGGGATATATTCACGATATGGGTGAGGTCTCAATCTCTGAAGGTACTCTGCTTGACGTTGCGTTCAGGGCAGACGGTTCAGCATATGACAGATCTGCTTATGGACGAACAGTGAAGTATGTGCCAAAGGATGGCTGCCTTTCTGTGTATAAAAACTATAATTTGGGCGGGTATGTGGCTAATTTCACCCCGGCTACAATGGGTAATAATTTCGCTGCTGGGTTTTATCAGTTTGATTATGATGGAAACTCTACGTTCAAGTCCGATCTTGAAAACGGTTTTTCAATGGAAACACTTTTCAGATTGGATCAGTCTGTGTCAGGCCTGACCAACGAAATCAAAATGTTCAGTTCCCAGAATGCTGGTGGTGCGGGACTTATGATTTCTAAGAATGACAAGGGTAATGAAATAACATTCCTTCCAAACGTTACCACGACATCGTCTAGCAACTGGATATGGACAAGAAGTGGTATAACTCCTCAAAAGGGACAGTATTATCATGTGGTTGGCGTGTATGACAAGACAAACCAGAAAACTCATATATATGTGAACGGAGCTCCTGCAGGATCGTATGATGCTATAGGCAATTACCGTCATCCGAACTCTGGAAGTCATTGGTTCTGTGTGGGAGGAGATGCCGGAACAAATAATGTTGCGGAAGCAACTTTTGATGGTGATATAGCGATTGCTCGAGTATATTCTGAGCCACTTTCTGCATCAAAGGTTACTGAGCTGTACAATGCCTCAAAGCATATTATTGCTCCGACTCCGAACCCTTTAGCCAAGATCATAGCTCATAAGGGATACCATCCGGGAGAAATTCCAGAGAATTCTCTGGCTGCGTTGAAGGAGGCTCAAAAGTTGGATATTTATGGCTCTGAATTCGATGTATATCGCACTGCTGACGGAAAAGTTGTGGTTTATCATGACAGGACTCTTTCAGTGAATGGTGTTTCGAAGAATATATTTGACTGCACATACGAGGAGCTCCAGACAGTGAGACTGAGCAATGGTGAGAATATTCCGACTCTTGAACAGTTCTTGGAACAGGGTAAGCAGACACCGAAGATGAAACTCATATGTGAAATCAAATATCACAATGACGGAAACGGAACTACCTCAGAAGAAAAGACCGTCGCTGCTGCAGAGGCTTGCCATGCGATTGTTTCAGCAGCAGGAATGACATCTCAGGTGGAATATATTTCAGTTAATGCAGCGGCCTTGAAGCGTCTTGCTGTGTTGTCGCCGGGTGTGATGTTGCAGGATGTCAACTCGGATTATCCGATGGATCGCGCTTCTGCAGTTGCTGCCGGCATCAAGGGTATCAACTACGATTTCAATAAACTCACAGATGCTCAGATTGCTGATGCTCATGAAAAAGGCATGGTTGTCGGAACTTGGACCGTCGATAAAGAAGAAGATATGCGTACGATGATAAACCGAGGTGTGGATTTCATCACTACTAACGAACCGGTGTTATTGCAACAGGTGTTGGAAACGTTATAGCAAACAACTGTCTTACAGCGTTTTATAACGATGTGGGTTCATGCCATTTTCGGTGAAGCTTCAACCTATGACAAGTAGCCACTACTATGTTAAGAAATCTTGTTAAATCTCTTATCCTCCTGGCATCAGCCGTCCTGGCTTCATGTCAGGAGGATATGATTGTTTCCGTGGACCCTACGGTTACAGTCAGTTCCATAAAGCCGATGAATGCGGCCAACAACGGACCGGTAAAGGCAAATATGGACAGCTATACAGACCTGCAGATTCCCTATGCGCGCACTCATGATGCTGCCCTCACCGAGGTGTATGTGGCAAAGCGTTGTGTGGATGTAAGTGCCGTGTTTCCGGACTGGGATGCCCCGATTGATGATCCGGCGTCGTATGATTTTGTGAATACGGATGTGCTGATTGCCAATATGTTAAAGGCGGGGGCCAAGCCTTTCTACCGCCTCGGCCAGTCCATCGAGCATGGCGCAAAGAAATATGGCATCTATCCTCCGAAGGACTATAAGAAGTGGGCACGGATCTGCGAGCACATCATCAGGCATTATAACGAGGGATGGGCAGACGGATTCCATTATGATATCGAATACTGGGAGATATGGAATGAGCCGGATCTGGATGTGAAGGAAGGACGTCAGTTTACGGATCCTCGCACATGGGCAGGTACTTTGGAACAGTTCAACCTGCTTTATGTGACGGCTGCCTGTCATCTGCGTTCATGTTTCCCTGACATAAAGATCGGAGGTCCGGCATACGCAAGCCCTCTCAAACCGATGGGAGATTTCCTCGACTGCGTAAAGAAACACGGGGCTCCGCTGGACTTTTTCTCATGGCACAGGTACGACAGTATTCCCGAGCATTTTGCCGATCGTGCTGCAAAGGTGCGCGAACAGCTTGATGTCAAAGGCTTTACAGAGACAGAGTCCATTCTCAATGAATGGAACTATGTCCGTAACTGGACAGAGCCGGACTCATACAGTGCGAGAACCAGAGCGAACGCAAAAGGTGCGGCGTTTATGGCGGCGACAATGTGCTCCCTTCAGAATGCCCCGCTCGATATGCTGATGTATTATGACTTGAGGCCATGCACATCCTATAATGGTGCCTTCTCGGCATATACATTTGACCCTCAGCCTCCGTATTACGCCTTGTATTATTGGGCACAGATGGCGGCTCTCGGTACTCAGATCAAGGCTGACTTATCAGATTCCGGAATATATGTCTGCGCTGCTTCCGACGGGGAAAAAGTCAGAGTGCTGCTTGCCAATTACAACGATGACAGGGATCTGTGCATTCCGAGAAAAGTCACAGTGCAGGTTCCCGGGACTGCTGGCAGATGTTCGTGCCGGATTACAGACGGCACCCGGCTTGATGCTTCGGAGTCCTTAGCCATCAGGGGTGGCAAGGTCCGTCTCACTCTTCCGGACTATTCGATTGCCCTGCTGGAATATTGATTCTCAACTCTGCAATTCTGCCTATACGGGTGTAAAATCTATGAAACGTGTAATATTTTCAATCTTTCTGCTGACAGTGCTGTGGAATGCTTCGGCTTATGTTCCCCGTGACCACATTCAGAACAGAGTCGGATTCAAGCAGCTCAAGACCATGCTTGTGACCGGGCAGGCCTGGAACCCTTACCCTGCCTATCAGGACCGTGCCGGTTGGGATGCCATGACCGGGGAGCATAGGGCCGAGATCATCTCATGTGGAGAACAGCTGCTGGATTACAGGTGGCAGGTGGTCAGGGCAACTGATTATATAGAGTTCGAACGTTCGGGAAGCCGTGAGATTATGGAAAAGCCATACATGGAAAACATGAGGGCTGTTGCATGTCTTTTCTGTGCCGAGCTTGCCGAGGGAAAAGGACGTTTCGTTCCTCAGATTGCAGACGGAGTCTTCCATTTCTGTGAAATGAGTTCATGGGCGCTGTCGGCACATCTCTATAAATTTTCGCAGGCAAAGACTGCCATGCCGATGAAGGATGACAATACTCTGGAACTTCATCAGGGTGATCTTGCTCAATTGTTTGCATGGATATATCACTATCTTCATGATGAATTTGACAAACTGCACCCGGAGATAAGCCGTCGTCTGAAAGCAGAAATCAAGTACCGTGAGATGGATCCGTATCTTGAGCATGAGGATTACTGGTGGATGGGATTTACCAGAGACAGGCATATCGATATGATGAATAATTGGACTCCGTGGTGCAGCCTCAATGCCCTGGTGACCTTCATGCTAATGGAGGATGATCCGGTGAGGCTGGCTCGGGCTGTGTGGAAAAGTATTCAGTCTGTGGATTATTACCTCAATTTCATACAGGCTGACGGAGGCATCGAGGAAGGACCGATATATTGGAACAATGCGGCGGGTAAACTCTATGATTATCTGACAGCTCTGCAAATGATAACTGGGGGTAAGGTTTCTATCTTCGATGTGGACCAGGTGCTGCAGATGGGTGAATATATCGCCAAATCGTATGTAGGTGATGGCTGGGTGGTCAATTTCGCGGACTCTCCGGCACGTCCGACATTCAGGAATTCGGCTCTGGTCTATCGTTATGGAAAGGCTGTAGGCAGTGAATTCATGATGACATATGCGGCACAAGCCCGCGAAGTTCAGGATGTTTCATACAAGCCTTCGGAGGATGTGTTCCGCTTCTTTGAACAACTCCGGTATGATTCCGAATTCAACTCCTACACGGCAGAGTATGTTGCTCCGGAATACACTTGGTATCCTGAAACCGCGTTTCATTTCCACAAGAAAGGTAAAATGTTCTTTGCCGCATCGGCGGGGCACAATGACCAGAGCCACAATCACAACGATGTCGGTACATTCAATCTCTATTACGACAATCTGCCGGTGATGATCGACGTGGGAGTGGGCACTTACACCCGTCAGACTTTCAGTGATGAAAGATACGGAATATGGACTATGCAGAGCGGGTATCATAATGTTCCGATAATTAATGGAGTGATGCAGAAGGATGGCCGGGAGTTCGAGGCAGAGGATGTTGTCTCCCGTCCGGGCTTCTTCTCTGCTGACATCTCCGGGGCTTATCCAGAGGAGGCCTCAGTTTCCCGTTGGGTCAGGTCGTACAAGGTAAAGGGGGAGTCTTTGGAAATCTCCGACAGTTTCACCTTGGACGAATTGAAGTCGCCCAATGAGATAGTCTTCATGGCCTGGGGAAAAGTCTCTCATGCCAAGGACGGACAGGTGTCGGTCAAGGTCGCAGATGTGGAGGCGTCTTTGGAATATCCGGCCGCAGATTTTGATGCAGTCATCGAGCCGATAACTCTGAATGATCCGAAAATCATTCAGGTGTGGGGCAATCAAATCATACGTATCAGACTTGTCGCCGAAAAACTCCAGAAAAAAGCTACCTATAAATTCAGAATATGTTACTGAAATTCCATACCTTTACGGGTGTAAAAAATTAAAGATTTGAGGTATGGGAGATAATTCAATTCTGCTGTTCGACAGCAAGAGAATCCGCACTCAATGGGATGCGGAAAAGGAGAAGTGGTATTTTTCGGTGGTTGACATTGTTGAGGTGCTGACCGGAAGTTCGGATGCTTCAGCATATTGGCGCAAGCTTAAACAGAGGTTGAAGGAGGAAGGAAATGAAACCGTGACAAATTGTCACGCTTTGAAAATGCGGGCGTCAGACGGTAAAAACCGGCTTACTGATGTGGCAGATCAGGAACAGATGTGGTGTAAAGGATAGCCAATACGCTACTTTGACAGATATAATAACAAAGGAATGGTCTGGATTTACGACGCGTGAATATAAGGAATTCAAAGGATTGAAGAAGGAAAATCTCCGAGACCATATGACTAATCTTGAGACAGCAATAAATACCTTGGCGGAAGCCTTTACTACTGAATTGTCAAAGAAAAACAATCCGACAGGTTTCGCTGAAAACAGGATAGTAGCAAAAGCAGGAGGAAAGGTTGCAAAGCAAACCAGAGATAATATGGAAGCTCAGCTTGGTCGAAGTATAGTTTCCAGAAACAATGCGAAAGGGCTTCAAAATCCGGAAGAGCAAAAAGGTATTGAGTAATTTTATCTGCGTTTTTCAGCAATATCAGACAATTCCCCACTTTGTTCGCCGGTTATCCTTATGATCTGATCAAGACAGACAAGTACATCTGTGCGTGGAGTTCAACAGTCAGACCCGCAATATGGATCAGTGGCTCATCGGGTAGCCTGATATCGTGTTTTCCAGACTTTATGTGTTATATATATGTTGACTATATATATGTGCGCATAATATGTTACTGACATTATTGACAACTCTTCTGATGTGTCTTCCTGTCGGGGAAGCACAGACATTGTCCAGTCCGGACGGGAATCTCGAAATGACCTTTGTCTTGTCTGAAGACGGTTCTCCGAACTATGCTCTTCAGTACAAAGGCGGGAATGTGGTGATGCCAAGCGTGCTTGGTTACAAGTTCAGAGGCAGAGCTTCTGCGAAGACACCGGAGAACTACATGAGGGTAGGTTATGATACTTTGGACTTCCATAGCGGTTTTCGTGTGAAGGATGTTCAGCGTTCGACTTTTGACCAGACATGGAGCCCTGTCTGGGGCGAAGAGTCCCGGATCCGAAACAATTACAACGAGCTTGCAGTGACTCTTGAAAAGGATGGTATCGACATGATTGTCAGATTCCGTCTTTTTGATGATGGTCTAGGGTTCAGATACGAGTTTCCGCAGCAGAAAGGCTTGAGATATTTTACTGTCCTTGATGAACTCACAGAGTTCCGGATGGCAGGAGACCACATGGCGTGGTGGCTTGCCGGAGACTATGATACTCAGGAGTATAATTACGGGGAGTCCCGTCTCTCACAGGTCCGTGATCTTCTGCCGGGAACGCTCATCGACGGAGCCTCGCAGCATGTTGTCGCTCCGACCGCAGTCCAGACTTCGCTTCAGATGAAGACTGATGGTGGACTTTACGTCAACATCCATGAGGCCGCCCTGATCGATTATCCTACGATGACGCTCATACTTGATGACGAGGACTTCAGTTTCAAGGCAGACCTGACGCCAGATGCTACCGGATACAGGGGACGTCTCTGTGCTCCATGCTCTTCTCCGTGGAGGACTGTCATGGTAGTGGATGATGCGCGCAAAGTGCTGGCATCCAGACTGATTCTTAATCTTAATGAGTCTTGTGCTCTTGATGATGTTTCGTGGATACGCCCTGTCAAGTATATGGGAGTGTGGTGGGAGATGATCACCGGCATGAGTGCCTATGCTTATGGTGGGGCTAAAGCTCATGGTGCGGAGAGCGGCAATGTCCGTAGATATATAGACTTTGCCTCGGAGCACGGTTTCGATGCTGTTCTTGTGGAAGGCTGGAACGAGGGCTGGAGTGACTGGTTCGGAAAGCAGAAGGATGAGGTCTTTGATTTTGTCACTCCCGCTCCTGATTTTGACATCGAGGGACTTAACGAATATGCACATTCCAAGGGGATTCGGTTGATGATGCACCACGAGACTTCAAGTTCGGTCGTGAATTATGAGAGATGCATTGATGATGCCTTCGACATGATGAAAAGATATGGATACGATGCCGTAAAGACCGGCTATGTCGGAAACATCATCCCGTATGGAGAACATCATTACGGCCAGTTCATGGTCAATCATTATAACCGTGTCCTGCGTAAAGCCGCAGAGCATAAGATAATGGTCAACGGACATGAGGCCGTGCGTCCTACCGGAATATGCCGGACTTATCCGAATCTTGTGGGCAACGAGTCTGCCTTAGGAATGGAGTTCAGAAGTCAGGTACTTCCCCATCATGTTACCATACTTCCGTTCACGAGGCTTCAGGGAGGTCCGATGGACTTTACTCCGGGAATATTTGAAATGGATATGAGTAAACTGAGGGCTTCGTCGCGTCAGCAGATTCATTCCACCTTGTGCAAGCAGCTGGCACTTTATGTGACCCAGGCCTCTCCGCTTCAGATGGCCGGAGACTTACCGGAGCACTATCTGAGGCATATGGATGCGTTCCAGTTCATTAAGGATGTTGCTCTGGACTGGGAGCGGAGCGTGTATCTTGAGGCGGAGCCGGGAGACTATGTGGTCACTGCCCGTCAGGCAAAAGGAAGCGGAGAGTGGTTTGTCGGCGGGGTGACAGATGAGAATGCACGGGAAATGACGGTATCCTTGGATTTTCTTGAGCCGGGGAAGAAATATGTAGCCCGTATATATCGTGATGCTCCGGATGCAGATGGAGTATCAAATACTTACGAGACAGGGTCCGAGGCCTGCTCAAGATATGAGATTATAGAGAAGAAGGTGACTTCGAAGACAAAACTTAAGCTGCATATGGCTCCTTCGGGTGGTTTTGCAATATCAATAAAGTAATGAGACGTGGTCTTGGATATGAAAAGATCAATATCCTCGTTTATCCTGATGACTATGCTTGTGAACGGTCAGACCTGGACTCATATAGATAGAGAATAAGAAGGAAATTAAACAGGGGCAACCTCACGGCTGCCCCTGTCTGATACTAAAGTTCTATTTATAGAGAAACCGAACTGAATTCGGAACCTATACGGTGGATGGCGTCAAGAATTTTCCTGACTATCTTTTCGCTCGGATATGCAGTACCGCTCTTGTACTGCCTCATCTTGCTTTCGTTTATTCCTACATACTGAGCGAACTTGCTGGCGTTGATGAAATCAAAGTCGTTGAAGAATGACGGAAGATCATAATGGTAGTTGACTGTGTAACTGTCCTCTGTTTCGTATCCTTCAGCCTTTGCGTCGGTTAGGGCTTCCTGTATACTTTCAATGAAGTCTTCCTTTGCGATGGCTACGGATTCTCCAAACCCTCCGAAATAATTTCCATCGAAGTGCTGTTCTGAACGGATGGAATACATCCCGTCAGTTCCCTTTTCTATGATTGCTGTTATTTTCATAATCGGAATATAAAGTTCTATGTCAAGGATCCTGAGTTCAAGTAGCAGCCGTTCTTTCTCAGCAACTTCTTAAACTCTGAGGTTCTCATGTCATAGAACTTTAGTGGTGCAAAAGTAACGTTTTCGTTACTATTTTCCAAATATTTTTGTTGTTTTATGTGCTAAAAAATGTACATTTGTTACTCAAACATCTGCTAAAAAGTGTAGTGCTATTGCTGAATCACCTGCTGAAAAATGTGATTATATATATGGAAAGAATTGTATTTCAAGAACTTTACGCTTTCAGACCATTTGCATTGCTTCCATTGTTTAGCTTAAGAATTTTCCCGTTGTATCACGATACTTTTTGCCGGCACATAGTGTTTCTTTGACTTTGTGTGTTATATATAGGATAATCGTGTAAAATTCACAAAGATGAAGAAACTGTATCTTATACTTGTGTCGGCTTTGCTCGTTTCCGCATGCGGCGGAGCTGATGTCCTGGCCCCCTGGCGTGAGGGATATCTCGACATCCATCAGATCAGCACGGGTCGTGGAAATGCGACGTTCATGATTCTCCCGGACGGAACCACGATGATGGTCGATATGGGCGATCTGGGTGATACGTCGCATTTCCGTCAGGAGGTGATGCCTGCGGTGCCGTCCTCGGCAAAGTCGCCGGCTCAGTGGGTGGCAAGATATGTCAGGCATTTTTCAGAGCCTCTGCATAATGACGGAAAGATTGACTATATGCTCATAACTCATTATGATTCGGATCATATAGGAGCACCGGGCACAAAAGGCGTCAGCGAACTTGACACTTTGCTCCATATAGAGAAGATTGTGGACAGGGGATATGACTATCCGACCGCCGAACAGGCTCTTTCTATGAACAGATGGACTCTGCCCGATTACCTCACGACAATGAAGTCCCGTGCGGGACGTGGTCTTGGATATGAAAAATTCGTTGTGGGAAGCGACAGCCAGTTCACGTTGATTCATCAGCCACGCAAGGATTTCAAGATACGGAACATCTATGCCAACGGCCATCTCTGGACCGGAGACGGCCTGCGAGATGTCGTCATAGGAGAGGGCGATGAATATACGGAGAACCTCAAGGCCATGAACGAGAACCGTCTGAGCTGTACCATAAATATATCATACGGCGATTTCGACTATCATAGCGGAGGTGATATCCAAGGCTCAAGCGCAAATTCGACTCGTCCGTGGCGGAATGTGGAGAAATTTGTCGGAGAACTCATCGGGGAGACGGATGTTGTCCTGGCCAATCACCATGCATACTCGGATGCCATGTACGGACCTTTTGTCAAGGCCGTGCACCCTCAGGTCTGCATAATTCCGGCCTGGGATTTTTATCACCCGCAGCCTTCAACCTTGCACAATATGCTGAGTGGTGGGATAGACGAAGCACATCCTGCGGTTCGTGACAGTGTCAGCTATGTGTTTTCTGCCGGCCTTGTGGCGTCAAACAGAGAGCGCCTCGCTTCTGACGGGCAGCTGCTCATGCCGGACGGCCATATCGTAGTACGAGTGTACGAAGGCGGCGGCAGATTCCAGGTATTTGTTCTGGATGACCGTAGCGAAGATTACCGCATCATATATGAATCACCTGTCATCAGGTCAAGAAATTAGATAGGAATGAAGAAACTCTTACTGTTTGCGGCGATAATTTCTGCTGCTTTTACAGCGTCGGCCCGGTCATGGGCTCCTGCTGGAGATAATATCATGACCCCTTGGGCAGAGGATGTCGATCCGTCATGCCCGCGTGGGGAATATCCACGTCCCCAGATGGTCAGAAATTCATGGTTGAATCTGAACGGTCTATGGGACTATGGCATTACGGATGCATCCGAGGATCGTTTTGCTTCGGAAGGGAATATTCTTGTCCCTTTTGCGATAGAATCATCTCTGTCCGGCGTCGGCAGGAAGGTAGGGAGGGACAAGGCTTTATGGTATGAACGTTCTTTCTCCCTTCCGCGTGATTGGAAGAAACAGAATGTCCTTCTGCATTTCGGAGCTGTCGACTGGATGGCCCAGGTCTGGGTAAATGACTTCTATGTCGGAGAACATCGGGGCGGCTTCGATCCATTTTATTTTGATGTGACGGAGTATCTTCTTAAATCCGGTCCGCAGAACATAAAGGTAAAAGTTTGGGATGGAACGGACTCTTCATGGCAGCCTCGTGGAAAGCAGGTTGAGAACCCTGCATATATATGGTATACTCCTGTAACAGGAATATGGCAGACCGTATGGCTGGAAGCAGTGCCGCAGACTCACATCGATTCGTATTATGTCGTTTCTGACATCTCCTCGGGAATGTTGTCTGTTGAAGCCGATGTCTCTGCGATGAAAACAGCAGACCAGCTTCGGGTGGATGTGCTGGAGGGAGGAATAGGCTATAACCCTTCAAAGCCTTCCGACAAGGTTGTGGCTTCCGCACAGGGGACCGGGACTGTCGAGGTTATAGTGCCGGATGCACAACTTTGGTCTCCGGAAAATCCTTATCTATACGGACTGAGAATCTCTGTCGTGCGTGACGGCCAGGTCGTTGATTCGGTCGACGGATATACTTCATTAAGAAAAGTTTCAAAGGTCAAGACCGATGACGGATATAATCGTATCGCTCTGAATGACAAGCCTCTTTTTCAGTTCGGTCCTCTTGACCAGGGTTGGTGGCCGGATGGACTGTATACAGCTCCGACAGAGGAGGCCATGGTATGGGATATCATAAAGACCAAAGAGTTCGGATTCAATATGATCCGCAAACATATAAAGACTGAACCTGCTGCATGGTACTACTGGTGTGATGTGTATGGCATGCTCGTATGGCAGGATATGCCGAATATAGGGGACCATCACGGAAATCGTTCATACCGAGGCAACAAGTTCAAGAACTTCGGCGATGCCCGCTGGTTTGATAACCGTAGTGACGAGGTGGTAAAGGCCCAGACCAATGTGTGGTCCCGGGATAGTTTCATCGGAGGGACAGATTGCCAGGTGCCGCAGGTGTGGAAAGAAAATTATTATAGGGAATGGACAAATATTGTTAATGCTCTGAAGGGATTTCAGTGTATTGCAGTGTGGGTGCCGTTCAACGAGGCCTGGGGCCAGTTTGATACGGAGGTCGCAGTGGACTTGACCCGCAGGCTCGACCCGACAAGACTGGTAAATGAGGCTTCCGGAGGAAATTACTCGCTGTGTGGAGATATTCAGGATGTCCATCACTATCCGGGTCCTGCCATGAATGCCTTCGAGGGTAAGATGGTAAATGTGATCGGCGAGTATGGCGGAATAGGTTATCCGGTAGAGGGGCATCTTTGGAAAATTTCAGAAACCAACTGGGGCTACGGAGAGGTTATGTCGTCTGGAGAGCAGGTGCTGGATCTTTACGGGCAGTTCGCCGAGCGTTTGAAGGTGTTGAAAGGCACAGGTGTCGCAGCAGCGGTCTATACGCAGACTACGGATGTGGAAGTGGAAGTCAATGGCTTGATCACATACGACAGAAAAGTGGTAAAAGTCGATCCGGCACGCATGGCTATCATAAATAAGAGTGTAATCAACGAATAGTTCTTATGAAGAAAACAGTAATCCTATTGGTCTGTGCGACTTTGATTGGTGGCTGCACTCCCAGAAGCGAGGCTGAGCGTTTTGCGGACAATCTTTTGAAAAAGATGACCCTGCGCGAGAAACTGGGGCAGATGAGTCAGTTTGCTCCGAGTACGGGAGTCGTTACCGGTCCTGACGGAGATCCGATAGACGTGTATGCTATGATAAAGGCGGGAGAGATCGGCTCTGTCCTCAATCTCAAGACTCCTCAGGAGATAGAGCACATGCAGCGTATTGCAGTAGATAGTTCGAGACTTGGTATCCCGATTCTATTCGGCCACGATATCATACATGGTTGTAAGATAATATTTCCTATAAACCTTGCCTCAGCATGTTCCTGGAATCTCGATGCCGTGAGAAAGTCTGCAAGCATTGCTGCCTATGAGGCATCCGCAATGGGTATTGCCTGGACATTCTCACCTATGTGTGATGTCTCGGCAGATCCTCGCTGGGGGCGTGTGTCGGAAGGAGCGGGAGAGGATCCATATCTGACTGCAAAGATGTCGGCAGCAATGGTTGAAGGTTATCAGGGAGCAAGTCTTGCAGATAGCTCCACTATACTTTCCTGTGTGAAACATTTTGCAGCCTATGGCGCTCCGGAGGCTGGGCGGGATTATAATACGGTGGACATGTCGGAAAGGATGTTCCGTGACAGATATCTTCCCCCTTATAAGGCCGCCATTGAGTCTGGCGCGGCAACGGTCATGACTTCCTTTAATGATTTTGATGCGATACCGGCCTCCGGCAATGATTGGCTCTTGAAGACTTTGCTGCGTGATGAACTTGGTTTTGATGGTTTTGTGGTCTCTGACTATCGGGCAATCGAGGAAATGATGGCGCACGGTACCGCCGCTGACATGAATGAGGCTGCGGGAACTGCCTTGAATGCCAATCTGGATATGGATATGGTTTCGGGTGCATATCTTGCCTATGGAGAGGCTCTTGTTGAAGAAGGCATCGTTTCGGAAAAGGAGATAGAAAGCATGTGCCGGAATATACTTATAGCCAAGTATAAATTAGGGCTTTTTGATGATCCTTTCAGATATGGAGGAGCCGACAGGTTCGACAAATCTATATATAAGGAAGAGAACCTGGAGTCTGCCCGTGAGGTGGCTCGTGAGTCAATGGTGCTTCTGAAGAACGATTCCGGGTTGTTGCCGCTGGATTCGGGAGAGCGCATCGCATTGATCGGCCCGTTCGTGTCTTCGCCCAGAGCTATGCTCGGCTCGTGGACAGCATTCAGAGACTTTGACAGGACAGTGACAGTGGATATGGGTTTCAAATCCAGATTCCCGGGACGTGTTTCAGTTGCGAAGGGATGCGATGCCTTTGATGATATCGAAGGCGGAATCGCAGATGCTGTCCGGGCTGCTGATAAAGCAGATGTTGCAGTTCTTGTACTTGGACTTCCTGGAGAACTCAGTGGTGAGGCGGCATCCATGACCTCGGTTGAACTCCCGGATTGTCAGAAGAAGCTTCTTTCAGCAGTAAGGCAGACAGGCAAACCGGTCATAGTTCTGCTTGCTACAGGTCGTCCGATGGCGTTGGAATCCGTGATTGATGATATTGATGCCCTTCTTCTGGTTTGGCATCCGGGGACAATGGGAGGTCATGCTATTGCCGATCTGGTTAGTGGAGACTTTTCGCCTTCAGGTCATCTCGCAATGAGCTTTCCGCGTTGTGACGGTCAGATACCGGTCCGATATAATTACAAAAACACCGGTCGTCCGGCCGATGGAGTCGGATTGAGGTCCACCAATAGCAGAAAGATATATCAGTCTTGCTATCTTTTTACACCTAACGCACCTTTATATCCTTTCGGATACGGTCTCAGCTATACGGAATTTTCGTTCGACTCGCTTGAAGTCCTTACACCGGAGGTCGCTCTGGGAGAGAGCGTGCGCATAAGGGCCAGAGTAAGCAATGTGGGCAACAGGGAAGGTGCAGCAGTAGCCCAGCTTTATATGAGGGATCTTGTAGCATCAACAACGCGTCCTGTGCGGGAGCTGAAGGGATTTGAAAAGCTGTTCTTGAAAAAAGGTGAGTCACGGTTTGTCGAGTTCGTCCTGACTCCCGATGACATGGCTTTCTGCAGGAAGGACATGGAGTTCGCACAGGAGCCGGGAGAATTCAAGGTCTGGATAGGCGACAGTAGTGATGCAGCTCTGGAAGGAGTGTTTGTCGTAAAATAAATCGGCGGTCTTTCATAATCGTCCCGCAAGAATCGTCTGTTTTTTGCGGGACGATTGCTGTTTCCTGCCATATTTGTGCTTTTAGGGCAGGTGTCGCGTAAAAATGAGGCTGTTTTTGCGGGACGATGCGGTAGGCGGCATTGATCCTGATGCAGATGCAGAGGGACGAGCTGCTGCATCATGCGATAATAAAGTTATTATATGATTATCCGCAAAGGGTGCAGTGATTTTTGAACGACCGTGACAAAAATCTGCCTGGTTTTGTCACGGTCGTGCCGTTTTCGAGGCTGAAATGCCGTTTTTGAGGACCTTCGTTACAATTTTCGCTGATTTTTTGTCACGGTTGTCCGGCGGGTAGTGTTTTGGCGGAGACCAGAGATGTTGCAGGTCTCTCATAGTGTTGAATGGTCGGCAGTTTTTGCGGAGACCTGGAACGGGGGTACTTTGTAATATATTGATTATCAGCCGAGTGCAAAAGATGGGTGTCACAGGTCCCCTGTTTTAGGGGTGTAGTGGCGATACCGCTATTTTGTATATGCTTGATGGTCTGCAAGTTACAAATATACCCCCGTTCCAGGTCTCCGCAAAAAAATGCGGGTGCTGCTGTACGGGATCTCTGATGCTGGTGTTCTCGCGCAGCACCGCAGGCGGAATAAATGATCTCCGCCTGCTTCGTGCCGAGTCCGGAGGGCGCACATCAATTTTGCTTGCTCCGTCCGTAATTTTGCCTATTTTACGGATGCAAGGCGGCAAAATGCTTGCTCCGTCCGTGATTAGGCCCGTTTTACGGATGCTAGGCAGCGAAATGCATTCTCCGTCCGTAATTTCGCCTGTTTTACGGACGGAGCAGGTAGGAAGCGCGAACAGTTTACTGCACTGATGACGGATAATCATTAGTTATCAACAAATTTTTGCCGTAAAGTGTTGAAAATTAAAATAATAATCGTATCTTTGCAGCCCACAAAAATGTATTGTGGAGTATAAAGTATTTATAATCAATTAATTAAACAAACCAATGCCTGGATTAATTGGAAAGAAAATCGGAATGACTTCCGTTTTCGGTGCCGATGGAAGAAATATTCCATGCACCGTTATTGAGGCTGGTCCATGTGTAGTTACGCAGATTCGTACAGTAGAGAAAGATGGTTATGCCGCTGTACAGCTTGCCTATGACGAAACTTCAGAAAAGCATGCCAGCAAGGCTCTCAAGGGCCACTTTGAAAAGGCAGGAACCACTCCTAAGCGCAAGCTTGTCGAGTTCAAGGCAGACTTCGCTCAGGATCTCAAACTCGGCGACACTCTTTCTGTGGCTGACATCTTCGACGGTGTAGCATACGTGGATGTTGTCGGAACATCAAAAGGTAAGGGCTTCCAGGGCGTAGTAAAGCGTCACGGATTTGCCGGTGTAGGTGGCCAGACTCACGGTCAGCACAACCGTCTCCGTCACCCTGGTTCACTCGGTGCCTGTGCATGGCCTTCACGCGTATTCAAGGGAACACGCATGGCAGGTCATACAGGAAATGAGCGCGTTACAGTGTTCAACCTCGAGGTAATCAAGGTTATGCCTGAGAACAACCTTATCGTAGTAAAGGGCTCTGTACCAGGAGCTAAGGGTTCATATGTAATCGTGGAGGACTAAGCTATGGAGTTGTCAGTTTACAAAATCGACGGAACAGAGTCAGGAAAGAAGGTTGTCCTCAATGAGGAGATCTTCGGCATTACGCCAAACGATCACGCTATCTACCTCGACGTAAAGCAGTATCTTGCTAACCAGCGTCAGGGAACAGCTAAGACCAAGGATCGCAGCGAGATTTCTTACAGCACCAAGAAGCTTATTCGTCAGAAGGGTTCAGGTGGAGCACGTCACGGATCTCTCAAGGCAGGTATCTATGTAGGTGGTGGACGCGTATTCGGTCCTCAGCCACGTTGCTACCGTCACAAGCTCAACAAGAAACTCAAGCAGCTTGCAAGATTCTCTGCCCTTTCTTACAAGGCACAGGAGAATGCAATCGTAATGGTTGAGCCATTCGCAATGGAAGCACCTAAGACCAAGGGCCTTCTTCAGATTCTTGCAAACATCAACGCAGGAACAAGAAAGGTACTTGTAGTACTTCCGGAGAACTCTTCTAATATTTATCTTTCGTCTCGCAACCTTCCTGAGGTTAAGGTTATCACTGTTGACGAGATCAACACTTACGCACTCATGAATTCAAATTCACTCGTGCTTGTTGACGGCGTACAGGAAATCCTTGAGTCAAGAATCAGACGATAAACATTTTTGAGAAATGGGAATTTTAATTAAGCCAATAGTAACTGAGAAAATGACGATTCAGGGCGAAAAGTTGAATCGTTACGGTTTCATTGTTGACCGCGAGGCCAACAAACTTGAGATCAAGGCCGCAGTAGAGCAGATGTACAATGTGACAGTTGCAGAGGTCAACACCATGAACTATCACGGAAAGAGAAAGTCTCGCTATACTAAGGCTGGTATGCTTCAGGGCCGCACAAATCACTATAAGAAAGCAATAGTGACTGTTGCCGGCGATGACAAGATTGATTTTTACGCAAACATTTAAGGTAATTGAGCAATGGCAGTAAGAAAATTCAAACCGGTAACTCCCGGACAGAGAAACAAGGTAATCAGTGCTTTTGACGACATTACCGCAAAGAGACCTGAGAAGTCACTCCTTGAGCCGATCAAGAAGTCAGGTGGACGTAACAATCAGGGTAAGATGACCATGCGCTACATCGGTGGTGGTCACAAGAGAATGTATCGTGTGATCGACTTCCTTCGTTCGAAGGACGAGTGCACTGCAACAGTACTTACTATCGAGTACGACCCGAACCGCAGCGCACGTATCGCACTTGTACAGTACACAGATGGTGAGAAGAGATACATCATCGCTCCTAACGGACTGAAAGTAGGACAGGAAATCGCTTCAGGTGCAGGTGTTGCTCCTGAACTTGGTAACACACTCTTCCTCTCAGAGATTCCGCTTGGTACACTTGTTCACAACATTGAACTTCGTCCTGGTCAGGGTGCTGCTATGGCACGTTCAGCAGGAACATACGCTCAGCTCGCTGCTCGTGAGGGCAACCACGCAATTCTTCGCCTCCCTTCAGGTGAGACAAGAATGGTCCTCGTGACTTGCCGCGCAACTGTTGGAACAGTATCAAATCCAGATCACAACCTGGAGTCACATGGAAAGGCAGGACGTAGAAGATGGCTTGGTCGCAGACC
>SUYM01000047.1 GCA_015060455.1 Bacteroidales bacterium
TTTCAGAAGAGACCTTAGTTGATAAAGATGATGTCGTATTCTATGAAGTGGCTCTGAGCAGGGAGGACTCATTCCTTGTTACCGGCAATCTGAAACATTTTCCAAAGAAACCGTTCATCGTTTCGCCGGCGGAAATGGTGGAGATTATCAATGCGGCGATATTCGGAAATGGGAAAATCCTTAGCGAACCGAAGAGGATGTACGGAAAACAATGCTGAAGAATCGTTTGAAATTTCACTTGTTATCATATTCAGTTTTCGCCTTCTCCGACACCCATGGCAGTCATCGTCTGCTTAAGGTGCCGGAGGATGTTGACATAGTCATCTGTGCAGGAGATGCTGTAGAGGATGATCTGGAAGGAGGGGAGTATGATGATTTCATCGAATGGTTCTCTTCGCTTTCAGCAAAGTGGAAGATCTTTGTGCCTGGCAATCACGAACTGTCTTTTGGGGTGGGACAGGCAGAGAAAATTGTCCGTCAGATGAATGAAAAAGGAATCATTGTGCTGGAGGATGCTGTTGAAGAATGTGACGGCGTGGTGATCGCTTCAATCTCCGGAAATGCTACGATTGATGACGAGGACATACCGGACGATATCGACATTCTGGTTACCCATGATCCTCCATACGGGATATTGGACGAGGACATGGGTTCAGTGAATATTCTGAATTTCATCCTCAAGGCAAAGCCCAGTTATCATCTTTTCGGTCATATTCATTCCACAGCAGGTCAGTCACAGATGTTCGGAAGCACGGAATGTATAAATATTGCCGTACCGCCGCAGGTACCCTGAAATCAGTTCCTGGATATTGCCGTGATCACTTACATACGCAGAGCAGTCAAATAAAGGCTTCCATTCCGGAACCGTTACAGAACACATTGCTGATACAACTGAGCGTCATCCTCTTTCAACACTCTGATCGGTCTGAAATCACCGATCGGAACCTGAGTGTCGAGACCATTGTAAGGGTCAATGACAGAAAGCCATCCTTTCTCGTCCTTTGCTGTGACCCATACACGGTCACCAACTGCATATGAGGTCTGGGTAATAGGACCATGATTGCGATAGAACGGATACATGCCGCCTGCCTTGAAACATTGATACCAACCGATATCGCCGGCAGAAAGACTATGGTATGCTACCTGTACCACTTCCTGGATCGAGCATATATCTTTGGGAGCAATAGTTGTCTTCGTCTTGGCTTTTACCAGTCCAAGAGCATTCATGAATGCCATCGGTTCCACAGCCCATGCTGAAATCATATCTGCATCATCATAATCTGCAAGTCGAGACTCATATTGAGTAAAACGCATATTGGAATGTTCACGAGCATACATTAAGGCGCGATAAAGGTATGCTGCCATCTGCTCACGGGTGATTGTCGCAGATGGATCGAAATCTGTCGAATTATCCAGAACCGATGCTGCAAATGCCTTTTGAACATACACATCATCAGATTTCCTGTTTCTCCCGAAAGAATTGACAGGAATCTCCAATTTTGTTATCTTTTCAATCATTCTGACTGCCACACTGCAGAATTGCCGGGCAGTTATAGGTCTGGTATAATCGTCTCCAAGAAGAACAAGGTCAACCAAATCATTTTGAGAGGCATACTGCACATGGTTGATTGCCCAGGAATCAATCTTGGCTGAGACCATCTTTTCCTTTTTTACTGCAAATGAATTAGGGTGCGGCTTTTCCACAGTAGCCTTCAGCATGTGATGAATCCCATGCGAATCCCATGCTTTCCGGCGTTGCTCTGCCATAACTTCGTATGATACTTCTGAATTGGCTCCATACATGTAATTGTAGCGCTCTGCCGTCATGTAGGCATCATATCTTTCAAATTGCCGGAAATCACAGCCACAATTGATGCAGGTGTTCACAAAGACCGGGTCTCCATGCTCATTCTCTCCCACATAGTGCGATGGGTCAATTATTCTGGCCCACACATGACTATGGATATGAGACATGTCTGTCGCTGTTTCGCCCAATTCGTTTGTCGCAAAGATGTGCTTGTCATTGTACTCACACTTGCCGCAGTATCTGCAGGAATAATAGTACCACCTTGTCTTGATGCAGGTCTTATTGTTTACCTGTCGGTCCGGTGCCATAAGTTTCAATGTGTATTCATGGCCGGGGCACCACTCTCTGCCCACTTGTTCTCCCTTTCCAGCCCTCTCAAAGGCTTCATATACATCACCTGAGTATAATAAGGTTCGGAATTTGAGCAGTTTGCGTGAGACAAATTTGTTATCCGCATGTTCTATACCGTTCGGCATGGTCTTGTCAGAAACATATAGAGTGAAATCCCATGTTGTTGCGCCTTCAGATCCGTAGGCAAAATGAGGCTCCTTATTGCCTTTTGCACCTAAAAATGCCAGGAAGAATTTATTTACATCCATTTCCGGACTCAACCAGAACTCTTTTGCATTCGGGTGGGAAAACATTGCTGCTCCACTATATGACATATTCAATTGATCGGCAGGATAATCTATAAGGACACGCTGAGCAGAAGAAAATCTCAATTCAGGCTTGTCGAGGACCTGGTCTATTGGAGCATACCTTGATTTAAGCATATTGAGTTCTCTCATCAGATCTTCATTTATGATAAGGTCTCCTCCATTCTTCTGTGCGTATAGCGGTGGATAGATTTCATCTGCCTGCTCGGGAGTGTACACTTTAGTGATGTCCACTACATTGTCAGGCAGTGCGACGGTATAACTTGAGCCGACAAGGATCTTTTTGCCTTGTTCAAGCCTGAGTGCAGCGGAGATTTTGTGCTTGTTCAGATAGAATTCCACGAAACTGTAGTTGGTGGGAAAGACCGCATCTATTCCATCGCGGAAGGTGACATTAAAAGATACGCTATATTTCTGCTTTGCCACAAAGCAGCCCTTGCTGTCAAATTTCCCTGTCCACTTTACACCTGAGACTTGCAGACTGTCATTCTGAACCACAACGACCTTTGTGGAAGGTCTGGCACCATAAACGGGTTCTTCTATATAAAACTGGGCTTTCTTTATAGTTTTATCATCTGTCGTAACTCCAAGAACATTGAACAAAGAGACAATAGAGACAAGGATAAGGGTTATTGCAAACTTTTTCATGGCGAGTGTGAATTAGATCAGACAAACTTACGGAAAAACTTCCGTTTTTACGCCAGTTGGAGTACAAAACTTGCAGGATTCCTGTCAGTCAATAAAGAATCTTTACTATATTAGCATATTATATGATAAACCGTCAGCGTCTGCATCTGCGTAAGGACGGGCAGCCGGTGACCTCGAAACAGGTATACGCTGTGATCTGCCGGTATCCTGATATGTTCGTGAAGGCAGAGGGTAGAATTATGCTGATGATATGATGTTGGAAAAATTTAATTGTATGAAACGGATAATATTCACATTCATTATGGGATTTTCATTCTTTGGTCTGCTGGGTCAGACCCATAAGTTCAAGACAGTTGATGTGGCAGAATTTGCCAATGCTGTTGCAGACACTTCGTATGTCGTTCTGGATGTGCGTACTCCGGCAGAACATTCAGAAGGGCATATTCCCGGGACACATTTAAATATAGATGTCCTTGATGACAGTTACACCGAAGTCGCTCTGAATGCGCTTCCGAAGGACAAGCCTGTGGCCCTGTATTGCCGTAGCGGCAACCGCAGCAAGAATGCTGCGCGTATCCTGGCTGAAAACGGATACCAGGTGCTGGAACTTGGAACGGGATTCCGGGGCTGGGTGGCGGCTGGAAAGAAAGTCGAAACAGAAAAGAAGTAAGACGATGGAAGAACCTATACTCAATGCGCACAATAAGGCAGAATATGAGCCGGCCCACAGTTGCGAGCATCTGCTGAACGCCACCATGGTGAAGATGTTCGGCTGTCCCCGTTCACGGAATGCTCATGTTGAGAAGAAGAAATCCAAGTGCGACTATATCCTCGACGCGGAGCCGACACCGGAGCAGGTCGCTCAGATTGAAGCCAAGGTCAATGAGGAGATTTCCAGACACCACGATGTCACCATCGGGTTCATGAATCGTGAACAGGCGGCTGGCATTGTTGACCTGAGCAAACTTCCTGCGGACGCCTCAGATACCCTCCGTATCGTGAGGATAGGGGATTATGATGCATGCGCCTGCATCGGTGCCCATGTGAAGAATACCTGTGAAATAGGCACCTTCAAGATAATCAGCCATTCCTATGCTGATGGGATATGGCGTTTGAGATGGAAGGTAGTACAGAATATTTCTGAATCTCTGTAGGAAAATCCTTAAAGGACAGGTAAGTACCGGTCCGGTGTTTGGCCTTATTTTATGGCCTCAGACCGCTGCCTCCCTGGAGGGTGATGGTCTCTCCTGTCACGTAGTGTGCATCCTCGGAAGCAAGGAATACACATACACGTCCGATATCTTCCTTAGGATCGGCAAAATGACCGAGAGGAATGCCCTGGATAGTCTTTTCGTACAGATCCGGGTAGTGCTCCTTCCATTGCTGGAGGCTTTCCGTCATAGCGAGAGGGCATACTACATTGACCCTGATTCCGTCCGGACCCCATTCAGCAGCAGCTACTCTTGACATACCTCTGATTCCTTCCTTTGCAGCAGCATAGGATGCCTGTCCCAGCTTTCCGAACAGTCCGGCACCTGAAGCGAAGTTGATTACCGAGCCTTTGGTCTCTTTCAGATAAGGATAGCATTCGCGCATATAGAAGAATGCAGCGTAGAGGCCAGAGTATATTGCAAGGTCAAAATCTTCCTTTGTGTGTTCTGCAAGTGGAGTACCTGACTTCGAGACCTGAGCATTGTTGATCAGAGTGGTGATCTTTCCGAACTTTTCCATGGTGAGTCTGACCACATTCTTTATTGCCTCTTCGTCTGCACCGTCGGCCACGACAGGAAGCACCTCTATACCATACTGTGCTTCAAGAAGCTCTTTGGCTTTCAGGAGCCTTGATTCTGTACGTCCTGTAATTACAAGATTGGAGCCTTCCTCTGCAAAAGCCTGTGCCAGACCGAAACCGATGCCCTTACCGCCACCGGTGATTATCGTTACATTTGAGTCAAGTCGTTTCATGTTCTTCATAATTTTTGACAAATCTA
>SUYM01000048.1 GCA_015060455.1 Bacteroidales bacterium
TTTTGTCCATGTCGTCCGGGTTTTGGGGTGTTTTTCCGGACGAGTTTCCTAGAATGTCAGGGTCAGTCCGCCCGTCAGCGTACGCATCGCCGAATATGATCCGCTGTTCAGACCGGAGCCTGAGGTGAATGAGCCAAGTCCGATGGAGTATCTCGGATCGACACCCTTGCGGGCGGAAGCCACAGCGAGATTGTCAGCAGCGAAATATACGCGGAGCCCGGCAATGCGCAATTTTTCCATCCACTTTGAAGGGAAGGTGTAGCCCACAGTCACGTTGTTGATACTCAGATAGTTCGAACTTATGAGGAAGCAATCGACAGCACTCTGTCCCACACTTGTGTCTCCGTCCAGTCGCGGTATGTCTGACGAAGGATTCTCCGGGCTCCAACTGTCAAGCACATCCTTGTGCCATGCAGAGCCCACTGATGAGTCGGTGTGCATGAGTGACTGATATGTTCCGTCATAATAGCGTCCGCCGAGTTGGAACGAGAACTGAGCGGAAAGGTCGAAACCATATACTCTCAGGCTTGTGCCGAAGCCACCGTACAGTTTCGGCAGCACAGAACCGCACTCGAACTGGTCCGCATCCGCAAACACATCAGTGACGGCCATGTTTCCGTCCTCATCCCGGTAATAATAAAGTCCCTTTCCGGTCTCAGGATCCACACCTGCATACTTATACATATAGGCCTCATACAGCGAACCGCCTACCTTATATATATAGTTTCCTCCCTTTATGCCTTCCTTCGATACGCTCGAATCAAGTGAAAGGATCTCATTGCGGTAATGGCTCATGTTCAGGTTCCATGACCACTGTACATTTCTCCGGTTGAAGATGTCTCCGTACAGGGCTGCCTCGAAGCCTCGGTTCAGGATGGAACCCACGTTCACAGGATAATATCCGGTAGGATTGCCGGAAGAAAGCGGAACATCCTTGCTGTAAAGCAGATCGGTGGTCCTGCGCGAGAAATATTCTATGCTTCCGTTCAGATAGCCGGAAAACAGTTCAAAATCGACACCTGCGTTGAAGGACTGGGACGATTCCCATGTCAGGTCCTCATTGCCCTTGTAGGCGAGCACCAATGAATATTCGCCGGTTTCTTCATTATAGGAATGGGTGTAATTGTCCGCATACGGATAATATTTGCGGGCATAAGTTGCGTTCGGATAGAGGTTGTCATTGCCCTGCACACCCCAACTTGCCTTGAGTTTGAGCATATTCACCCAATAGGCCTCCTGCATGAAAGGCTCGTTGCTGACAAGCCATGCCGCTCCCACGCTGCCGAAGTTGCCCCACCTATGTCCTGCGGCAAACCTTGACGAGGCATCGCGGCGGTATGATCCGCTTACGAAATATTTCTCTCCATAGTTGTACTGCACTCTTGCAAGAAAGCCCTGAGTCACATAATCCACTGTGTATGAGGAGGTCTTCTTGCTCAAAGTACCGTCGGCATTGCCCACTTCGCCGATGAACGGGTCATATAGGCGGTCGTTCTGACCTTCGAGACTCTGGATCTTCAGTTTATATAATTCATATCCGGCAAGCGCTTCCAGATTGTGATGTGTGCCTCCGAAATCTGTCTTGTACTCTGCCAGCAACTGGGTGTTGACCGCAAAATATCTGTCATGCGACACGTATGCCTGTCCGTCAGTGGAAGATGCGCTTCCGAACTGGCTGTACAGGGCATTGTATCTGCTGTTTTCATTCATGAGACCCACATTGCCGGTCAGGCTCAGACCCTTCACCGGAGTTGCCACAAGGCCGAATTTACCGGAAATCATATCCGAATAATTCCGTTTCCTGTTGACCTCATTGTCCCGCACGGCATTGCCGACTATGTTCGGCCGAATGAAATTGGTCTGGTTGGCATCATAGACCTTCATCCCGTTTTCATACATTATGTTTCCTTCGGCATCACGCACGTAAAGCGGATAGATTGGTCCGATGTTGTTCGTGATATAGAATACATTGCCGGACGAACCGAATGAGTCCGTATATGAGGCAGTCTGAGAATCGGTGTGCGTATAACTGAGATTGGTGCTCATCTTGAGCCATTTTTTTGCCTGATAGTCAGCATTTATACGGCCTGTATATCTCTTGAAATCGGAATTGTTCACAATGCCTCCGTCATCAAGGTAGCCTATGCTTCCATAGTAACTGAACTTGTCCTTGGAGCCGCTTACCGAGAAATTATATTCCTGTCTGAACGAATTGTGGAAGGTTTCCCTGTACCAGTCGTCAGGAGTATAGTAATATTCCCCGTCCGAGTAGCCGAGGGTGGCTTTCGGATTGAGTCTGAAATCTTCTCCTATGAACTTTTCTCCCTCAGGTACCGTATAGACCTGATAGCCAAGGCCTCCGTTGTTCTGGTCAAAGAGAGTGGCGTCGGCGTATGCGTATGCTTCTTCCGCGCTTTTGCCTGCATAGATCTGTGAGTTGTACATCATTCGATAGTGAGTCTCATAGTACTGTGCAGGGTCAGTGATTACGTCGTACTGCGGGATGAGGCGTGAGTTCGAGCCCCATTTTGCATCAAACCTGATGACAGCATCCTGTCCGCGGGCCCTTTTGGTGGTGATGAGTACGACTCCGTTGGCTCCGCGCGCACCGTAGATGGCACTTGCCGCAGCGTCTTTAAGAACCGACATCGATTCCACGTCATTGGGGTTGATCTCGTTGATCGAACCGTCGTATGGCATGCCGTCAACGATGTACAGAGGAGCATTGCTTGCGCTCATCGAGCCGATGCCTCTGATGCGGATGGTCGCGCCGTTGGAAGCAGGGTCACCGGAGGACGAGATGAGTTGCACTCCGGGGGCAGTTCCGGCAAGGGCGCTTGTCACATTGGTGGCCACACGTGCCTCTATGGCCTCTGCCCCTACCATGGATGCGGAACCTGTGAACGAACTCTTTGTGGCTGTGCCGTATGCGACCACAATGGTCTCGTCAATGAATTGCGAGTCGGGATTGAGTTCGACATTGAGTATTCCGTTTGCGCCGACCTTCACCTCTTTGGTCTGGTAGCCGATAGATGAAAACACAAGCAGTCCGTCATGAGGGACAGAAATGGAATAGTGTCCCTCATTGTCTGCACTTACTCCGTGCATGGTTCCCTCTATATGCACAGAGGCATATGGGACCGGTTCTCCCGTAGATGCGTCGGTGATGTTTCCTGATACGGAGATGTTCTGTGCGAATACGCCTGAACACATCAGTGCTGCAATCAGAATGCAGCCGAATTTCTGAATTGAAAGCATCTTGATGAATGTTTAGTTAATACAAATCCCGGTCAGGTTGTTAATAAACATTGATCAATGCCTGGCGTCACGCACTTTCCGTGCCAAAACTGAATTACTTTTTCTTGCCGTATTTTTCTTTGGTGTCGCTAAGATACTTTCTCTTGTCAGCGGACATCTGGGCGTATCCGTTTACTGGCTTGCGGTATTTCTTTACTGAGATTATGTCTTCACCCAGAACTGCTTCAATCTTGGCGATGGTCTCAATAGTGAAATTGTGCTGCCCGCTCATCCATTTGGATATTTCTGCCGCTTTTTTCCCCATTGCATTGGCAAGGTCGGTTTTACTCCACCCTTTACGTAAAAGTGCGTCCCCTATACGAACGGCAATTGCAAAGGAGTGAGCGCTCATCCTCTTGCTGTCATCAGGTATTTTTGCGTATAATTCGTCAAAAAGCGGATCTGAATAATATACTGTTGCCATATCAGTCAATTTGAATTGTCGTATTGTAAATTTCTTTATGGATATTCTTACTCTCATTTTCCATGTCTGACAGAACTTTATCTATTTTCTGCAAAGTGTCAACGTGCTGCGATAAGGTTATGTCTGCGTTATATGTTTGCGTGGTTTTAATACCACCTCCACCAATTATCAGTAATTTCTCGGATATTCTGATACAGTATAATCTTAGTGTTCCGTCCGATTTTCTTCTTGGAATTGTCAGTAAAGGTATGGCACATACTCTGTCCTTCATTTTACCCTCCGGTCGGAAAAAATATTCTTTTACCCCGTGTTGTCCAATCTCGTTCAATGAATTAAGTATCTGTTTCAGGTCGTGCTGTAAATACTTATTATCGACGTCCTTCAAAGCGATGAGAAATTTCTGAAACTCTGTATGGCCTTTCCCATCAATCCTTATTGAAAATATTTCAGCGTCTTCTGTTAATCTGAACGGTACAAATTCGACCTGTCTCATAGCCTCCTGTATTTGTTTCTGCAAATATAGGGGTAAATATTTATAAAACAAGCGTTTTACGAGAAAAACATTTAACTTATAAGTTAAATTTATATCGAAGTGTCCCTCCTGCTTCGTTTCCAATACAAAACGGCAGTCCGAATAGGACTGCCGTAAAAAGTCGAGATGACGTGACTCGAACACGCGACCCCTACGTCCCGAACGTAGTGCGCTACCAACTGCGCTACATCTCGTTTTTTAAAGAAAAGGTGACAATCCGTTGGATCGTCACCTTCCAGCTATAAGAAAACCCTAAAAGGGAATTATGAAAGCTTGTTGATATAGACTGCGATACCGCTCTTGAGGTTTGCAGCCTTGTTCTTGTGGATAACTCCGATCTTAGCAAGTTTGTCGATCATAGCGTAAACCTTTGGTGCGTTAGTCTCGGCTGCTGCCTTGTCGGTTGTGTTACGGATCGCACGGATTGCGTTCCTTGTTGTCTTTGCATAATACTTGTTATGCAATCTGCGCCTTTCGCTCTGGCGATAGCGCTTGTCTGCTGAAGCGTGATTTGCCATTGTTATTCTTTTTTATATTTTTCGTAGTCGGTAGGGGAATCGAACCCCTCTTGCAAGAATGAAAATCTTGAGTCCTAACCGATAGACGAACCGACCAAACT
>SUYM01000029.1 GCA_015060455.1 Bacteroidales bacterium
TATTATTTTGCCGCTGCTCCGGGAACCCTCTCTGAGGGTATTTCCTTTACCATAGAGACTGCCGGAGGCAACATGATGATCGGAAAGGCCTATTCTGAGGCTGCACAGTTGGAACGCGGTGCTCTGATGGACTTCGGCACCATAGATGACATTTCTAATGCTGATGCACTGAGGCTCCGTTTCATCTTTGGACCGGAAGCGGGCTCGAAGGCCATCTATGACCCGGAGGGTGAATGGCCGACAGACTGGGTTGCTCCGCTTGACGGTGGTGCAAACTACAAATATGCCATAGATGGGACAGACTACACCTTCTTCGTTACAGATCAGGTAGCAGCATCCAAGAATACCTTCAAATGGGACACCAACAATGATGACGGGTATGCTGACCGCATAGCCATACCATCAAGCACAGTATTCTTCGGTCTGCCGGCAATCGACGGCCTCAAGTTGACAGGTGCCGTTGTAGGCCAGTCCAGAAGAGGTAAGGCAGACAACGCAGAAACAAAGATCACTAGCGTTGGCATCACAGCCGGTGTTCCTGAGAGTACAGAGGCACAGAAGACTTATGTGTCCGGCGGCGAACTCCAGAATTGGCCTGGCTGGTCAGGAGGAAATGACAAGAAAGTGGTGGACCACGTGTTCGAACTCTCCGGTACGCAGGTAAACACAAGATATTACCTCAACAGCGACAATGCTGATATAGGTCTTTATTTCTCACGCCTCGTTCTCACATACGAAAAGACGGACTGCGCCTACACTGGCTTCCCTGAGGAGTGGCAGCAGGAAGGCGGAGCAGAAGCCGTCGATATCTATGCCGATGCCGACATCCGCATTCTTTTCATCGGCAACAGTTTCACACGAGATGCGGTATATCATCTCCCGGGCATGATCAAGGCTGCTGAGACCGGTAAAAAGATTATCCTCACCCACATGTATTACGGCGGTCGCACTGCCCAGAATTACTACAAGAACTGGAGCAAAAACCGTGATTTCACCTGCTATGTGGCCCTTCCGGGTGCTGATGACTGGACGAAGGACAAGACCGGTGCTGCCAGCACTCTTGCGGAGATGGCAGCATGTACCGACTGGGATATGGTGGTGGTGCAGGAGCACACCGGCAACCAGTATTCATGGTATTGGACCGAATATGAAAAGACGGCTCTCCAAGGCATTATCAACTATGCAAAGGCTGCAAGGCCGGGAAATACGCCAAAGGTTTACTATGTGATGTCACAGGCTTATCTTGACCTCACGGAGGCCGGCAACAACCAGTGCTTCACCAACGAGGCCGAGATGTATGATGTGATCACGGCTCAGGCACGAAAGGTAATGGCTGAAACTGATTTCGACGGCATCATCTCCACAGGAACGATGCTCCAGAATCTGCGCACATCTTCGCTCAACGACGATCTGCATCTGACACGTGACGGCTTCCACATGAATCTCGGAATCTCCCGCTACGGAGCAGCCTGCACCGTCTTTGAATCAATAATAACTCCGCTGACAGGCAAGAACCTGGACGGCAACACATACCGTTACACAGGCGATGACGAGATCACCATTCCGGTGACGGACGAGAATGCTCCTATCGCATTGGCGGCGGCCCGTGCAGCAATACAGAAGCCATACGAAATAACAACAATCAATCAATAACCGTATATGAAACGAATTACAAATTATGTCAGCCCGGAAGTGGATCTTCTGTCCCTGGCAAACGAGGGCATATTGTGCGCCTCTGAACAGTTCGACTCCGAACAGAATGAAACAATAACCGAAAAAGAATATATCTGGTAGCCATGAAAAAGATAGTTTATATTTTATCAGTGGCTCTTGCAGCCGCTGCCTGTTCAAAGACAGAAAACCCTGCAAACAATAATGAGGCTCAGGAACCAGGAGCAGGTACAGTTGAATTTTCTGCCGTTTTCGGTGAGGCTCCCGTGGTGAAGTCTGAACTGTCCGGAACCAGCGTGCTCTGGAACGTGGGAGACGAAATCTCCATTCTATGGAACGGCGGCAGCACTACTGCAAAGGCAGACGCAGCCGGCGCTCAGGCAAATTTCTCTGCAACAGTCGATGAGGCGGCAGAATATTTTGCAGTCTATCCTTCGGCAGCATCAGTAACCCTCAGCGAAGGCTCTCTTACAGTGGGCATTCCGGCTGAGCAGAACGGTGCGTTTGAAGATGCGAACATCGCGATTGCAAGAACCTCAGACAATACCCTTGTATTCAAGAACCTCTGCGCACTGGGCAAAATCACCCTCAGCAGGACAGATATTGCAAGCGTCGTGTTCAAAGGCAATGACGGAAAGGCCCTCGCGGGTGATGTCACCTTGAGTCTTGACGCCAATGGCGTGCCTTCGGTTGCATCGACTGCTTCGCCAGCGGGTGAGATAGTGCTTACCCCTGCCTCAGGAGATGCTTTTGCAGCGGGCGACTACTATTTCGCAGCAATTCCTTCAACACTTGAAGACGGCGTTTCATTCACCCTCACGACTGTCAGCGGCAACACTATTCTTGGCCAGGCCTCTGCAAATCCTGCTGAATTGGAACGCTCGGTGGCTCTTTATTTCGGCACATTGGACGCTGCCGGCTCCCCGACTACAATGACATTGACCTTTGATTTCCTGGGAGAGGCTCTTGAGGGGTGGCCTACAGCAGCACAACCCGCAAATACTCTTGAGAACAAGTATGTCACATATCCACTTGACGGCACAAATTATACCTTTGCTTTGCATTTTCCAACTACCACTGACGGAAAAGATCGTGGTGTCTATTGGGAAGCAAGTGATACTTACGGCAACCGCTTAATCATAAACGGAAGGTATAAATATGCCGGTATCCCGGCTATTTCCGGGTACAGACTTGTAAAAACCCTTCTTTGGCAGACGCGAGTTGGAGATCCAGATGCGACCGCCATTCCTGCCGTCGCCATTTCTGATGAAGCACCTACTTCAAATCCTAGCTCTTCCAGTGCGATGTCACTGGTTAGCGGAGGAGAGATGCAGGTATGGAAGGCAGGAGTATCCGCCAATACACTTAATGGTCCATATACATACAACCTGAGCGACACTGCTGCGGAGACAAATTATTATATTGTCATTTATTATACGAATAGTTACAAGAGCCAGTCTGTCGGTATCGGCAAAATGGAACTCACTTACGAAAAAGTCTCTGAATAATGACAATGAGATCGTTTAAATCAATACTGCCTGCTGCCGGCCGCGTGCTGGTGGCAGGTATCATTGCAGTATCCCTCTTTGCATCATGCGATAAGGAGGGCACTGCCGCAAAGAACATAACGATTACAGAAGGCGGACAAAGCACCTGGGCAATTGCATACGACAAACTCGCGGGCAATGCTGACGAATTTATAGAGGCATTCGCGAAATATACCGGCTGCACTCCAAAGAGTTATCTTGAAACCTCTGAGCAGAACGCCAACGAAATCCTTGTGGGAAAGACTTCCAGACAGGAGACGAAGGACGCTCTCAGCGGCATAGCAAACGGATTCAGGATTGCCTTTAACGGAAACAGATTAGTGATAGCCGGCACTGACGACACATGGACCGCTGTCGCTCTTTATGAGTTCGAGAAGAAGGTCCTGGAATCATCGAAATACCTCAGCGGCGGCAGCCTGAAAATTCCGGAAGATCTTAACCTGAGCGAAAGTTACGATGACCCACAGACCATAGCACGCCTGCTGAACCGTGGTCATACTCAGTTCTCTCTTGCCACCGAGAAGGTCATGACCTGCGCAGGCGAAGGACAGGTCAAGGTAGCCCAGGGCGCTGCGAGCGACGGGAATCATGTATATTTCGTGCTCCGTAATTCGGGCGACACCCAGGCAATGGTATTCAAATATGACATGACCGGAAAACAGGTCGCCAAGTCTGCAGTATTCAACGGCGGACACTGCAACGACATGACTCTGAATACCAGGACATCAACCTTGTATGTTGTGCACGGTTCTGTTGCACCGAAGGTGATGACGCCTGTTACTGCGGACAATCTTTCTGTCGGCACGAACAAGGACCTGCCGGTGAACGTCGGAGCGATATGCTACAATGCCAAACGCAACTGCTACGCCGTAAGTCAGGGAGGCAATAATATGGTTCTCCTGGATGCCGGATTCAATAAGGCACAGGTCCACACGCGCACCGACGAGACCGGATACACGGCTCAGGGCATGGGTTGTGACAATGATTATGTCTATTTCCCTATGAGTTCATCTCAGGACAATGTCCTTGTGGCTTATGACTGGTTCGGCAAACATGTGGCCACACTCAAAATAAATCTGCCATTGGAGTCTGAGAGCATGTTCTACGCGGCAGGAAATTACTACGTGAACTTCCACTCAGGTGGCGCGAATCTGTACAAGATCACTCCTGTACTGAATTACACCTTCAATTAAGGACAAAAGCCGCACATAAAAAGACTGGCTGAAAAGTGTACTGTCAACACTTCTCAGCCAGTCTTTTTTCATATTAAATCCTTATCAGAATTGCAATTTCACAGTAGGATGAGTCTCCTTGCCGCAGAACATATTCAATACGGTCAGGTCCAGGGTCTTCGCCTTTTTGGAAACAGAAAGCCTTATGGTGCTGAAAGCATCCAGTTTCTGCTGGTTCGCCTCTCCCTTGCGGATAGTATAAGGAATCGATGTGGTGTTGGTCACTGCCAGTTCAACAGTCTTGCCTGTTTGTCTTATGACCCTGACCTTCACACCCGCAGCAAAGAAATCTTTCAGAAGTTGCTCCTCTCCACAAAGCGTATTGAAACCGAGAGCAAGGGTACGGTCTGCCTCCAAGGCCTCACGTACCGCTTCAAGCGTATTTTCCTTCGCGAAAACAAGAGTCATCGGACGAAGGGAGCCATAAAGAGTATATCCGACAGCAGTGGTCGAATGGACATCTGTGTTTGCTGAAATGAACAGTCCGCGCTCCTGCACCCTGTCGATGATTCCGGGATAGAACTCGCCGACATTCATGACCTCCACGCCATCAACAAGTCCTTCTCCGTAAACAATCTCCTCCGTAGGAGTCATATTGATGTCCTTTCTTGTCCAGCCCGGATGGTTGTGCTGAACCAAAGCCCCCTGTGCCTTGGCATTTCTGACCGCCTGCACCGGATCCGGATCATAGATAAGATTATTATCTGTCGTGAAAAGCGCATTGAAATGTCCTACATTGGTTCCATTACGTGTGATTTCCGCACCAGGGATAATGAGAATACCATATTTCGCCGCTTCCTTCTGAGACAATTTCACACAATGATTCAGATCGACCATAATACCGTCTTCGGTCAGGCCCTTGGATCCGATACGGCAATTTACACCCTTATCATATTTCTCATCCACATATTTTTTAAGATACTCAACATACTCCGCCTCACGAGGCCTGTATTCGATATGCTCGGTGACAGCCATGATATCCAGACCATCCAACCAAGCCTCCTCCACACGATACGAAGGCATCACACTGCCGTCTGAAAAGATACTGTGAGTATGAAGGTCCGCCTTATAGACATTGTACCCGTTCACCTGCGGAAGAACCACCTCACGCCTGCATGGCTCATGACGGTCCGCATGGCGGAGCATTTCCGGATTCTTTGAGTCCTGATAATAGGACTGGGCTCCTGCCGTCGTCACTGACAACGCAAAAGCGACAAGCATTGACATTTTCTTCATAGCAATATTGATTATAGTTTTAATGCAAATGTAACGTAAACCACATGGTCGTCGTATGTGCGACGGTCATATATTCCCTTGTGATTATGCTATAAAAATATCTCATTCCCGTCCTATATTCCTAATTGCTCCTTCATGCTCCTGAGCAGGTCAAAAGCCTGGAGCGGCGTCATATTGTTGAGGTCCGCCTTGTCAAGTTCGTCTTTCAGGGACGACAGAAGCGGGTCTTCAAGTTGGAAGAACGAGAGTTGGAGGGATCCGTCACTCTCCACACGGCCTTCCTTGATGTTGTATGGCTTGATGGTGTGGCGTTTTTTAGGGGAGGGAGTCGAAGAGGAGATTGCCACGTCGTCCTTCGGCCTCCTCGCAATGACGTCACTGTCATTATGTCCAGCCTCCAACGCAGCCAGGGTCTTTTCCGCTGACTCCAGCACCTGTTTCGGCATGCCGGCCATCCTCGCCACATGAAGACCGAAACTATGAGCAACGCCACCCTCTTTGAGTTTGCGCAGGAAGATGACATTCTTGCCCACCTCCTTGACTGCGATATGGAAGTTCCGCACTCTCGGATATATCTCTTCAAGGTCGTTAAGTTCGTGATAATGAGTCGCGAACAGGGTCTTTGCGCCATCTCCGTATTCGTGGATGTATTCCACTATGGCACGCGCTATGGACATGCCGTCGTATGTAGATGTTCCGCGGCCGATCTCGTCAAGAAGCACCAGTGAGCGCGACGACAGATTGTGGAGGATCATCGAGGTTTCGAGCATCTCCACCATGAAGGTAGACTCGCCGCGGGAAATATTGTCCGATGCTCCAACGCGGGTGAATATCTTGTCGCAATAACCGAGGGTCGCCGACGATGCCGGCACAAACGAGCCCACCTGAGCCATAAGCACGATAAGAGCAGTCTGCCTGAGCAGCGCCGACTTACCGGCCATATTCGGACCGGTCAGAATGATTACCTGCTGATTTTCATTATCAAGATATATGTCATTCGGCACGAACTCCTCTCCTGCCTGCATCATGGTCTCGATCACCGGATGACGGCCCTGCTTTATGTCTATGACCTTGCTGTCATTCATCTGAGGGCGGCAGTAGCGGTTGGATATCGCCAGATCGGCAAAGCCCGAAAGCACGTCCAGACGCGCGATGAGACGGCAATTGGTCTGGATTGTGGAAATCTGCGACTGGATTCTTGCCACCAGTTGCGCATAAATCTGCACTTCAAGGGCATAGATGCGCTCCTCTGCCCCGAGAATCTTCTGCTCATATTCCTTGAGTTCCTCCGTGATATACCTTTCGGCATTGACAAGAGTCTGCTTCCTTATCCACTCCTGAGGCACGCTTTCCTTATGGGCGTTACGCACTTCCAGATAGTATCCGAACACGCTGTTGAAGCCGATTTTCAGCGAAGATATGCCAGTACGCTCAATCTCCCTCTGCTGCACTTCAAGAAGATAGTCCTTTCCGTGGCGGGCGATCTTTCGCAGTTCGTCCAGTTCCTCGTTCACTCCTGAGGCTATGACATCGCCCTTGCCGAGTTGGGAGGCGGTCTCAGGGTGCATTGTACGGCCCAGATAGTCAAGAAGTTCGCTGCAATCCCCCATCTTTGCGACTATGGCATAAAGGGCCTCGGCTCCCCTGCCGCGGCACAACTCACATATAGGTTCCACCTGACTCAGACCCCTGCGGAGTTGCATCACCTCACGCGGGGCTATCTTCCCCGCAGCAGCACGTGAAATTATCCTTTCAAGGTCACCTACCTCACCGACCATGGTCTGCACTCGCGTCAGGTCATCACGGTTGTCGGTAAAATATTGCACGACGGAATATCTGTCATCAAGTTCCTGCAAGTCCATCACAGGCATTGCAAGCCATGTCCTGAGCATACGCGCACCCATAGGAGACGCGCACCTGTCCATCACATCGACAAGAGAGGTTCCCTCCTTTCCGGCGGTCGAGGCAAAGATTTCAAGATTACGGAACGTGAAACGGTCCATCCAGACGAACGAGCCTTCATCTATGCGCGAGATGGAACATATATTCGACAGTTCCTTGTGCTGAGTCTGTTCAAGATATATCAGAAGAGCACCGGCGGAGGTGATTCCAAGCGGGAAATTATCCACTGCAAAGCCCTTCAAGGAATCAACCCTGAGTTGTCTTCTGAGTTTTTCCACTGAACTTTCATACACGAAAGCCCATTCTTCGAGGGTGGAGATATAGTAATGGTCGCCGTATTTTTCCTTTGTGCCCTTCTCGTATCCTCTCGGCACAAGGAGTTCCTTCGGTGCGAAAGAACTGAGCAGGGTGCCTATATAGTCCAGGGAGCCTTCCGCCACCTGGAATGTACCTGTGGAAACGTCCAGAAAGGCGACTCCGCACTTGTCCTTGAAGAAGGTCAGTCCTGCTATGTAGTTATGCTCCTTCTGCTCGAGAAGTTGCTCATTGAAAGCGACGCCCGGAGTAACGAGTTCCGTGATGCCACGCTTGACGATACCCTTTGTCAGTTTCGGGTCTTCAAGTTGGTCGCAGACTGCCACCTTGTAGCCTGCACGAACAAGTCTCGGCAGATAGGTTTCAAGAGAATGGTGAGGGAAACCGGCCATGGGAATCGCCCCGGGAGTCGCGCTGGAACGCTTTGTAAGCACGATGCCGAGCACCTTGCTTGCTATGAGGGCATCATCCCCGTATGTCTCGAAAAAGTCTCCGCACCTGAACAGAAGCACAGCCTCGGGATGCTCCGCCTTGACGGCGAAATACTGCTTCATCATCGGGGTCTCGTTCGGTTTCTTGTCTGCCATAATTCTTCCTTATAAATCATGCAAAAATACAAAATTTTCGGGATTCTCCTTCTTGCAATTATCTATGGGTTGCGTAAATTTGCAGGCGTATGGCTTGGTGCATGAACAGAATTATCGAAACGTGGAAACGGGACATCGGCAAGGGATTCAGGGCCCTGGCGGACCTGCTCATGCCACGTCGATGCCTGGTGTGTGATGCAAAACTGGAGGATGAGCAACTGTATCTGTGTCCGCACTGCCATTCGGATATGCCTCTGACACGATTCTGGCAGTTGAGCCACAACCCTATGGCGGACAAACTGAACGAGTTGATTCAGAAGGAGTTGGAGAGGCGCTGGAACTGCAGCGAGGGCGAGAGCGGCGGCGAGGGTATAGGTGAGGGCGACCGATCCGGCATGGAGCAGAACCTTGGGTCAGCAGCGCATTGCAGACCTGAACCATTGGCGCGACCCGACGGCATACCCTGTTTCGAGACTCACCGCCACTCACACAGCACCCATGAGCGCTATGCCTATGCCGCCTCCCTGTTCTTCTTCAGCGAATCGGCCGACTACAAGCGTATTCCTTACTCCATAAAATACGGAGGAGCCTTGAAGGCCGGAAAATATTTCGGGAATATGCTCGGAGAGAAACTTGCAGAAGTCCCATGGTTTCAGGCAATAGACATGATCATTCCCGTGCCGCTTCATTGGCGGAGAGAGCGCAAAAGAGGATATAACCAGGCAAAAATCATCGCAGAAGGCATCTCGGAAGCCATCAACGTGCCCGTAAGGACTGACATACTCTTGCGCCGCAGGCATACAAAGACTCAGGTCAGCCTCGACATTCAGGACAAATCCGCAAACGTCAAAGGTGCCTTTGTCGCCACCTCTGCATCCACCGGTTACGTCCGGCACATCCTCCTTGTTGACGATGTATTCACCACCGGCAGCACCCTGTTTGCCTGCTTCTGCGCACTTCGGGAGGTCTTCCCACCCGAAGTGAGAATCAGCGTGGCAACCTTAGGATATGTGGGACAGGCATAAGGACAGGCTCCTGCGCCATGGTCAGATAAGCGCAATCCTGTCGTATGGGATGAAATAGAAGCGGTGCAGGTCTTTTGCGACCGTGTCGGATGCAGCCAGGATTCTGACTGCACCTTTAAGCATTATTCTGAGCCGATGATGATAGAAATGCCTCTGAAACCAGTTGTAGGGGTGATTTCGATATGTCAGGAAGGAAAGGTCATATACTTCCACGACCCTCCATCCCTGATTGTCCTTATAAATTCTTATCGGTCCCTGTCCCATAAATCAGTCAACAAACTTTACCTTTTCTCTATTGCGCGGTTTTGCCTCAGGTGATTCGAGAGCATAACCAAGACCGACACAAAGGCAAAGTTCATACCCGTCGCTGAATCCGAGTTTATTGACATACTGCCTGCAAAGGTCATTGTCAGTCAGGAACCTGACCGGACTTGCCAGGCATATCGAACCGACACCCATAGACCATGCTGAAAGCATGATGTTCTCCGCAAGCAGAGCGCAGTCATAGGCTGAAAAATCGTAAGAAAGGTCACGCGCAATGAATGTCATCACAGGAGCACCCCTGAAGGATTTGCCGGCAAACTCCCCATGAGCCTGTCCCATAGCCTCGGACATCTGAGCCATAAGTTCAGGGTTATCCACCACACGCACCTCCCAGGACTGCTTGTTCTGCCCGTTAGGAGCATTGATTCCGCACTCCATGATTACGTTCAACGTGTCGCGTCCCACAGGAATCTGCTTGTAATTACGTATGCTGCGGCGCGCCATGATGGTCTCGACCACAGGATTGGATTCCACTGTCTGCTGAGGTGTCTGGGCGCACGCTGCCACTGCCATACAGGCGCCCGCTACAAGGGTTTTACCAAATTTCATATCTCTTCAATTTAAACATTACACAAGTAACCTCCCACAAAAATAAGCATTTTTACATTTTCAAAAAATAAACTATCTTTGCATCCGGATTTCTGACCACACCTATTACGTCAGACAATCCTGGACCGCTTTGGTGGTGGAATAGGTAGACACGCGGGACTTAAACGGGCAACAGATTAATGTTGCCGTACAGAGTGCCTCAAAGGAAACTTTGAGAGTAGAACTCCCCTAACAAACGGAAACCTCGCCCGCAGAAATGCAGGCTTTGGCGACGGCTCACTAAATTCAGTTCCGACTGATAAATGGCGTAGAGACTATACAGGGAGGACCTAAACGCAAAGGAGACAAACGGATTCAAGCGCATGGTCAAGAAATAGTCCAGACTACAACGGCTTAGCATTACGGATGAAGCCGGCTTGTGTAAAAGCAAGAGTAGCAAGAAAATCCCGTGGGCAGCAATGCCCGTACGGGTTCGATTCCCGTCCGAAGCACTTAAGTAGCCCTTCTGGATAACCAGGAGGGCTATTTTATTGATTTGCTCCAAATTCTCTGCCGGGCGAGTGTCTCAGACAATGATGCAGCCGGGAGACACATTCACATCATCTGACCTTATGAATCTTAGCATTCAACTTACGCATATCAGGCATTGACTTTCCGATAGAAGCGCCAATATAGGTCGGATCACAGATTACGTACTTTTTGCCGTCGATATTGAAATAGTCACCCCTGACGTCTTCCTTGAAACATACGGCAGTAGCAATGTGCGTCGGATATTCAAGAAGCACTACATCCAGACCAAGCAGATCCTTCACAAGGATAGCATAAAGCACAGACCTGTCTTCGCAGTCGCAATAAGGATAGAAGAACGCCTCGTCACCAAAGAAGGTCTTTTCCCTACCGAACTGGTCTCCATCCGTCTTATACTGGAATCCTGTCTGTATCAGATTTATAAGTATGTTTGCCGCCTCCGCCTCCGAGCGTCCTGCAACCGCCTTCCTTAGAGGCGGATACATCTGGGCCTTCACCTCCGGGCTCAATGACGCCTGAGCGAACAACTCCCAACTGCAACCCGGATATGTGTCCATGAAGGCCATCAGGTTTCTGTTGACACTGACATCTACTGCAACAGACGGATAGGCCTTGGACTGCACGTGTTTCTTTGCTGTCTGGTTCTTTGGCAACACCGGCAATGATCCAGCATCAAGAGAGGCTGCCCTTTCCTGAGGGAAGGCGAAATTACACAATTTCAGACTATAACTGCCCGGCTTAGATTCAAGAAGATAAAATTTACGTCCGTCTATTGTCAGATAGGATTTCCCAAACACTGCTTCATCAATGGCCACAAGATTGATGAACTTGCCATCCCGAATGCCCAGACGCACCTTATATCCAAGTTGTGAGAGAGCATACACCCGGAACAGCACGGCATCATTACGGCTTTCATCACCGAAATATGACCTGCTTGTATGCAAGATAAACTGATACAGTCCCCAGTCACAGAGTGAGAGTTTCTTTCTATATTGCAGACAATCAAGAATGTAACTGTCGTATGGTCCGGACGTCAGGATCTCCCACGCAGCGCTTGCCGCATCATTGGTTGCCGCGTCTATACTGTAACCGGCCGTCTTCGGCAAATGTACCTTACATGTTTCGCCATAATACTGGAATGCAAAATATGACTCATCCGGCTGCGGTTGTTTGGGCTGAGGCGCAACAGGCTCCGGAATCACCGGTTTTGGCTGGACCGGTTTTGGAGCAACAGGCGCTGGCTTGACCGGCTCAGGCTGGACCGGTTTTGGAGCAACCGGCTCTGGCACAACAGGCTCTGGCACAACAGGCTGCGGCACAACAGGCTGCGGCTCAACTGGTTTCGGCTCAACTGGTTTCGGCACCATCGGGGTCTGATTTTCCGCCTCCGGGTCAACAGGTTTCGGCGCAACAGGTGCTGGCGGCAAGAAAGGAAGCGGGTTGCTTGAAAGGGCTTTGGTGGTATCTATAACCGGTTTAGGCTCAGGCTTGACCGGCTGAGGTATCGCCTTATTCATATCAGCAGATTCCCAAGCATTCTTCAAAAAATCCGCAAACCTGCTGTTGACACTATCCCTAAATGTACTGAACCGTGTCTCCATATCCTCCCTGGATGCATTGAATTTTGCCATGACATCCTGACGATAAGACTTGAACCTTTCCTCCATACTTTGTGCAGAAACGGCAGATATGCAGGCAGACAGCACTGCAAGCATGCAAATTGATCTTCTTAGTGTTTTCATAAATCCTTTGTTATTTAACAAATCTCGTCTGGGCAGTTGCCTTTGTCTTGAAATCAGCGGAAAGTTTCTCCCAGACATTAAAATTATCAACCATCGCCTTGACATCAATCGCATCAGTATATTTGAGTGCGTTGAACGGATCTTCATTGACATAACTTCCGCACTGGGCGATACTCATGAACTCTGACGGAATCTGGAAATTCTTGATCTTGAGTTCGGCAAACTTGAGTTTAGCCTCAGGAGTGATGGCCATGATGCGCTTTACAAGACCTTTCTGGCCCTGCACAAGAGTGTTTTCAACAGATTCATCAAAGAGACATACAATCTCCACAGCCTGATCGGCAGGCATCAGAGGAAGATAAATCTTCACCTGAAAATCATAGCCGTCGTATCCCCATACAGCCTCGGCTCCGCCTGTCCTGTATGCAGCATAGCGCGAATATTCCACCTCCCTGCCATTGACCAGCACCTTCTTCGGTGCCAGATGACCTTCAAGCACAACGCTCACCTTCCTGTCTGCAAGCATACCCTTGAAAGAGCCCTCTCTTGGAGCCACAGTCAGCGCAACCCTTCCCTTGTCGGCAGCCTTTGTCACCTTCGTGACAGCATATTCGGTTCCATACGACTGAGTCGCACCGTCATCCTCATAAATCTGCGCCACAGACTCCCCGAATCCGGGAACCACGAACAGACGTAGTTCAGGGTCCTGCACCTGAAGGGTATTTATATTCTCCCCTGCCATCGGAATCACCGCACCGGCCTTCACATAATATGGATTTTCATTGATTGTATAGAGCAGAGTGTGCTCGGAACCGCCCTTATACATAATTCCCGTAGCCACGTCATACCAGTCGCATCCCTCCGGGAACCACATGGTACGTTCCGCAAGACCGGTCACTGCATCAGCCGGCTGACACACGGTCGTCGCAAGAATATCGTCTCCGAACATATATTCCTCCTTCCACTCATATGCATTGTCTTCCTCCGGCCAATAGTAATAGAGAGGACGGCATATCGAAACTCCGGTATCATAAGCCTGCCGCGCGGCCGTATAGATATACGGGGTGAGGTCATATCTGAGTCTCACGGCCTGACGCATAGGGTCGAAATGATCCGGGAACACCCAGAACCTCTTCTCCATCGATGTGTCCTTTGTTGAATGCGTCTTGAATATAGGGGTGAACACTCCTGACTGTATCCACCTTGTATATAATTCCGGATCGGTCTCCTTGACGCCCTTGGGCTGCATGTGTCCGCCTATATCATGACCCCAGTATCCATAACCCACGTTGGATGCCGTTGCCGTGAAATAAGGGAGATAGGCCAGAGCCTGCCAGGTTGCGTAGGTATCTCCGGAGAATCCCACCTGATAACGGTGGCTGCCGATGCCTCCCCAGCGGTGATAGATCATAGGTCTCGGAGCCGACGGACCCATGGATTCAGTCTGACGAACCTTGTCGTTGAAGAAGGTATAGTTCAGCCAGAACGTATTGTTGAGTTTATCTACATATTTGCTGTCGAGCCACTGCTGCCAGTCAAGCCACCAGAAATCGACTCCCTGCCTCTCAAAAGGACGTATGACGGAGTTGAAGAACGCGTCCGCCCACTCACGTTGGCACATTCTGAACGGAACAGGGGCCTTCTGGCCGGCCTTTGCATACGAATTCCTGTTGCCCTGGAATATATATGGCTCATCTGTATAGACATAGCCCTTCGGACCGTCATAGTCGTCAGTACGGCTGATATAATCCTGCACAAAACGGTCGTATGGCTCCTCGTATGGCTGGATACCATTGTTGAAATGCAGATTCAGCGATGTCTTTATCCCTCTCTGGTGAAGTTCTGTAAGGAACTGCTCCGGATTCGGGAAAAGGGTCTTCTTCCATGTAAAGCCGGTCCAGCCGATCCTTCCGTCGAACTCGCATCTTCCTTTCGCCCCTCCCTCTTCACGAGGCGGAGTATTGCGATAAAGTTCATTCCACGTCTCATGCCAGTCCATATCGATTATCATCACATCCATAGGGATATTGTATGCTGTAAAATGATCTGACAGATCAAGAAGTTCAAAGTCCGAATACTCCCAATAACGGCACCACCAGTACCCGAAGGTGTATTTCGGAGGAAGAGGAATCTTTCCTGAAACCTTGGTAAAATCGCTCAGAGCAGCCATATAGTCGTGGCCATATCCGAAGAAATACAGATCCTGCCTGTTTCCTTCCTCACGCACCTGAGCCCAATATTTCCAGTCTCCATCGACCGGAACAAACAGGTGACGCCCGCTTTCATCGATGACAGCCCAGCCGTCACGGGAAATCACACCCTTGTCAAACGGGTCGATAGTATTTATTCCGTCACATCTGTCAAGTGTTCGGCAGGTGCCCAGAAGGTTGGCGGAATCATCCATGCCGGGACGCCATGTGACAGTCTTTACGCCCTTCTTCGCCTTAGGGTCAGCCATACGGAAACTCACGGAAAGATTCTGCTCCGAGAATTTGTCCTGACCCATATACGTCAGGGTCATATCTGAGGTCTTTATCACAACCTTGCCCTTCGATGCCTTCACGTCAAAGGCCGGCACATCAAGGTCGCGGTTGATGATTCCGAGAGTCGCCCTGTCCTCAAACCTGGCATCCTCAGACCACTCCATACGTATGATTCTTGATGTAAGTACAGTAAACCGGGCCTTCCCGGAAACAACCTGAGCCTTCTGATCTGCCACCGGGTGGAAATCAGACTCGGCGGAAGCGGTTGCACACAGACTTACAACGGCCAGCAATGCCGCAATGAACCTATAAACCATATGTTGACATTTTATATATCTCCACAAATATAATCATTTTTCAACATATTTATCCTAACTTTACCGACATGAACGCAGTTGTATTTCCCGGCCAGGGATCCCAGTTCAAGGGGATGGGAAAGGAGTTATATGAAACCAGCACCCTGGCAAAGGAATTATTTGACTCGGCCGATGCCATACTTGGTTATCGGATCTCGGAGGTGATGTTTGAGGGTAGTGACGAAGAGTTGAAGCAGACCAGAATCACCCAGCCCGCCATATTCCTTCATTCCGTCATATCCGCCCTGTCCATGGGCGAGGTTTTCAGACCGGACATGGCCGCGGGACATTCCTTGGGGGAGTTTTCCGCATTGACGGCCTGTGGTTGTCTTGGCTTTGAGGACGGGCTGAGGCTGGTATATGCCAGAGCGATGGCCATGCAGGAGTGCTGTGAGAAGGTACCGGGGGCCATGGCCGCAATCCTGGCCCTGAACGAAGCGGTCATAGAGGATATCTGCGCCCGGACAGAGGGCGTGGTGGTGGCGGCAAACTACAACTGTCCCGGCCAGGTCGTCATTTCCGGCGAGGTCAGGGCTGTTCAGGAGGCCTGTGAACGGCTTAAAGAAGCAGGTGCAAGAAGGGCGCTGATTCTGCCGGTAGGCGGGGCATTCCACTCTCCTCTTATGGAACCGGCACGCGAGCAACTGTCCAAAGCCATCGGCAGCACGACCTTCAAGACGCCGATATGCCCTGTGTATCAGAATGTTGATGCACGACCGCATACGGACCCGGAACAGATCAAGGCCAACCTGCTCGCACAACTCACCGCACCCGTACGCTGGACAGAGACGGTAAGGAACATGGCCTCAGACGGCATGACTGAATATATGGAATGCGGTCCCGGCAAGGTGCTTACAGGACTTATCGGAAAAACGCTTCAAAGCATCAGAACGGAAACAGGAGCGGAAGGATAAGCACCATCACCACTCCCATCAGTATCTGAAGCGGGAGACCCACCTTTACATAATCCATAAACGTATATTGCCCTGCTGACATCACCAGGGCATTTGGCGGTGTGGAGAACGGCGAAGCGAAGCACATGCTGGCCGCCACCGTCACTGCAAACATGAACGGCACCGGACTCACACCGATTCCTACGGCACACTGCAGCGCAATCGGAGCCATAAGCACGGCCGTCACTGTGTTGCTGATGAATATGGTCATAAGGGACGTCACGGCATAGACACCTGCCATAAGGATATATGGACTGCTTGAACCAAGTCCTCTTACCATCGCTCCAGAAATCATTTCTGACACGCCTGTCTTTTCAAGGGCTATGGACATAGGAAGCATTGCAGCGAACAGCACGATAGTCTGCCAGTTGATGGTCTTGTAGGCTGCTTCCATACTGCGCACGCAACCTGTCACCACCATAAGCACTGCGGCAACAAGCACCGCGGTCACCGGCGCGACAGGGATAGACTCCACAACCATCGCAACAATCATCGCAATCATTATAAGGGCTGCTATCGGCGCCTTATGGTCGAGAGTCACTTTGGCAGCCTCCTGGAGCGGCTCTCCCAGAACCACCCAGTTGGCCGACTCGTTCTTCATTCTCGCTATATCCGGCCAGCCACCCTGAACCAGCAGCACGTCTCCCTCCTGGATCTTCACCCCACCCAGATCACGCAGGATGTAATCATTCTTGCGACGCACTCCGAGGACATTGACGCTGAACTTGCTGCGGAAGCCCGCCTCGGCAATCCTGCGCCCGATCATGGAAGAAGTCGGCATTATCAGGATCTCCGCCACACCTATATCGAAGAAATCCATCGAAGGATGGGCAGAAGACCCTTCAATCTCGTCTGTATGTATATCGAGAAGTCTCAAAGAGTAATCTGAAGCGAACCGGGTGACCATCTCAGGCTCGCCTGAAAGATAAAGCACATCACCCTGACCGAGTACCATGTCGGGCGAGGCAAGTTTCTGATTGACAGTGCGCACGAACCTGTTCTGACCGCTGCTGCGACGCACCTCCAGCACATTCAGGCCATAATTCCTGTAAACATCCAGTTCTGCCACGGTCTTGCCTATCGCCCCGGAGGCCTCGTCCTTGATATGCACCCTGAAAAGTGTCGATGAAATGCCATATTCCCTGACAAGTTCCTTGAGAGACTTTCCTGTCTTCTTGTCCGCTACCTTTTCCTTCGGAGTAAGCATTTTTGTTGCCGGGAGCAGATATATAGTGCCAACAGCCAGCACAATCAGACCTACCGGCAGGAAAGAGAAGAACGAAAGTGGTTGGTATCCTGCACTTTGTAGCGTATCACTCACGATAAGGTTGGGCGGAGTACCGATAAGGGTCATCATGCCACCCATACTGCTGGCAAAGGCCAGAGGCATAAGAAACCTGCGGGGCGACTTGCCTGCTCCGGCAGCCATACTCACAATGATAGGAAGCATAAGCGCCACTGTTCCGGTATTGCTCACAAAGGCTCCGATGGCACCTGTAACCAGCATGACCAGAAGGAACATCCTGGTCTCGCTGTTGCCGGAAAGGGCCATCACCTTACTTCCGATCATCTTGGCCAGACCTGTCTGGAATATACCTCCGCCCACGATGAAAAGGCCGATCATCATGACCACGGTCGTGTTGGAGAAGCCCGAAAGGCCCTCTGCCGGAGTGATTACCTGACATAGCAGAAGCGCAAGCAGCGCACATATGGCCACAAGGTCCGAGCGGACCTTTCCGCTGACGAACAGAATGGCTGAAACAAGCAATATTATAAGTGTAGCGATCATATTCCTGACATAAAAGCACAAAGATACCGTCAAATTGATTATCTTGCAAAGAAATTACCGTAACCCCTATCAGACTTTCACAATTTTTTTGATAATATGAAAAAACTGCTGCTATTTTTATCCGTTTTCGCCCTTATGGCCGTGTCAGGATGTGACAGGACCCTGCGCGACACCAACCGGGGTAAGATGAACGTAAGTTTCAGGGTCAATGGTGAAAGATATACTTGCATGTTCAAGGATGTCCATTTAGAATCCCCTATGAGGCTTTCGTTCTATGACGATAATTTTCTGGATTTCCACGTTGACGGATTCAGTACAGCAGACGCAGAGAGCAAGGGCTGTCTGACCTTCACTCTCAGCGACACCGGTAAAATAGTCACAAAGAAGCGATATTCCCTCGGCTTCTACAACGGCCAGGCAGAAGACCGCACTGCGGAGCCTCCGGTATTTTTCGCCGAGTTCAACGGCTACAGGTCAGTGAGCGGATGGGTGAACCTCAGAAAGATCAAAGCCTACAAGGACAGACCAGGACACAAAGTAATCTCCGGAAATTTCGAATTCACAGGCCGGAATGCAGACGGACAGACCATTGAAATCACAAACGGAACATTTGACGGGATCTATTAGATATGAAAAAACACATCTACATATTACTGGTCCTGTTTGTTGCGGCAATTTCATGCGAGGGCCTTTATTATATGCCTTTCACGGAAACTGAAGAAGGTAAAAACGCTGCAAGTCTATACATAGACGGAGAGCCGTTCAGAACTCAGTTCAAGAGCAGCATTCATGCCAGTCGCTCGGAATCCCTCTTCAACATGAAGTTTTTCGTCTCAAGCGAACTTCACGACGACACCAGATACGAAGTCACAATCAACATAGTCACCGACGCCGACCACCCTGTCGAAGCCGGGAAGCAATACCCTATCACGGAGCAACCGGGCAGCGATCCTGCCACCTATCCGCAGATAACCTTGAGCCTGGACCATTTCAGGGCTGAGGAAGGATATCTGACGTTCCGATGCTATGGAGATATTTCCGCCGGCAATTTTGAAACGGTTGTCAAAGACGTATCAGGAAATGCCCACGTCATCCGCTACGGCAACTTCGACGTCACCAGCCGCCTTGACTGACCGACAGCTCCCGGACTACATCAGGCGATAGGCACCACCAGCGAGTTCTTTACCTCGCCGATGACGAAAATGCTGTGTAGGGAGCCTATACAGTCCAGGTCACCGAGAGTGCCGAGGATAAACTCCTGATAATGACGCATATCACGGGCATATATCTTCAGCATATAGTCATACTCTCCCGACGTATTGAAGCACTCCACCACTTCCTCCAGTCCGGAGATGACAGAAGTGAACTGACGGCTGAACTCCTTGCTATGGTGCTTCAGACGCACATTGCAGAGGACCATAATACCGTTGCCGACCTTGATCGGATCCACGACCGCCACATATTTCCGGATATACCCTTCCCTTTCAAGACGCTTCTGGCGCTCGAATGTCGGCGATGGTGAAAGGTTGACCTTCGCCGCAAGTTCCTTTGTCGTAAGTTTCGCGTCCTTCTGCAGTTCCCGCAGAATAAGGATATCAGTTCTATCAAGTGTCTCCATGTTTTTCAGAATATTATTCTGCCTTTATGCAAAATCTCCGCAAAAATAACGCTTTCTCTCAACATTTCCACACATTGCCCAGAATCATATCTACAGTAATGGATCTGCTTCCCCGCCACGCAACATTGTCATTCTGTCATCGTGAACGGGACGAAGTGGAGTGAAGGATCTCGCTTCTCTGACCACGCAACATTGTCATTCTGAGCGTCAGCGAAGAATCTGTTAACAGATCCTTCGTCTTCGCTACGCTACGCTCAGGATGACAGGGAGCGGGGCGCTTCGCGCCGACTCTCTCGCGTCGGGCGCGAGGGTAAGATATTGAAACGCAAGGTCTGGGAAGCCGATCCTGTCATCCTGAACGGAACGAAGTGGAGTGAAGGATCTCGCTTCTCTGACCACGCAACATTGTCATCTCGAGCGAAGTCGAGAGATCTTTATTCTTGGAGGCAACGAATTGATAGACCGTACGCGCGATTGCCGTAGTTCGACGGATAGACATTGCCAAGTTCTGTTTCAGATTCATAATGAAATAGATTAAACATAATATCTTTATTTATCAAAGATACCACCACCCCCCCCATTTTGAATAAACAAGAGTTTCGTCAAAAGACACAGATGTGGTAGTACTAAAGCGGCCTCTGTGACCGTTGGAAAATCTGCCGAAGTTTATTAATATTGCAGTCAAGTCTGTTGGCCGTAGAGTGGCAGGAAGAGCTCTACAACGCGATATAGGTATAGTCGTATATACCCGTATCGCGTTTTTTCGCATACGGGCACACGACATCAAGCAGTCATAGCAAGAAAGAAGAATGACTAAAATATTATAAAGAATGGCTTATGAAAAATGATTTGGAGAAGACGACTGCTTCAACGAGCATCGAGGAGCGGATTTTTAACATTCGAGGAAAACAGGTAATGATAGACAAGGACCTCGCTTTATTGTATGGCGTTGAAACCAAACGACTGAACGAGCAGGTTAAGCGTAACATTGAACGTTTTCCGGAGGATTTCATGTTCCAACTGACAATGGAGGAATGTTTAAGGTCGCAAATTGCGACCTTAAACACAGGACAAGGACAGCATTTGAAATATCTGCCCTACGCTTTTACAGAACACGGCATAGCCATGCTCAGCAGTGTGCTAAGAAGTGAAACTGCTATTGCTGTGAATATCAAGATTATGCGAACCTTTACAAATATTCGGAAATCAGTATATCAAGCTTCTACTCTCCAGAATCGCGTAGAACTGATTGAATACAATCAGTCCGAAATGAGAAAACTTCTTTTGGAAACAACGAGTAAAGTTGACATCGTCTTTGAAAATATGCAAAACGCTCACAATTTGCCGGTTCAGGGCATCTTCTTCGACGGGCAGATTTATGACGCCTACGCCTTCGTGGCGGAACTGGTGAGGAGCGCGAAGAGGAGGATTGTGCTGATTGACAATTATATAGACGATACGGTGCTGACATTGTTGTCTAAACGGGAGGCGGGAGTGGAAGCGGTGATTTATACGGGGAAGATTTCAAAGCAACTGCAACTGGACATCGATAAGCATAATGCGCAGTATCCTTCCGTGGAGGTCAGGACATTCTCCAAGGCGCACGACAGGTTTCTGATAATCGACGAGAAGGTCTATCTGGTCGGCGCTTCGATCAAGGACCTCGGGAAGAAGTGGTTCGGGTTTACGCTGATGGAGAACACCGATGCGGAGGAACTGCTGGGGAGGATGTAGGCAGATGCCCGATCAGGTCGGGCATGACGGGGACGAGGAACGGGGATGACGGGGACGGGCGAGGGTCGGGCAGTGCGGACAGGCTGGGGTTCCCGATTGAAGTCAGGCATGACGTGAACGGGTTAACAACAATATAAATAAAGTAAGATTATGAAGATTTTGGAAAACACGGATTTAGGGAATGCCTCCGGAGGGACCGGGGAGATTGTGGTTTATCAGCCGGACGAGATTACGAGGCTGGAGGTGAGGCTGCAGGATGACACGGTGTGGCTGACGCAGGCACAGATGGTGGAACTCTTCGAAAGAGACCAATCTGTCATAGCCCGGCATATCAGAAACATATTTGAAGAGGGAGAACTGGAGAAGGATAGTAATATGCAAATTTTGCATAATACTCTGTCGAAATACAAACCAATCAGCACTTATAGTCTTGATGTCATCATCTCTGTAGGATATCGTATCAAGTCACAAAGAGGAACGCGATTCAGGCAATGGGCAAACAAAATCCTGAAAGAATATCTGATTCGAGGATACGCTTTTGATCAAAGGTTGGAATTACATGCAAAGACATTGGCCGAGCACGAACTACTACTAATTGAACATAGTAAGAAAATCGACTTTTTTGTACGCACTTCCCTGCCACCGGTCGAGGGCATCTTCTTCGATGGACAGATATATGATGCATATACCTTTGTGGCGGAGCTGGTGAGGAACGCGAAGAGGAGGATTGTGCTGATTGACAATTATATAGACGACACGGTGCTGACGCTGCTCGACAAGAGGTCGGCAGGTGTTGATGCGACGATATATACCGGCCGCATCTCGCAGCAACTGCAACTGGACATCGTAAAGCACAACTCCCAATATCCGACAATAGATGTACGCACCTTTACCAAAGCCCATGACCGGTTCTTGATAATAGACAACGCAGTCTATCTGGTCGGCGCTTCGATCAAGGACCTGGGCAAGAAGTGGTTCGGGTTTACATTGATGGAGAATACGGAGGCGGAGGAACTGCTGGGGAGGATGTAGGAAGATGCCCGATCGGGTCGGGAATGACGGGGACGGGTTAACAACAATATAAATAAAGTAAGATTATGAAGATTTTGGAAAACACGGATTTAGGGAATGCCTCCGGAGGGACCGGAGAGATTGTGGTTTATCAGCCGGACGAGATCACGAGGCTGGAGGTGAGGGTAAATAATGATACCATATGGTTGACACAAACACAAATTGCTCAATTGTTTGGTGTCGGGCAGCCAGCAATATCAAAGCACCTGAAAAATATCTTCTCTTCTGGAGAACTTGAAATAACGGCAGTTCATTCCATTTTGGAATATACTGCTGCTGACGGGAAAACTTATAAGACTGGATTTTATAATCTTGATGCAATATTGTCCGTCGGCTATCGTGTAAATAGCAGACAGGCGACCAGATTTCGACAATGGGCAAGAAGTGGTTCGGCTTCACGCTGATGGAGAACACGGAGGCGGAGGAACTGCTGGGGAAAATGTAGGAAGATGCCCGATCGAGTCGGGCATGACGGGAACGGGTTAACAACGATATAAATAAAGACAGATTATGGAGATTTTAGAGAACAAGGATTTTGGGAATGCCTCCGGAGGGACTGGAGAGATTGTGGTTTATCAGCCGGACGAGATCACGAGGCTGGAGGTGAGGCTGAAGGACGAAACTGTATGGCTGAACAGACAGCAGATTGCACAACTTTTTGGAAGAGACGTAAAAACCATAGGCAAACACATAAACAATGCTCTGAACGAGGAATTGTCAGGCATTGCAGTTGTCGCAAAATTTGCGACAACTGCCACTGATGGCAAAACTTATATTGTAGAATATTACAACCTTGAGATGATTCTGTCTGTCGGATATAGGGTAAAATCACAACAAGGTATTATATTCAGACGGTGGACTAACTCCGTCTTAAAAGAACATCTGTTAAAAGGTTATTCGTTAAACAACAGATTTGATATGGTTGAAAAACAGCTCAAAGAACACGAGTTAACACTACATGAACACGCTAAGAAAATTGAGTTCTTTATCCAGAGTTCCTTGCCGCCCAAGCAGGGGATTTTCTTCGACGGGCAGATATATGATGCATACAGTTTTGTGGCGGAGCTGGTGAGGAACGCGAAGAGGAGGATTGTGCTGATTGACAATTATATAGACGATACGGTGCTGACATTGCTGGCGAAGCGGGAGGCGGGAGTGGAAGCGGTGATTTATACGGGGAAGATTTCAAAGCAACTGCAACTGGATATCGACAAGCATAATGCGCAATATCCGCCCGTGGAGGTCAGGATATTCTCCAAGGCGCACGACAGGTTTCTGATAATAGACGAGAAGGTTTATCTGGTCGGCGCTTCGATCAAGGACCTCGGGAAGAAGTGGTTCGGGTTTACATTGATGGAGAACACGGAGGCGGAGGAGCTGCTGGGGAGGATGTAGGAAGATGCCCGATCGGGTCGGGCATGACGGGGACGAGGACGGGCATGACGGGGACGAGGACGGGCGAGGGTCGGGCAGAGCGGACAGGCTGGGGTTCCCGATTGAAGTCAGGCATGACGTGAACGGGTTAACAACATTATAAATAAAGTAAGATTATGAAGATTTTGGAAAACAAGGATTTAGGGAATGCCTCCGGAGGGACTGGAGAGATTGTGGTTTATCAGCCGGACGAGATCACGAGGCTGGAAGTAAGACTGAAGGACGAAACTGTATGGCTGAACAGACAGCAGATTGCACAACTTTTTGGAAGAGACGTAAAAACCATAGGCAAACACATAAACAATGCTCTGAATGAGGAATTGTCAGACATTCCAACTGTCGCAAATTTTGCGATAGTTCAAGAAGAAGGGCAACGGTGGGTTACACGATATATAGAACATTATAATCTTGATATGATTATCTCCATTGGATATCGCGTCAAATCACAGAAAGGTGTACTTTTCCGCAGGTGGGCAAATGTCGTTTTGAAAGACTATCTCATGAAAGGGATTATCATAAATCAACGGATATCATCTCTTGAGCGCCGTATAGAAGACAAGTTCATCCAGTTTGATCAAAAATTATACGAACACGAAAAGAAAATTGAGTTCTTTATCCAGAGTTCCTTGCCGCCGAAGCAAGGGATTTTCTTCGACGGGCAGATTTATGACGCGTATAGTTTTGTGGCGCAACTGGTGAGGAGCGCGAAGAGAAGGATTGTGCTGATTGACAATTATATAGACGATACGGTGCTGACGCTGCTGGCAAAACGGGAGGCGGGAGTTGAAGCGGTGATTTATACGGGGATGATTTCCAAGCAACTGCAACTGGACATCGATAAGCATAATGCGCAATATCCGCCAGTGGAGGTCAGGATATTCTCAAAGGCGCACGACAGGTTTCTGATAATCGATGAGAAGGTCTATCTGGTCGGCGCTTCGATCAAGGACCTCGGGAAGAAGTGGTTCGGCTTCACATTGATGGAGAATACGGAGGCGGAGGAACTGCTGGGGAGGATGTAGGAAGATGCCCGATCGGGTCGGGCATGACGGGGACGGGGTCGGGCATGACGGAGAGAGGGATGAGGCAGGCTGGGCGGACAGACGGGGATCCCCGATCGACGTCGGGGATGACGGGACGGGTGCGCAAACAGGACCATCACACAGTTTTAAGGACGTTTCAGTGCGTGACGGTACCCGAAAACGATGTTCGGAGGGCGAAAACAGGACCATCACGCAGAGTTTCGGGCAAAAAGTTGCGTGACGGTGGCAAACGGTGCATCAAAGGATGAATACGGCAGATGCCCGATCAGGTCGGGCATGACGGAGATAGGGATGAGGCAGACAGGGCGGACAGGCGGGGGTTCCCGATCGACGTCGGGAATGACGGGGACGGGGTGTTGCAGGAGACGGCAGACGAACGTTTCATTGTTTCAACGAATTTTATGTATATTTGCAGGTTGTTTGGAGAGATGTCTCGACTTTCTACGAGCGCTCGACATGACAAGGCGACGCAAAATTATGATCAAACGCAAATACATACACGACGGGATTTTTGAGTTCGAGGCAGGCGGAAGCATCGAAGACCTGCAGGTAGCCTACCACACATCGGAACGCCCCTGGCAGGCGGGAGACGAGCGTAAAGTGATATGGATATGCCATGCACTGACCGCAAACTCCGACCCGGAAGAATGGTGGCCTCAACTGGTGGGTCCCGGTAAACTTTTCGATACGGAGAAATATTTCGTCGTTTGTGTAAATATGCTCGGTTCCCCATACGGTTCATCGGGCCCGTCTTCCATCAACCCGAACACCGCAAAGCCATATTATTTTGATTTTCCGCTCATCACGGTGCGAGACATTGTAAGGGCAAACGACCTGGTCCGCAGACATTTGGGCATTGAGCAGATTGACCTTATGATCGGAGGCTCGATCGGAGGATTCCAGTCATTGGAGTGGGCGGTGATGGAGCCTTCAGTGATAAAATGCGTGGTCGGCATAGCCTGTGCCGTGAAATGTACGGCATGGCTCACCGCATATAACGAATCCATGAGGATGGCGCTTGAAGCAGACCCTACATTTCGCGAATGTGCCAGCCTGAGCGGTGGAGAAGCGGGACTGAAATGCGCCCGAAGCATAGCCCTCATATCATATAGAAGTTATCAGGGATACAATCTGAAACAGTCCGAGACCGATGTGGATTTCCTTTTTGCTTCCCGCGCCGGATCATATCAGAGATACCAGGGTCAGAAACTGGCGGACCGTTTCGACGCATATTCATATTACTACCTCTGTGCATCGGCTGACAGCAACAATATCGGCCGTGGCCGTGGCGGTGTCGAGGCGGCTCTGGGGACCATCAAGTCCGACTGCGTGATGATCGGCATCGACAGCGACCAACTCTTCCCTGTCTGCGAACAGAAGCATATCGCCTCGTGCATTCCGGGGGCAAGATACCACGAAATCACTTCCGAGTTCGGTCACGACGGTTTCCTTCTGGAAAACGACCAGCTCACCGCCATCATCCAGCCTCTGCTGCCGTAAATCCACATATCTTCCTCCTGTTTCTCAAAGAGAAAGCCTATGGTCCCGTCCGGCAGACAAGCAATCATCGACACTCACGTCCAAGGAATCATAAAATACATATCATCCTTAAACCCTGCCTGACCAAAATCCATTCTTCAGGAACTCACGTAGCCCGATATGCGTAATACCGCCTCTATCGCTTCTCTTCACGAAAGGAGTCATCGATATGACATATTTCGGATAATTGTCATTGATGTTTTCCAGACAGCCGAATTCCCTCTCCTCGGTCTGAGGCGAAGCAACAAGATAAGCCACCTGAACATATACCCTTTCATTGGTCCTCGTGCAGACAAAATCCACCTCTCCGGCCTTTAACTGCCCTACATTCACAGTGTACCCCATCCGTAAAAGTTGCTGATATACAATATTCTCCAAAACCTTTTCAATATCCCCTTCCCGTTCTCCACCGGCGATCAGATTTCTGATACCGACATCTCCAAAATATAACTTTTCATTCGACTCCAACAACCTCTTACCGTGAACATCGTACCGACCTACCGACGCCAGCAGATACGCATCCCTGAAATAAGAAAGATAAGCCGACACAGACTTGACCGCAACATCCTGCCCCTGCGACTTCATATAGCGACAGATATTATTCAGCGACGTAAGTTTGCCCACAGTATCGGAGAAATAACGCAGGAGCACATTCAGAAAAGCAACATTACGGATACTATGCCTCTCGACAATGTCTTTCAAAACCACCGTATGATAAACGCCCTTAATGTAATCCCAAACAAGATCCTCATCATCAAGCCCGGTCTGAATCAACCCAGGCAGTCCGCCATAATTGATATACTTCCACAACGCCTCATCATTATCCTCCAGATTATGAAAGCACAGAAACTCAATATAACTGAGCGACTGAACATAAATCTCCTGATAACGCCCTCCAATCAATGTACTCAATTCACTGGAAAGCATCTTCGAGTTACTACCCGTAATCACAATATCCGTACTATCCTCCAAACGATAACTTCTGACACTCTTTTCCCACCCTTCAATCTCCTGCACCTCATCGATCAATATGAAATTGTGCGCTCCCTCCGCCCAATGCTCATCAATATAAGCATTCAGTTCTACGTAAGTCTTCAGCGTATCAAACTTCTTCCGTTCCTTGTTAATGTAGATGATATTTGCCCCCGGATCATTCTTGTGACGCTCCGTAAAATCCTTAAGAATATAACTTTTACCCACTCTCCTCTGACCGGTCAATACAATAATCTGTCCTTTGCCGATCCATGTATCCACTTTGTCGGCGTAATACGGTCTCGATATAATCTGCAT
>SUYM01000030.1:0-3149 GCA_015060455.1 Bacteroidales bacterium
TCTCAAGACATATATTGTGGCGGTTATAGCGGTGAGGATCCACCTCTTCCCATTCCGAACAGAGAAGTTAAGCTCACCATCGCCGATGGTACTGCCCCACCAGGTGGGAGAGTAGGTAGCTGCCACTATCCTTACGAGAAACTCTGAGATAAAAGTCTTGGGGCTTCTTTCGTTTATTGTCGCTATCCGACTTCCGGTCGTACCTCTCCTCTGCTCCCCCCCGTGGCGCGTAACTCGCTGATACTCAACCTTTTCCTTTATATGCCTGCGTGCTTTGGGGAGCAGGCATAAAGCGTAAGTGATTGATATGTAAAGGGTTGAGCGCCACGAGGATGCACGGCGGCACGCTGTGTTGAAGGCATCTAAGTCATGCAGCTTTGAACTATCCTATCCAAGTAACTCTTTGATGGCAGGCTCAATTTCTTCAGGTGTATCAGATGGAGAGAAACGCCTGACCACTTTGCCATTTCTATCAATCAGGAATTTTGTGAAGTTCCACTTGATGCTTTTTGAGCCGAGTATCCCTTTCTTCTGTTCCTTGAGCCATTTATATAACGGATCTGCATCTTTGCCGTTGACATCAATCTTGGCAAATTGCGGGAAGGTAACTCCGTAATTAAGTTCGCAGAAGTCTGAGATTTCTTCTTCTGTTCCGGGTGCCTGATTCCCGAATTGATTACAAGGGAACCCCAGAATGACCAGCCCATAATCTTTGTATAGGCGGTAGAGATTTTCCAGTCCTTTGTATTGAGGTGTAAATCCACATCCTGTTGCTGTGTTGACTATGAGCAGAACTTTACCTTTATAGATATCCAGCTTGACAGGATTTTTCTTCATGTCGGTGACGACAAAATCATAGATGCTCTTTTCCATATCTTTTTTTATGTGTTGTGGTAGCATAAATTCTGCCAAATTCTTCACAGATGAGAGCGTAGGCTTTGTGCTGTCACTGGTTTTAATATAAAATTGAGGCTGTATTCCTAGAAAAAGTCTGGAATACAGCCTCATATTATAGTTTCAGTATATCACCGTTTCAGTATCTGTGCAGCATGATTTTTTGTATCGACTTTTTCGATGATTTCTGTGAGAATTCCATTCTCATCGAAGATGAATGTCGTGCGCATGATTCCCATGTATTTCCTGCCATACATGCTCTTCTCGCCCCATGCTCCGAATGACTTGATCATTTCAGTGGAAGTGTCTGCCAGAAGCGTAAAAGGGAGGTCATATTTATCCGTAAAGTTCTTATGTGACTTCACGCTGTCCTTGCTTACCCCGATGACATTATATCCCCTGGCAACCATCGCCTGATAATTGTCACGCAGATTACATGCCTCCGCAGTACACCCGCTCGTATTGTCCTTCGGATAGAAATATATGATTGTCTTCTTCCCGAGCAGCTCCCTGCTGCTCACCATCTTGCTGTCCTGGTCCTGGACCTCGAAATCCGGCATCTTGTCTCCGATTTTCAACATGTCGATTCAAATTTTTCCAAAGTTAATCAAAATCCCTGACTTGATTGTTTGTCCTATATACTTTTTGATATAAAAATGTGTACCAATTTGGTACTTCTTTTGAAAATACATATATTTGCTAAACTAAATGATATGAAAATGGTAATAGTGAGTAGTAGGGAATTCAGGGCCAATCAACGTAAATATTTTGATCTGGCACGGACAAATGATGTCGTAATCACATCGCGGATGCACGGCAGTTATAGACTTGTGCCTATTTCAGAAGATGATACCCTGATCAGCGAATCAGTCCTTGAAGATAAAATCAAGAGAGGCATAGAAGAATATAACAACGGAAAGGTGTATCGGATGGCGGAGTCTGAAAATGTGCAGCAGTTCCTCGGAAGAATGCTTAGTGAGGATTGATATGTACTCAATTGTTTTTTCCAGCGATGCCAGAAGGGATTTGAAGGAACTGAATAAGAAGGCTCCTCATGCTATTTCCAAATTGTCCCGACTTTTAGAAGAATTACGACAACATCCGAGAACAGGAACCGGACAGGTGGAACCTCTCAAAGGGTACGACGGCAATGTGTACTCACGGCGCATTACGAGGGAACATCGTCTTATATATAGGGTTTTGGACGATGTTGTAGAAGTGCTTGTTCTGTCGGCATTCGTGCATTATAAATGAAAGATGTTAGCCAATGTGATCAAGAATCACATGTGTCAGAATCCTATTCAATGGTTTACAAATACCTCTGTATCAGAGGCTAACAGCAAACTATGAGAAGAAAACAATCGCCCTACTCATCGAGTGGGCGATTTACATATGGTGCTAGTGTACCTTATTGGCTTATGGTTGATCAACTTTTATGTTTTTTTAGAATGTAGTCAGCTACGCTCATTATAAATTTTCGAAAATCTTCAACGCTGATAACCATTTCAAATGTCATTATTGGTTCTTTGTTCCGATTTGATGGAATATAGAAATCTCGTAGAAGTAGTTGCTTGATGTCTCCTTGTGTTCCTTTCTGTAGTGTTTTGAAATTGCAATGCGCAATGGAGTTTCTGATATGTGAGCAAACTGTAGAAATCCTTTGTCCTGAATAATGACTTGTTGTCTTTTATGGTCATATTTCCCGCAGAACTTTATATCCGAAATATTTATTCCCCATTTAGCTAGAGTCTTTTCCGATTTGGCCCGACTAATTGTGCTATGATATTTTTCCTTGGCCATAAATAAGAGACCGACGCATGAGTTGATTATAAGCGATACATCAAATTCTCCATTGTAATTTTCAATGATAGATTTTGTCCTTTGAATAAAAGTTATATTGTCTATGAAATTTGACATGTCGATAGGAGTATTAGTAAATTCTGATTTGTCGAGCGAAAGCAAGGCTAAATCATTAGTTTTATCGGAGCACAGGACTTTTGCTGTATATGTATTGACATCCTCCCCTGACTTTATTAGAATTTCTATCTTTTCAGCACCATCAATAACATGATAATTTGTTGCAATAATTTTGGGAGCTATAAATATACCGCTGCCACTGCTTGTATGTTGTGTGGGATTTTGTGATGGGGTATTTGTTGTTGAACCACTTTTCTTATTATTTGATTTGTTTTGAAGATTTATGTCATTAGCCGGATATAATTTAATGAAATCAGCGGTAACTTTGTTGTTCTCTT
>SUYM01000030.1:3249-26385 GCA_015060455.1 Bacteroidales bacterium
TGTGTGGGATTTTGTGATGGGGTATTTGTTGTTGAACCACTTTTCTTATTATTTGATTTGTTTTGAAGATTTATGTCATTAGCCGGATATAATTTAATGAAATCAGCGGTAACTTTGTTGTTCTCTTGATATATCGACATTGCTCCCTCTGTAAATGATAGGTAGAAATTTTCATTTGGCATTTGTGGTGGCGAAGTAATAGATTCCCTCAATACTAGTTATATCATTTTCTTCCCAGTGGCTCCTAAGTGTAGAATCATCCCATAGACTTTGTTCCGCCGTATTTGGGTTATCAGCTAATGGTATCTTTTCCCACATAATACCGTTAGGGTGTGTAAAGTTAATAGGATACCTGAAATTAAATGAGGTGACTCCTGCTGGAATTCTAGGGAATAAAATCATGCAATTTGATCCTGTGTTCTTATTCCCTTTAGGATAGTATCGGTTTTTCCCAAATTCGAACTCCTTTCCGTTATCTACAGTTAATGATAAAGGCTCATAAGTTCCAAAGTCTCCAGATATTGATATGTTTTTGGGAAACATGAATGCCCCTTCTTTATTGCTTATTAAGTTGATTCGTATAAATATCGCAGTATAAAATTCATTAGAAGAGACTCCTGTCAGGACCCAAGATTGCGTCTTAGTATTACTGATAAAGTTAGAATAGTCAGTGTTTGACTGAGATACTTGTGGGGCAGACTGTCCCAAACATCGCATCGGTGACTGTAATAATACAGTTGCTGTAAGGATAGACATTAAAAATGTCTTAATTACTTTGTTCATAAAAGATAAAGGTTTTTTCGTCTTTTTCGCCCCAAAAAAGACTTATCAAATAAAAAGAAAGTGTGAGGCTGTTTCGTCTATCTTCAAGAAGGTTGTGGAAAGACCCAAGTAACGATAAACGATGCGATACCCCACACTTGGATAGATATGGAGTTATGGCGCTTGTATCATGTACAATGCGCCTGCCATAGTCTAAACAAGAATGAGTGTTATCCGTCTCGTCCTGTTACTTTGAAAACTTCCACATTTTCTTGAAAGGACAGTGCGAAAACACTTTCAATATGTCATGCCTGCGGGACTAAGCCAATAGACACGACAAATATAGAAATTATTTCCGAGAAACAACACCTGGCTATGGATAAAGACATACTAGCCTTGTCCTCAGAAAGCCATGTTTTTGAGGATAAACCGCCCAAAAACAGTACTCTGTCCCTGAAACAGTACTTTTCAAGGACAAAGGACTAAGGGGATCTCCTGATGCGGGGGTCAGATTTCTTCCCGGATCTTGTAGTTGTTGCGCTCGGCGCTGTTGCGGGAGACCATCTCGCAGATGAAGCCGGCGAGGAAGAGTTGGAAACCGAGGATGACCGCCAGCAGGGCAAGGTAGAAGATTGGCTGGTCGGTGACAGGGCGGTAAACCAGTCCGTGGCTCTGCTGAACTAACTTTTCGATGATGACCCATGCGGCAAGGAATCCGCCTGCAAGGAACATGAGTATGCCTGTGAATCCGAAGAAATGCATCGGCTTCTTGCCGAAGGTGCTGAGGAACCAGAGTGATATGAGGTCAAGGAGACCGTTCACAAAGCGTTCGAGGCCGAATTTGCTGACTCCGTATTTGCGTTTCTGATGCTGGACAGGCTTTTCGGTTATGCGACCGAAACCTGCATTCTTGGCAAGGTACGGGATATAGCGGTGCATCTCGCCATATACTTCTATATTCTTCACTACCTCGTTGCGGTAGGCCTTCAGTCCGCAGTTCATGTCGTGCAGTCTGATGCCGGTGACCTTGCGGGCAGTCCAGTTGTACAACTTGGACGGCAGATTCTTGGTGAACTTGTTGTCAAACCTCTGTTTCTTCCAGCCGGAAACGATGTCCCAGCCTTCTTCGACGACCATTCTGTACATTTCAGGAATCTCTTCCGGAGAATCCTGAAGATCGGCGTCCATAGTCACGACAACATTGCCCTGTGCCGCAGCAAATCCATGATACAGGGCTGCGGACTTGCCGTAGTTGCGGCGGAAGGAGATGCCGCGGATGGCAGGATTGGCAGCGGAGAGTTCCTTGACAACTGACCATGAGCCGTCGGTGCTGCCGTCATCGACCATGATGACCTCGTATGAATAGCCCTCGCGGCTCATCACTGACTCGATCCAGCCGACAAGTTCGCGGAGGGATTCCTCTTCATTATATAGGGAGATGACAACAGATATATCCATGTCTTATTATTTTATTTTGCGTGAAATGATGGCTGAAAGCACTGTTCCGAACAGGAAGCAATAAATCAGGTTGTAGAAGAAAGTGATCTGCGGCAACGCGTCCATTACCATGTCAAGAGCGGCCAAAGAGTTTGCATCCATTGCAGGACGCATCTGCTGCAAAGTCATCTGTATCACCATATTATAATAATCTGCGGAGATATACAGCATATTGGCGAGGTATATGCCGCTGTACATCAGGGCAGATAACAGCGCTGTCGCCATACCCATTCTGAAGACCGCCTTGCTGTGGGCTCCGACGTTTTCCTCAGCGAACTTCCTCATGAAATGATACATGAGCCAGATGCAGCCGGCGAACTTGACCGTCCATAATACGATTGCAATGACTGATTGCCATAATGCGGCCGGGGCAAGGTCTCCTGAAATCCACTGGCCTGCAAAAAGATAGGCAGTGGAAACCGCTCCGAGGGCCAGACCGGCAGTTCCGGCAGCGCTCCAGATGTTCTTATTCAATATATTTTGTTCCATGAATATTCAGGTTTTAAGATCCCCCGACTGTGCTCGGGATGACAATTATATTGTTTTATCGCACAAAGATAGAAAAAAATTCATACCTTTGCATGCTTGTTCCGGCAATATCCTAAGGACCGTATGGTCCCGGCGGTCAATATCCGGAGTAGAATGATAAAACAATTAAATATATAGATATGATCAACATTACATTTCCTGATGGTAGCGTGAGACAGTACGAGAGTGGTGTTTCAGCGTTTGATATTGCAAACAGTATCAGTCCGAGACTCGCAGCAGATGTTCTGGCTGCAACGATAGTTCCAGCGGGCGACACCACAGGAAAAGGGCAGGTATATGACGTGACACGCCCTATCAACGAGGATGCTGCCATAAGGCTCCACAAATGGGAGGATGCCGAGGCTAAGCATGTGTTCTGGCATTCGTCATCGCACCTTCTTGCAGCGGCTCTTGAGGCTCTCTATCCGGGAGTCAAGTTCGGTATCGGACCTGCTGTAGAGACAGGTTTCTACTATGATGTCGATTTCGGCGAAAAGACACTTGTGGAGGCTGACCTCAAGGCTATCGAGGACAAGATGATCGAACTTGCACGTCAGAAGACACCTTTCGTAAGGACAGAGGTATCGAAGGCTGAGGCTATGAAGACATTTACAGAGAAGGGTGACGAGTATAAGTGCGAACTCATCAGCGAACTTGAGGACGGCACCATCACGTTCTACACCAACGGTGATTTCACGGACCTCTGCCGCGGACCTCACCTCAAGGACACATCTGTGATCAAGGCTGTGAAACTTACAGCCATCGCAGGTGCCTATTGGAGAGGTGACCAGGAACGTAAGATGCTCACCCGTGTATATGGTGTGACCTTCCCTAAGAAATCCCTCCTTGACGAGTATCTCCAGATGATGGAAGAGGCCAAGAAACGTGACCACAGAAAGATAGGCAAGGAGATGGAACTCTTCGCATTCTCGCAGAGAGTAGGTCAGGGACTTCCGTTGTGGCTTCCTAAGGGTGCCGCCCTTCGTGAGAGACTTGAAAACTTCCTCAGGAAACTCCAGAAGTCATACGGCTACGATCAGGTGATCACCCCGCATATCGGTAACAAGGAACTTTATGTGACATCCGGTCACTATGCAAAATACGGAAAGGACTCTTTCCAGCCTATCCACACTCCGCAGGAGGGAGAGGAATATCTGCTCAAGCCGATGAACTGCCCTCACCACTGTGAGATATACAGGACAAAGCCTCGTTCATACAAGGACCTCCCTCTCAGACTTGCAGAGTTCGGTACCGTGTATCGTTACGAGCAAAGCGGTGAACTTCACGGACTTACCCGCGTAAGGAGTTTCACACAGGATGATGCCCACCTCTTCTGCCGTCCGGACCAGCTCAAGGAAGAGTTCTGCAAGGTGATCGACATCATATTATATGTATTCAAGACCCTGGATTTCAACGAGTATATCGCGCAGGTATCGCTCCGTGACCCGGATAACAAGACCAAGTATATCGGATCTGACGAGAACTGGGCTAAGGCTGAGGCTGCCATCATCGAGGCTGCTCAGGAGAAGGGGCTCAACACCGTGGTTGAATATGGTGAGGCGGCGTTCTATGGCCCTAAACTTGACTTCATGGTGAAGGACGCCATAGGAAGAAAGTGGCAGTTAGGTACAATTCAGGTTGATTATAACCTCCCTGAGCGCTTTGAACTTGAATATATCGGCAGCGACAACCAGAAGCACCGCCCTATCATGATTCACCGTGCGCCGTTCGGATCCCTTGAAAGATTCGTGGCAGTACTCCTTGAACACACCGGTGGAAAACTTCCTTTGTGGCTCACTCCGGATCAGGTCAATATCGTGCCTGTCAGCGAAAAATACGAGGAATATGCAAAAAAAGTTTGTAATTTGCTTAATAATTGCGATATTCGCGCCGCCGTTGACGACAGGAACGAAACTCTCGGTAAACGAATAAGGGAAAGCGAGTTAAAGAGAATACCTTTCCTTGTGATTGTGGGCGAGAAGGAGATGAACGACGGCACAGTCTCTGTCAGAAGACAGGGTGGAATTGACGCAGGAACTATGCCGGTTGATGCATTTGTCGAGTTGGTAAGCAACGAGATAAAGGATCAGCTGTCTTAGTCTGACCATATTATAACAACTTAACTTATAGGAGGAACGTTTTATCGCAGCACCATTTAGACCAGGTCCGCGCCCGATGGGCCCAAGACCAAACAATCGTCCAGGCCAGAAGCCTAACAATGTAAAGAAGGACGAGGACGGATTGAGAATCAATGAGGAGATTACTGCCTCACAGGTACGTCTTGTAGGAGACAATATCCCGGAGCAGGGAATCTATTCGCTCAGGGATGCGCTCAGAATGGCGGACGAACAGGAACTCGATCTGGTTGAGATAAGCGCAAAGGCCGATCCTCCTGTATGTAGGATAATGGACTATCAGAAATATCTCTATCAGCAGAAGAAGAAGGCTAAGGAGATGAAGGCAAACGCTGCCAAGATAGTCATCAAGGAGATCAGGTTCGGACCTAATACGGACGAGCACGATTTCCAGTTCAAGTTAAAGCACGCGCAGGAGTTCCTGCAGGAAGGCTCGAAGGTGAAGGCCTCGGTGTTCTTCAAGGGCCGCTCGATCATATATGCGGACCAGGGAGAGAAACTTCTTCTGAGATTTGCAGTGGAGTTGGAGGAGTATGGAAGAGCGGAGCAGATGCCTAAACTTGAAGGAAAGAGGATGATCATGATGATCGCCCCTCTGAAGAAAAAGTAAGAAAAATGATCCAAGTGATTGGATGATGAATATTTATTAACTAAATCAAATTTAACTATGCCAAAGATCAAGACCAACTCCGGTTCAAAAAAGCGCTTTACGCTTACCGGAACGGGAAAAGTGAAGAGAAAGCATGCTTTTAAAAGCCACATTCTCACAAAGAAAACCAAGAAGCAGAAGAGAAATTTGACCCACATCGGACTCGTTGCCAATGTTGACGAGAAGAGGGTTAAGGCTCTGCTCGGAATGTAATTTTAAACAATTACACAAAGTCATTTAAGTTAAACTTGGAACGCAGTCGAAAAGTTCCGACGACGGACACTGCCTCCATAAACCAGTTAAATTTATGCCAAGATCGGTAAATTCAGTTGCCTCAAGGGCACGCCGCAAGAAAATTCTTAAAAAGACCCGCGGCTATTTTCTTTCGAGAAAGAACGTTTGGACGGTAGCAAAGAACACCTATGAGAAGGGTCTTACTTATGCTTACCGCGACCGTAAGAACAAGAAGCGCACATTCCGTGCTCTTTGGATCCAGAGAATCAACGCTGCTGCACGTCAGTACGGCATGACTTATTCTCAACTTATCGGACGTCTTGCAAAGCAGAACATCGAACTCAATCGTAAGGTGCTTGCAGACCTTGCAATGAACAATCCTCAGGCATTTGAGGCTATCATTAATTCTGTAAAATAAGTATTGACTGATGAGTTTGAAGGAGTTATACCACAATAAATGGGCAAGGTTCGGATTCTGGGCAGTCCTTTATATATTGTGGGTAATATGGCTCGGGAACTATTGGTGGCTCTTCGGACTTGTTCCGATTTTCGACGGACATATCACAAAAAAAGTGAAATGGCTGTTCTGGAAAAAGGAATATAAGGAAGGGGAGAAAAGAAATATCCTCCTTGACTGGCTTGATGCAATCATCTTCGCAGTCGTAGTGGTGACTTTCATAAACACCTTCTTTTTCCAGGCATTCAAGATTCCTTCCTCCTCGATGGAAAGTTCGCTCTACACGGGTGATCATCTGTTTGTCAGCAAGTTGGCATACGGACCCAAACTCCCGCAGACGCCTCTGACCATACCTTTCACCCATAATGTCATCGCTGGCAGGGAATCATATTCCGAACTTATTCAGAATGACTACAGGAGACTCAAAGGTTTCGGCAGGGTAAAGACAGGAGATTATGTGGTATTCGCATTTCCTCATGGTGATACGGTGCTCGTAAAGGATCCGGCAGCAGACTACTACACATATGTCAGGACACTCGGACGCGAATATACGATAAGGAACTATGGTCCCGTCAAGGTGCGCCCTTCGGACAAGAAGGACCACTACGTGAAAAGATGTGTAGCCTCTCCGGGAGACACGCTGACAATCAAGGACGGGCAGGTATATATCGGTTCGCAGCCGCAGGAAAACTGGCCGGGAGTGCAGAACTCCTATTGTGTGGTCACTGACGGAAACAGGATCAATCCAAAGAATCTGGAAAAGTTAGGCGTCAATTCAGCGGAACTGTGGTTTCATCCGGGGCTTCCGGGATATCCGCACATGCCGCTTACCGCACAGATGCTTGAAACAGTTGAGAACTACGCCAATGTAGTTTCGGTGACCAGGAACATAGATGCCTATCCACCGGATTATCCGGACTCGGATCTGACCATCTTCCCGTTCTCATCGGATTACAAATGGACAAGGGACAACTTCGGGCCGCTCTGGATTCCGTACAAGGGAGCGACAGTGGAACTGACAATCGAAAATCTGCCTCTTTATCAGAGAATCATCACTTCGTATGAAGGAAATGCTCTCGAGGTCAGGGATGGAAAGATTTACATAAACTCAGAGGAGACTCAGAGTTATACTTTCAAGCAGGATTATTATTTCATGATGGGAGACAACAGGCACAATTCCCTTGATTCAAGATACTGGGGATTCGTTCCGGAAGATCATATAGTCGGAAAACCGGCGGTGATATGGCTCTCCATCGACGGAAACAGAAAGTTTCCGCATAACATAAGATGGCGCAGGTTCTTCAAATTTGTGTAAAATTTTGCAAATGCGATTTTTTTATGCGATATTTGCAGCCCGCTAAAAATGAATTAATTATAAAAGTTATATACAATGGCAAAGGTTTGTCAAGTTACAGGAAGAAAGAGAATGGTAGGAAACAACGTTTCCCATTCAAAGAGACGCACAAAGCGTATCTTCGCCCTCAATCTTAAGACCAAGAAGTTCTGGTCAGAGGAGGAGCAGAGATTCATCACCCTCAAGGTGTCTTGCAAGGGTATGAGAACAATTGAGAAGAATGGTCTTGATGCTACTATCAAGGACGCTCAGAAGAAAGGATTTATTAACCTTGTTTAATTTTTTGAATCATGGCAAAGAAGGCTAAAGGTAACAGGGTGCAGGTCATCCTTGAGTGCACTGAGCAGAGAGAAAGCGGTGTACCAGGTATCTCAAGATACATCACAACAAAGAATAAGAAGAACACGACTCAGCGTCTGGAGCGTAAGAAATACAATCCGTTCCTGAAGAAGGTAACACTTCATCGCGAGATCAAATAATTAAGGAGGATTAAGAAATGGCAAAGAAAGCAGTCGCAACCTTCAAGGCTGGTACACTCAAGAAGATGGTTAAGTGTATCCGCATGGACAAGTCACCAAAGACTGGAGCTTACGTTTTCACAGAGGAGCTCGTTGAAGAGGACAAGGCTAAGGAGTTCTTCGCAAAGAAATAATCCTTACTTGTGGAGTTTGAAAGTGGCAGGGCCTGATTTTTTAGGGCTTTGCCGCTTTTTTTATACGCTAAAATTCCGTAAATTTGTAAGTTTTATAAAAAGACACTATGGGTATATTCGATAAAGGTGTAAAAAAGACGAACAGGAGTTTTTTCGAGAGGCTCTCACATGCTGTCATCGGCCGCACCGAGGTTGATGATGATGTGATGGATGCCATTGAGGAGGCGCTGCTCGCAACCGATATGGGAGTCGATACTACGATGAAGATCATTGACAACCTTGAGGACAGGGTGCGCAGGGATAAATATGTCTCAATGAATGAACTTGTGGATATGCTCCGTGAAGAGATTGCGGATCTTCTTGATGTGAATGATGATCAGGACGATGTGCCTGTGCCTTTTGATTTCTCGAAGAAGCCGTATGTGATCATGGTTGTCGGAGTCAACGGCGTAGGAAAGACAACGACTATAGGTAAACTTGCAAGCAGCCTCAAGGCTCAGGGCAAGAAGGTGGTCCTCGGTGCGGCGGATACGTTCCGCGCCGCGGCGGTCGATCAGCTTACCATCTGGTCGGAGCGTGCCGGCGTCGATATCGTGAAGCAGCCTATGGGTGCAGACCCGGCATCAGTGGCGTTCGACACCCTCAAGTCGGCTGTGGCCAAGGAGGCGGACGTGGTGCTGATAGATACCGCAGGAAGGCTTCACAACCGCATTGACCTGATGAATGAGTTGACGAAGATCAGAAATGTCATGAGGAAGATAGTTCCTGATGCTCCGCATGAAGTGCTGCTTGTGCTGGACGGCTCCACAGGACAGAACGCCTTCCAGCAGGCAAAGGAGTTTTCAAGGGCGACTGACATCACAGCCATGGCCATCACCAAACTCGACGGAACAGCGAAGGGCGGCGTAGTGGTAGGCGTAGTCGATCAGTTCAAGGTGCCTGTAAAATTCGTAGGAATAGGAGAGGGAATTGACGACCTGAAGGTTTTCAGCAAGAAGGAGTTTGTAGGTTCCCTGTTCTCGAAAGATGATATAGTTTAAGTGAAAAATAACCACCTGGTCAGCGACCATTTGCCCGGATAGGGTCGCGAAGCGATAGGGAGCGGACAGGTAGGTTGTTTTTGGTGGAAATTAATATAGATTAACATATGAAAATTTCGTACAATTGGCTCAAGGACTATCTTGAGTGCGATCTTACCCCGGAGGCCATTGCAGAGGCTCTGACCTCGATAGGACTTGAAGTGGATTCCCTCGAACAGGTGGAGGAAATCCCCGGAGGTCTCAAAGGAGTTATTGTGGCAGAGGTTGTGGAATGCGTCGAGCATCCTGATTCTGACCACCTGCACATTACAAAACTCAACACCGGCGAGGCGGAACTGCTTCAGGTGGTCTGTGGCGCTCCGAACGTGGCGGCAGGTCAGAAAGTGCTGCTGGCGACAGTAGGAACAGTCCTCGGTGAGGATTTCAAGATCAAGAAATCAAAGATTCGCGGCGTGGAATCATTCGGAATGATCTGCGCAGAGGATGAACTCGGTATAGGCCAGTCACATGACGGCATCATGGTGCTTGACCCTCAGGCAGTTGTGGGAACTCCTGCAAAGGACTACCTCGGACTTGCTACCGATGCGATAATTGAAATAGGCCTTACTGCAAACAGAGTTGATGCTGCTTCGCATATCGGAGTGGCACGCGACCTCTACGCATACCTCAGACATAACGACATCCCATGTACATTCAAGATGCCGGATGTTTCTGCATGGGCTGACAACGACAGCGCCCAGGCAATACCTATGGAGGTGAGAGCAGCTGATGGCGCGCCCCGTTACACCGGCACCACTATCCGTGGCGTAAAGGTGGCACCGTCCCCTGAGTGGCTCCAGAAGAAACTCCTCTCCATAGGACTCAGACCGATAAATAACATCGTGGATATCACCAATTTCGTGCTCCACGAGGTGGGTCAGCCTCTCCATGCCTTTGATGCGTCGAAAATCATCGGAGGTAAGGTGGTTGTCCGCAGGGCAGAGGAAGGGGAGAAGTTCGTGACCCTCGACGGTGTGGAGCGCACATTGAGCGCGGCCGACCTTATGATTGCAAATACAGAGAAATCGATGTGTCTTGCAGGAGTTTTCGGCGGTGAGGAGTCAGGCGTTACCGAGACTACGACCGACATCTTCCTTGAAAGTGCATATTTCAATCCTGTATCCATCAGAAAAAGTTCGAAGAGACATGGCCTGAAGACGGATGCTTCGTTCCGTTATGAGCGCGGTGCCGACCCTCTCATTGTCGAATATGCCGCAAAACGTGCTGCTCTGCTCATTATTGAACTTGCCGGAGGAAAGATCGAAGGCAGGATGCAGGAGTTCTATCCGGAAAAGATTGAGAAGAAGGTGGTCGATCTGGACTATGCACGCATCGAGAATTTCGTAGGAAAGAAGATAGGTGCAGAGGTTATAGAGAACATTCTTGAATCTCTCGCTTACGAGTTCGTCGAGAAATCGGAGGGAGGTGCCAAGGTGGCAGTGCCTTCGTACATGGTGGATGTATATCGTGAATGCGACATCGTGGAGGAGATTCTCCGTATATATGGATATAACAACATCGAGTTGCCGCAAGCGATGAGGATGTCAGTGAACGCCCCTCAGAAACCGGAGCAGGAGCAGGTGCGCAAGACAATTGCAGACTTCCTTGCAGCCAACGGTTTCGTGGAGACAATGAACAACTCCCTGACCAGGTCGGAGTATTATTCAAAACTCAAGACCTTCCCTGAGGAAAGATGCGTACGGATAATGAACCCTCTCAGTTCTGACCTTAATGTGATGCGTCAGACCCTCATTCTCAATGGATTGGAGGTGATTGCATATAACATCAACCGTCAGATGAACAACATCAGGACATTCGAGTATGGCTCTGTATATTCGTTCAATCCTGAAATGGACGGCAAGACCCTGGATTCATACGAAGAGCATACATGCTATGCCCTCTTCATCAGCGGCCAGCCTGAGAAATCATGGAGAGTCGATCCGGGCAAGGGCAACTATTTCCAACTCAAAGGCTATCTCGAACTGCTGCTGAAACGTTTCGGCTGCGATATATATTCTCTTGAAACTGAGGCCGCTCCATCAGACCTCTTCTCAGAGGGACTTGCATACAACCTTCCGGGCTCACATCAACCGCTTGCAGTCATGGGAACAATATCTCCTGCAAGACTCAAGCAGTTCGGCATCAAGCAGCCTGTGTTTGCAGCAGAAATCAACTGGCCGACCCTCTTTGCACTCATCAAGCGCAATAAGGTCAAGTACTCAGAACTTCCTAAGTTCCCTGAGGTAAGACGTGACCTTGCCCTTCTTCTCGACGAGTCGGTGACATACGCAGACCTTCGAAAGAGCGCTCTGCGCGTAGGAAAGAAACTCCTCAAGCAGGTGGGTCTCTTTGATGTATATCGTGGCGACAAGATCGCTGAGGGCAAGAAGCAGTATGCACTCAGTTTCGTGCTTCAGGACCTTGAGAAGACCCTCACTGACAATGACGTGGAAAGGGTTATGAGCAAACTCCTTTCCACCTTCCAGAACGAGTTCGGCGCAACATTGAGATAACATGAATATCTTCAGACATATATTCCCGGTGCTGTCAGCCCTGGTCCTTCTATCCTCCTGCTCGTCAGGGGATGGACGGGTCATATCCCGCGGAGACCTTGCCGAGATATATGCACAGATGCTTCTGACCGACCAGTGGCTGGCAGGAAAACCCTCATTGAGGAAGATGGCGGACACATCCCTTGTGTATGAGCCGATCCTCGAACAGTACGGATATACAAAGGAGGACTATGTCCGTACAGTGGATAAATACATGGATGACCCTGAACGTTATTCAAGGATCCTGAGGACCACGGTCTCCATCTTGGATGATAAACTCAATGAATTGGAGGAAAGGAAGAAGAGCCAGGAAAGCCAGGAGGAGATCCGCAAACGGCTGGAAAAACTGATGGAGGATGTCAAGGTCAATATCAGATACAGTCTATATTATAAGGATACGACAGCCGTCTGCCATAGACACCTTTCCGACAGTCTGAGGATTGATACCGATTCGCTTGATATATATAGACTTATATTTGTCGATACAAGAGACTCCATCATAGATGGCCTGAGGCTGGTGGCAAGGGACACAGTTCAGGTGGCAGATACCCTTGATGTCGCCGACTCCCTGTTGGTGGCAACAGCAGATACAGTGGATATTAAAAGTAAGTAAATGAGGCGAGTAGCAGCATCATACGTATATACTCTCGAATCTGACAACCCTCTCAGGAACGCCTTTGTCGAGTATGACGAGAATGACGGGACTGTTTTGAGAACCGGGGTTTGTGAAGACCCCTCTTTGGAGGAGATCCTTCCGGGTGCCTTGGTTCCTGGTTTTGTCAATGCACATTGCCATGTGGAACTTTCGCATCTTCACGGCAAGTTCTATAAGGGTTCCGGGATGGCAGGCTTCATCGACCAGATCAATGCTCTGAGGGATTGGGCTGGCCGTGAGGTCAAGCAGGAACTTGTTGCAAAGTGGATGGACAGGATGTGGGCGGACGGCGTTTCTGCAATGGCGGACATAAGCAATGACGATTCGTCGTTTGACGTTAAGGCCTCTCATCCGATCTATACGAGGACCTTCCTGGAAGTGTTTGGCAGTGAGCCAGATATGTGCGAAGGAGTGATGGCCGATGTTACGGCGCTTGATGCTCTTGCAAAGGAAAAGGGAATTGATGCGGCGCCTACACCACATTCATGCTACACCATGAGCCCGGCGCTTCTGAGTGCTTCTGCTGCGGCAGGACTCGCTCAGGGCTATGTTTCATATCATTCTCAGGAGAGTCAGGAGGAAGAGGACCTGCTGCTCAGCGGAAGCGGAGCAATGTATGAGAACCGTGTGCGCAACGGTATGAGCACCCCGCCTGTGACCGGTGAATCCTCACTGAAATATTTCATCGCAAGGCTGGCTCAGGCAGCACAACCGCCGTATGACCAGCATATTCTTCTTGTGCACAATGTCTGTCTGAAACAGGATGATATCGATGCCGCCAAAAAGGTGATGAATAATGTATATTGGGCTATATGTCCGCTGTCGAACATATTCATACACAATGCATTGCCTCCGATTGACCTTATGCGTCGCAACGGATTGGCGATAGCCATCGGCACGGATTCCCTGTCCAGCAATGACGACCTGAGTGTCATCAGGGAAATTGCCTGCATTCATGAGAATTTCCCGCATGTGCCAATGAACGAGATCTTTACATGGGCATCTCTCAATGGTGCGCGCTTCCTGTCAAAGGAGGCGGTCCTGGGCAGTCTTGCTCCGGGAAAGAGACCTGGTATAGTTTTCGTCGATGCCCTGGATGCTGACGGAAATGTAACCGCCCAAAGCACATCAAAACGACTGATCTGATGCTCCATTTCAATGAAATAGTCTTTGGCCCTATTCAAAGCCGCAGGCTTGGTACCTCCCTCGGAATGAATATTCTTCCGGCAAAGGGGAAGGTGTGCAATTTTGACTGTGTCTATTGTGAGTGCGGCTGGAATGCGGATGGGGTGAGCGACAGGAGATTCCCAACCTGCGAAGAGGTCGAGGCTGCCTTGGAGAGCAGGCTGGCTCAGTTGATACAGGAGGGAGTGAAGGTGGATTCGATAACTTTTTCCGGCAATGGAGAGCCTACGCTCAATCCGGAATTTCCGCAGATAATAGATGCTGTCATCCGGCTGAGGGACAGACTTTTCCCGCAGGCGAAGGTGTCTGTATTGTCCAATTCGACTCTCATAGCAAGCGATAAGGTCTTTGAAGCATTGTGCAGGGTGGACAATCCCATAATGAAACTGGATGCATCTTCTGATGCTCTGATCGATATGATCAACAAGCCGGTCGGGGGATACAGCATAGAGAGAGTCATCGATGGATTGAAGAGATTTGAGGGGGATTTTGTCCTTCAGACCATGTTCCTGCGTTCGCCGGATTTTGACACTGCCGCACCTGAGGCTCTTGCACGATGGATGGATATAGTCAGGGAACTGTCTCCACGCGAGATAATGGTATATACCATTGACCGTCAGACTCCTGACAAGTCGCTTGGAAGATATTCGGTGCAGGAGATGACTGCAATGGTGCAGCCGCTGCTTGATGAAGGATTCAACATACAGATAAGAGGATAATGAGAGTTGTTGTTCAAAGGGTAAGACATGCGTCGGTCAGGGTGCCGGAGCAGGGATATGAGTCGGCAATCGGTCATGGCCTGCTTGTGCTGGCGGCCTTCATCGATGAGGATACCGATGAAGATCTTCTGTGGACTGCGCGAAAGATTGCTGCAATGCGTATATTTGATGACGCGAACGGGGTCATGAACCTTTCTGTCAAGGATGTCTCCGGTGATGTGCTGGCTGTCAGTCAGTTCACTCTATATGCCTCGACGGTAAAGGGCAACAGACCTTCATATATCAGGGCGGCAAAACCGGATGTGGCAATACCTTTGTATGAAAGGTTTATCGTGATGTTGGAAAATGAATTGGAAAAACCGATTGGAAAAGGTATCTTTGGTGCTGATATGAAGGTAGAACTTCTGAATGACGGTCCGGTAACGATAATTGTGGATTCAAAATTGAAATTTTAATTCATAGAAAAAATTAAACAGTTTCTGATATATGGATTATTTAGGTAAATACGGGTATGCTCCTGATATGGAGAAAATGGGTCGCGCGCTGGAAATCATCGCTGCCAATCTTGACAATGTGGCATCTGAGCAGGTCTATAAGGACTGTTTCTCGATGATGGACCTCACGACCTTGAAGACTGACGACACCCCGGCTTCGGTCTGCAGACTGGTAGCCAAGGTCAATGCGTTCCAGGAGTCTTATCCTGAATGGCCTTTGCCTGCATCTGTCTGTGTTTATTCAAATTTTGCCGCTGTGGTTGATGCTCACAGAAAGGCGGATTTCAACATTACAGTGGTGTCTGCGTGCTTCCCTTCATCCCAGAGTTTTCTTGAAGTGAAACTCAGAGAGTGTGAACTTGCAGTGCAGCAGGGCGCTGATGAGGTGGATATAGTGCTGGCTCTCAATAAGTTCCTTGCAGAGGATTATGAGAGTGCGGCAGAGGAGATCCGCCAGGTGCGTGCATGTATAGACAGGGCTGCAAACGGCAGAAACGTGCATCTGAAAGTAATCCTTGAAACCGGACTTCTCCGCACTCCGGATAATATAGCCAAGGCGTCTTTCCTTGCAATGGAGGCCGGTGCCGACTTCATCAAGACCTCGACAGGCAAGGTTGATGTCAATGCCACTCCGATGGCTGCATACGTTATGTGTGAATGTATTGCAAAGTATTACGCAGCCACAGGCAAGAAGATCGGATTCAAGCCGGCAGGCGGTATCTCGTCAGCGGCAGATGCGTTGTGCTACTATTCGATAGTGTCGTCGGTGCTTGGAAAGGACTGGCTCACCAAGGACCTTTTCAGATTCGGAGTGAGCCGTGTCGCCAACAGTCTGCTTGCCGCCGTTGAGCAGAAGACAGTAGCCTACTTCTAAATACGGAGGGAGGTTGTCACGTCGCTTACGCTCCTCGCAATGACGTGATATTTAAAAAGTGAATTTCGGCAAAAAATAGAGTGTTTTTGCTCGAAATTCTTTTCAAAAATCGCCATCTGGGATATCTCAGGTGGCGATTTTTAAATTTATCCGTTTTCTTTTTTGGGACACGGATAAGTGTTCGGAACTTTGCTGCGACTAAAAATATTTATTTATGAAAAGTAAAATTACACTGCTGATGATGGCATTGGTAATGATGTCATGCAGCAAAGATGGCAATGTTCCGGATTACGGAATCGATTATTCTTATGGACGTCATCTGACCCACGACAAGATTGTTCTGGGCCAGAGGCTGGAGAACCCCTACAAGACTGCAAATGTCACCAAGGCCTTGCAGTCTCTCTATCCTACAAAAGCCGACAGGGTGGAGGTCAGCGCTACGGACCTTTATGTGCGTTTCCTCCCTTCCGGCAAGGATCAATGTGATCTTTTGGAGGAGATGGGCCTGGAACTCATCGACCACCCTCTGGATTATGATATCGCTGTGGAGGGGGACTGGTATCATGATCCACAGGTGCCGGAAGATGATGTCACCTGGCAGTATGCCGTTGTGCCTGTGGGCTTTGAGTTCCCGGAAGGCATTGAGCATGAGTTGATTGACGAGTGCTATATCATCAACTCGTCAGCCTCTGTAAAGTCTGACGGCATAGATTGGGCTGCTGTGGAAGAGGAAGCGTACAGAATCACAGGAAATGCAGACCGTTACGCTCAGGTGCAGACCAGGGCCTCAGGCAAGAAGGTGGTGCCGTCGGGGCGAATCACAATCGTTGACCAGCAGGCAAACGGAGGCAAGCCTTTCGGTGTAGCCGGGGTCAAGGTTTCATGCAATTCCTTCGTCAAGTTCGACTCGGCCTATACGGACAGGGACGGGTATTATACAATGTCCAAGTCCTTTGGGGCCAATCTGCGTTACAGGCTTGTGTTCCAGAACACCAGGGGCTTTGCGATAGGTGTGAATCTGATACTTGTGCCCGCTTCTGTCTCGACCCTTGGCAAGTCCGCTCCGTCCGGCGTGAATATGACAGTAACCTCTTCGTCCGATGAAAGGCTCTGGAGAAGATGTGTGGTCAACAATGCTGCCTATGATTATTATTCGCGTTGTGCCAAGGAAGACCTTGATCTGACACTTCCGCCGTCTGACCTGCGTATATGGATATTCAATGGTCTGGAATCAAGCAGCGCCGTGATGCTGCATCATAATGCTTTTCTGAGCAATTCGCTCATATCTTCTTATCTCGGCAAATATGCTGTCATCATAAAGCATCTTCTTCCGGACATCACCTTGGGCACGAAGGGAAGGACTGATTACGCCTCTATTTATAGTGCTGTCTGTCACGAACTTGCGCACGCCTCACATTTCTCCAAGGTGGGGACCGGATATTGGAATTCCTATATAGAATATATCCTGAAATCCTATATATTGACTGGCGGCAGCACCTATGGAGACGGCAGCGGAGAAAATGCCGGTCTGTGCGAGGTGGGGGAGATGTGGGCCTATTATATTCAGGCGCGCATGTACAAGGACAGGTATGGCGGATCTCTCCCGACCTTTGGAACATCGTACTGGTTCTATCCGCAGATATATCATTATCTTGACAGCAGGGGTATGAAACCCTCGCAGTTCCTGTCCGTCATGAATGCGGATGTTGTCAGCAAGCAGGCCTTGAAGCAGAGACTCATAGAGACCTATCCGGCCCGGCGGACCATTATAGAGCAGGTTTTCAGCAGATATTGATAGTGATATGAGAATGAGGTTTTTTGCCGTCCTGTTGGTTATTCTTATACCGACAGGACTTCAGGGGCGCAGGTTTTCCGTCTCCACAAATCTTCTCGGATATGCCCAACTGGGTACGATGAATGTGGATTTTTCATATGCGCTGTCAAGAAAGTGGAGCCTTCTGGTCGGGGCGAGGTACAATCCCTTCACCTACAACGAGGCCGAGCCGCAGAACCAGTTCCAACTCAGACAGCAGTCCTATTCCGTGGGAGCGAGACTATGGCCATGGCACACATGGTCCGGATGGTGGTTTTCTTCGAAATTGAGGTATCAGGAGTATAACCAAGGCGGGATAATCTCCCGTGAAACCTCCGAGGGGGACCGTGTTGGCTTAGGTTTATATTCCGGTTACACCCTCATGTTGTCCAAGCATTTCAATATGGAGTTCGGAATAGGTTTCTGGGGAGGACTGGATATATATACAAGATATTCCTGTCCCGAATGCGGCCTGACTGTGGATCAGGGACAAAAGTTCTTTATGCTTCCGGATGATGTAATGGTTTCTGTTGCCTATGTGTTTTAGATTGAGATTTGTTTTGATTTTCGTGCTTCTGGCAGTGTCTGCCTGCACTTCCTATGTGAAGGTCAGGCAGATGCGCTCGGGGCAGTTGAAGATGGGACTCTCTGTGAGGGAGGACAGTGAATATGTGGATGAACCGGATGTGGTGGTGGATACCGTTGCGGCTCAGGAGTCGCAGGGGCCAATATTCATGAATGCGATCAGGGACTCTGAGACGGGCGAGATGGTGGCTACTGATGTGATTTCTGCGTCCAGGGTGGTGGCGCGGTTCCGTAATGTGCCGGAGAGGGGAGGATATGTGACGATCGGTTTTGACATCATGGTGCCGGGCCGGATGATGGAGTCCAGGTGGCAGTTGAAGATTCATCCTCAGATGCGTCTCGGTCAGGATACAGTGCGCCTGGAACCGGTCTATATAACAGGCAAGGACTATCGTAAGGCGCAGTTGAGGGGCTATCAGCGCTATCAGGCTTTTCTGGCATCAATAATTACGGATACTACGGATCTTGTCAGAATGAGGCTGCTGGAGATTTTCATCGAGCGCAATTTCCCGGACACCTACCGTATGAAGAACGATTCATCAGTGGTGCCGGAGCCTTTGGCGCAAAGCCTTTTCGGTGTGACCCAGGCAGATGCCCTGCGGCATTACACCCGGCATTGGCGTGCGGAAAGGAACGAGAGGAAGAAACGTAACAAGGGTAATATGTTCCGTCGTTTTGTGAGGGATTCCATTGTGCATGAGGGACTTAGACTGGATACCGTGATGACTGGCTCAGGAGATTTCATATATCAGTATAATCACACCTTCAAGAGCCGGCCGCTGCTCAAGAAGGTGGGTGTGTCCTTGAACGGAGACCTGTATGAGGATGGCAGGAGGATTCTGACTCTGGCCTATCCTGATGACCTGACTTTCTATATAAGTTCGCTTTCTTCTCTTGCGGACGACTCGCCAAGATATAAGATGATTGTTCTGGAGAGGCAGGTCTTTGACCATACGAAGGCCTTGATAGATTTTGAGAGCGGAAGTGCTGCCGTGGATACGCTCAGAGGGGATAATGCCTCGGAACTTAGCCGTGTGCTCAGGTGTGTCGGTCAGGTCGGTTCGCGGGGCGATCTTGAACTGGACTCCCTTGTTATTGCCGCTTCGTGCTCTCCTGAGGGCGCTTTTGAATATAACCGCAGGTTGTCTCAGAGCCGTTCGGCTGCCGTGGTGTCCATGTTGGGACGGCATCTTGATGACAGTCTGAGGATGAAGATGAGGGCTTCGTGTGTGCCTGAAAACTGGGAACAGTTGAGGCTTCTGGTGCGGAACGATTCTTCACTGAACAGATCGGTCAGACGGCAACTTATGGATATTATGTCGGATCTTTCACGCCCGGATGATGTGGAGGGGGAGATGTCCCGGATGAAGGAATATCGTTATCTGAGGGAGCATATATATCCGCAGTTGCGGAGTGTGACTTTCGAGTTCTTCATGCACCGCAGGGGGATGGTGAAGGATACTGTGCATACTACGGTTCCGGATACTGTCTATATGTCAGGTCTGAGGGCAATGCGGCAGATGGATTACAAGCGGGCCGTGGAGATACTCCGTCCTTATGGGGATTATAATGCGGCGCTGGCCTATGTGTCTTCCGGTTACAATCATTCTGCCTTGCAGGTGTTGGAGGAACTCGATTCTTCGGATCCGCGGGTGTGCTACCTCATGGCTATGGTCCTGTCGCGGCTCGGCAGGGATGCAGATGCACTTGGGTGGTTCGAAAAGGCGCTTGTAATGGTGCCTGCTATGGAATTCAGGGCCAATCTTGACCCGGAAATGTCGGAATTAGTTAAAATCAGAAGTAGGAAATATGATGTCTATGAAAGTTATTAGGACAATGCCATTTGCATTTTTCATGTGTGTGGCTCTTGTGGCGGGGTGTTCCGTGAAGGAAGACAGGAGTGAGTGCCCGTGTGTCTTGATGTTGGATCTTACGGAACTTGACACCGCCTATGTGAAGTCGGTTAATGTTTTAGCGGTATCGGCAGATGGCGTTGTCCTTGATGATTATGTGAGTGCCGCAGATTTTGAGGCGGGTTACAGGAAAGAGGTGCCCCATGGGTTTATTCAGGTGAATGTTTGGAGTGATGGTGGTGGGACGGTCGGAGGGTCAGGAGTCCGCTCTGAAGACTCAGGGGTGCAAGGTCGGGATGCGGGACGTATAGTGCATATACCCTATGGAGTGGAATGTCCTCCTGTCTATCTGCACTCGTTTGTGGCCGATACGCGTGGTGAGGCTTGTAGGGAGTGCGTGCATCTGAACAAGAATCATTGTCGTCTCACAGTGATGATGCCCGACGGGAGTTACGTGCCTTATAGCCTTACATTCAAGGGTATGGTGGACGGGTATGATATCCGGGGCATGCCGTCGGGAGGCGATTTCTCATGTGTCGCCTACCCTTCCGATGTCGGAGAGTCCTGTGTCGTGCTGCCGCGGCAGGTGGATAATTCACTTGTCATGGAGGTGGATGACGGAGTGCCGCACACCAAGAGGTTCGCAATCGGAGAATACCTTGACAAAGGTGGCTATGACTGGAATGCAGCCTCGCTTGCGGATGTTACCGTCATTCTTGATTACACTCTGACTGTCGTGACAATCCGTATTGTCGGCTGGGAGAAGGAGTACGTTTATGATGTCATTTTATGAAGCAGATGTCGCCTCTGTAAATTTATTTAGCACCTCTTTGCAGGCATTGTTGTTAAATAGAAAAACATTTCATATATTTGCATCCGCAAAAGAGACGCGGATGTGGTGAAATGGTAGACACGCTCGTTTCAGGTGCGAGTGCTTCACGGCGTGTAGGTTCGACTCCTATCATCCGCACATGAAGAAGAGGAAGAATTTTCGGAATTCTTCCTCTTCTTGTGTTTTATTCAGGTTGCGCTTTATTCGGTTTTAAAGAGATGTTCCGGAGGTCAGTTCCTTCCATGCCTTGACGAAGGATTCTGCGGTTTCCTGTGATATGGTCAGGGACGGGAGGAGGCGGATGACCTGTGCTCCGGCTGCTCCTGTGAAGAAATGACGCTCAAAAAGGAGACGGTCTCGCAGTCCGATATATTCGTCCTTCAGTTCGAGGCCTATCATCAGACCTTTGCCACGGTATTCCTTCAGGGCTTTGTTTAGAGATTCCTCGACTCCCGTCGGTCGCTCGGAATGACAGTTCGAACCAATAGATGTCGGTCGCTCGGAATGACGGTCGCGGGCACCAAATGCGTTTTCAAAGTATGCTCCGATTTTTGCTGCGTTTTCGATAAGGTGCTCATTCTCAATTATATCGAGAACTGCGAGCGCTGCTGTGCATGCGAGGTGGTTGCCGCCGAATGTGGTGCCGAGCATGCCGTATGAGGCCTTGATGGCCGGGCTGATGATCACGCCTCCGATAGGGAAACCGTTGCCCATTCCTTTGGCCATGGTCACGATGTCGGCGCGGACTCCGCTATGCTGGTGAGCATAGAATTTTCCTGTTCGGCCATATCCGGACTGGATCTCATCTAAAATCAGCAGACATCCGTACTTCTCGCAAAGGCTGCGCAGTCCGTGCATGAATTCGGTTGTCGGTGCATATATGCCCGCAACTCCCTGGATGCCTTCGATGATGACTGCTGCGAAATCTCCCTTGCTCAGTTCCGCTTCAACTGCTTCGAGGTCATTGAGCGGTGCGAACACTATGTTTTCCGTAGCGTTGAACGGCGCCTGGATCTTCGGATTGTCCGTTGCGGCGACTGCTCCGGATGTGCGTCCGTGGAATGCCTTTCTGAATGCAAGGACCTTGGCTTTTCCTGTGTGGAACGAAGCGACTTTCAGAGCGTTCTCGTTTGCTTCAGCACCGCTGTTGCAGAGGAAAAGTTTGTAGTCGTCATATCCGCAAACCCTTCCAAGACGTGCTGCAAGGTCGCTCTGCAGGGAGTTCTGGACAGCATTTGAATAGAAGCCGAGCCTTCCCAACTGGTCCGAAAGCATTTTTACATAATGCGGATGGCAGTGGCCTACCGATATTACGGCATGACCGCCATACAGGTCTGTATAGACCTCTCCGTTCTTATCCCAAAGGGTCGTGTCGAGGCCGCGAACCGGCTCGATGTCCCACAACTTATATACTTCAAATAAATTCATGACTTCATTTTCTTTTTACAGATTCTTCACTTCGCTCAGGATGACAGTTTGGTGCTTTGCCGTTACAGATCCTTCGCTTCGCTCAGGATGACAGTTTGGTGCTTTGCTGTTACAGATCCTTCACTTCGTTCAGGATGACAGGGTGAGAGTTCAGGGTGACGATTCTTGATATCTGCTACATGTCATTCTGAGCGTAGCGAAGAATCTGTTATACTATTTCATTATATAAATCCTTTCTCTCTTTGTTTGTCGAATCTATCAGTTCATCTTTTTTTATCCTTAGCCATCCTTTAATTTGTTTTTCTCTATATATTGCTTGATCTACATCGCTATACGTTTCAAAATAAACTAATTTATGACAACAATATCGTTGTGTGAAGCCGGGGATCGAGTTTGATTTGTGCTCTTCAACTCTTCGTTTAAGGTCATTTGTCATTCCAACATAGAGAACAGAGTTCTTTGTGTTGGACATGATGTATATGTAGTATGTTTTGTACATTTTCTTTTTACAGATCCTTCACTTCGCTCAGGATGACAGTTTGGTGCTTTGCTGTTACAGATCCTTCGCTACGCTCAGGATGACAGAGAGATGGCTCAGGATGACAGGGTGAGAGTTCAGGATGACAATGTTAAAAGGCAGAAGGCTTGAGGCGGAGGCCGGTGTCTTCCGGCAGTCCGAACATAAGGTTCATGTTCTGTACGGCCTGTCCTGCCGCTCCCTTTACAAGATTGTCTATGCAGGAAGCGATGTGTACATATCCGTCATGCAGTTCCACGTGTACAAGTCCCTTGTTGGTGT
>SUYM01000005.1 GCA_015060455.1 Bacteroidales bacterium
TGTGTCCTCCTTAACCTTTAAATACTCTGCTCATTGGAATACCACGGAGTCCGGCAACAGTGTAGGCATCTCTCATCTCAACAAGTGCGGCAACAGTTGCCTTCACGAGGTTGTGAGGGTTAGATGAACCTTTTGACTTTGCAAGCACGTTGTGAACGCCGACTGACTCAAATACAGCACGCATCGCACCACCGGCCTTTACTCCGGTACCTGGCGCTGCAGGCTTCATGAATACGCGGGCTCCACCGAACTTTGCCTCCTGCTCGTGTGGGATAGTAGCGTTGAGAATAGGAATCTTCACGAGATTCTTCTTTGCATCCTCGATACCCTTTGAAATAGCGGTTGTAACCTCATTGGCTTTTCCAAGACCATAGCCTACAACGCCGTTCTCGTCACCTACCACAACAATGGCAGCAAAGCTGAAGTGACGACCACCCTTAGTAACCTTTGTCACTCTCTGGATGGCTACCAGTCTGTCCTTAAGTTCAAGGTCAGATGTCTTTACTCTTTTAACATTTGTATTTGCCATAGTTTCTTAGAAAATTAAGCCACCTTCACGGGCAGCGTCTGCCAAACTTTTAACTCTTCCATGGTAAAGGTAACCACCACGGTCAAATGAGATAGTAGTGATACCCATTGCGAGTGCACGCTCTGCGATAGCCTTTCCTACGAGAGCAGCAGCCTCGATACCAGTCTTACCCTTGCAGTCTGCTGCAAGTGCCTTGTCATTTGAAGCGGCTGCACAAAGTGTCATGCCCTTCAAGTCATCAACAACCTGTACGTAAATCTGTTTGTTGCTTCTGAAAACAACCATTCTTGGTCTTTCAGCAGTACCATTAACGACTTTGCGGATACGGTAGTGAATTCTCTTTCTTCTTTCAATTTTATTCAATGCCATAATCTAGTCCTCCTATTATTTAGCACCTGCTGATTTACCAGCCTTACGACGAAGTTGCTCGCCGACAAACTTAATACCCTTACCCTTATAAGGCTCTGGCTTACGGAGTGAGCGGATCTTAGCCGCAACGTGTCCGATAAGTTGCTTGTCTGCACTCTTGAGACAAAGAACAGGGTTCTGTCCCTTCTTTACAGGCTCAGCCTCAGCCTTGATTTCCGCAGGAAGCATGATCTGAACTTCGTGTGAGAAACCGAGTGAAAGGATGAGCAACTGGCCCTGAACATCCACACGATAACCTACACCGACAAGTTCCTGACGGATAGTATAACCCGTTGAAACACCAGTGACCATGTTGTTGATCAATGCACGGTAGAGACCGTGAAGTGAACGGTGACGTGGCTGGTCAGTCGGACGGGTCAATCTGATTACATTTCCCTCTACAGAGACAGTGATGTCTGCGTCAACCTTCTGGCTGAGTTCTCCGAGAGGTCCTTTAACCTTTACAACATTACCTGGAAGCAACTCTACAGTCACTCCGGCAGGAAGGTTTACAGGCAATTTACCAATTCTTGACATTATTCGTTCTGTTTTAGATTAATATACATAACATATAACCTCACCACCTACATTGAGTTCACGAGCCTCTTTGTCTGTGATGACACCCTTTGAAGTCGAAAGGATTGCGATACCGAGTCCGTTGAGGACGCGTGGCATGTTCTCGACGTCTGTGTACCTACGGAGACCTGGCTTAGACACGCGGAGGATCTTCTTGATAGCCGCAGTCTTGGTCTGTGGATGATACTTGAGAGCGATTTTGATTGTGTTGCAAGGGGTACCTTCAACTACCTTGTAGCTAAGGATGTAGCCCTTCTCGCAAAGGATCTTTGTGAGAGCTACCTTCATCTTTGAAGAAGGAATCTCCACTACCTTCTTTCCTGCCAGATAAGCATTACGTACTCTGGTGAGGAAGTCTGCAATTGGATCAGTCATTTTTTTGTTTTGTTTTGTTGAAAACCGACGCCCGGAAGCGTCCGATATCCAAATTGTTAATTAATAATGTATTGTTTACCGCCGTCCGGCGGATTTGGTCATATGTTACCAGCTTGCCTTCTTAACGCCTGGGATGAGACCGTTGCTTGCCATCTCACGGAACTGGATACGGCTGATACCGAACATACGCATGTATCCCTTTGGACGTCCAGTGAGAGAACAGCGGTTGTGCATACGGCATGCAGCTGAGTTCTTAGGGAGCTTGTCGAGAGCAGCCCAGTCACCTGCTTCCTTGAGAGCCTGTCTCTTAGCGGCGTACTTTGCAACCAATTTCGCGCGTTTTACCTCGCGGGCTTTCATTGATTCTTTTGCCATCTTGTTCTCTTTTAATTAGTTGTTATGTTTCTTGAAAGGCAGACCGAACGCCTTGAGAAGTGCATGAGCCTCCTCGTCGGTTCTTGCTGTTGTAACGAATGTAATCTCCATTCCGAGGATCTTGCTGATCTTGTCGATGTCGATCTCAGGGAAGATGATCTGCTCCTTGATACCGAGAGTATAGTTACCCTTTCCGTCCATCTTCTCAGAAATACCGTTGAAGTCTCTGATTCGTGGTAGAGAAACGCGGATAAGTCTCTCAAGGAACTCATACATCTTCACGTCGCGGAGAGTAACCTTTGTTCCGATAGGCATTCCTCTACGAAGCTTGAAGTTCGAGATATCCTTTCTTGAATGAGTGATGACAGCCTTCTGTCCTGAGATGATCGAGAGCTCCTGCTGTGCAGTCTCCACGAGCTTCTTGTCAGCTGTTGCATCGCCTACACCCTCGTTGATAGTGATCTTCACGAGCTTAGGGCACTGCATCACTGTAGAATAACCGAAGTCCTTCATAAGCTTCGGAACGATCTCTTCCTTATATACCTTCTTCAAAGATGGTACGTATCCTGCTGGAAGTGCAGCAACTTCTGCTGTAGTATTCTTCTTTGCCATTATTAGATCTCCTCTCCTGATTTCTTAGCATAACGGACAATCTTGCCATCAACAACCTTGCGGCCGATTCTTGTAGCCTTGCCTGTCTTAGGGTCAACTACCTGAAGGTTAGAGATGTGTACGCCTGCCTCCTGTTTAACAATACCACCCTGAGGATGCTTTGGGCTTGGTTTAGCGTGCTTGCTTACGATGTTGATGCCCTCAACGATAGCGCGATCCTTTGAAGGGATTACCTCAAGCACCTTACCGGTCTTACCTTTGTCGTTACCGGCGTTTACATAGACGGTGTCGCCTTTTTTGATATGTAACTTCTTCATAATGATTGCGTATTAGAGGACCTCCGGTGCCAGTGAAACGATCTTCATATAGTTCTCGCGAAGCTCTCTTGCAACAGGACCGAAGATACGTGTACCACGAACCTCACCTGCATTGTTAAGGAGCACGCAAGCATTGTCATCGAAACGGATGTATGATCCATCCGGACGACGAATCTCTTTCTTGGTGCGGACTACGACAGCCTTTGATACTGAGCCCTTCTTAGCGTCACCGCCAGGGATAGCGCTCTTTACTGCAACGACGATCTTGTCGCCCACTCTTGCATAACGGCGGCGGGTACCACCCAGAACACGGATACAAAGAACCTCCTTTGCACCGCTGTTGTCTGCCACCTGTAAACGTGATTCCTGCTGTATCATTGTTACTTAACTTTTTCTACGATTTCTACTAATCTCCAGTTCTTTGTCTTGCTGAGCGGACGAGTCTCCATGATGCGTACTGTATCACCGATGCTGCACTCGTTCTTCTCATCGTGAGCGACGAACTTTGTGGTCTTCTTTACGAACTTGCCGTACATAGGGTGCTTTTCCTTTCTTTCTACTGCAACTACGATAGACTTGTCCATCTTGTTGCTGACCACAACACCTATTCTTTCTTTACGAAGCTTTCTTTCCATGAGAATTCAATTTTTTAGTTCTGTGACTCTTTTGCAGCAAGGATTGTCATCAGACGGGCGATGTCCTTTCTTGCCTTTGCAATCTTAGAAGTGTCCTCTAATGGAGAGATAGTGTGATTGATCTTCATAGTGTCGAGATTTGCCTTCTCGATCTCGATGCGCTCACGGATGTCAGCGATCGACATTTCACGAATTTCTGATGCTTTCATTTTCCTTTCTCCATTAAATTATTCTACATAATCTCTACGTACCACGAACTTCGTAGTCACAGGAAGTTTCTGTGCGCCAAGACGAAGAGCCTCTCTTGCGATTTCGAGTGAAACACCCTCGGCCTCAATGAGGATACGACCTGGAGTTACCGGGCATACGAATCCCTCCGGATTACCCTTTCCTTTACCCATACGAACTTCGGCTGGCTTCTTAGTGTAAGGCTTGTCAGGGAAAATTCTGATCCAAATCTTACCTTCACGCTTCATGTAACGCGAAACAGCCTGACGAGCAGCCTCGATCTGACGGCCTGTAAGCCAACAGTTCTCAAGGGTCTTGATGCCGAAAGAGCCAAATGCAAGCTGGTTTCCTCTCTGTGAGAGACCTTTCATGCGGCCTTTCTGCTGCCTTCTGAATTTTGTTTTCTTTGGTTGTAACATTGCTTTATTACTTTATAAAATTTCCGTAATTCCGTTAACTTATTGAGTATCAGCTGGTTGGGCGGAGTGGTCCTCAATTAACGGGTTGCAAAGGTAGTAAAAAAATTTGAATTGCAAACATTTTTTGCGAAAATTTTACACATTTTGGACCGCAGTTTTTGAATGCTAAATCGCGTGTTTTCACGCAGTTACGAAATGTGTTGAAAAATTCTTTTGTGCATTTTGGACATAGGCGGAAAGGACTGCCGGGAGCACAAAAAATGTCATCCGGAAAAAGCCCCCAAAACCCGGATGACATCACCAAATTTCCAATCTCATCCGGAAATACGGCCTCAAACCCGGACGAGCGTAAACATTCTATGGGAAAAGTTCGGCCAGAACTCTATCCTCAAGACGTAGAAGGCGACGAAGTTGCTGATTGCTCGCACGAAACTTAAAGTGCAGATAAGAAGCACACTCCAGTTTCTGTCTGGGATCAAGGTGCGCCACATTCCGGACTCCGTACTCCTTATTGATATAGGACACCAATGCTGAATATAACTCATCATCTGTAAGGAAGACATTGTCTTTCAACCTCTGAGCGATCTGACTGAACGCCTCCGCATTTCTTGTCAACATATTGAAATAACTTCTCGGATCAGTAAACATTGACTCTCCCAGATCAATACGGCAAAAAGATGGAATAAACACTCTGTCATCGACCATCTTCAATCGCGAACAGAAAGAGACTTCACGCGAATGAAGCAACTCACGACGCCTGTCAATGCCTAAATCCATTAAATTCTTAACTCTAACAGACTTTAACCACGGAGAGAAAAAAGCGCATCCACCGCCCCATGGATATGAAAAAGGTGAATACATCGGATTTGCGACATAAGCATTACGATTGACATATATGATCTCATTTCTAAGCGATTTGAGATCCGGTATCGACAAAATCTCGGCATTGAAGCAACTCCAATCAATCACTCGTCCCCTTTTTCGCATGGCCCTGCTCAGTCTTAACTTAAACAAATCAAACAATTCCAGACATAATTCCCGCAGACCGGACAGTATCATATGCATATGATTTCCCATCACCTCAAAGGTCAGAGCCTCCACCCCTTCCACCTGACAGATTGCAGAGGCAAGCACCCACATCGCGACTTCAAAATCATCGTCTCCGCAGAAAATATCCTGCATCTTCGTCCCATCAGTGTATAAATGCCAATACGGACCATTTTCATTGAAGGCTCTTTCGCAAATCGCCTCCTTTTCAGCAAAACTCAAACCGACTAAATTTTTCATAAGCCACAACTCGTTTAATTATTAATTTCTGAAACATTGTAGCATCACCGATGCTCCGCCGCAAAATTGAGAATACTTATCCGTGTCCCGAAAAAGAAAACGGATAAATTTAAAAATCGCCACCACAAGCGCCCGTAACAGCGATTTTAGAAAATAATTTCGAGGAAAAACACTCTATTTTCTGGCGAAATCACCAAGTTTTGGCCATAAGATCATACGCAAAGGACTCGGCAACCAAGTCAATTGTCTGGGGAACAAGGGACAGGCTGAGCGGAGTGCGACCGACATTCTTATCGTCCACCACCACGCTGCCTCCGACAGGGCGCACCGAAATGCCCTCGATTTCGTTCCTGGCCATACGGTTGATGTGCATCTTTATTCGCGCGCAAGGTCGCCGTGAGAGGTCAGTGCCGATCTTGTCGATTGCCACGCAGGAGAGCGCGTCTGTCTGCACAAGTTCAAATCTTGAGGCATCTATTTCGAGCTGTTTGAAGGATTGGGCTCCGGAAACAAGCGGCAACAACACCACTATGAAGGTCAGAATACATCTCATTGGTGAATACGTTAGAGGTTGAGTGGGCGAAATTACCTGATAACTCTAAAAAACAAAACGGCTTGATTGTTTTATTTGTCAACGATTGTGTTCGTGGGAGAGCCTTGCGTCGCTCCGGTTGCGTTTTGGAACCTCCGAATGGCGTAGCAGGAATTGTCATCCGGAAAATAGGGCCCAAAACCCGGATGAGATGGGAAAATTGGCAGAGTCATCCGGAAAAACCGGGCTAAAACCCGGACGAGAAGCAGAAACACAATGCGCCGTCCATGAAAACAGCCCAAAACATGGACGGGAAGAAGATTCTTTCGCATACGCTTCAGCGACTTTGTCGATTGGACCACGCCGCTGACGCTCCTCGCAATGAAGTATTGATGTGGGACGATGTCATGCTGAACGTAGTGAAGCATCTGTGACAGGAACGCGATGGGGTGACAGATCCTTCGACTGCGCTGGCGCTCCGCTCAGGATGACAGGGTGCGCTCCTCGCAATGAAGTAACTGGGACACAGTTCCGGTCTCGTAATGAGGTAACAGGGGCAGAGATGTCATGCTGAACGTAGTGAAGCATCTGTGACAGGAACGCGATGGGGTGACAGATCCTTCGACTGCGCTGACGCTCCGCTCAGGATGACAGGGTGGGACGCTCAGGATGACAGGGTGCGCTCCTCGCAATGACGTCACTGTGGGGCGTGGAATTTGACGAAGCGGTCTTTGTCGTGGAGGTCGCGGATGATGGAAACGTGACAGAAGCCGCGGTCACGGAAGAGGGCTGCGGTCTGCGGGCCGAGGGCTTCGTTGATCTCAACGACACAGAGACCGCGCGGGGCGAGGAGGACTGCCGCCCAGTCGGCGATGGCACTGTAGAACAAAAGAGGGTCGCTGTCGGGGACAAAGAGGGCCAGATGCGGCTCGTGATCCAGGACATTGGTGCGCATGAGGGCTTTCTCACGGTCCATCACGTAAGGGGGATTGCTGACAATGACATCGTACCGGCGCTGCGACCCATTGGAAGTGAGACAGTCAACCATCTTGCCGGCACCCTCTGCATGAGGACCGGGCAGGAGGTCTGCCTTCATAAATTCGGGCGCAACGGCACCTGTGCGGACCATCTCATGCGAAAAATCCTGAGACCGGGCGACAGACAAGGCCCCGTCGGAAATATCTACCGCAGCAACATCGGCCCCCGGAATCTCCAAAGCCAGAGTCCATGCGATGCAGCCGCTGCCGGTACACAGGTCCAGAATCCGTGGCGCGCGTCCGCATATCGTCTCGTCGGCCCGGTCGTCAAACTTCATACAATCCGGAGAAAGTAAAGCAGAACCGGCTGCCGGCAAAAGTCCCATAGCACCTCCGGCCGCACACGCATCTATGACCGTTCTGCACAGAATCTCCGTCTCCTGACGCGGAATAAGCACATCCGGGCAGACCTTGAACTGTCTGCCATAAAAATATGCCTTGCCTACAACATATTGAAGAGGTTCCCCCGCTGCCATACGGGCAAAATCTGATTCTGCGCGGGCTGTCTGCTCCTGAGAAAGTTCAAAGTCCGGTTCGAGCAGATGCTTGTGCCTCTTGAACCCGAAGACATCTTCCATATAGGCATGTACCATCTCCCGGGCCTCGTCCTGTGGATATATGACAGAGAGGGCATCTATACCTATATATATGATGTCGCGGATTTTCATGAATCTTCTCACTACAACCGTTACAAAAAACTGCCTGGTTTTGTAACGGTTGTGGTTAATTTGATGATTTTTATGCGTTTTCGACTACCTTCGTTACAAAAATCTCTCTGTTCTTGTAACGGTCACCATATTTCATGTTCACGGCAGAGCGACTACGAATTTTCTATTATCGTTGTCAGGAAATCGGTCATCGAGAGTCCTGCGGCGCGGACCATCTGAGGAACGAGCGAGGCGGAGGTCATGCCAGGGATAGTGTTGACTTCAAGGAAATAGAGGTCGTCGTCCGAACATATATAATCTACGCGCACCAGACCGCTGCATCCGAGGTGGGCATATATCCTCTTTGATACCTCCTGAATCCTGTCTCGCAGGGCATCGGGAATTTCCGCCGGACAGACCTCGCGGCTAAGTCCCTGATATTTAGCCTCATAGTCGAAGAATTCATTTTCTGTAATGATCTCTATGACCGGAAGAGCACGCAGTCCCTCGCCGTCATAATACACAGCGCAGGTAAGTTCCCTTCCCACCACAGCGGCCTCCGCCAGAAGCATATTGCCCTCGGAGAAAGCCACCTCAACCGCCTTGTCAAAATCCTCTATCCTCTTGACCTTGGTCACGCCGAAACTGCTGCCTCCGTCAGTAGGCTTCACGAACATAGGCAGACCGAGACACTCCACGGCCTTTGCTGCAAGTCCATCAACAGGCTCGCCCTTGCGCAGAAATATATCATCGGCGCACTTTACAAAATCAACGTCTTTCAGATAACTCTTGCATGAGAATTTGTCAAAGGTGATCGCAGCGACAAAGGCGTTGCAGCCGCTGTGAGGCACGCCCAACATTTCCAGATAGCCCTGCATCAGACCGTTCTCGCCCGGCGTGCCGTGCTGCATGATATAGGCATAGTCAAACTTGACCTTCTCCCCATCAAGCGTCACCGAAAAGTCGCATTTGCATATCTGCGGCTGTTCTCCCTCCGGAAGCAGCACGCGCTGGCCGCCGCCACGTCTGTATGCCCTCAGGCTCCAACTGCCGGAGCGGGCGAATATTTCATATATATCATACCGCTCACCCTCTATCTGTGAGGCGGTAAATTCACCGCTGCGCACCGACACTTCCCACTCGGACGAGTCGCTGCCGTATATCACGGCTATTGATTTTGTTGACATGTTATAAATTTATTGATAGTGTGAATTATTATCTGATTGGGGCTTGCCACGGCCTACCGGCCTCGGAATGACGTGATGAGCGTTTCGCAATGACGTAATGAGCGTTTCGCATTGACGTGATGCCGGTTTGCTTCGACATGAAGGCAACCTATTCAAAGAAGAAACTGCCCTCGTCCTCCTGTGTCGCCTCAGCATCTGCGTCGCTGCCGTCACAGTTCAAGTCGAGTGTCGTTCCCGGAGGTGCCACAAATCGGTCTGTCTCCGAAAAGCCCAAGGACTTGTCCGCAAGAACCTTCTGCATGAAGATTCCCCAGATCGGAAGCGCCATGTTCGAACCGCCTCCCAGAGACAGCGACTCGAAATGCACACTGCGGTCCTCCGCTCCGACCCATACGCCTGCTGTAATCTTCGGCGTATAACCGATGAACCATCCGTCAGACTGGTTGTTTGTCGTACCCGTCTTTCCGGCAATCTCACCCTTCAACTGATATTTCGCACGGAGCCTGATTCCGGTACCGCTGTTGACAACACCCTGCATGAGATTGGCCATGAGATATGCCGTATGCTCGCTTATCGCCTCCTTCTTCCTGTTACTGAACTCTCCAAGCGTATTGCCGTACTTGTCCTCGATCCTCGTCACAAAGAGAGGTGTCACATATACACCCTTTGAAGGGAAGGTGTTATACGCCGCCACCATGTCATAAACAGAAATATCGGCAGAACCGACGCACAGAGAATATGTCTCATCAATATGGCTGCCTATGCCCATCTTACGCATCATATCCGCCATTGCGTGCGGTCCATACAGTTTCATGAGATAAGCGGAGATATTGTTGGAACTCTTTGTCAGTCCCCATTTCAGCGTCACGGTCTGGCCGATCCAGTCATCCTTGTCCGTACTTTTCGGTGTCCATGTCGTATCCCCCACCACAAAGGTCTGCGGCACATTCACCACCTTGTCGCACGGGGTAAGGCCCTCCTGCATCGCCAGAGTATAGAGGAACGGCTTGATTGTAGATCCGACCTGACGCTTTCCCTGACGCACATTGTCGTACTGGAAATAAGAATGGTGCGGTCCGCCCACATAAGCCCTGACATGACCGGTCTGAGGTTCTATGGCCATGATTGCCGCCCTCAGATGAGACTTATAGTACCTGATGGAATCATTAGGGGTCATCACCGTGTCAATATACCCCTTCTTATTCCACGAGAACACCCTCATCTTTGTCGGTTCATTGAAACTCCTGGCAATCTCGGACTCCGAATGGCCGTCAGCCTTCATCATCCTGTATCTGTCACTCCATCTGCGCGCCTGCTTCATAAGCGACTCCACCGTCTCCTCATCTATATCATCAGAGAACGGCTTGTTCTTCTTATATCTGATATCCCGCCAGAAACTCTTCTGCAAATCCTTTCCAAGATGCTCGGCCACAGCCTCTTCCGCATATCTCTGCATCTTTGAGTTTATTGTGGTCCTGATACACAGACCGTCAGTAAAGAGATTGTATTTTGACCCGTCCGGCTTGAAATTCTTGTTCAGCCAGCCATACAGAGGGTCATTTGCCCATTGGAGCGAATCGACGATATAGTCCTCCTTGAAATAATAACTGTTTCTCTTCGGCTGCTTGGCGTTCATCGTACGCAGAAGCATATCCTTGAAATACAGGCCCAAACCCGAGTGATGGTCCTGCCGGGAATATGAAAGGACTATCGGGAGCGCAGCCAGAGAATCCTTCTGCTCCTGAGTCAGATACCCGGCCTTGACCATCTGTCCCATCACGAAATTTCTTCTCTTGAAGGATTCATCCGGATTTCTGACAGGATTGTATCTGGATGTCTTGTTTATGATACCGAGAATCGTCGCCGCCTCCTCGACGGTAAGGTCTATCGGAGATTTGCCGAAATATGTCATGGCTGCCGCCCTGATGCCGAACGCGCTGTTGCCGAAGTCCAGTTTGTTCATATACAGCATCATTATCTCATCCTTGGTGTATCTGCGTTCCAGCCTGACTGCCGTAACCCACTCGATGAGTTTGATTTTCACCAGATTGAGCATACGGCCGACTTTGCCGCGCCTTTTCTTTGCCACACCCGGGTCATCCGAGTTCATCGCACGAAGGTTCTCCGTGTAGAGAATCTTTGCCAACTGCTGGGTGATGGTACTGCCGCCGCCCTGACTTGCGTTTCCGCCCAGGATCGTCTTGACGGCCACTCTGGCCAGACTTCGATAATCTATGCCGGAATGCTCATAAAACCTGACATCCTCCGTCGCCACGGCCGCCTGGACCATGTATGGGGAAATATCCTCGTAATCAATGAATATCCTGTTTTCCAGGTGATATGTCGCCAGCACCTGACCGTCCTCAGACATTATCCGGGTGGCGAGGTTCATATCAGGACGCTCTATGTCATCGACGGACGGGATATCCGCAAAGAGTATCACTCCTGTAATGGAAAGCACCACCGTCAGCACTGCACATGAAAACAACGACCAGAAAGTTATGATCAGTCTTCTTTTTGTTTTTTCCGTCATATCCGTTAAAAAATTTTTCGTACAAGGTCACCATAGGTGACATATATTATAAGAGGACAAAATTAGCAACAAAATTTGGAAAATTACCCGATTTGTGCCTTACTTTGCACAATCTTTTCAAGAGGCCCTGCCGGCGTAGGCGGGGAAATGCAGTTAAAACAGATGGAATGATCAACAATATGGAAGGAAAGAATCTTGTAATCGTCGAGTCTCCCGGAAAAGTGAAGACAATTCAGAAATACCTTGGAGAAGGGTTTGAAGTGATGTCCAGCAAAGGACATATCCGCGACCTGCATGAGAACGGGTTGAGCATTGATGTCAAGGACGGATTCAGACCGGAATATGTCATCCCTGCTGACAAGAAGAAATTGGTCAGCGACCTGAAAAAGGCTGCACACCAGTCAGATACGGTATGGCTTGCATCCGATGAAGACCGCGAGGGAGAGGCCATATCATGGCACCTTTATGAAGTGCTGGGATTGAAGAAGGAGAACACGAAAAGGATTGTCTTTCATGAGATTACCAAACCGGCCATATTGAACGCCATCGAAAATCCGCGCGAAATCGACATGAATCTCGTCGATGCCCAGCAGGCCCGCCGCGTGCTTGACCGCCTTGTGGGTTTCGAACTTTCTCCGGTGCTCTGGAAAAAGGTCCAGCCGAAACTTTCCGCCGGCCGCGTGCAGTCTGTGGCCCTGCGTCTTATTGTAGATCGCGAGCGTGAAATCATAAACTTCAAGAACGAGGCATATTACAAGGTGGAAGCCCTGTTCCACCCGGAAGGGACGCCGGAGGGCACCCTCGTAAAGGCGACACTGGATACAAGGTTCCCGGATTTTGAGTCTGCAAAGGCTTTTCTGGAAAGATGTATCGGTGCTGATTTCTCAATATGCAGCATTGATAAGAAAGAGGGAACACGCACACCTGCGGCACCATTCACCACCTCAACCCTGCAGCAGGAGGCCGCCCGCAAACTGCGTTTTTCTGTAAGCCAGACCATGAGCGTGGCGCAGAAACTCTACGAGCAGGGACTTATCACATATATGCGTACCGACTCCACCAACCTGTCGGCTCTCGCAATCGGCGCAGCAAAGCAGTTCATCACCGACAATTTCGGCGAAGAATATTCAAAGACAAGACAATACAGGACAAGGGCAAAGGGCGCACAGGAGGCACATGAGGCCATCAGACCGACATACATAGGCAACCCGACCATCAAGGGAACTCCTCAGGAGCAGAAACTCTATGAACTGATCTGGAAACGCACCGTGGCATCACAGATGGCTGACGCAAAGGTGTTGAAGACGGACATAAAGGTCGCATGCAGCAACACCGCCGAAAAATTCAACGTGCAGGCCTCACAGGTGCTTTTTGACGGCTTCCTCAAACTTTATATCGAAAGTACGGATGAACCTGTGCAGGATGACGAGGAAATCATCCTTCCTGAGTTAAGTGTGGGCAACATGATGTATGAGAACGGCATTACGGCAGAATGTAAATTCACCGCAGCGCCTTCACGATATACAGACGCATCACTTATCAAGAAACTTGAAGAACTCGAAATCGGACGGCCATCCACCTACGCTCCGACCATCACCACCCTCACCAAGGCCCGCGGCTATGTCGTAAAGGGTGACAAGAGCGGAGAAAAACATCAGGTTACGAATCTGAGCCTGAAAAACGGAGCCATCAGGACCTCGTCCAAGACTGAAACCACGGGGGCGGAAAGAGGACGTCTGCTGCCTCAGGAGATAGGTATCATCGTGACCGACTACCTTGTGAAAAACTTCCCGCAGATCCTTGACTATAAGTTTACCGCAAATGTCGAGGAAGACTTCGACAAGATTGCGGAAGGAGAACTCACATGGAACAGGGTCATTGCAGATTTCTATGGACCATTCCACCGGAGCGTGGATGAAACCATGAGCAGCAAGGAGTATGGAAGTGCGGCTGCAAGAGAACTCGGCGTGGCTCCTGACGGACAGCCGCTGGTGGCTCGCTTCGGACAATATGGCGCTTACGTCCAGAAGGGAGAAGGAGAGAACAGGCAATATGCGAGCCTTGCCCCCGGCCAGTTAATCGAAAGCATCACGCTGGAAGAGGCCTTGAAACTCTTTGAACTGCCACGTACGGTGGGACAACTTGACGGAGTGGACATAATATGCACCAAAGGACGTTTCGGCCCATATTTGAAGTATGGTGATAAAAATATATCACTTCCGCGCGGCACCGACCCGCTGAAAATAGATCTTGACAGTTGCCTGAAACTCATTCAGGAGAGCATGAACAAGACCAAGGGAGGCATCCTGGCTGAATTCAAAGACGCTGACATCCAAGTCATTGACGGCAATTATGGCCCATATATCAAACACGCCGGCAAGAACTACAAGATACCGAAAGGAACAGACCCGGCACAACTTACAGAAGATAAGTGCAAGGAAATCATAGAGAGCAGCGCACCTACAAGTCGTAAAAAAACACGCAGGTAAATTTAATAAACGTAAATTTTTGACCGCAATTTTTTGACAAATAAAATTAAGTCATTAAATTAGCGGTCAATAAATTATAATCCGAAAGCGCCATGTCAAGTTTCCAACTCGATCAGATTGATCAGAAGATACTGTCTTTCCTTGTAAAGAACGCCAGAATGCCTTTTTTAGAGATTGCACGAGAATGTAACGTATCAGGCGCAGCCATACATCAGAGAGTGAAGAGACTGGAAACAAACGGTGTCATCACCGGCTCGCGCATCCTCGTCAAGCCACAGGCTATCGGACTGAACGTGTGTGCCTTTGTAAGCGTATCTCTTTCCGAGGCGAACAAATATCCGGAAGTGATAGAGTCGTTCAAGAAGATCTCGGAAGTGGTGGAGTGTCATTTCGTAACAGGAAAGCACAACCTGCTCATCAAGATATACTGCTTTGACCATGACCACCTGATGCAGATCCTTCTGAATACCATCCAGAAGATTCCGTATGTGCAGCAGACCGAGACCCTCATCTCGCTTGACCAGGCCATAGAGCGTCAGGTGTGGGTGAAGGAGTATCAGAACACCAGTTTCTCTGCAAGCATCAAGAAGAACAAGAAGGAAAACATTTAGAGATTTTTCAGCACAGCCTCAGCAAGGAGCAGGTCCTCCTTCGTGGTGATTTTGATATTGAGCCTTTCCCCGAGCACGTAGGAGAGGCTTTTTCCGTATTTCTCCACCACAGAGGCATCGTCGGTGAAGCCTGTGTCAAAAGGCTGGCCATATGCCGATTTAAGCAGTTCCGAATAAAAGACCTGAGGGGTCTGTGCTCCATATAGCAGCGACCTGTCAACCTTCTGGCCGGGAATTGAAGCAAATGTTTCGCTACCGTCTTCCCATACCTTCCTTTCCAACACCTTCATTGTATCGACACATGGCGTCACAGGAATTGCCGATCCTGTCCGGGCGGCCTTCGAGAAGAGATTTTGTATAAGATTCTCCGTCACAAGCGGTCTGACGCCATCATGGATGGCCACAAGGGCACCTTCCGGCACCTTTTCCAAGGCATTCCTGACAGAATGGAAACGCGTGATGCCCCCTTTGACCAAGACCTGCGGACAGACGAAATTTTCACGATAGCAATAGTCCTTCCAGAACGGGATATATTCCTCAGGAAGAACGACAACCACCGCTATGCCGGGACAGGCGGAAAGAAAGGTCTCGACAGTCCTCCGGAGAATCATTTTCCCATCAAGTTCAAGGAACTGTTTCGGCTTGTCCGCCCCCATTCTGGTACCGCTGCCGGCCGCCATTATCACGACATATTTTTTTCTGTCAGAATTCATATAAACTGTTTAAATATTGTACGGCAAAATTAAAGATTTTTTGTAATTTTACCGCCTGATTTTCAAAACGAATAAAACCTGAATTCATATGGCATTTTCTTTTTTGACACAAGAACTGGCAATGGACCTCGGCACCGCGAACACCATCATCTATCAGAATGATCAGAAGGTGCTTGACGAGCCGAGTATCGTGGCCATCGACAATAGCACAGGCAAGGCAATCGCGTTGGGAACAAAGGCGAAGCAGATGCATGAGAGGGAGAATCCGGGCATCAAGACTGTCCGTCCGATGAAGGACGGAGTCATCGCGGACTTCAACGCTGCCGAACTTATGATCCGCGGATTCATCAAGCAGGTGAACAGCAGACGCCGTTCCATCTTCACACCGAACATCAAGATGGTGATCGGCATCCCTTCCGGCAGTACCGAGGTGGAGATCCGTGCGGTGCGCGACTCATCGGAGCACGCAGGAGGACGCGACGTATATCTGATTTATGAGCCTATGGCCTCTGCCCTCGGTATCGGTCTTGATGTGGAGGCGCCTAAGGGCAACATGGTGGTGGATATAGGAGGCGGTACCACAGAAATCGCCGTCATCTCCCTCGGAGGCATCGTAGTCCAGAACAGCATCAAGGTCGCAGGAGACGTATTCACCAACGACATCCAGCAGTATCTCCGTCAGCAGCACAACATCAAGGTAGGTCAGATCACGGCAGAAAAACTCAAGATCGCCATCGGATCAGTCCTGACAAACCTGGACGAGGAGCCGGAGCCGTTCCAGATCACCGGTCCTAACCTCATGACCGCCCACCCTGTCCATGCGACCATCGCATATCAGGAGATCGCGCACTGCCTCGACAAGTCGGTGGCAAGAATCGAAAGCGGCATCCTGCATGTTCTCGAGCAGACTCCTCCTGAACTTTATGCAGACATCGTGGAAAACGGCATCCACCTTGCCGGCGGCGGTTCGCTCCTGAGAGGACTCGCAAAGCGACTCAGCGACAAGGTCAACATCCCGTTCTATGTCGCAGAAGACCCGCTCAGGGCTGTGGCAAGAGGAACATGTCTTGCGCTCAAGAACACGGAGAACTACACATTCCTCATGAGATAGGACCGTGCACAAAGGCGGTCTCATAAGATTCCTGATCAATGCAGTCATCTTCATTCTGTTGGAGGTGGCTGCGTTGACTATGCTGCGCAACAATGCCCCGTTGCAGGAGGCCTGGTTTGCCAAAGGCGGACAAAACGTCATGAACACGGTCTGGGGCTGGTCACAGGGCGTGTCCGACTACTTTTCACTGAAAGGGCAGAATGATTCTCTTGCATTGGAGAATCTAAATCTCCGCACTCGGGTGGCGAGCCTTGAAAACTATATATCCGACAGCCTTCTTTCGGCAAGGATATGCATCCCTTCGGAGAGCACCGGCTTCACCTATATCCCGGCCACCATCAACAAGATCAGCAACAACACCCAGCACAACTATATCATAGTCAGCAAGGGGTGGAAGCACGGCGTGTGCAAGGGTGACGGGATAATAACCGGGCAGGGAGCAATCGGCGTGGTCGATGCCGTCAGCGAGAACTTCTGCTTTGTGCGCTCGTTCAAGAATCACGGCATGAGCATCAGTGCAAGACTCGGGCGGAAAGGGGTAAGCGGACCGCTCAGATGGGACGGGATACACAGCAACGGCGCGCTGCTCAGCGAAATTCCTCATCACATCTGCGTTTCTCCCGGAGATACGGTCTATACGAGCGGTTTCTCTTCCATCTTCCCGGCCGACATCCCGCTGGGCGTCGTCAAGGACTCACGCATAGTGAACGGAAGCACATATGAGGTGAAGGTCAGGATGTTTGAGGATTTCGGGGCATTGAGATATGTAACCGTAGTCCGGAACAATGACAAAGATGAAATAAACGCATTGGAGGGCACCAGATGAGAATAAGTCGCAATTACACCCTGACATTTGTCCTGCTGCTTGTCTGCCAGTTGTTCCTGAGCAACTATGCTTGCCTGGGTCCATATATCATGCTGTCTATGCTTCCGACGATGATTCTGTGCCTGCCTATGCGTGTCGGGACCGTGGCTTCCATGCTCATTGCCTTCGCTTGCGGCTTTGCAACAGACCTCTGCTGCGAAGGTCTTCTCGGCATCAATGTGGCAGCCCTGCTTCCTGTGGCCTTTTGCAGAAGAGGACTTATCAGAATCTTCCTCGGAGAGGACCTGATTGCAAGAAATGACAATTTCTCGATAAGAAAGAACGGCCTCGGTAAGGTGTCTCTCGCACAAGTCTCTTCCTGCGCAATCTTTCTTGCCGCGTATATCTTCCTCGACGGAGCCGGCACCAGACCATTCTGGTTCTGCACTGCCAGATTCTTTGCCTCCCTCGCCTGCTGCTGGCCTCTTGGCCTGGGCGTGGTGAACATACTCACGGTTGACGACAGAAAATAGACTTGGGAATGGCACACAACAGGAAAAATAAGTTGCTGATAGGTCTGTGTACTGCTGCATTCATACTGCTGGCAAAGTTGTTCAGCATACAGATTCTTGACGACAGATATAAACTTGCATCCGAAAACAACTCTCTGGTATATAATACAGTTTATCCGACCCGAGGCATAATCCACGACCGCAACGGAAAGATTCTTGTGGGCAACAAGGTGGCCTATGACCTTATGGTGACTCCCCGCGAGGTGGGAGAATTTGACACTCTTGCCTTCTGCAAGGCGCTTGATGTCAGCCCGGAATTTGTCCGTGCAAAAATGAAGGAATACCGTATGTTCCGCTCACGGATCGGATGGAGGACGGTGGTCATGATCAAGCAACTTCCTCAGGAGACATATATGAGATTTGCGGAAGTTGCATATAAGTTCCCCGGGTTCAGAGGACAGGCCAGAAGCATCAGGGACTATCCGTACAACGCCGGAGGAAATCTCCTGGGATATGTGTCTGAGGTGGATGCGGACTACATAAAAAGACACGAAGGTGAGTACCAGGCGGGAGACTACGCGGGAAAAACAGGAATAGAAGCCGCCCGCGAGTCTCTGCTGAAAGGTGAAAAAGGATATAATATAATGCTCCGGGACTCCCGCAACAAGATCATGTCGGAGTTCATGGGAGGAGATATGGACAAGGAGGCTGTTCCGGGCAAGGATATCACTACGACCATCGATGCGCAGTTGCAGCACTACGGGCAGATGCTTATGGAGAACAAGGTCGGCAGTATCGTTGCCATAGAACCCTCTACCGGTGAGATTCTCGCAATGGTTTCAAGCCCGGGAATCGATGTGGAAATGCTTGCGGATATAGGCAAGCATTACGGAGAAATTTCCTCTAACCCATATAAGCCTATGTTCAACAGGACCGTACAGTCGCCATACCCTCCCGGTTCGGTGTTCAAACTGGTCAACGGCCTTATCGGGCTCCAGGAGGGTGTGATAACCCCCGACAGCCGATATCCCTGCAAGATGGGTTACCATTTCGGAAAAAACAGACTGGGCTGTCACTCTCATAAATCACCGGTCGATCTCGAAGAGTCGATAATGATGTCCTGTAATGCATACTACTGTTATGTCTTCCGCGACCTGATCGAGTCCGGCAAGATGGGCAATATCCCCCAGTCCATGGACAAATGGAGCGAATATGTCAAAAGTTTCGGCTTCGGCATGAAGTTGGGCAGCGACTTTCCATCAGAACTCGGAGGCTTTGTCCCTGACACAAAATACTATGACAGGGTATATGGGAAAGGACGTTGGAAGGCCACGACGGTCATTTCGCTCTCCATCGGACAGGGAGAACTCGGATGCACCCCGCTGCATATTGCGAACCTGTGCGCCACCATCGCCAACCGGGGATGGTATTATACTCCACATATAATAAAGGACTCCGAGCACGTCAGGATAGACGACCGTTTCAGGAAGAAAAATTATACAAAGGTGGATACCACTCATTTTCATAAGGTGGTGGGCGGTATGTACCGCGCGGTCAACAGCGGGTTCGGCTCGGGAGGAACGGCAAGCATAGCGGCTGTCGAAGGGCTGGAAATCTGCGGAAAGACAGGTACGGCCCAGAACCCTCACGGCGACGACCACTCCGTATTCATGTGCTTTGCACCTAAGGACAATCCGAAGATTGCGGTGGCGGTGTATGTCGAGAACGGCGGCTTCGGAGCGACCTGGGCTGCCCCTATCGCATCTCTGATGACGGAGAAATATCTGACCGGAGAAATCGGGTCTTCACGAAAAGCGTTGGAGCAGAGGGTGCTTGATGGTAATCTTCTGAATAAAGTAAAAACAAAATGAGGTCTGCGGGAGGATTCAGAAACAGAGGTCTTGCGAAGACCTTGGACTGGTGGCTTATCGGCTGCTGGGCGCTTCTGGTGTGCATAGGACTCACCAACATCTACGCCTCGATTCATTCCACTGAGCCGGAGCACATATTTGCGTGGTCATGCAGAAGCGGCAAACAGGCTGTATGGATCCTGACATCCATAGGCATTGCCGGACTGATACTTTTTGTCATTCCTCCGCGGGCTTATGAAGGTCTGTCCCTACCTATATATATAGGCGTGGGACTGCTGCTTATCTCCGTCATATTTCTCGGCATCGAGGTCAAGGGCTCCCGGTCGTGGTTTGCCTTCGGACCTATACGCTTCCAGCCGGCGGAAATATCCAAGATATCCACATCCCTGCTGCTGGCCACGGTGATGAGTCAGTTGGGCTATAAGATAAGACGGTGGAAGGACTTTATACTCACCGCCTTGATTATCCTTATCCCTATGGCTATCATTGTGTTGCAGAGTGAAACGGGTTCGGCTCTCGTCTATGTGGGATTCATTTTCATGCTTTATAGAGAGGGACTGTCAGGCTGGCTTATCTTCCTTGTGGGCATGGCAGTTCTGCTGTTCATCCTGACCCTGACGGTATCGCCCTATGTGGCCGTTCTGACGCTTGCCGGAGTTGCATCACTCTGTATATGCCTGTATTCCAGGAGATTGAAATGGTGGCTTATAATCTGCGTGCCGCTTATTGTGCTGTTCTGTTTCGTTCCCAGGATTTTCGGCGCCGTTGACGCCCTGTCAGGCATCAATCCTCTGTGGGTGCTTCTCGGATGTATATTTCTTGCCCTGCCTTTTGTTGCCTTTCAGGCATTCAGGGAGCGAAACACGTTTACGCATCTTGGCATACTGTCGTTCATCGCAGGCGTTGTGCTGGTGTTTTCGGCAGACTTCATCTTCAACGATGTGCTTCAGGACCACCAGCGGAAGAGAATCGAGGTGCTGCTCGGCATGAAGGAAGACCCTTCGGGAGTAGGATATAACGTAAACCAGTCCAAGATTGCCATCGGCTCCGGCGGTTTCTTCGGCAAGGGATATCTCAACGGCACCCAGACCACATACGGCTTCGTTCCTGAACAGAGCACGGACTTCATCTTCTGCACCATCGGGGAGGAATGGGGTTTCTTCGGCTGTTCGCTGGTCATACTCCTGTATGTTTTCCTCATCTGGCGGCTCATATACGACGCCGAACGGAGCAGGGAGGCCTTCACGCGGATTTACGGCTATTGCACGGCATGCTGCATCTTCATGCACCTGTTCATAAACATAGGAATGACCATAGGACTCATGCCGGTCATCGGCATCCCGCTTCCGTTCGTCAGTTACGGAGGCTCGTCCATGTGGGGCTTCACCGCAATGCTCTTCATATTCATAGCACTTAACCGCAACGAAAGAAAATATTTTTAATGATAATGATTTCTGCCACCGGATATCTGTCCTCGAAACCAAGGTATGAAATTCTTGACGGTCTGCGCTGAGTCGCGGCCCAGCATGTGCTGTTCTTCCATCTGTTTGAAACTTATGCTGAGACCCTTGGCTATCAGATCATCGCACACGGATATCTCGCTGTGGATTTCTTCTTCATCCTGTCCGGATTTGTCGTGGGATACGCATACGATGACAGGTGGGACAGGATTACTGCATGGGGGTTCTTCAAAAGGCGTATAGTCAGGCTTCATCCTATGCTGGTCATGGGTGTCGTTGTGGGTGCCTGCCTGTATTTCTTCGGACAATGTGAACAATTCGGCCTGTCCATCGAGGTTACATGGTGGAAATTCCTTCTTGCCTTTGTCCTTGCCCTGTTCATGATTCCTGTCGGTCCCGGCCTGGATGTACGCGGATGGGGTGAGATGAACCACACATCCCGCGCGACAGCACCATCATCACAAATCCCGCACAGCAGCACCTGCATTTTTGCGGAGACCTGTAACATCTCCGGTCTTCCCAACAACACTACCCGCCGTACAACCGTGACAAAAAATCAGCGAAAATTGTAACGAAGGTCCTCAAAAACGGCATTTTACCCCCGAAAACGGCAGGACCGTGACAAAACCAGGCCGTTTTTTGTCACGGTCGTTCAAAAATCACTGCACCCTTTGCGGATAATCATTTGAAAAAAAATAAAAATCAGGACCGCATCCAAATATATTTTGAGATTACCTAAATTTATTTATATCTTTGCAGTCCCGTTAGCATAGACGGGTCAGTTGGTGAGATGGGTGAGTGGCTGAAACCACCAGTTTGCTAAACTGACGTACGGGTAACCGTACCGCGGGTTCGAATCCCGCTCTCACCGCAAAAAGGAAAAGCAAAGGCACCACGAGTTCACTTGATGGTGCCTTTGCTTTTCCTTTTTAGCACGCCCGCCGCAGGCGTGGCGGGATGTCGGAGCGATAGCGAACGAAATCCCGGTGAGAGCGGGATGTTTGTGCGCAGGCGTGGCGGGATGTCGGAGCGATAGCGAACGAAATCCCGGTGAGAGCGGGATGCCTACAAATACCTCACAACAATCTCCTCCATAATCTTATAGCACTCGACATTCGGGTGAACGCCATCAGCAGCATGCTTCTGCGGAAGGGCGTTGTTCTCATCCCTCAGGACAGAATGATAATCGATGTATGGAATCCTGGCGCTTTTCGCATAGTCCCGGATCATTTCATTGAGTTTAACGATTTCGCCGGCGGGCTTGATTTCCTTTCTCCACCTGTATCTGTCAGCAGGAAGCACAGAACAGAGAATCGGCTTGATCTTATGTGCACGGGCAAGTTCGCACATGGATTGCAGGTTGCCCAAGATGTTTTCAAGGCTTATAAGGCCGTTATTCAGGGCTATGTCGTTTGTGCCGGCGAGAATGACAACATACTTCGGAGACAGGTCGATGACATCACGACGGAATCGCACAAGCATCTGCGAGGTGGTCTGACCGGATATGCCTCTGCCCACAAAATTATTGCTGGAGAAAAAATCAGGAGATTTTTTTGCCCACCCGTCAGTGATGGAGTCCCCCATGAAGACAGCGCGGGGCCTGACCTTCAACGTATCATTTGCCTGCTCATATCTGTAAAACTTTGCCCAATCCTTATGGGCCGGACCCTGAGCCTGCACATGAAAACATGAAAAGACAAGTGCAACAAGAACAACGACACTTTTCTTCATGAACGATAATATTATTCAATAACTTCAACTTTTGCCTGACCATACCCCATGGCCTCAACGAACCGTACAAGTTCATCAGCCTGCCGGGAACCACCAAACGGTCCTATTACCAATGTGGAATCAACTCTGGCGATGTCTTTTTCTCCGACCTGCTGACGAATACTTGTCAATACCACAGGATCCAGTTCTCCTTCGAAGGCAATCACCACCCTGTAATGTTGCGGTCTGGCTGCCTTCATCTGAGCCTCGTGATTTCTTGCAACCGCCACCTTCTTCTCCACCCCATCGATTGTCGCCACAATGAATGCGCTTCGGAAACCCAGTCGCTTCACGGCGTTCAGATGTTGCAGAACATCCTTATATTCATGGAACAGACCCACACGATAAGTATATCTTCCGCCCGGTGAAACAGTCTCAAACACAGGACTCAGACCTTTCAGACTCTTCAGCGGCGCCTGACGGTCCGCGGACATAATCTGAATCTGATACACAAGACCTTCCCTGGTCAGCGTATCCCTCAGCACCTGTGCCTGATCCAGAATCTTGAACGAATAATCAAACTCAGGCTCCGGAATTTCCACCTCAATGGACAGCGGCGGACCGAAACTCATCTTAGAGAACACATATCCGGTCGATTCCCCCACGACCTCGCGTTCTGCGTCCTTGAGCAATTTGTCAGGATCAATCACCACACCGCTGAAAAGGAAATCCATTTCTATATCCTGAAGCACCTGCACGGCAAGGTCAAGTCGCGACTGTATGGCCGGCAATCTCTCTTCCTCCTGCAAAATCTGCATGGCAAGTTTCTCCTTCTCCTGCGCGCTGTCGGACTCAGAATATTTCTCCCTCAATTTTTCCAGAGAACCTTCGTAGAACGATAACGAATCCCGCAAGGCCCTCACCTCGGACATCTTGTCCATGTATTTACGCGTATCTACATTCTCCGGTATCTCTGACCTGATCTCGGACTCATCCTCAATATCATCTATGACCTTGGACGGCTCCAACAGGGACAAAAGCCTCAGTTCAGAAGGGTCATCCATTGCGCTCCTGACCGGAACCGCCTCCTGTTCAAGCACATATACCATAACACTATCCGCCGGACAACCCCTGTCCGATGCGAAAACCATATACTTTCCGTCATCACTGCCCGTCAGCAGGAAATCATTTGCCGGAGAAGAATACGGGAATCCCATGTTGACCGGCGCAGACCAGTCGGCCGCTTCCTCGTCCCACTCAGACATATACAGATCGAATCCGCCAACCCCAAAAAGACCCCTGGAAGCAAAATACATAGTCTTTCCGTCCTGCGAAACCATCGGGTAAATTTCATCCGAAGCAGAAACGAGATCCTCGTTCAGCAAGGTCGGCAAGGCCCACAAGGAGTCTGACTGAGATGTCCTGTATATGTTTCTGATGCCGTTTTCATCCTGTGCCGAAAAAAAGACCGTCTTCACGTCATCCGGCATATAAAGCGCCTTGGAGTAAGGAGACGGCAGGGTGTCGAGGACATTCGGAGCCGGACGCCAGCAACTGTCCTTGAGCGGATAATAAAGGAAAAAATCGTCAATAGAGAACTGGTGACGGGCAACCACCTTCGGGGAATAGGCGTATCGGGCCATGTTCCTGCCGTTCTCAGAGAGCAACACAAGGTCTTCAATCCCGATTTTCAGAAGAGAATCCTCCACGGTGGCCAATGAATCTCCGACGGCGGCAAGGGCCTGACCATAGGCAGATATCGAATTTTCAAAATCATATATCATTCTCAACGAATCTCCCCGGCGGACAAGACTATCCACTCTGCCCTCCTGCGCACCGGACAATGGGGCGGCAAGGCAAAAAATCGCGAGAACGATTACACTTTTAACTGAAAATCCCTTAAATTTCATCTGCATCATCACTTTTTCAACCCACAAAAATAAGAAATATTTGCTGAATCTTCATTTATCCGAAAAAAATCGTAAATTTGTGCCCTATTTTGCGATTGGTATGCCACGACACTCATGGTGGCAAGGCGAAAACAGAATACAAATCATTAAACAATAATTATTATGCAAAGTAAAGGTGTTATCAAATTTGTGGCCGTGCTGCTGCTCCTCGCATCTTTCTGGCAACTCTCATTTACTGTGGTAACTCAGTATCAGGAGAAGAAGGCAGAGAAGATCGGTGAGGCAAAGGCAGAAGCCGCAATGCAAACAGCCGCTTACAAGAATCTCTCGGGAGAGGCAGCGGACGCATACCTCAACGAAGTCCGTTATGAGGCAAGCAGAGCGTACATCGACTCTATTTCTGCTGAGAAGGTTTATTTCGGCTACACATTCAAAGACGTAAGAGCAAAAGCCATCAACCTCGGTCTCGACCTTAAAGGTGGTATGAACGTAATGCTCCAGGTGCAACTCAAGGACCTCGTGAAGGCTCTTGCAGACTACAACAACAGTCCTGAGTTCACTTCGGCACTTGCTCTCGCTGAGGAAAGAAGCGTGAACTCACGCCTTGATTACATTTCTCTCTTCGCTGAGGCTTGGAAAGAGACATCAAACGGCACCCCGCTCGCACAGGTTTTCGGAACATTCGACCTCAAGGAGAAGATCAATCCGAACACAACTGACGAAGAGGTTATTGCAGTAATCAGAGCAGAGGCAGAAAGCGCAATCTCAAACTCTTTCAACGTCCTCAGAAACCGTATCGACCGTTTCGGTGTAACTCAGCCGAACATCCAGAAACTCGGAAACAGCGGACGTATCCTTGTTGAACTTCCTGGTGTAAAGGAGCCTGAGCGTGTAAGAAAACTCCTCCAGGGAACTGCATCACTCGAGTTCTGGGCAACATTTGACAATGCTGAGGTGGAAGGTTACCTCGTTGAGGCAAACGCCAAACTTGCTGAAATCCTTGCTGACGACGAGCCGGTTGTGGCTGAGGCTGCACCTGCACAGGAAGACACACTTCTCGCAGAGGAACTCAAGCAGAACGCAGCAGAAGAGGCGGAACTTGCAGCATGGAAGAAGCAGAACCCTCTCTTCTCTATCCTCTCGCCATCACAGGCAAAGGGTAATGCATGCGTAGGTTATGCAAACTATGCCGACACAGCAAAGGTCAACAAATACCTCAACATGCCGGAGATCAAGGCAATCTTCCCACGCGAGTTCAGGCCTATGTGGACTGTCAAGGCATCTCCATTCATCCCTGGCGAGAACCACTTCGAACTCGTTGCCATCAAGGTTGCTTCTCTTGACGGAAAGGCTCCGCTTGACGGAGACGCAGTAAGCGATGCACGCGTACAGTACGGCAACACGGGCGGTAACCCAGAGGTTTCGATGTCAATGAACTCTGAGGGTGCAAACGTATGGGCAAGACTCACAAAGGAGAACATCGGAAAGCAGGTTGCCATCGTACTCGACGGCATGGTTTATTCTTATCCTACCGTACAGAGCGCTATCGAGGGCGGTAGTTCACAGATTACAGGAAACTTTACACTTGAAGAGGCAGAGGACCTTGCTAACGTGCTCAAGTCCGGTAAACTCCCAGCACCAGCAACAATCATTCAGGAGCAGGTTGTAGGACCTTCTCTCGGTGCCGAGTCAATCAACGCAGGTCTCATCTCATTCGTGATCGCGTTCCTCCTCGTGCTTCTTTACATGATTCTCTTCTATCAGGGTGCAGGTCTTGTGGCTAACGTAGCCCTCCTCTGCAACGTGGTACTCCTCTTCGGAACACTCGTTTCATTCGGAGCAGTCCTCACACTCCCTGGTATCGCCGGTCTCGTCCTGACACTCGGTATGGCTGTTGACGCAAACGTCATCATCTATGAGCGTATCAAGGAAGAGCTTCGTGCAGGAAAGGGTCTCAGCAAGGCAATTGCAGATGGTTACAGCAACGCATATTCTGCTATCATCGACGGTCAGATCACTACCCTCCTCACCGGTATCGTTCTCTTCGTATTCGGTTCCGGTCCGGTACAGGGCTTCGCGACAACTCTAATCATCGGTATCGTAACATCTGTACTTACATCTATCTTCATCACAAGAATCATCTTCGATGACAGAGTATCAAAGGGCAAGAACGTGACATTCGACAACAAACTCACAAGAAACTTCCTCCAGAATACTCACGTGGACTTCATCGGCAAGAAGAAGATTGCGTATGTCGTTTCAGGTCTGCTCATCGTAGCATCTCTTGTTTCAATCTTCACCAAGGGCTTCACTTACGGTGTTGACTTTACCGGTGGACGTACATATATCGTAAGATTCGACAAGCCGGTAACCGCTGAGGATGTTCGTGCTGCCGTGAACAACGCATTTGACCTTGCGGTGGCTCAGGATTCCACTGTATCCAAGAACGCTTCCGCCGAGGTCAAGCAGTTCGGTAACGAGGATCAGATGAAGATTACTACTACATATAAGGTAGAGCAGGAGTCCGCTGATGTTGACACCGAGGTTTCCGTTATCCTCTACAATGCTGTCAAGGGTCTGTTTGCTGACTCAGACATCACATTAGACGAATTCAAGGACACTCAGACAAACCCTTACGGAATCATCAGTTCTGACAAGGTCGGTCCGACTATCGCAAACGATATTACAAGGTCTGCCATCATTGCTGTGATCATTGCACTCCTCGTTATCTTCGGATATATCGCTGTCCGCTTCCGTGGATGGACATGGGGACTTGGCGGTGTTACCGGTCTTGCTCACACTGCGATCATCGTGATCGGATTCTTCTCGATATTCTCAGGCATACTTCCGTTCAGCCTTGATATCGACCAGACATTCATCGCGGCAATCCTTACAATCATCGGTTACGCAATCAACGACACCGTGGTGATCTTCGACCGTATCCGTGAGTACAAGGAACTCCATCCTAAGGCTGATTTCCGCAAGAACGTGAACGCCGCTCTCAACAGCACACTCTCACGTACAATGAACACCTCACTCACAACCCTCATAACCATGCTTGCAATCGCAATCTTCGGTGGCGAAGTGATCAGAGGTCTTGCAGTAGCGCTGATCGTGGGTATCGTAGTCGGTACTTACGCTTCAATCTTCATCGCAACTCCAATCATGTACGATGTTACAAAGAAAGCTGACGCAAAGAAGGCAGACAAATAGTCTTAGCGCATACATCTTTTCGAGGCTGACCCAAATTTGAGTCAGCCTCGATTTTGTTTATGGAGTTCTATGAGTGGTTAATGAAAAAAAACGGGGCGAAATGGCCTTCCTTACGGGACTGTTCTCGCACGAAACCGACGTCAAGGTCATTATCAGACCTGCAAAAAATAGAATTCTTTTCATGATTATCCGCAAAAGGTGCAGCGAAATCAGTAAATGTGAAACTTCTAAATTTTTCAAAACGACCGTGACAAAAATCCGCCTGTTTTTGTAACGAAGGTGCAGTTTTTAAGGTAAATTGATGTTTTTGAGGACTACCGTGACAATTTTTACCAATTTTTTGTCACGGTCCCGACTCAGATCAGTTTACTGCACTGATAGCGGATAATCACTATTTTTTCATAGTTTGGTGATTTTATAATTTTTTCTCGCGCTAAGCGCGAGGGTTAGACATCGAAACGCATGGTCTGGGAAGCCGATCCTGTCATCCTGAACATCTCCCTGTCATCCTGAACGGAACGAAGTGGAGTGAAGGATCTCGTATCCCGACCACCCAACAATGTCATCTCGAGCGAAGCCGAGAGATCTTTATTCTTGGAGACAACGGACAGAATATCCGTGAGCGCGATTGTAGTTGTCCGACGGATAGACATCGCCATAGAGGTTGAAGTACATGAAGTACGCGTAGTAGCCAAAAGGAGATGCCGACCAACAGAGGCCGAAGTAACCGACATCGCAGAGACTGCCATCGACGCCGTAGCGATAACCCGAAGCCGGATACCAAGTTGTAGAAGGAGAAGATATGCTGAAAGGTATACCCTCGTTTGTACTATCATATGTAGTATCATCAAATCCCGCCTTTCCCCATACACCATTGGAACCACCATCTGGAACACGCCAACCCGCTGGACATGGGTCGTAAATTGATTTTGCTCTTTCAGAGGTTGTCCAACGGGTGTCATCAGTTGATGAAGAACCGGTATAATACCAATCGTAATTATCGCTATTATACTTTACGAATGTTGTCGGGTGGGTAGTAGCATAGGCTATTGTACCATTACTTGAATCTGACGAAACTGCTGACGGCCAGGTGATGGTAGATTTAGCAACATTGTTTGACGAAATTGATGACGAGCCCAGGAACGGATCCTTTCTGCCCCACTGGTAAAGCAGACCGAGAGCACCGACATCGCCAGGCGTGGCGGAAGTTGCACCGAGGTTGCGGTCCATCATAGTGCCGGCATTGTTGTTATAAACCTGACCCTGAGGCTGGTCGGTGAACCAGATATGCCATGACCAAAGGATTGTGCCATCAGCATCATTGGCGGCGATGACTGCGTTGCCCTCCTTGAAAGTATCGGCAGTCTGGAAAGTGATGTAACCATCTCTGTATGACACCGACTTGATCAGATCACCGACTGATGGAGTTATTGAAGTCCCGAAAGACTCCCAAAGGACTACAGCAGATGATACGTCACCTACCGATGTAGCACTATTACCCTTGACTGTCTTAAATTTATATGTGTCAGGTTTTGTAACAATATAGCCGTTCGCTGTACCTGTTGCAGATAAATTCACATCACCAGAAGGAGTAACAGGATTTTCTGAAGACTCACCATCTGTCTCACCACCAGTTCCACCCTCCTGCTCCGTATTCTCACCATTGCCAAGCGGGTCATCAGTAAAGCCAGCAAGCACAAGGCCGACGCACAGCATAAGCGCGCATAGCACTCTGCTGAAAATGTTGCTCGTTGTCTTCATACTTATTATGATTTATTTGATATTAAACAAGTATCTGTAACTCCAACAAACAGTTTATGGGTATATAAAAGAAAGTGTGGAGTTGACTTTCGTTATTTTCAATCAAGGACTTGCGAAAAACACTTACAATATGTATGTGCCGGTTGCCCAGCAGCGACAAAGTTAGAAAAGTTTCCGAATACGGGCAACACTCATCGGGAGCATTGAAGTGCAAAGGTCGGCAATAAGAAAAAGAAAAAACATAAAAAAAAGAAAAAATCCGACAGGGGTGGTGGGAAACATATAGGAATTACGAAAGGGAGTTCGCAACTTAGTGGGAGAATATAAATATTATTGACATGGGACAGACTGACATTAGAGAGATTGCGGCTCTTTCAAGCGAAGAGGGCAAAACGCAAATTGAGGAGAGGATTTTCAACATCAGGGGCAAGCAGGTGATGATTGACAAGGATCTGGCACTGCTGTATGGCGTGGAAACCAGAAGATTAAACGAACAGGTGAAACGAAATATTGAACGGTTTCCTGATGACTTTATGTTCCGACTGACGCAGAAAGAATTTGATTTGATATCATCCGAACACTTGAAGTCGCAAATTGCGACATCAAATTGGGGAGGGACAAGAAAACTCCCGCTCGCATTTACAGAAAATGGCATTGCTATGTTAAGCAGCATTCTTAAATCTGAAACAGCAATTGCGGTGAATATCAGAATCATGAGGGCATTTACCGCAATGCGTCGCACATTTAGCACAAACCATGAACTTTTTCAACGCATTGAAACAATCGAATACCATCAACTTAAAATCGAACAACACCTGTCAGAAAACGACGGCAAGATAGAACAAATACTCAATCATATCGAAACTGATGGCAATATAAAGCAGGGCATCTTCTTCGACGGGCAGATTTATGATGCGTATAGTTTTGTGGCGGATATGGTGCGGAGTGCGAAGAGGAGGATTGTGCTGATTGACAATTACATAGATGACACGGTATTGACCCTGATGTCAAAACGGGCTTCCGAAGTAAAGGCGACCATATATACCGGTAACATTTCAAAGCAGCTGCAGCTGGATATTGACAAGCACAATGCGCAATACCCGCCGATAACCATAAGGATATTCTCCAAGGCACATGACAGGTTTCTGATAATTGATGACGCTGTCTATCTGATCGGAGCGTCAATAAAGGACCTCGGGAAGAAATGGTTCGGATTTACGCTGATGGAGAATACTGATGCGGGGGAACTGCTGGGGAGACTGGAATAATTGCATATCGGGGTGTCGAACACATAATTTTGTTGCGCGCCACGAATCGTCCCGCAAAAACATGACTATATCATCATAGTAGGAACTTAAATTTACTGTTTCTTTGTTTGTTTTAATGCTTCTATGAATTGCCAGATTAGGCTTTCATGTATTTTACCACACATACTTTGGTTCCCATTTCTGTTGTAGTCTTCCAAGATAATATACTGGCCTTTTCTTCGAACAAGTCCGTGTGCAAAAGCATTTCTTATGTGCCGTAAAAGGTGGTGAGCCACATCATTGACTTTTGTTTTGGGGTCTTGTCTTGAGGTAAACCAAAACTTATTAGGCAATGATGATTTCTTGTTCTTTGGGTCGATTTTATTAGTGGTACAAAATCTTTGAAATTGTTGATTTTTAAAATCGAAACTTCCATACTCATTCTTTATGTTCTTTTCATATTCACACAAGAATTCGTAAAATGCAACAATGTGCTTATTTTGTAAGTTGTTTGCCGCCATATTGTTTTGCAGAAATCGAATGTTGTTCAAAAAATATTTATTACATGTATTGGCTATATGATAATCAGATTTCGAACATTCTGTTGAATGCTGTTTCTGCGCATTCGATAATGTCAGATTCTGCTACATTAGGATGCCATTTCTTCAGGCCGTCTATAAGGTACTGAATCCTAACATCTTCATTGTTCTTAAGTGCAGTTTCTAATATTTCTTTTAGCCTTGCATCATCGTTTGGTTGTGGGGAGTAAGTTCCAATCTTGTTCTCCGGTAGAACGGCACAAAATAGTTCAATAATTTTTTCTAATTCTTTGCTCATGATTTATAATTTTTCTCGGGCCGGGCGCGAGGGTTAGACTTTGAAACGCATGGTCTGGGAAGCCGCTTATGCATGCTTCCCGACCACGCTGATAAAATACTATTCTTGGAGGCAACGGACTGACTGACCGTTCGCGCGAGAGCTGCCGTACGACGGAAAGACGTCGCCATAGTAGTTGAAGCTCAGGATGTACGCGCTGCTGCTGCAAGGAGAGGCAGACCAATAGTGGGCGCCGTAACCGACATCGTTCAGGCCGCCATCGTAGCGGCGATAACCCGAAGCAGGATACCAGATGGTGGAGGCACTGCCGAACTTGACGGAGAAGTTAATACCTTCATTGGAACTGTTGTAAAGTGAACTTTGAGTGAAAGAAGACGATGATCCTAAAGCCTTTGACCAGACCCCATTGTCTCCACCATCGGGAACACGCCAACCTGATGGACATGGATCGTAAATTGACTTGGTCTTATCTGAGGTAGTCCATAATGTGTTGTCACGAGAAGAGTAATGCCAATCATAAGGTGATGACGATGCCTTCACAAAGGTTGTCGGATGGGAGGTAACATAATCAACTGTACCAGTTGAAGATGTCAACGAAACTGGAGATGGCCAAGTGATGGTAGACTTGGCGAGAGTAGAACTGCTGATACTTGATGAACCAAGGAACGGGTCCTTTCTACCCCACTGGTATAGCAAACCGAGAGCGTCGACATCTCCCTTTGTTGCGGAAGTTGCACCAAGATTCCTATCCATCATCGTTCCTGCATCGTTCTTATAGACATGTTCCTGCGGTTGGTCTGTCAGCCATATGTGCCAAGACCAGAGGATATTACCATCGGCATCCTTGGCGGCGATGACGGCATTGCCCTCCTTGAAGGTATCTGCAGTTTTGAATGCAATGTAATCGCCTTTGTAGCAAACTCCATCAATAAGTTCAAGATGATCTGGAGAGGTTGATGTACCGAAGGTTTCCCAAAGGATCGAAGCGGAAGCAACACTGCCTACTGATTCACTGCTGTTACCTTTAACAGTCTTGAACTTATAAAGACCAGACTCGGAAATTATATAGCAGTTTGCGGAAGCATATGATGACAAGTCCGATGCTGATGACATGTTCAAATACGACTGAACATTATACAAATCCTCGATTTCAAATGTCTGCAGTAAGCCTACAATCGTTACATCGTTCTGCAACAGATAATACTGCCAACAATATTCCGTATCTGACAATAATCCTGAAATCTCGACAGTAAAGTCTCCGTTTTCAGAAATCTCATTTATTGTCTTCGTCTGTATCCCGGCAGACTGGCTCGTTGTTGATTTAGGATAATACTGAACACCTATCTCTATCACCCCTGTCTCGCTAAACTGAACATTACCCTTGAAAGTCACTACATTCTTATCAATGCTCTCAACTGCGATGGTAACCGGTACTTTCTCAGTTGTGAATGTCATGACTTCGCTATATTCATAGACACCGTCCTGACACACATAGGTGCGGTAATAGTATTCTGTAGCAATGTACAGACCATCACAAGTCACATTATAAGCCCCGTCTTCTTCCGGTGTAACCTCTAATGAACTCGTGCTTTCGAAAGAACTTGCTGCCGAATACTGAATACCCACCTTCACCGAAGCATCTACATCATCTCTGATCACTTTTCCTATAAATGTCGCTGTCGTGTTAGTCACATTGACATCATCAACACTTATGGTAACATCCGCCGTCTTAAATGTCTGGGTCGCGCCATAACTATACACATTATTCCGAAGCGTATATACCGTGTAGTAGAAATCCGTGTCATATTGCAGACCGGTGAATGTCTCGGAGTATGATTCCTTGTTGATCTTAACCTTTGTGATGGTTTCGCTTTCTACATCCATGTTATCGTCTTTCGAATACACAAGACCGACCTCCTGATAGTCCGCCATCATATCTACATCAAGGCGGGCTGTAAAGGTGGCTGTTGTGGCTGTTACCTCGCCGAGGGATAATGTTATCGGGCCTTTTGATATTGTCTGCGAGCCATCCCCGGCACCTCCCTCCTCATCATCCTGCGATCCGCCGTTGCCTTTTGGAATCGATATGACTGTGCCGTCTGTAAGAGTGAAATAGACATTCTTGTCGTCTTGGGTTATACCGATGAGATTAGCACTTTCACCTGTCGCCTTGCCCAGTTGTGTCCACTTTTCACCATCGTATGACACCAGCCAGTAGCCGTTTTCTATCTTCAACTGCGGAGTCTTGCCGTCTTCACCATCTTTCCCGTCTTCACCATCACTTCCGGCAGAACCATCTTCTCCCGCAGCGCCATCGCTTCCGTCACGGCCTACGGCCTGAACCTTCTTGCCGGTTGCGTCCAAGAGCCATTCTCCGTCCAATGTCCAGTAATATATACCGTCTGTATCCTGACGCACGCCTATTGATGGTGTAGTGCCATTAACTCCGTCCGCGCCATCAGTTCCGTCTTCACCATCGACACCATCCCGGCCGTGATATATGGTCACCGACTCGGAATTGCTGAACGATATCGTGTAGCCGACTATATCGCTTCCTTCCTTTATCGGTGTCACCGCAGTAACAAACACATTCTTCTGTAATGTCGAGACTATTGTCTGCAAGGCAGAAATGTTGGTATTCATCTGCTTGCAAAGGGTCTCCAACTTGGCAAGTCTTTCTTCGTGGTCACGAAGTTCGTTGCGGATGTCACTATCGTCATAGCAACCGAATGTCAGAAATATTACTGACAATAATGATAGAATCTTTTTCATGGTTATAATAATTGTATTGTTACTCACTTAAATCTAAAAGCCCTTCCTTCTGAAGGATGTCTCTGGCGTAAATCAGACACTTATAGTATTTGTAATTGTTATTAACATGTTGGCATATATATGAATTTCTAAAAATATTTTCTATTCGATAGCCAAACTGATTATAGAACTCTTCTATGCTTATCATTCCCTTTCGGAGCATTATGGCACCAAGTTCTATTGTCCCCAAATAATCATATATCGTTGTGTTTTTTATCTGTGGGTTATCCACATCGTTAAATTCGTCTTTGTCAGCATCCCCTCTGACTCCGTCCTGCTTATTATCCGGCACCACGATTATTGGCTCAATATCACTCTTATGAAGAATACACTCATGAAGCTTATTTTTCTTTTCATCATTAAATCTATCACGGATAGTCCTCAATGCTTCGATAGTCATAACATCCATATATTTTGACAGGTTATAACCCGCCAGTAAAAGAGTCGCACTGTACCCAAGCAATTTAATGATTGGGACATAGGGCTGCCAAAACATTATTGCATTCTTGACACCTTGCGTAACCGGCCAGAAATGCCATCCATCACGGAATAAAGCCTCAATAATAATTACGAGAATAGCAGCGAATGATAACAATACGCATCCCAAGAACACAAAGTTCAGACAACGAAGAATCAATTTGAAAAACCGGTTCGCTTTACGTTCACAATCCATTTTTACAAGCAGTCACCCCAGCCCCGCAGATGATTTAGTGGATAAAAAGAAAGTGTGAGGCTGTTTCGTTTATCTGATTGAAGGTTGTGGAAAGACCCGAACAAAAATAAACGAGGGATGCCTCACACTCGGTATATATGCGAGACATCGGAGCGCAGAAAACGCCCGTTCACAATGGAATATACCAAGAATGAGTGTTGTCCGTCTATCCCTTTGTTCTGAAAACTTCCACATTTTCAATCAAGGACGTGCGAAAACACTTCTAATATGTATGTGTCAATTGCTTAACACGACAAAGTTAGAAAAGTTTCCGAATACGGACAACACTCATTTGGAGCATTGAAACGCAAAGGTCGCTAATTTCACATCACTTTGTACATTCAAAAATCATAAAAAAGAGAAAAATCCCACATAGATGACGGGGCATCTCCAACCGGCAGAAGACACACGCAAAAAAACTGGCGAATAACTGCGTGTGTGCCCGGGCTGCATTTTCAAACATACGTTCTTCGGTGCCAAATGGCACTGTCTCCTGAACATGGGCCTAAATGTTAAATATGCAATTTCAGCAAAAAACGTGGTGTTTTTCCTCGAAATTACTTTCGAAAATCGCTGTCTGAGACTATTCAGACAGCGATTTTTAAATTTATCCGTTTTCTTTTTCGGGACACGGATAAGTGTACGGAACTTTGCAGCGGAACATCACATCAGACCAAAGTCCAGGCTGTGATGAGAGAATTATTAACAATTAAAATTTCTGCTATGAAGGAAAAAGAAAAAAGTGTTGATCTGCAGGAGACAAAACAGAAGTATGCGGAGTTGCTGTGCGATTTTATGTTCAAGCGTCTGTTCGGGTCCGAGGCCAACAAGGATGTGCTGATTGCGTTTCTGAACACAGTGCTTGAAGACGTGGAGATTGTGCACGTGGATTTTATTCCCACCGAACACATCGGATTTACCGAGGAGGACAGGAAGGTGGTGTTTGACATCTCGTGCAGATGCAAGGACGGCTCGTCGTTCATAATCGAGATGCAGAAGGGCTATCAGAAGTATTTCCGAGAACGGGCACTGTATTACACGACCTATCCAATCAATGAGCAGGGGCGTGAAGCTCATGATCTATACTTGAAACGAAAGGCCGCGGGCGAGGCAGGTCCAAGATTTGATTGGGACTATAACCTGAAACCTGTCACTGTGGTAGCCATCCTGAATTTCAGTTTCGCTCACTGCGGGGATTGGCCGCTGGAGCAGTTCCGCTCGTCCTACCGCCTGTACGAGGACTCCCGTTGCGAGGTCATGACAGATGCCCTGCGATTCGTATTCCTCGAACTGGGACGCTTCAACAAGCACCTGTGGGAGTTGGAAACGGTGACAGACAAGTGGATGTATCTGCTCAAACACATGCATGAGATGGATGAGATTCCGAAGAAATTTTCTGATCCGCTGTTCACGCGTTTGTTTTTACTGGCAGAAATTGATAACTTTACAGCCGAAGAGAAAAAGCAATACTACAAATCATTGGAAGATATGGGCGATTACCTCAACATAATCAATACTGCTGCGGAGATAGCCGAAAAGCGTGGTCATGCTGCCGGGCTGGCAGAAGGCATGAAGAAGGGCATGGAGAAAGGCATAGAGAAGGGTATGGAGAAAGAGCGCTATGCAAATGCCGCAAAGTTAAAGGAACTTGGAGTTGATATCTCTATCATCTCACAGGCGACAGGCTTGTCCACGGATGAAATCGCACTTTTGTAACGCAAATTTAGTGAACTCACCGGTCCGCAACAGCGGGCCGGTTTTATTTTGCTCGCTGCCAACAGATGTATGCCTTGCTTGACATCTCCATCCGCAATTTGCCCTGTTTTACGGACGCGCACATCAAAACTGTATGCTCCATCCGTAATTTGCCCTGTTTTACGGATGCGCACATCAAAACTGTATGTTCCGTCCGCATTATGCTCTGTTTTACGGACGCAACCGGTAAATTTCCGCCTGAGATCTGAATCTAAAATATGCAATTTCAGCAAAAAATAGAGTGTTTTTTTTCGAAATTACTTCCGAAAATCGCTATCTGAGGTGTTTCAGACAGCGATTTCTAAATTTATCCGTTTTCTTTTTCGGGACACGGATAAGTGTCCGGAACTTTGCAGCGGAACATCACACCAGGTCGAACGACTGGTATGATGAGAGAATTATTAACAATTTAAATTTCTGCTATGAAGGAAAATGAAGAAAGTGTTGACCCGCGGTTCACGCGTTTGTTTTTACTGGCAGAAATTGATAACTTTACAGCCGAAGAGAAAAAGCAATACTACAAATCATTGGAAGATATGGGCGATTACCTCAACATAATCAATACTGCTGCGGAGATAGCCGAAAAGCGTGGTCATGCTGCCGGGCTGGCAGAAGGTATGAAGAAAGAACGCTATGCCACTGCGGCCAAGTTCAAGGAACTCGGTGTGGATATAGCAATCATTTCTCAGGCAACAGGTCTGACAGTTCAGGAAATTGAAGCAATGTAACCCTTACGAGGGTATGACACGCAAAATCTATATAAGTGCTCGTAATGCCGATGAGGTGTTACGAGCTCTTTTCATTTGACGCCATCAGTATCAGTGACCCATGTTGCGGCGAAGAAAATCAAACACCCTCGCCTCCGGGGCGTCCTTCATGATGACAGTCTTGTCGCGGTCAAGAAGATAGAGGGGCGGGATGGCGCGGCGTTCCACGAGTTCATCATAAGATAAGAAATTTTATTCCAGAACAATATCTCCGGATAAAGAAGCCTCATAGAGGGCGTCAAGAGAGTCAAAGACCTTCTCATAGACGACGGTTTCGCCCGACGTTGTCCTTGCATACTGGATCTTCACAGGGTCATTGAACCAGTTGTATGAGTATTCACTACGAAGGCGGATGTCCATATTCTGTCCGTCGGCGACCTGAGAAACTGTCACTGTGCCGATACGATTGAAGGTCTTCATTCTTTCCAGCACAACGAAAGCCTCCGCAGGAACATCAGACAGGGATCCGTTCCTGTACTTGAGCCTTCCTCTTATGGACTCGTTCTGGATCCTGAATGTCTTATGATGGAATACTACATTCTCTTCCTGAGAACTGAGAGTTATCTCTCCGGCACTCACTATATCATTGACTATAAAAGGAATACGCTTTCTTTCTCCGCTCTGGTCCGCTCCTGCCTGATCCGAGACCAAGGCCGTTGATTCTCCATAAGCGCGTTCCACCTGCCTGTCTGCATCCACAGAATATACAAATCGGCCCTTTATGGACGAGTGCTCCCTGATCTTCCCGGCCAGGTTTGCCGGCAAGGCCCCCAACCTGAGCATTGGCGCGTCTATATAGATATCGAACGCAGTACCGAACGGGTCCACACTCTTGCCGTCAACTCCCTGGAAGCTAGTTACATCAAATGATATATATACCTGCTTGCCGGGAACATAAGACCAAGTCAGTTCGTCTGTCTGCTCGGGAGCCTCACCCGTGCCCACAGTACCGGCAGGACCGCTTGCATCATAATCTATCTGGGCGGCAAAGGCGAACGGATGATAATTACCCAGTTCGAAAATGATCGAACGATACTGCTGACCGGAGCATGTTCCAGATCCGGTCACGGAAGGCTGACCGTCAGGGTTGGATGAAATGCGGATAACCTCTTCGCTGCGGGACGAATTGGTATGCATGTGGAAGGTCATTCCATAGTTTTCTTCGAAATACTCTCCCTGCTTGACGAAGCCATGGACACGACCGCCTGATCCCCAGTTCGCCTGGTCAATCGGATAAAAAGAAAAGTCACACTCGTGCGGAGTCGTAGCATGGGAAAGATAGCGCGAATAGAAAAGGAACTCGTCAGAGTCTCCTATAGGAGTGTAGTTCACATATTTTGTCTCACCTCCGCTGACGATGGTCCCATCAGTATCTCCTGTGGCTGCATCATAGAGTTCGCCGACATGAGTGCGGAACTCCACGTGGGCGTTGATCTTCTGAGGAACAAGATAATAATAGATAGGGTCATCGGCAGGAAGAGTAGCAGAATAGGACTGAAGACCATGTACAATGATAGACCTGTTCACTGCCTCCGAGGCAAATGTAAAATATTTTTCGAGCATATCGAAATGCTCTGCCTCCATCCTTATCAGGGACTGCCCTCCCGTCTGGGCCAGAATATTCTCAAGGTAAAGCCTCTGCTTTCCAGGAGCCGTGACAGTATATACATATTTATATCCCCAGTCATTCGGCTGTCCGTAGAAATTGTCGCCGGCATCCATCTCCAGCCTGAGCGGCAGCTCCTGGCCCGCTTCGTGACGCACATCAAGTATATTCGTGGATATCAACACCTCCAGCGGGAAGAGTTCCTGCGGACAATCCTCAGGAATAGTGAACATAAGGGTAAGATGCTCTCCTGTTTCGTGACCATAGACCTGTGTCGAAGCCCATGCAGGTGTAAAGGACTGCTTCTTGATGGTCGTGACCTTTATCTTCCTGTACAAACGCCCTGTCTTGATGAGAAGAGTTCCCTCGCGCTTTGAAAAATTGCCCATAGAATGGAGGGTCAGCGTCAATGTTCCGCGCCCTGTCGAAGGATCGAAATCGTGAATGAAGCCATTGTAAGCCACATTATTGCCGTCCATCCATGTCACCTGAGGTTTCTCCCCGGCAGTAAGTGCCTGCCCGTCAACCCTCTCCAAAGTATAATACACCGAATAGAGGTTAGGGGAAATGAACTCGCTTTCATCGACCACAACCGCCGCCTTGTCAACAGAAAGGATATGGTCCAGACCATGGATCTGGGTCACATGGTCCTCAACGGTAATCCACACATTGTTGGTCGCAGCCGCAGTCATGGCCTGCCCGAAAGTAGGTTGACCGTATGAAAGTTTGTCGGAAATGACCACCTTGTAGTGATGGTTCCTCAAAAGCATAAGCTGATCGCCCTCTGAGTCCATGAGCACCACACGGTAGTACAGCGAAGGACCGCCGGCGTAAGAGCCCTTCATTATGACATTGACAGGGTCCTCGATGGTGTTCCTTGTTTCAAACACATATTCCTCGAGATTTCCACGAACATCCTGGAAATCACCGAGTTTGACGTCGTTCTCCGGAATGGTCACAAATGGGTCAGCGGAAGTCGGAGCGACAAACTCTCCCGACGAATTATTATAAGGAGCGACCGTTCCGAAGGCACTCGTATTTGTGACTACAAACCCCTCCATTTCAAACGGGATACCCTCCTTTACTGTCACTGTTACCTTCGCCTGATTGCGAAGAAGCCATACCGGCTCGCCGCTCTGCTGCAAGGCCTTCAGTTCGTCCACCGTCATCCTCGCCCAATAGATCATTCGTCCCGCCGAGGCTTCCAGACCAGACATCACCTCATACTCGGACTTGTTTCTGAATGCACTTTCGTCAAAGTCCATAAGAAGTTGATTTCCAACTATATGAACCGTCTTTGTGTGGTCAGGAACAGTAGCCTTGAACGTACCGGACAGGGATGGATTGGAACCATCCGGAGTGTGTGAGTTGCCTGACAAGGTGGTCGTCGTTATGAACAGGCCATATTCGTCAAAACAATAAAGAATAATATGCTGAATGCCGCCGCCGTCAGGATCCACTGCTTTTGTCGCCACTTCTGCCATATCGGAAATCTGCACCCGGAAGGCCAGTTCAAAAGCATCTCCGTCCGAAGGCACTGCCAGATCCTCCCTCTGACAAGATACCGCCAGAAGAAGAACTGCAAACATATATGTCAGTATCTTTCTCATTTGAATGCATTTCTAATACAGCGCACAGCGCTCTGAGTTCCATTAGAGGATGACGACTGAGGATTCGCCACCTCTCCTGTCGCGCTCCAGTATTTCTGTCCGGCCAAGACCTCATCCATAGCGGCATTTTCCGCATACTGGAAACGGATGATGATATTTATTTCCGCCTCGGTAGGCAGTCGCCAATCCTTGAGATGGACTACAGTGCCGGAGTTATCCTTGTAGGTCTCCACATAGTTGGCACAGTGGCTTGCCGCCTGCTCCATAGATGTCGGCGAGTATGTCGCTCCCAACTGGGAGGCAATCATGAACGACGGGCTCACAAGCATTCTGTTATCTTCTCCCGAGTCCGTCCATCCCCTGCTGTCCATCTTCGGAATGCCCACGGAATAGGAACTTGAAGAGGAAGCAAGTTTGATGTGATACATTCGACCGTTGTCCAGACCTCCGACCTGAGTATTATCATTTAACGTTATTGTCTGATTCCACAACCAGCCGGACTGCACCCATCTGTAGTAATATATACTCGAGGTACCGTCATTATTCTGTTTGGCAACTTTTGAGGAGAACAGATATGTGGAATTGCTTCCTCCTGACTGAGCATAAGTCCTCCACGAAAGCGAGGACTGATTCCAGCCGCCCACCGCCACATATCTATTGTTGTCATAAGTCTCATACGTGGTGTTCCCGAAGTCCTCGCGGTATGAATAAAATCCCTGGATGTTGGTGATATATTCGAGAGGATATTGAATCACAGTAAAATACTGATCCTCAGACTCTCCGTTGGACACCTTCACTTCTATATATCTCGGAGCATTATTTGTCGGAAACGGACTTTCAACCCGTATGTTTCCGGAGAGCCCCGTCGGTGCGGTAACTTTGATATCGTCTGAGACAATGCTTATCTTTACTCCGAACTTGTCATAATAATACACGGAACTCACAGACACGGACACATCGGCAGAGGAAGTGAAACCCACCATCTCATTCACAGACGAGTTGTGCATAGATGTTTCTTTTGTGCTCAGCGTCAAGTATTTAGGCCTATCTGTCTGACTGATGTCAATTTCTTCCATATTCCAGCCCAGATTGCCGTCAGAGTAATTAAGGACCTCATATTTTATATCCGGAACCACCACAGGCTCCATTACGGTGGTTGCACCTGCGTAATTTACTTCCACATTGACCTTATAGAGACTGTTTCGGGTAAATTTTTCTCCTTTTGTCAGCGGGATTTTGTACCAGCTGTTCGGATGAGCCTTATAACTTACCTTGTCTCCATCCTGAGATAGCGAGATCAGCGGCAGATTGACCACAGCGCATGGCTCAAACTCGAAAAGTCCCTTTCCTTCCCAGCTATGCTCATATACATAAGTCGTTATGGTTACCACATCCGCCTGAGTATCAGGACCTTTAAGGCTGGTAATATCGGTAGAAAAAGAGGCAGGAGACCATGAGAAATGGGCGTTATTTGTCTTGGTTGTTGTCCTCAGACGGTCAGTTTCTGTTTCTTCCGGCTTATAATAGCCCGGAAGAATATATGTCTTGAAAGGAAGATTGCGGACATAGTAAAGTCCGTGTTCTGTATCATCAAAAAGTCCGGGAGTGTCCAGGTCCGCTCCTTCAGTAAATTCAATCCTGTCACCTTCCTTTATGCTTATGACAACCTTTGCTGCCGCCCGTACCAGTTCGGCCTCAAGCACTATATCCTTGTCCGGATCGGCGCTGCTGAGCGCCACAAGGGACTCTGCTCCAACACTCGCAAGCGCGTCCATAAGGAAGGTCTCGGGAGCCACCGACAGATTCAGGCCGGACAGATGAAGATTCGGTGTCTCCTGTATCATGTTTCCAAGGGTGGCAACATTGTTTACTGCGCTCGCGTCAAACTCCGCATTGGCAAGCAGATAGACCTTGTATTTCGGATGGCCGACAACATTGCCTGCAGCGTCTTTTTCTGCAAAATACTTCGTGCCTACCGAAAGCGTATGAGTGCCTTCCGAGACAGACACAGACGTCCTTTCATGATAGCAAAGCGAGTTGTCCTCGCGGAACACGAATATATCCAGATGGTCAACTCTGGACTCATATTCTGTATCTGCGGCCAGAGCCTTTGTCCGTCCGCAAGAGAAGTCGATGACTATACCCCTGTCCGCGCATGGCACAAACGGTTCCTCCATCCTCTCACAGCAAGAGGACAGCAGCACCAACGCCACGCAAAGGAATATGTTAATTGTTCTTCTCAATTTATTCTACCTGTGTTATTATCAACGCATTAGGATCCGTTCCCCCTTCCGCAGGCCAGAACAGTTCCGACTGCACTCCATTTATCAGAAGGTATTCCGAATGGCCGAAACCCTGGATTTCAGCAGTCACTCCAAGATAGACCTTGGACCCGACATTCTGAGCATTCAGCGGATGAACCTCTATCCTGAAATACTGGTCATTGCCTTCGTTTATACCGAAACTTCCGTCCTGACTGACTGCTGGAGTGGCAGTGTCATTCATATAAACCTCTATCCTGAAATCGGACGAAGGAGCATCTCCGGCAAAAATCGTCGGCCGCCACAACTGTCCTGCCGGATAGCGCATCTGGAAATAGCACACAAACGGCTTGGATACGCTCATCTGAGGAAGCACTTTGACCTCCCCGTCCGGATTCGGGTTCGGGTCGTCAACAGAAGGCAATGCCGGCAGAAGATATGAATGGGTCGGATAATCAAATATGATATAATCCTCCTGACCGTCACCATCCTCGTCTGTCATCTCATAGTCCCAGTCCCGGACATGATAATTTACCTTGATCTGCCCCTCACCGCTGACGGTGCAGTTGATCTGGATCCACTCGTTCCTATAAACCGGAGGAAGATAGATATACGCCACTCTGAGTTCCTCTCCTTCTCCGACAGAAAATTCAACACAGAGCACCACAGAATTGTCCGAATTAGGCACATTCCAGTCCTGGGGACCTGCAGAGCCGTATGGCACCTCGAAACAATATGACTCGGATATCTGCTGATAGCCCTCATCTCTTGTCTGGGAGACAACGAAACCCATATCCTCGTCCAGAAGCAGATTGTCGTTTATTCCCGGCTGCAGAGATTTCAGCACATCGTCCCCCTGCGGCATCAGATAATTGTAATACCTCGTACCCTGGGCCAGCATTCTGACACTTCTGATATGTACGTCGGGTGTCGAACTCGACATCCTGGCGGCAGAGAAGGTAAGCTTTCCGAACGGACGTTTAAGCTGGAAAGAGAGTTTTCTTGCAAGCAGAACATGATCCTCGTGTCCTGTGATATCGATCCTGTCGGTATCTATCGAGCCCATCGGCATATGATACCTGGTATTAAGCATGATGGTATCAGCATAAAACATAGGAAGTCCCTTATCCTGATGCAGGGCGATGAACCTGTATTGATTCAGCTGGCTTTCTGTAGTATATTTGTCCAGCTGAGGCATATCTCCCTCTGTCACAAGTGATTCCTCGTTGGCTATGATATAGAACTTCACTGTCTGCTTGCCTGTCTGGGCATCAGCTCCGAGCATACCGATATCCATAAGGAAATCACGGTTGACAGGAGAGGTCTGATAATGATAACCCACCCTCTGGCCGTGAGAGAAGGCATATATCCTCAATGAATTTATAACCTTTTCTCCGTCAGTCACATTGGCGTCAGCCTTGACCTTGGGCTGTTCTGCCTCCGGCATAATCCTCATCAGCACGGCATTGACCCTCTGCTGCGGCTGAGGAGTATCCCCAAGGTCCGAACAGCAGACAAGAGCAGCAGATGCCGCAAGCAGCACTGCCAGACTATATGCTATATGAAGGACTTTTCTCATCATCAGTTCCATCCGGGATGAACATCCAACACCCACCAGTCAGGAAGAGTAACCTTCACGTCGGTCTGCGAAGCGTTGAACTCCACCTTGATCGGGATCACGACCTCATTCTTCGAACAGTCGATCTGATCCGCATGCTTTTGAATGAATTCAGCGAAATTTACAGAAGCCATCACTCCACCAGCCGCATCCAGCACCTTCAGATACACATTTTCGTGATCAAGATGCCTTAGGATATTGCAGGAGGCAGTCGCCTTGTTGTTTCCGTCATGGACAGGATCGAGAACATAATCGGTCTGATGATTCGTTGCAGCCACGTTGTTGAAATCCGCATACGGGCTCACTCCGGTCAGCACAATCATCGGCGCAGAAGTCATCGCACTCTTCGGCACCCCAATCACCTCAACGATCACGTCGTAATGGGAAGAAGCAAAGGCTGCGGTTTTTGTCGTTATCTTCCTTTCACTTGAAAAAGGCTCGATCGTGTAATCCAGACCAGCCAGATAGAGAGAGTCGTTTCCCGAAACCGTTCCACCGTCCCAATATGCCTGATCTCCAAACAGGATTTCGGAAAAATCGCCGCTCTGGAGCCCTGTAACATCGGTCGAGTTCATGTTGCCCAGAAACACAAGCCTGTAATCGCCCTGTTCCAGAGCAGGAAGCATCGTGCGCTGAAGACGAACCTCCTCGTCGGTAAGTGGCGCCTGATGGATACACCTGTTTTCGCTGTCAAAAATATACATCTGCACCTTCCTGATCTTCTGAGGGAAGATCTCGTCGGTGCCGTCTCCCATGTAGCTCAGATTCACAACATACCTGTTGAAGCAGTCACTATAATCCTCGCGGATGCAGGAGGAGGCAAGCACTCCCGCAACCGCAACAAGAATCATAGCTATGCTTTTGAGCTTCATGAAAATCTATTGAGATTTAGAATCCTGGAGTTACCTCGATAACATCCCAAGAAGCAACCTGAACGTTGATGTCAACGCACTTCTCCTGCTGAGTAAGCTTGTCGATGCCGAACACGAAGTTCATTCTGTAGATCTTACCTGGCTCAAAATTAGTAATCTCAACACCTGAGTTCATCTTGTAAGTGTTGGTGAAGATGTATGCAGGGTCGCTTGTTGCAGAGTCTCCTGAGCCTGTCTGCTGAGTGATGTCAAGAAGATGAACAGGAGCAGAGGCAGGGAAGAAGTTGTAAGCGATGTTCACGGGTACCTCGTTGTTTTCCGGGGTAAGTTCTACGACAGGGTGCTTGAGATCAGCTCCGTCAAAGTAGTCATTGTTCCACTTTGAGGTGTTCATAGAGAAGTTGAAATAGTCAAAGATATCCTTCTGAACGAGGTTGACAGCACGGAAAGAGTTTATATCAACAATTCCTGACCTGAAATCTGCCTTGTCATAGAAGTCGGTGAAAGCCATTGAATTGACTACGATCTTCTGGTCTGTAACGCCATTGAAGTTGCAGCCGATCTTCTTGATTTCGAAACGAGCCACTCTTGGCACTACGTTGAGGTCAACCTTGTAAACATTTGAAAGGTGGTCATTGTCATCCTTCTGGTGAATGTTCTCTCCCACCTGAACGAGCACACCTTCAGCATAAAGCGGGAAGTTGGTAACGTCCTGGTTGTTAGCAATCTCAAGAGTCCTGTCAAGACCTGTCTTCTGGTTGGTCGTGATCTCAGAAAGGTTTCCTACCACAACAACCTCCTTTACAGAAGAAGGAAGGAAGTGGAAAGAAAACTTAAGGTCTTCGCCAAGAGCAGCAATCTCTGTCGCGTCAAAGTAGGCGTCAGCCGGCTCGCGGTTCTCGTTATATGCCGGATAGAAAGTGTTTCCGTCAGAAAAGAAGAACTGAAGTGTGTTAAGCTGGATCTTCTGGTTGTCCAGAGCTTCATCTGTTCCACCAACTTTGGTAGCCATCTTCACATTACTGATGACAACATCAACGCTCCTGTAATTCTTGGAAACTTCCTCTGGAGTCTCCTCCTTGCTACATCCTGCAAGAACCATCGCAGCAGCGAATGCCGCGCACATGAATTTTGAAATTTTCATGACTCAAAAAAAATTTAGTTGTTAGTATTAATTGTCTCTGTTCAAATATTCTTCTATTTCCCTGCGCTGAAGGGCCTCATATTCCAATTCAGCCTTTACCGCGTCTATGTTTTTCTGAGCATCCGGACAGTTACCCGCAAGCGCTTTTTCCAGCCATGGCATAGCCTCCTCGAACTTGCCCTGCATCATCAGGGCGACTCCAATGGAATTGAATGCCCTCATATCGTCGCTCACCGTAAGCAGATGCCTGTATGCCTGCTCATAATGTCCTTTTCTTATCATCCCGTTGGCAACGTTGATGATGTCCGTAGCCCCATCGTCTATGGCATCGTAGTAAACCGCAAGAAATCTGGCACAGCGCAGATGGGGATAAATGTTGTCGAGCATATATTTCCAGGTCCAGCCCCTGTCCAGCCTTTCTATCCTCAGTTTGCGGTGCTCGACCGAAATATCAGGAGTATCTATGATGGCCAGCACCTCGTCCTTCTTTTTCATATCGGACTCTGCCACCATCCTGCGAAGACCTGCCCAGTTCTCCTTGCCGTTACGGATATTGAAGTGGGAGGGAGTGAGACCATACTGAGGACGATGTTCGATGATATAACTGATCAGCGCCTTGGCCCTGTTCTCTCCAAGCCAGTTATTGAACGTCGGCGGACCCTCTGGTGAGGCATATCCGGCAACCTCTATCCTTTCCAGCCTCAAATGAGGATCAGAGAATATCCTATCAACTGCGGAAAGGATTTTTCCGAAGGTCACCTCGTTGGCGTACACCGCGGAATCAATCTCAGTCTTTGACACCTTGAAGATAACCTCCAGTTCATCCTGCCAGAAGTCCCACTCCCGGGAGACGTCGGCAAGAACATATTCAGGAATACGCCTCTGGACTGCAGCAGGCGCCTTGAAAAGCTCCTGAGGCCCTTGTCCAAGAGTCTGGTCCGAATGATCTTTCTCGCAATTACATCCCGACAGATTTCTCTTCAGGCCAAGCGCCGCCGAGGTCATCCATCTCTTCAACGGAGCCACACATCTGTATTCAAGTCCGGATCCGGCCAGTATCTGTCCCTGTCCGAGTTCCCAGTCCTTGTCTCCCAGAAGAAACATCTCCTGCCTCTGGTGCATGTAGCGCGCTCTCCCGTAAACTTCCACCGGATCCAGATAAAGCGTGTCTGTCCCGTTAAAGATATAAGGAGTGATGACCTCCCTGTATCTTGGAGCAGTTTTCCTGGACGCATCCACCTTGAAGCTCACCACGACAGAATCGCCGCAAACCTCCATCTTTTCATCAGAAATCTGCGTCTGAGCGCTCAGAAGGCCTGTTGCACCAAAGAGGATATATATGAATGATAGAACTCTTTTCATTTTATTATATAAACGAAAGACAGCCCCAGAGAAGTGGGACCGAATGCTACTTTTGATACTGATTCGTTAAACAGGCCGCATTTACGTTGCTCATATATGCCATGACTGGTGTACCAGACTCCCAGCCCGAGATTGGCCTCTATATTCCAACATCGGGAAATGGGCCAGGAACACCCGTAAGTCAGTCCAGCCCCGACAGCCCATCCTTCCCGCCGGATATCCTTGAAGAGTGGAATGCCTCCAACATTGAATTGGGTGTAATTCGCATTCAAGCCTATGAAATGCCCGAAGAAACTCTCGCAGAACCAGTACCTTGCCTCAGGAGAGACCAGAAAGTGCTTTGCCTTTATGTTCTTTTGCCTGTCGAAGGTCCATGGATTGTATCCACCCTCAAGTTCAATGGTCCAGCGCGGTGCCACAGAGCACTCCAAGCCAACATTAGGCGTCGCCGTAGTCCAATATAACGCATTGGTTTTCACGACAAAACGCTGTGCATTGGCAGTAATGCAACATCCGAGAACAAGGGGTAAACACAATATAATGAAACGCCTCATGGGGAGATTAGCGAAAAACGCAGCAAAGATACAAAATATGTGACTTTAGTACAACATTCCCCCTCACCAAAAGAACACTCTATGCCAAAATATTTTCCATTTGCATACCATTCATATATGCTTTCATCACATTCAAGGTCATTGACTTTGCGCCAAAGAAGATCGACCCCCTCAGGATAGAGGAACGAAATTCCACCCTACGAAGCATAGACGGAAAGCGAAAACAGACCATCACGCAGAGTTTTGCGCGATTTAGTGCGTGACGGTGCCCAAAACACGACCAGAACAGGCGAAAGCACGACCATCGCGCAGGATTTCGGGCAAAAAGTTGCGTGACGGTACCCAAATCACGACCTGACGGAGGTAGGTTATAGAATGCAGATATCAATCGCGGCAGCCAGCTCTTCGTAAGAGGGCGTAGGGGAATCTGTAAAGATGGATTTTATGAGTCCGTCGCGGCAGATATATATGCGAGGCACGCGACTCGCAGCAAAAAGTTCATAGATGTATCTGTCAGTCTGCGCAGAAAAAGGCATAGTATAGCCATTCTCCATCCAATACTGCTGAATGGACTCCGCTCCCTCCTCGCGGCTTATAAAGGCAAACCTGACACCTTGTGAATGATACTCATCACGGAGACGCTGCAAGTGAGGCAGCACCTGCCGGCAGTCAGGACATGCTGTCGTAAAAAACACTATGCAGCTTACGCCTTCACGCAACTGCGCTCCGGTCACCTCTGACCCGTCACTCATCACGACAGTAAAATCCGGAACAACATCACCTACGACAAGGTCGGCACCGGTCTGCTTCTCCTTTATGCAGCTACAGAAAAGACCGGCCATCATCAACAAAACTACTATCCTGCTCTTCATTTGTGGTGCATAACATATTTACTTTCAACAACTTCCCTTTTTTGCCTGCTCCCCAAAGTACGCAGGCATAAAGCGTAAATCGCTGTGATTCATGGGATTAGTGAACAACGGGGTGTTACCTTTCACCGAAAGAAGATAGCCACTCGAACAGGCGTCCTTCCGGGGCGTCCTTCATGATGACCTTCTTGTCGCGGTCAAGAAGGTACAGCGACGGGATGGCACGGACATTATACAGTGTCTCGCCACGGATCACAAGGTCCGGATCGAAGCCGTTGTACCATTTTTCGGGGTATATAGGCATATAGGAGCGCCATGCTTCCAGATCCTCGTCTATATATATGTTGAGCACTGCCATGGTGCCGTCTGCAATAAGTCCGGAAATGACCGGGTCATTATTCAGAACATCGATGATTTCCTTGCAGGCCGTGCAGCCGGGATTGCTGAAAAAGAGCAGGGTCAGGTCCGCCTTGATGCCATGGAGGGTGCGCATGCGGCCGTTCTTGTCTGCAAATCTGAAGTCGGCTGCCTTTGTCCCTACACGATTGAGGGCAGCCAGGCGGACTTCGCGGGCATATTTTTCCTTCATCAGCGGCTCCACAAGATCCGACCCGGCCAGACGCGCCGCATAAAAGGCATAGAAATCCTCGTTGCGCAGCGGGGAATTGGGGTCATACAGATATTTGACCACCAGGTCATTGAGGGTCTCGAACACATTGGACGAGGTGTCCTTTTTCTCACAGGCGGCGGCCCTGTCATACAGACGACCCATAGATCTGCTCACAACGGACATATCGACCATTCCGAGAACGTTGGTCCAGTTGGCCATCTTCTGCTCCACATCGCCCAGCCTCACACCACTTACCAAAGCAGTGTCACAGGGATATGTCCTGGATGGTTCCGTAATGCCGTCCCACCAATGCAGAGCCATATATTCCGCTATATCCTGCGGATTCTGCAACATTGCAGGCGGCTGGACATCGGGAAAAGGCAGAGCCGCAAACTGCTCTGCCTTTCCTGCATTGCTCCCGCATCCGACTATCGCCAGAAGGGAGAAAGATAATAATAATTCCCTAAGCATTTTTCTGTCTTGCTGCCTGAGATATATTGATCATGAAGTCGCCGATCTTCTCAAGTTCCGAGAGTACGTCCATGTAATATACCCCTGTCAGGTAGTTGTAACTGTTGCTTTCGATATTGACAATATGCTCTTCGCGCAGATGGTTGCGGCACTCATTGATGTTGTATTCGCAATTCTCTGCATTGGAGATATCTGTAAGCTCCTTCTTGTTCTTGAGGTTCTCGATCATTACATCGTAACTCTTCTGCACAAGATCCATCATCTTGTTAAGCCTGTCAAGGATACTCTTGTCAAACACCTTGTTGTGAGCATTCTTTCTCTTGAGAATACGTCCTATCGCCTCGCCAGAGTCACCAAGGGACTCCATCTCTCCGATGATCTTGTACATCGCCTTGATTTCATCTGCCGCCTCTTCACTGATCTCGTTCTTCGACACCTCGTTCAGATAAGTCGCAATCTCGAACTCAATCCTGTCTGTAATCTCCTCATATTTGATGAGTTTTTCGTTCAATGCATCGAACTTATCAGGATTCTGCTCGTTAACAGCCTCTCTTATATATCCGAAACCGTTGCGGCATATTTCAGCAAAATGAAGAATCTCCTGCTGTGCCTCAGCAATGGAAAGTTCTGCTGTTGAAAGAGGACCTCCGGAGATATACTTGAGTCTGAATACTTCTGTTTCTCCCTTAGGCTCCTTGACAAGCCATACGACTGCCTTCTCGATAAGCGGAACAAACCAGATGAGAAGCATGGTGTTGGTCACATTGAAGAGGGTATGCAGCATCGCGATACCATACAGGAGCGAGTTCTTGTAAAGTTCCACATCCTCCGCTGTGCCTGAAACCCTGCCCTCCGCTATGCCGGCGAGTTGAGCACTTGCAAACATCGGATCCTGGAATCCTATATTCTCCATTATCAGACAGATAAGTTTTACAATAAATGGGAATATGGCAAGAACCCAGACTACTCCGACAAGGTTGAAGATCGTATGTGCGCGCGCCGCCCTCTTGGCAGAGGTGTTGGCAACCGACGCGGCGATGTTTGCTGTAATGGTAGTACCGATGTTCTCACCAAGCACCATCGCCACGGCCAGTTTGAAATCGATAAGGCCGGAAGCCGCAAGAAGCATTGTGATGGCCATTGTTGCACTTGATGCCTGCAAGACGATGGTCAGGACGGCGCCTGCTATGAGGAACAGGAGTATCGAGCCGAAACCGAAGCCGTTGATGCTGCCGAAGAAGCCCATCATGCCGGCCTGGTACTCGCCAAGCACTGCATTTGCACAATCCTTCATGAAGGTAAGACCCACGTACATCACAGCGAATCCCATGAGGAACTGTCCTATATTCTTCAAAGACGATTTCTTTGAGCAGTGCATCAGGTATCCGAAGGCCATCATAGGCACGGCGAAGAGCGCGATATTCACAGAGAAGCCCAGGGATGTGATCCATGCTGTAAGCGTAGTTCCTATATTAGCACCCATGATGACACCGATGGCGTTTCCGAGGGTGAGCAGACCGGCATTCACGAAACTCACCACCATGATGGTCGTCGCCGACGAAGACTGCACGAGGCAGGTCACCACTGTACCGGTAAATATCTGCTTGGGGGCATTGGAAGTCATTTTGGCCATGAAAGCCCTGAGGCGGTCTCCTGCTGATTTCTGAAGACCTTCGCTCATAAGTGCCATACCGTAGAGGAACATCGCAAGTCCTCCGAGAACCGACAGCACATTAAGAAGTGTTTCCATATAATAGAGTTATCGTTTTTACTGAATTTTTCAGCGAATTACGGCAAAAATATAAAAAAATATTAGATTTGTGCCCACTTGTTTACAAGTATAACTAAAATTTAACAATGAGATTCATTAAACTCGTCATTATATTGCTTTTCGTCCCCCTCGTTGCCTCTGCACAGTTCTATGTGACGGGCGACGATCCGGGAAGATTGAAATGGAATTATATAGACACGGAGAGTTATCGGGTGATATATCCGGTCGGCGCCGATTCTTTGGCAAAAACATATGCCCGCAAACTCGAAAAATACAAGATTCCCGTTTCACGCACCTCCGGTTATACGACAGGTGAGGGTGACGGCAAGATAATGCCGGTGGTGATCCATGCCCATAACGATGCCAACGGCTCTGTCGCATGGGCCCCAAAGCGGATGGACCTGTTCACCATCCCATCTGCATATAATCCAGAACCTCTCCCGTGGAGCACCATGCTCTCCGTCCACGAATCAAGACACGTGACCCAAATGCAGTTCGGACTGACAGAAAAGCACAAGCCCGGAAAATGGTTCCTGGGACAGGGCTGGAACATTCTTGCATTCCTGCTATATCCCGGGACGGCAAAGACCGAAGGAGATGCTGTGGTGGTGGAGACGGCGCTGACCCCCTCAGGACGCGGCAGAACGGCTGATTTCCTCAATTATTTCTGGGTCGCATCCGATCAGGGGGATTTCCGGAAATGGTTCCAATGGAGGTTTGTTTCCCAAAAGAGATATTCCCCGACATATTATGCCCTCGGATATATGACAATAGGAGGATACCGCTATCTGTATGATTCTCCTTACATGGTAAGCGACGCCTTGCATATGGTCGCGTCCCATCCGGGAAAATTAGGCTGTCTCTACAATGTCGGAAGGAAGATTTCGGGAAAGAATTGGAATGAGGCATGGGCGGAAATATGTGACACCATGTACGGGAAATGGGCGGCAGAGGCTGACAGGAGGGCTCCCTATATTCCTACCGAAAGGGTGTTGCCTGAGCCCCGGAGGTTTACGGAATATACAGACCTTCTTATTGTGGGTGATGATATCTATACCATAAAGGAAGGACATGTGCACTCTCCGTCGCTGATAAGGATTGACAGCACCGGGAAAGAGCATTTTGTGTGTTTCTATCCTCATACTGCCAGTGCCCCGAAATGGGACAGTGCCACCGGACGTATATATTGGAGCGAAAATGTCCCTGATGAAAGATGGTCCTTGAAGACCGGTTCGAGACTGAGGTCTGTCGGGACTGGCGGAGGCCCCAAAAGAAGCGTCAGAAGCGAGGGGCTGCTGTATAATCCTGTATTCAATGACGGGCGGACACTGGCTGTAAGATACCACAGCGACGGACATTCTTCTATTGAGGTTCTTTCGGGGAACACGCGTAAGGCATATCATGACGCTCCGGACTCGCTCCAACTGGTGGAGGCGGCGTGGATATCATCAGGAATATATGCAACTGCAATTTCCGAAAACGGTTATGGAATATATAAAGTGTCGGAAGACGGGGCCTGGACTGTGGCTCTCGCGCCTCAGCCTGTGATGATAAAGGATTTCTCCGCCTATGCGGACGAACTTATATTCACCTGCGACCGCACCGGCAACAATGAACTCTATCATTTCAGTCCTTCGGGCGGCGTCCTGACCCAAAAGACCTCCACACGCTACGGTGCGTCCGATTTCCAATACAGCGGCGACGGCAAGACCCTGTACTATTCTGCCCCGACTCTTATGGGAAAACAGATTTTCCGCACCGATGCCGATTCGCTTTTCAGTCGGAGGGTGCGGTTCGACAGCCTGTACAAATACCCCATTGCAGAGCGAATGAGGGAGCAGGAACTTGCAGCAGCACAGAAGCAGGGATTCAAGGCCGCCGTAACCGTCAAGGACGAGGATGTGAAGATTGCCGAGCCTAAGCGCTACCGCAAGATTCCGCATATGTTCAACCTTCACACATGGTTCCCGGCATATATAAGTGTGGATAACATCATGAACGACCTGTCCTTCGACCCGCTCTGGCAGACGCTTTCGCTTGGAGTTTCGGGCGTGTTCCAGAACCATCTGGCAACCGCTGTCGGAGAAGCAGGATACTCTGCGCATAAAGACCCGTATAATACTGCAAAATGGAGACATTCGGGACATTTCAAGTTCACATATTCGGGACTTTATCCTATATTCAAGTTCTCGTTTGACATAAATGACAGGGGCGCAAGGCAATATACCAATTATACCGATGCCGCCAGCGGACAGGTGTTCATGGTCGATTCGCGCGAACTGTCCTGCCCATATATGTCCGGAAACGTGTCCATGTATATTCCCTTCAATTTCTCTCGCGGGGGCCTTAATTCCGGACTTATACCAAAGGTTTCATATACCATTTCAAATGACAGGTTCGACACGGGATCTGTGCTGATGGAAAGGGAAGGAGAACTTAACCATACCGCCTTTGCCGGATATAAGGTTGGGAAAAAAGCCATCAGACAGTCGCTGAGCGGCTCATTGCGCGCATATACAATGCTTCCTATCGCCAACTCGCAGGTCTATCCTCGCTGGGGTGTCGGAGCGGAACTCGGGGCCATGGGCAGCATCGAGAGTTACAAGGTGTTCTCGCCTATGGGATATGTCTATGGTTATGGATATCTGCCGGGAGTAATCAGGACACAGGGTCTGCGTCTGTCGGCAATGTGGCAGACAAAACTTCGCGGACAGTCTCCTTTCAGTCAGCAGATTGTAAGTATTCTTCCGCGCGGACTGAGCAACAATGCGACCTTGGGCAGTTTCGTTTCCCTCTACAACAGCCATCTTGTGAAGGTTACAGCCGATTATGCCATTCCTATATATATAGGCGACGTCACCCTCGGCGGTAACTGGCTGGCGATAAAGAGGCTGGTGGCCTATCCTCATTTCGATTACACCTTCATAGGGCGGTCCGGGCTCTGGTCGGCAGGACTCGATCTCACAGCAGACCTGCACGCAATCATAACCCTTGAATGGCCATGCTCTGTGGGTGTCACGTTCTCATGGAACGGAGGCTCCGCATGGAAAACGCTCGAAAATCAGGGAATATCAATGAAAAAATGGTTTGTCGGACCAGTATTTAACGTATCGTTTTAACACCAACTGTCATTCTGAACCAAACACCAACTGTCATTCTAAGGCAAACACCAACTGTCATTCTGAACGAAGTGAAGAATCTAATACAATAAACCATGTCGATAATCAATCAAGCAACAGCCCCATGCAGCAAATGCGGTCAGCAGCACACTGTAACCGTCTATCGCAGCATCAACATCTCAGAAAATCCGGAACTCAAGGACAAGGTCCGTGACGGTTCCCTCTTCCTTTGGGAATGCCCCCATTGCGGTCAGGTCAATCTCGCCAGATATGAGACACTTTATCATGACCCTGCTGCAAAACTGATGGTCTGGCTCATTCCTTCCGGAGAAGTCTCGGAATCCCAGATGCAGGCCATCACAATGCACACCAAGGCTATGGGGGGCTACACCCTGCGCCGTGTGAACGATATGGGCTCACTCATGGAAAAGGTGCTGATTGCAGATGCCGGACTTGACGATGTGGTCCTCGAAATGTGCAAATACGTCACCAGACTTGAAATGGTGCAGACCGCCATCGGTGCAGAGCAGAAAGACGAATTCATGGCTTCTGTCTTTCATTTCTATAAGAGCGAGGGAGAAGATGACTCGCGTGTTCTGACCTTCATGTACGGTCTCGGCGGTCAGATGCAGGGAGTGAACATAGGCATGAACATCTACCAGGACTGCGCCGGCATACTTGAACGCAACCCGCAGATCCGTCCCGCAGAGGGTTTCGCCCGCATCGACGCCGACTGGCTCGCCTCTGTGATGGCGTAGGGCGATGGCGTCAATTATAGCCAGCATCCACGACATCGTAGGGCAAGAGTTCAGGAACGGGACCGTTCAGGGTGGAGCGTAAACAACTGAGTATCTGTATATTACAATAATCAAGGCGGGTAAAATTTACCCGCCTTGATTTATATAAATTATTGCTATTCAAGCAATTACATTACACCACGACTATGCAAGTTTACGTGCTCCGTCGCTGATCACCACCGGAATCTCGATCGGCTCATGACCATATTTCTCTGCGAAAGCAGCCTTTGCCTTTGCGATGAACGCATCATAAAGTTCAGCCTTCACGAGATTGATGGTGCAGCCACCGAAACCGCCACCCATGATACGTGAACCTGTCACGCCGCACTCCTGAGCCACTGTTGCAAGGAAATCAAGTTCTTCGCATGAAACTTCATAGTCCTTAGACATTCCCCAGTGAGTCTCATACATGCGCGCTCCGACTGTCTCATAGTCGCCCTTTTCAAGAGCATCACAAACATCAAGCACCCTCTTCTCCTCACCGATCACATAACGTGCGCGGAGGTAGTCTTCCTCAGAAATCTGGTCCTTGATAGCCTCCAACTGATCCATTGTGGCGCCACGGAGGAACTCCTGTCCGAGAACCTTGGCAACGCGCTCGCAGGATGCACGACGGTCATTGTAAGGTGAACCTACAAGTTCATGCTTTACACATGAGTTAAGGAGAACGAGTTTATAACCATGCTGCTCAGGATCGAACGGGAAGTATGCGAACTCCATAGAGCGGCAGTCAAGACGCATGAGGTTGCCGGCCTTTCCGAATACAGAAGCGAACTGGTCCATGATACCGCACTTCACGCCACAGTAGTTGTGCTCTGTGCTCTGACCGATGCGTGCAAGTTCAAACTTGTCGATACCGAGGTTGAAAAGATCGTTAAGGGCATACGCAAATGTGCTTTCAAGAGCAGCAGATGAAGACATACCTGCTCCAAGAGGAACATCTCCTGCAAACACAGTGTTAAAACCTGCGATAACTCCGCCCCTCTTCTGAATCTCGCGGCATACACCGAAGATGTAGCGTGCCCAACTCTGTGAAGGAGCATCCTCCTCGTTAAGACCGAACTCGCAATACTCATCGAGATCAAGAGCAAATGCCTTAACAGTCTGTGTGCCGTTCAACTTGATTTCTGCAATCATTCCCTTGTCGATAGCGCCAGGGAACACGAAGCCTCCATTGTAGTCAGTGTGCTCACCGATAAGGTTGATACGTCCTGCTGACGCATAGAAATCGCCCTCTGTCTGGAAAAGGGTCTGGAATTTTTCAGCAATTCTCTGTTTCATAATATATTGTTTAGTGTTTTGCTTGTAATATCAATCTCTTTACACCACGGCATATTAACGCACTCCTGTCATGTCGAGCGAACGCAGTGAGTCGAGACATCTAAAATCTTTCAAAGATACTCATTATCTGCAATATTCCAATAACACATATTTCTCAAAACCGGCAACATTCCTTGACATTCCTGTGCACGGTGGTCATTTGGTTCTACCACTGTGCACAGCAATCGGCCTTATACGCCGTGAAACAGATGTTGTTGTGTACGGTGGTGGCGACATTTGACCACCGTGCACAGATCATTCAATCCAGAGCAATATCGGACAATGGTCACTGACGCCTCCAAGATAGCGCGGTCCGGAATAGGTACGCAGCGGCTTATAACCTGGATATGACCTGTCGTATGTCATCAGAAACGGTATTTCCACAACCTGCATTTCAGACGTTTTCACGGAAGGTCCCGTCATGAAGAGATCTATCAGTTCCCATTTGCCTTTATACCTGATGGAACCTTTCCCGGCATCATGCAGAGGAAGCCCCTTGTTTTCAAGAACGTCCGACACAAGACTGAACTGCGGGCCATCCGGAGTGTCGTTGAAATCCCCCATGGCAACAATCCTCCCGCCTCCGGCATTTGTCAGTGAATCACAGAGATTCCTCAGAGTCTGCATCACAGCGGTCCGTTTGTGCATGGACGCCTTCTCGCCCCCGAATTTTGACGGATGATGATTGACTATTATATCAAATGTACGACCGTCCGGGGCCTTCATGGCTGCATGTAGAATATCGCGGGTCGCAAGGGAAACACCCTGATAAGACGGGCTCCTGAAAGTCTTGCCGACAAGCGACAGTGACGATGTCCTATACAGCATAGCCACATCTATCCCCCTCCTGTCGCGCGAGTCCCGATGCACAAGTCCATAGCCAAATTTTCTCAGAAGGGTTGAGGACAGCAGTTTTGTGAGCACTCCCCTGTTCTCCACCTCCGCAAGACCTATTACATCCGGCATCCTCCCATATTTGTCCCCGACCCACATCAGGGCTTTTGCAAAAACATCACACTTTGCATAAAACCTGGACTTGGTCCAATGCCTGCTTCCGTAAGAAGAAAACTCAGCATCAGACTCCCCCGTTCCCTGGTCTATCCAGTCAAAGAAATTCTCCACATTCCAGAACATCACCAGCAGGGAATCCCGCTCCTGCGCCCGCACCCCCGTCCCGGCAGCACATAGCAACAACACTAAAACCATTCGCTTCATAATCTTTTCTATATGTAGATTCCTCGACTCCACTTCGTTTCGCTCGGAATGACAAAAGGACCGTCTCGTTTCGTCCGGAATGACAAAAGGACCGTTTCGCTCGGAATGACAAAAGGACCACTTCGTTTCGCTCGGAATGACAAAAGAATGTCGTTTTGAGCGAAGTCGAAAAATCTATTCAACAAATGTAAAAATATTGCGTAAATTTGCGCCCGAAATTTTAAAGAAAAGACACATGGCACTCAAATGCGGTATAGTAGGACTCCCTAACGTGGGAAAATCAACATTGTTCAACTGTGTAAGTTCCGGCAAGGCTCAGAGCGCAAACTTTCCGTTCTGTACAATAGAGCCGAACATCGGTTCTACAAACGTTCCTGACAAGCGTCTGGAAGTTCTGGAAAGCCTCTGCAACCCTAAGAGAGTCGTTCCGGCAACAGTGGAAATCGTGGATATCGCAGGACTCGTAAAGGGTGCCAGCAAGGGAGAAGGACTCGGCAACCAGTTTCTTGCAAACATCCGCGAGACCGACGCCATCCTCCATGTACTCCGCTGTTTCGAAGACCCTAACATCGTACATGTTGACGGAAGTGTCGATCCTGTACGCGACAAGGAGGTCATCGACTGCGAACTCCAACTCAAGGACCTTGAAACTGTTGAAAACCGTATTGCAAAGGTTCAGAAGCAGGCGACAACAGGAGGCGACAAGAATGCAAAGAAACTCTATGAACTCCTTCTGAAATACAGGGACGCGCTCATGCAGGGCAAATCATGCCGCACTGTAAAGCCGGAAAATCCAGAGGAAGAGCAGATGGCAAAGGATCTTTTCCTCCTGACCAACAAGCCGGTGATGTATGTCTGCAATGTGGATGAAGCCTCAGCAAAGGACGGTAACAAGTATGTGGACAGCGTACGCGAGGCCGTTAAGGACGAAGATGCGGAAATCCTTATCATCTCTGCCAAGATCGAGTCAGATATCGCAGAACTCGACAGTTACGAAGAGCGTCAGATGTTCCTTGAAGAACTCGGCCTTGAAGAATCCGGAGTCATCAGACTTATCCAGAGCGCATACTCCCTCCTGAATCTCCGCACATATTTCACAGCAGGAGCAGACGAGTGCCGCGCATGGACCATCAACAAAGGCGACAAGGCACCAAAAGCCGCCGGTGTCATCCACACAGACTTTGAAAAAGGCTTCATCCGCGCCGAAGTCATCAAATACGAGGACTTCGTCACCCTCAAATCCGAAGCAGCCTGCCGCGCCGCCGGCAAACTCGGCATCGAAGGCAAGGAATACGTCGTACAGGACGGCGACATCATGCACTTCCTCTTCAATGTGTAAATATAATCGTCACGCAGAATCATGAAGACTTTTGCGTGACGATTACCATTTTAATACAAATCAGCCTGTTTTCCGCAATCGTCGCGCAAAAACAGGCTGATTTTTGTGTGTCGTAAGAGATACATATAAAAAACTTTTGCTGTATAAGAAGATTTTTATATTTTTGTCTCATATATGATACCAAAATCAAATAATATACTTAGTCCGATAATGATAGATGCTTTCTCTGATAAAGAAATCATCGAAGCCTTATGTGGAAGACTGAGCCGGCTCAGAAGGGGTTGCTGCTGTTCCCAGAAAGAATATGCACAAATGACAGGATTATCTATTTCCACTATCAAAAGAATAGATGCAGGGACTTTGGAAAACATCACGATTGAGACCCTTCTTAAAATACTCCGGGTTGCAGGAGCGTTGGAAGGGGTGAGCAGTCTCGTTCCGGAACTTCCTGAATCTCCTTACCTTACAGATGAAAAGACGGGAAAAAAGCACAAATATTGTAAAAGTTCATATAAAGCATAGAGACAAATGATTACAAATACAACTGTAGATGTCAGGTTATGGGATATAAGCATCGGTAAACTTCGGTGGGACAATGAAAAGGATCTTGCCGTATTTCAGTTTTCTAAAGAATATATAGCCAGTAAATACAACCTCTGCCCTGTCAGACATCGCAGAAATTCAGACGGCTCTGTGCGCGCCATACCGTTCTATGGTAATCCTGGCGAAAAATATCAGGGGCTTCCTGAATTTATTGCCGACTCTCTGCCTGACAGTTGGGGCAATACTCTTTTCGATAAATGGATGAGTGAAAACAATATATCTTCAGTAAGGTCCAATTCCTTGCTGAAACTGTCGTTCATGGGAAGAAGAGCCATGGGTGCCCTGGAGTTCTATCCAGAAGTATATGATGAAAATGATACAGAACAGACACCTCTGAACATTGTGTCTCTCAGGGATCTTGCGATAAAAGTATATATGGACAGAGAAAGGGCTGTTATTCAGGATAAGGAGAAAGAGACCATGAAAAGGCTCATCCTTTTGGGAACCTCTGCGGGAGGAAAACACCCAAAGGGAGTTGTTGCCATAAACAAGATGACCGGGGAGATACGCTCAGGACAAGTGTCTCCATCAAAAGATTTCAGATATTTCATAATCAAATTCAAGGAAGACCTCAAAGTCCCGACAAGTGAAATAGAGATGGTATATCACGAAATGGCTGTCGATGCCGGAATCAACATGACATACTGCGAATTGAAGGAAATAGATGGCACACGACATTTCATGACCGAAAGATTCGACAGAGTGGACGGCAAAAAACTGTTCACCCAGACTATGGCAGCAATTATTCCTGACGGGAACGACTATATGCACTTGTTCTTCTTGTGCGAAACTCTGAATCTTCCATACGAAGACAAAGAAAACCTGTTCAGACGTATGGTTTTCAACCATGTTGCCGGAGTGACGGATGATCATAACAAGAACTTCTCATTCATTATGGATGAAAGCGGCACATGGAGACTGTCGCCGGCATACGATGTCATGTTTACTGCCAACATCTGGGAAAACGGATCTGCATCGGTTCACGCACTCGGACTTGCAGGCAAGAGGTCGCATGTGACCTTCAAGGACCTTGTAGAGTTCGGAGAAGATTACGGGATAAAAAAACCGGAGAAGATTGTAAAAGAAGTATATGCTTCCGTTTCTCAATTCAGAGAAAGGTGCCACAAATACAACGTAGATGAATTTTGGATAAACCGCATTGAAATGACACTTAAAGAAATACACCCGGATTACATAAACGGGAAATAAAACCTTACACACAAAACGACCTGTTTGTCTGTAACAACAGCCGTATAACAACAAATCAGCCTGTTTTCTGTAATCGACACAGATAAACAGGCTGATTTATTGTTTCGCATAGATAGAATCAGATATAACCATTAATCAACGACACCGTCCGGGGCCTCGGAGCGTTGAAGCCAGATAGTGTATTCTCCACCCGACTGTCTTGTATATATGGTGTTATTGTCTTCGGTAAGAAAATACTCAAATTGATACTCTTCCATACCGATTTTCCTGTTTCCTTTCTGAAAAATATATATATGACCATCAGAAGTATACCAGTATTCATCATATCCCTGAATATGTAGTTTTTCACCACTGATATAACATGCATACAAATAGTTGAAGTTTTCTGATTCAAAACAATAATATTCTTCTTGGTCTTTCATCTTCCACCACCCGAACAACTTCTCGTCGTGGGGGCGTGACTGATAAAACTGAACATATATATCATTCTGCGTGTCTATCCCGCCACATGAGGACAGAAACAAAGCCGACATCAGATATAAAAACAATCTCTTCGTCATTCTATTATGGTTTTAATGTAAGTATGTTCATCAGAAAGAACCGCTGATGGAGTAACCATAGCCGTGTACCAAGGGGAGATTTTTACATCTTGTTCTTTATCTCCCCGTCTGGTATGAGGCATCGAAACCGGGACGGAAAGTGCACGTGCAAAAGTCAACCTTCTTCTGACCGTCATATATCTCAGTAGTGAATATGCCGGACACACTGTATCTGGTGATGTATGAATCCAGCCATTGTCTGACGACTACACCCTCGGGAGATGTCTGTGACAGTGACGTAATTCCGTTGATGCCGGAGATTAAAGTTGAACTCCGCAGAAATGACGCCGGTCATGTATTCTGCATGTCCTTCCGTTCCATACATATTGTCAAGTGACGGAATATAACTGTCACGATCCCAATAGTCAACGTCTGACATACGCCAAAAGAGCCCATTCCCATGAGTCATCATATCGCCAAACGGAGATCCGCCCCATCCTATTCTGGCCTCATACTTATATGGAAAATATTCCCTGAACTGTAACTCTTTCTCTGACAAATGACCCGCATAAGCACAGACACTTGCTGTCAAGGCTGATATGGCGATCAGTAATAGTCTTTTCATAACAACATTATTTTACAACCGCAAAGTTATAATAAATAGGCATAGTTTTTCTGCACATAAAGCCATTTGCAAAAAGTGTAAGAAATAAAATCTTACACTTTCGTAACTTATTGATAATCAATGGGCAAAATTTCAAAATGCAAGGGTACGGCGGCTGTCAAAACGGAATCTTGTGCTGTATGACGGGACGACCGTGACAAAAACAAGATGGTCTTTGTCGCGGTCCCCTGGAATTAAAAAAGGAAGGTGTAGGGTTATTGCTGACCCTCTCGGGTGAGAATAAAAATCTGTATTTATGATATACACCTTCCTTATAAAAAAGATGATGCGGAGACATCCCACACCATCCGAGGCCAGCAATTGCCTGACTGATTGATAGGATGCTCCGCACCAAGAGGTACAGAACCACCTATCGCCCTATCAGTCTTGTTGAAATTGCTGTTTCGGATGGTGACGACAGGGGCCGATGTTGAATCGATTTCGTTTTCTATTGTAACGCGAATATAATAATTTTCATCAAAAAATCGTACCTTGCAGTGTTTTATCTGCCGTTTTATGAAACTTAGCCATCTTTCTATTGTCCTTATAACACTTTTTTCATCCTCTTGTGGTCAGTATGATCTGGGGAGAAAATTATTGGAAGTAGAGTCATATATCAATGAGCATCCGGACAGTGCGCTCAATACAATATCTTCTATTGATATAAACAGGAACACATCAGAAAGGAATCGTGCCCACCATGCTCTCCTCCATGCAATGGCGCTGGACAAGTGCTTTTTAGACGTGAAGGATGACTCTCTTGCAAAGATTGCTTCCGAATATTATTCCAGATTCCGACGCCATCCACACAAGACTAAAGCGCTCTATTATTTAGGAAAATCATATCTGTATAACGGAGAAAACAATAAGGCAATCATCGAGTTGACGCGCGCGGAAGAGTCGGCAGGAGAAAACGACAGTCTATATCTTGGAATGATTAAAATGGCTCAGGCTGCGGTTTATACCGATACATACAACAGCAACGAGGCGCTTTCCTGCATTTTTGAGGCAATTGACATTTATCAGTCACTTTCCGCAGAGCGTTATCATCGTATAGCCAGACTGAGGCTCGCACAGACCTATTCCAATCTGATGCAATATGATAAGGCTCGGCAGATATATGATGAACTCCTGAACATTGACTGTCTTGATGAAGACATCTACTCCATTGCTATTAATTCGCTTGCGTTCCTTCTTACTATAAGTCCGGAACAAGATTGTGCGGAGGCGTCGAGGCTATACGGAATCTCAGAGGAAAAGTTCGGTCCGGAATGTTTTGATCTTGCAGACCGGTGGGCATATACCTATGCCAATCTATTATCTGGCGGAACTGAAAATTTGATTATTTCCCCTGATAATGACACAACAGGAACATCTGTCTTCTGGAAATATCGCATATCAAAACTACAAGGAAACAACGTCTTGGCACTTTCGCTCCTTGAAAGATATGTTGACATCAACGAAACAGAAGTGTCCCAGGCACTGAAACAATCCATAGCGCGCACTCAAAGGGACTATTACGAATCACAGAAGGAAACAATGGCATATAAGGCGAGAAACAGAGGACTTTCAATAGCCATAATACTCGTTTCCTTTATTCTTTTAGCGCTCATTGTTACATCGTTTATTCTCAAATATATAAGTAAACAGGCCGAAGAAAAGAATAAATATCTTCACTTTGCAGAAGAAATTTCCAGACAACTTAAAATCTATGAAAACGAAGATATTCCATCTCTTAAATCAAATTTCATTGCTCTCTATAAGACGCGATTTGAGACACTTGGAAAACTATGTGACCAATATATAAACTGCCAAAGTCGTACAGACAAGGAGAATTATATATATAAAAAGGTTATGGAAATGGTCGGTGCAATGAAACAAGACATTCATTCCAGAGAACGGTTTGAAGAAATGCTCAACAAGGATCTTGATAATGTCATGACAAATATCCGTAAGGATTTTCCTCGTTTCAAAGAACTTGATTTTGTGATTTTCAGTTATATGGCTGTCGGATTTGATGCCACGACCATCTCTAATCTCACCGGCGAATCCATCAGTAACATATACACAAGAAAGTCACGCATAAGACAAAAAATCAGCGCCAGCAGCACACCAAACAAGGATTTATATCTTAGGATTATGGGATAGTCTTGATCTCCGTTTGACAACAAATCAGCCTGTTTTCTGTGAGCGATACAGATAAACAGGCTGATTTGTGTGGTTCGTGTGGGTTAGTGATTCTATCACCCTACCGCTCCATCTTATCGACAGAGTAGCAATAGAGATAGTTCGGGAGCCCCATGATGTACATCTTGTTGCCGTAGAAGGTCGGATAGGAGCCAAAGAACATCTCGTCAGGGCAGTCTATACGCTTGTGGATGCGACCTGTGGCAATGTCTATAACTGCAAGCCAGCCGACGGATTCTCCCGAATCGACGCCGACTGACTCTCTTCCGTGATGGCGTAACTCGGTACCACTCCATCATTCATTATAACATTAACACTCAGCGTGTTACATCTCACGGCTCAGTCCCGCCCTCCAGATCCTCCGGTAGGATGGTGAAAACGAAATTCCTTTCAAGATGTTTCTTTGTATCTGACTCCACATTCATTGAATAAAATAAAGGATTGAATACGCCTCGCTCTTTTGGGGAATAATCTTTATATACCCATTCCTTCACCAGAACATATTCTTCTGACACCTTCTTATATAGTAAAAAGAAGGCATCTGCGTTATAAAGTGTATTAGACATAAATTTATCTGACAGATAGTAATCCATTTCAGCAATCGTAACTATATCTCCCGAAGCCATTTCAAAGGATTGTTCAGTATTATATAAATCAGATATTATATAAGAAACAATCTTAATCTGGGAATTTGTTCTATTATACACAGATAAACTTGATATATAATCCTTGTCATCACATCCTGTCGCAAGTATCAATATATGTAATACTATAAATACTAACCTTTTCATTCAATATCATCTTGAGTTATTGTAAAAACATAGGAATAATTAGTGCATCCTGCAACATCAACGTCCACATCTGTTGACCAAAACAAGTCATTAAAAAACTGCTTTCCTTCATCGCAACTTTCTTCGTATTTCCATTGTAGAACTAAAGACTTGTCGTCCATGTCTTCTACATAAATTTTAACATCCGATTTAGGATTACTTATAAATTCTTGTAAGAATACTTCATTTTTGTCTATATCATACCTATTGAAATCACTAATCATAATCCTGCTTCCAGAAGGAATGTGCATAGTCTGGTATTCTTCAGTATTGAAATTCTCTTCCAGTATGATGTTTTTATCCGTCAGGTTATTAACATATAGTGCTGTCGTACTATATGGTTTACACCCTGTTAAATACACAAGCATACACAACACGGAAAGGCTCCTAAAAATACGCTTCAATTTGTTCTGATCTATCTTCATACTTATCTAATAATTTTTGTTTGAGGTCTTCAATGGATTTTACATCTTTGGTAAGGCAACGATAAATTTCCTCTGGAGTTAAAATACTATCATACATTAAATAGTACAAAGATCGTATTCCGTCTTTAAACCAATAATTAAGACCGCTCACTGTTGTGTCATTTTGATTCGTATATGAAGAATAACTTTCAAAAGCGTTAGCCCACGCTTCTCCTAACTCACAAATATCTCTACCTTTTGTATCAGCAGAACCATCACCATAAACGCTTTCCTTAGAACTGTGGGTAACAATGTAATTAACATATCTACCCCACAAACTTTCTCCCGCTTGAGAAAAATGACTTGCGTGGGTTAATTCATGCCAAACCGTACCATAAATACTACTATATGTACGTGTATTATAATCCATATAGCTACTATATGTCCCTATCGTCACATCCGGCAGGGCTGCCATCAAAAACCAAGAAAGTGTTGATACTGCAACCACTACCGGTCCCGTTAACAGCATTGCCGCAAAAGGAACTGCAAAAGCCGTGACGTTCAATCCAACAAGATGGTGAAGCATAGGAGCAGATGACGAGGTAGCATTTTTCCAACACCATATCTTTAAATCCGTAGGTGGTTTCTTTATGCCGTCCTTCTCACACATCCTATAATAATCATACGCCGCATTGTTGATTACAAGCCATTTCCACGCTTTGTCGTTACGAGTAAAACTGAAATTATATCCTGACGTCGATCTGCGTTCATCATTATGGGTAGCCGGAGAAAGAAAACCCCAGTTTCCCCATACTACAAAGCCCTTCTGATTTTCAAGGATTACAGAATAGTGGGGCTTGCAGGAGAATTTCTTGGACACCTTGTAATATCCGTTCCCGTCCGTATAATCACTTGTCCATTTCAAAAAGAAATGACAGCGGACCTTAACTCCCTTCACAGGTACTTCGGATGAACCGGTGTTTATTTTAACATAACCTGCCGGATATTTCTTCGCACTTGCTTTGGTTTCAACGATAGAATATTCCTCCGATTGCCCGGCCATCCTGATGGCCATCATTTCAAGTTCTTCGCCAAGAAGTGATGCTGATGATGATTTCGTGAGTTCTTCCTCATCCTCGGGAATAAAGCACTCATCAAGTATCTCATACTGCATATCAGGAAATTTGAAATCAGGACTTACCTTGGTATATTGCCAGGTAATTTCTGTCTCGGGGATGGTCGGGTCGTGGTAGTAGTCTCCGCCAGAGAGGATTTCGTAATCAAGAGGATAATCAAAAAGTTCAAGATCCAGACTGCTCAGAACAGCAATGTCTGTCGAATCCTTCGGGAGAAAACGAACATACAGGTCGGTCGCTTCAAGATTTGAAGAAGCAACGGACTTTGTCTTGCATAATTCATTATAAGCAGCCTGCATATTGGCAAGAGAATACGGGTTATTCAATTTCTTTCCAAGCACCATCATGCCGTCCCTTGAAGATGTAACATAATCTTGCTCATTAAGATTTTCGCCAGACAACTGTGTTGTTGATATCTTCTCGGCGCATCCGGCCGAGAGCAAAGTTATAATAAATAAGTATAAGTTTCTCTTCATGATAAAGTCAATTTGCTGTTAAACTATTCGTTATTACCATTTTCCTCCAGCAGAACCTCGCCCTCCGGAACCGATGCGCAACTGCGGGTAAGAACCGTTCCCCAGCCCTTGTGGCTTGGAATGACCGTGCGAGGGGTGGATGTTGTGGTAGTTTTCCTGGTCGTGTTCGAAATACTTACTGATGTAAGGTCAAGAGTCTTTGCACATGAAGCAAGCGACATGACTGCCACCAAAAGAATTAACGTCTTTTTCATAAATACAGATTTTAAGTGTGAATAATGAAATTTGAGACGTCAAATGTATGGAGGCAACCTTTCTGTATTACAAGAATCCCTCGGAAAAAAGCTTACAAAACGGACAAAACAGCCTACCCTAAACCCTTTATATTCAACTGTTTATAAAAAGTGTAAGAAATAAAATCTTACACTTTCGTAACTTATTGATAATCAATGGGTAAAATTTCAAAATGCAAGATACAACCGTCAAATACATAAATGCATTATTGATTATTATGCTTTTTATAGAAAGCAAAAAAGTATATAATTTGCTTTTTATGAAAAGCATTTATTATATTTGTAAAAATTTTTAAATATGGAAAATCTGTTTGACAAGCATTATATCTATATGTCAGAGACCCCCCTTGATATAGTGAGAACAATAATGAATGAAATAGACTGGGAATCGCGTCTGCTATCAATAAAAGGACCGAAAGGCGTAGGAAAATCTACACTCATGCGTCAGTTCCTAAAAATCAATTATCCCGCAGGAAGCAGGAAAGCACTATATTGTTCAGCAGATTCTATATATTTTTCGAGACATAGCATTCTTGATCTTGCAGAGTCCTTTGTTAAAATTGGAGGAGAACGTTTATTTATAGACGAAATACACAAATACGATGGGTGGAGCAAAGAAATAAAAGAAATCTATGATCTATATCCAAGGCTGAAAGTCGCGGTGAGCGGATCTTCCCTACTTGAAATTCTCAGCGGAGATGCAGACCTGTCAAGACGATGCATACCATACACAATGCAAGGACTGTCATTCAGGGAATATCTTCGCTTTGAAAAAGGAATAGAATTACCTATCTGGACACTGGAAGAAATTCTCCATAGGCCGTGGGATATATGTGAAGACATAAAAAAAACTTGTCTCCCGCTCGAATTTTTCAGTGATTATATCAAACATGGTTACTACCCGTTCTATTATGATAATCCCCGTACATACTATACATCCATAGAAAACGTTGTTAACTACACCATTGATTTTGAACTGCCAAAAATACGTAAGGTCGATATTGGAAACACGCGCAAACTTAAAGCCTTGCTTTATGTTCTTGCCAACAACATGCCTTTTCAAGTGGATATTTCAAATCTTGCCGGAAAAATTGAGATAGAGCGCAATACCGTTCTGGCCTATCTGAAACATCTTGACGAAGCAAAATTGATAAAACTGCTATATTCTGATATTGTCTCTGTTAAAAAAATGCAGAAACCGGACAAGATATTTATCGACAATACCAATCTGCTTGCAGTCCTGGCAAACAGGAACGGAGAAATCGGTACCATAAGGGAAATATTCTCGATAAATCAGTTGTCATATGCACATCAGGTAGAATATGGCAAGGATAAAGGAGATTTCAAGATTGACGGTAAATATGTGTTTGAAATCGGAGGGAAGGACAAATCATTTCAACAGATTGCAGATATGCCAAACTCATATGTCTTTGCAGACGATATAGACGTACCATCCGGTGCAAAACTGCCGCTATGGTTGCTGGGATTCCTATATTAGAACAGCACAAGCAATCCTTACCGGCTTGCCTGTAACAACTGCCGTATAACAACAAATCAGCCTGTTTACTGTGAGCAATACAGATAAACAGGCTGGTTGTATGTTTCAAAGAAACTTACTGTCTTATGTCAGCAATGAAATGGTTTATGATTATTGCTGTGCAGTGAATTCCGCCATCTTCTGATCATAAAGTTTCTTGAATTCGGAAAGATTGAAATCAGAGAGCAGTTTCTCATCATTTTTGAGTTTTGCCAATACCGCCTCCTTCATCTCTTCCTTGCTGAGTTCCATACACACATAGTGTCTGAATGTTCCGTTCGGCTCTGTGTAAAGTTTCTCTTCTATAACAGTCGCACCAGTAAGAGTCTGGCTTACTACACTATAAGTGAGTTCTGTCATCCTTGACTCATAACCAGGCACCTGGTCTGACGAAAGATTCATCTGTTTTGCATAATTCTCTGTCACGGTCTTTATATCCGACTGTATAGTAGCAGCAAGTTCCTGACGTGCATTCTGTATAGCTATCTTCTTAGCCATGGACCTTTCAGGAGAAACGCCACTCTGCACGGCTCTATAATACTGAGCATCACTATGATACTTTGCCTCAGAAAGTGGAAGAACCTGCTCCACTAAATCTGTCTGTGCAGGAACAACTGTCTTTGCCGCCTTCTTAACCGGAGAACAAGCCGTCACTGCCAATACAAGAACAGTGACCAATGATAATGTCTTTTTCATAATATAAAATTTTTAGGGTTAATATTATAGTTCTTTTTAATATATGGAAATGAAAAACGCTGCTCCAAACCTCTGCTGCCTATGGAATATCTGAAAAATATAGTATTCTCTTCCGTTTCAATGGCCATAGGATCATACAGCAACACATATCCCTTCTGTTTTTTGCAGACCCTGATGTTCTCTGCATGGTTGCTTCTCGTGACAGGCTGTTCATCATGAACTACATGTCGTCCGTTCAGACTGAAATGAAAATGCCATTCACCAACCTTCGTACTGTCACATATTATGACAATATCATCCAATGATCTGCGAAAACGGGATCTGAGAGACTGTGCCTGAGCCTTTCGTGCTTCATCAAAAAAATATGTTTCCAATGCTTCGAGTTCGCTTATCGCCTGTCTGACAAAGGATACCTGTGTATATACGGATAATGAATCACTCAACACTGCCAACCTTTCATTCTTGGCATCATCCATGGCCTTGAACTCCGAAATCGCCCTGTTGCGATCTGCCGATGAGAACGGATACAGTACATGATATATGTAATAATGGGACTTATTGATACGCGAATACCATTTTTCCCAATATATGTCCTCAGCATTTGACAGAGATATTCCAAGGATGTACGGCATTCCTACCGAACGTGTACTGACTGTTGAGGAATACTCACGTAATGTCGTTGATATACCGTCTCTTGACACCTGACTCTGACCGAAAAACTCCGAAGAGGCTATACTTGATGCAATTGATGTCACGATATATTGTCTTATATCATTGAGACATGTCTCCTGCGTCTGTTCCAAAGATGGTGCTGTGGCTGACACACTGAATTTTTCCTGAGAGGAAAGACCTATCCAGTCCGGACGCTGCTTGTGGCTGCTGTCAACCATCTTATCTTTTTGAGCACTGCAAGTCATTGAAATGCAGAATAAAAAGACCATAAAGTATATTATTGCGCTCTTTTTCATTATTTAAACAATGTTCGTATTCTTTCAATAAGAGACTCTTTTTCCTTAATATCTACAGAGCCGGCACAACCCGATGTTGCCGTTTCAATACGTTCCTGCGCAGAGGCATCCAGTTCATTATGATGATATTTATCCATAAGAGAGGCGACCTTTTCATATCCATCCACTGTCTCAGGTATGACAGACAATACAAGTATAGCCTCCTCATATTGCTTACGGGAAGCATACATTTCCGCTTTCGTAATAAATGCAGGCAAAGTCTCAGCATAGTATGCTACTATCCTTTCCTGTGAGCCGCGAATAAAATGAGTGAATCTCGTATCCGCTATATTTATCCTCGACAGCATTGCCCTCATAGCCTGACTCTCTGTCGTACCGTTTCCTTCCAAGGCAATAGACATGGCGGAAAACTGACTACCATCCACACGGTTTATAACTGAAAGAGATAGTTCCCCTTTCTTTACATAGACATTCCTTGCACCCGTCTGCACAACATTCTCATGACTGATAATCACCTCAGGACATATTGAAAACATCACGCATGAAGCGGTAGTCACTCCTGCACAATTACGTGCAATCATCTGATCCACCTTTGATACAAGCAGTCTTGTATTTGCCTCATCCATACAATCGGAAATATTTCTTACCCATGTACTGAATCCTATTCTGGACGACTGTGCAAAACAGTTTATAGACAGCATACAGATAAAAACCGTATATATAAAGTATCTTATCTTCATCATTTTATTATCAAATCTATCCTGTTTCCGGTAATATTCCTCTCCACAATCAGATTATTGCTTCTAAGAAAACGATACAGACTGAGAGAAAAGTCATTTATGTCCATATCTGTTCCATCGTCATTTTTATTGGCAATGCGTATGTCATCCAACACGATTGTAGTCTTTGTACGTCCCTGAGAATGAAATTTACCGTCTTTTGCATTTCTTCTTATCCATTGGAATATGGCATCGGACAAAGGTGTGAAGTCATTGCCTATTTCGGTATCGAATGTTACGCAACTCATAGGGTCTATGGTAAAAGATACGGCTATTGCATTACCCCCACTGATTTTCTTGGCAAACCCGACCTCAACCTGTTTCAGAAAATCATCCAGCATGACCTCTGTCAAAGCAGCACATATAACCTCGGCTGAAGCGTTTTTTCTCGGAGCATTCTGGGATGAAGATGCATAGGTATTTCCTGTGGCAATATCGATTGCAGTCATAATCATATTTACGGCTGTGCCATAAGTATTGACATTTCCGCTTATATCCACATAAACAGCAACATCGGCTCCGGAATTTGCAAGAATCATATCATTGATGCTCATATCGTAATGAGTTGCCTGATATGTCTCTGCGTTTCTAATCATCTGTTCTATATCCTTTGTCTCAACTCCCCTCTTGATAAGTCCCGTATTAACTTTGGATATAGCCATTCTCATATAGGCGTTTTCCTGAATGACACTGGAAAAATCACCTCCGTTACCTACGTAAGGAACAACCATGATTGAAGGCAGGGAAATTTCTGCGGAGGCAGTTTTCAAATCTGTCTTTTCCGGATCTAATCCTATAACCTTACAATTCAGCAGATCCTTATACAAAGCCTCTGTGTAAAGTTCCATAGTGACAGTAATCTGAAAATCCTTTGTCAGCGTTTTCTGCTCATTGTCAACAACGTATGATTTGACAAAAGAAGTCCACCTGCCGCTTTCCATAAGTTGATTCACATATGGACCGGAAGCCTCTGAAGGATGCCTACCTAAAAGAGGAGCATCACCGTTAAGTCCTGAAATACCATTATTAAGATAGGTCCAGATTGCAGACTTGACAGCCATTTCTGTTGCTGTCTTCTTTTTATCGCCGATTCCGGAACTTTTTATCTTTGCTACCTTGCCCCCGTTGTCTGAAACCAATACTGCATCAGTACAATATTGCTGGGCAAACGAAGACAAGGAGCATAAACAGAACGGTATCAACAGGAAAAATAATATTCTCCTGCCCATATCATTCTACTTAAAAAATCCGGGAAGTCCTCCCTCTGAATCACTTACTACTACAAGCGCTTCCTTACCGGTAGTATTGAAAATCTCAGCAATCTCAATGTTTCCCTTCTGAACTACACAACGGGACAGACCGTCCATAGGTTCAACTGCCTTGAGTTTTCCTATTTCCTGCTGTGTCCAACGTGAACCGATCTGTTTCTTGACATATACCTTAAACAACTGGTTCTTTGCTACTCCCATTTCGATACCACCTACGATATATACATCAATGAGCCCCTTCTTCTTATGAACTTCACCTAACTGCTCTATGAATGTAGTGAACTTGAAATATTTATCTGCGAATTTCTGAGCCTCATCCTTTGCATCCTTGCAAGCGGAATCCTCTGCCTCATGTGTATTCTTTGCAAATCCCATAGCCTCGCAGATCTCAGAACCTACTGTAGAACCGTCAGCGATGTTATACACTGTCATTGAAAATGCTATGGTTGTCTTCTTCTCCGGATTACCGGTAATGATGTTCTTCGTGTCAACGGTAGTAATTGATGTAACCTGTCCTTTAAGAAGATATTTTGCTCCAAGCGCCTTGTAAACATTCACAGCATCAGCATTAAGCACATTCTCGGCAGTCACTGCCACCTCTGTATTTCTATTTGCATTAAGGCTTACAATCTCAGCATTTGTAGCGGCATCTACAAGATTAAAACGCCCCTTTTCGGTAAATCCCTGAATTACACCTGCACGTACACCATCACGGATATAATCCTTGACATGACCTGTACCGGTAAATAAATCGATGATTACTGTTTCTTTGACCGGATCACTCTGTGCAGAAAGAGCAGCAGACGACAGCAGCATTGCAAGTGCGGCTGAAAAAAGTTTTAAATTACGCATAAATGTAAAATTTTACCTCGCCACCACCTACAGAGGATACACAAAAAAGAAAGTGTGGGGTGGTAGCCTATCTGCTTCGAGGTTCTGGAACACCTTGCGTAAATAAACAATACCCCACACGCTTATCCGGTAACAAAATAGATACCTGAGTAAAATAAACGTGAGTGTCATGTCTTATCCCTACGCATTGAATTTTCCAGATTCCGAAGCAAGGACAAAAGCTAAACACTTTCATCAAATATGTAAGTTGCAACAGCAACTCCGCAAAGATAGAAAATGTTTTTTAATTATGACACAAATGGGGTATTGAACAGCCTGCCTTTCCGTAAAATATGGAAAAGCAGGCTGTATTTATTTTATATATAACACGAAACTGAGCCGCTTCTATTAGAAGAAACGTGCTCTGTTGTCCTTCACGTCGGCATCGTCCATCATGGTTGGAAGAAGCATCTGTGAAGCATAGTATGATGTCTGGGCAGTGCTGTTTTTGGCATCTTCCTCTGTGTAGAATGAACCAGCCTCGCGGCCTGTAACCTTATACACATAGACTCCCATACTTCCTGCGACAGGACCGCTGATTACACCTTCCTGAGCAACTGAAGCCGCACCTGCAAACTTAGGATCAATACCGCTTGCAGAAGAGAATGAGACATCCTCCTTAGTGCTTACGGTTGTTCCGAGAGCCTCTGCAACAGCCTCCATAGACTCAAGTCCGGCAATCTTCTCTGCACACTCGGCAGCCTTCTTCTGACCAAGTTTCTCTGAGTAGAGAACATCCTTGATGCCGGCAGAAACCTCTGCTACTGGAGTGTAACCCTCCTTGTGAATGCCTTTGAGAGCCGCTACGATAAAATACTTGTTATCGATGGTCATAATGCCTGACACATCGTTCTTGTCAGCCTCGAATGCCCATCTTGTAACCTCCTTGGTATTCTCTACTGAACCAAGTCTTTCTGTGCTTTCAAGCATCTTGTTTACAGGATGTGCATAAACACCTTCCTCAGTGACAGCGTTCTGAAACTTGTCATATCCGCCCGCAGCCTTGGTTGCAAATGTGTTGGCAAGAGCATAAACTGCACTTCTTGTCTTCTCGCTTGCGAAAGGCTTTCTTTCAAGGATAGCCACTCTCTTCCTCTCAGCAGGATCCTTTGTATCAAGAACCTTGAACACCATACCGTTGATTGTCACCTTGGAACCCTTCCTCGCAGTCATAAGAGACTCGAATCCAGGAGTCTGAGGAATCCACTGCGGCTCTGCTGCATTAAGAAGGCTGTCAACATTCTCTGCACCTGCCTGAGCAAATTTAACCTGAACCTCCTCAGGTACATTTGCAGTCTCAAGAACACGAACTGCATAGAATGAATCTCCATCCTCTATGACCTCAGATACCTTCTTGTTTGAATTGAAAACAAAATCATTCACCTTGCGTGAAACGGTATTGAGTTCACCTGCCTTATACCAGTGCTCATCAAACTTTCTCTCTGAATTTGAAGAAAGGAAAGGCTTGAGATTATCGGTAGAAACAAACTCATCATAAACAGCAGCAACAGCCTCGTTTGCAGCAGCAATATCCTCAGCAGAAGGCTTGATTTCAAACACTACATACTCGATATCCCTGCTCGCCTGCTGCTTGTAGAACTTCTTGTGATCGTTGTAATACTTTTTGATTTCAGCGTCTGAAACCACGATTGTGCTGTCCTGAGCATAACCGAAAGGCACCATTACATACTCCACATCAAATGTGTTGTTGTTTTCAGCAAGTTTGTCAGCAAGCATAAGCGGGTTGACAAAGTTGCTCTGATTAAGAAGTGAGTTGTACTTTGAATAGTACATCTGAGTCCTTGCTGTATTCTGAATATAATTCCAGAAAGTATTGAGACGTCCTGACTCGTCAGATGATACATAATTTGAGAACTCCACAACGTTGCTCTTGTTGAATACCCCGTTCTCATCACAGAACATAGGATTCTGTGTGAATACAGAGGACTCGATCTCTCCTGAAAGAATTGCCACCATTTCATCGTCAGATACATAAAGACCTGCCTTGTTTGCGTTTTTGATGAAAAGATACTTGTCAAGGAATGACTGCCATGCGAAATTGTTTATTTCCTTCTGCTGCTGAGCATCCTTGGTTGAAGAACCGGTAGAAATCTCATTGATAAGGTCATACTTCTCAACCTCCTTCTGGAACTCGTCGTATGATACTGACTTGGTATCAATTACACCTACATCACTCTTTGACGAAACAGAGTACCATACCTGCTGGAGTGTCTGAGGATCAATGATGAACGACAAAAGCGCCACAGCGATAAGCACTGTGATCACAATACCGAATTTGACACGGATTGTTTCAAGAACTGCCATTTTATTAAGTTTTAAATTATTAATTCTACAAATAAGGGTGCGAAGATAACAATTTTCCTCCAATCAAGAGTTATTTTTTTAGTATAGGACCTATAAAATTGACTGAATCAATCAAAACTTCATCATCCTGCTCCAAAATTCCATAACTGTTGAAAGGATTGAATATGATGGAATTTCTTGCTCTCTGGTCAGATTCCATACCATAACCCTGCATGAAACCGTCCGGAGAATACATCTTGACATAGCAATGCGTGTATATCTTCTCATTCTTCTGATCCCAATAAAGAGTATCAGTTTCCATAACCTCCTGCTTGATGAGGTTCTTCACCACTACATTGCCGAATGCCTCCCACACTTCCCTTCCGTCCTTATATTTCAGATGCCTTGCATTGTCAGCCACAATACGGGTCTCGAGTTTCTCCTCTTCATCATACCCATACACAAAGAACCCGTCAGGAAAAAGTTCAAAGGAAAGAGTGTCCCTCTCATATCTTTCCATCAGAGGAGCCTCTGCACGCATCTGGATCCTGCCGTTCCTGGTCTGGACAATGAACATGTCATCAACTGTCTGGACAGGGGCTTCCGCCAGATTAAGTTGTTCCGCCTCCTTAAGTTTTCCTTTACACGAATAAACGACGAAAGCAACCGCGGCTGCGGTTGCAATCATCCGTATCATATAAAGAGATAATCTCAAATCCTGTTACTTTTGAGTTCTGACCTTAGTTACGGCCCTCATACCTGCACATGAAACAGTGTAAGACTGTCCTTCCTCAACACCGTACATGAAGGCATCGGCTACATTTGGATAATAAACTCTGTACTGGCTGACATAGTTGTTGCAGTCTGCTTCAAGAGTTGGGTCAGCAGCCTTTGCCTTGTTCATATAATCAGTTGCCACCCAATATTTTGCACGCTGCTCAATCTCATTACCAGGGCAGACGATGCTTCCCCAGATGGTACCCATGAGCATATATGCCTTTCCATCCATGACATCAGCAACCTCGATAGCCTTGTTCGCAGCCTCAATAGCCTTTGCATTATTTCCGTTCTTTGAAGCAAACACAGCAAGTTCAAAGCAATATTCTGCCATTGTATCAAAGTCAAGTTCACCAGAATTGATTGCGTTTTCAAGATACATCTGAGCACTTTCATTGTCACCTCTTGAAGAGTTGAGTTTGTAAAGCATATAAGCAGACTGAGCAGAAGGCTCATTGTCATACCACACCTTCATTGTATTAATGAACAGGTCAGTATCAAGACCTCCTTCAACCTTTGACAGTTTTGAAGCAACACTCTTTGCAAGTTCTACGTTGGTAGGATCAGCCGCCACCTTAGGACCATAGATGGCAACAAGGTTGTCGCAGTTAGCCACTCCGCTTGCTCCGAAGATAGCATCAACCTCACCCTTGGTCTTCTCGACAGTCTTGAACTTGATTTCATTACCCTCAGTGTTGATCTGTCCGAGATATGCCATCGAATTTTCATAAACCGACATTACTTCGTCAATCTCGATTCCGCCGTCGTTATAAAGATCGCAGGCAACCTTCATATAGATAGGGAAAGTCTTGAGTTCTGTCTGAGCACCAAGTTGGTTTACAGCCTCATTAAGACCTGCGTAGAGAGCCTTAGGATTGTCCTGATAGAAATTATACAGGTCAAGAGCATAGTTGTTCAAGGATGCTGTCCTGTATTTTGGCCAGTACTCGATACGCTGCTTATAAATGGTCATCAAGGAGTCAACGAGTTGCTCCTTGTATGCAGGATTAAGTTTATTCTTGTTGATAAGATACTTCATAAGAGTAGTACCGTGAGTAAGAATAGAATATCTTGACGTCACAGGACAAAGATTATAAGCCTTTCTCCAGTTAGGAAGGGCGGACTCATAATTCTTCTGCTTATAATAATCCGAATAGAATGATATATACTTCTTACATTCATCGGCATTCGGACCATAATCCACAGTACTTTGTGCTGAAGCACTGAAAACTGCCATTACAGCAAATGAAAGGACTAATAATACTTTTTTCATGATTATTGGATGTTTTAATTGTATCTTGGCTTCTGGAACCATATGTCGTGGATATTGAATCCAAGGTTAAATGCTACATATTGTTCCCTTACTATATTTCTTGAACCTGTATTTTTAGGATTGAAGGCCCTCTGGCCGAAATCCACACCGACCGATATACCGTTATACCATCTGAACACCGGAAGTGTTACTCCGAGAGTAATACCATAAGTATGGATATTGTTTCCGTTCACCTTGTAGTATTCCTGATCATAATAGACTCCTGCCCTGTATGCACACCTTTTCAGATAATATCTGATATCGTTTCTGTTCGGAACTATCTCGAATCCTGCGCGGAACGACTGGGATACCGCAGGAGTGAAATTCATGGCATTCTTGACTGCAAATCCAGCTGCCGTTCCCATGCCGCTGCCGGTCCAGTCCGATCTTACATAATTGAATTCCGCACTCCACTTGTCACCGCCTTTGAACGATATACCCACTCCTATTTCATCTCCAAAACGCACGCCGCTTCTTTGCAGGGTATCCACCTTATAATTCAAAGTGTCTCTTACGCTTGACTGATTGGCATATCTGTAATTTGTCGAATAACCACGAAGATTATTTGCAAGCCTGTATGTACCACCCACTACCATGGAAACATTTCCACCTAACTTCTGCTCATACTGAACACCGAACTTTCCTGTCACTCCCCTGATTGCAAGATCACTGCCCGAATTGATGGAACGATAGGAAGTATTGGCATAATCCATATTCACCACCTTGTCTATGTTTCCGAAATAATAGATGACCTCGGCACCCACTGAAAGTCGCTTCCAGAAAGTGGCTCCGGCACCCAGGAATACCTGATACACACTGCCTGTTCCGTATGAATCATAAGTGATGTTTCCTGTATTCGCTATGATTTCAGGATCCGTTTCATGATGTGAAAAATCATATCCCACATCACTGAACGGAGTTATTCCCACCATGAATGCAGAAGATTTCCATATAGGGAAACTCATCACGAAATCATATACGTTGAAAGTATTCTTTGCAGACCTGAGGTCAGCCTGACTGAACAAGGTGTTCTTCTGCACAAGACCGAAATCCGCCATGAAGGCAAGTGTGTCGCGGGCTGTGACGGCCGCCGGATTGGTTATATTGATAAATCTGTTGTTTCTTGATGCTATGCCGACTCCTCCCATACTCTTGGTGTGTGCGGTTCCCTGCTTTGACAACTCACCTATACCGAATATAGAATACGGAGAATATGCGCCATAGGTACCGCTCTGCGCCCAAGCACATATACCAATGACCATGAACACCGAAACAAGGAATATTTTTTCTATCCTTTTTATCATATAACTGACCAAAACTGCTTCTAATGTATGTAAAAACAATTTACAACCCGCAAAGATGCAGATTTTTTAGGATATCTCAAAATGAAAAGTTTAAATTCAAATGTTATGCCAATAATGCTACAATTTGGACAAGACCTCATAAGCCCTGGCTATACTGTCTATATTTCTTGAAAATATCCTCAACTTGCTGTCATTCTGCTTCAATTCAAACAATTTAGGATGCAGGCTTATATTTTCAAGAATCTTCATGAAACGATCGCTCTTGTAATACTGTGACATCTGGTTGGAAATGAAGAATGCAATCAGAACACCATTCTTTATGATTATCTTCTCAAATCCTAATTTTTGACCCAACTGCCTGATTCTCACAATATCAAACAACCTCAAAACTTCATCAGGAAGTTGACCGAACCTGTCGGTAAGACGGGATTTCAATGTTTCAAGTTCCTTGTCGGAGGTCAGAGAATCCAACTCCTTGTATATCCTTATCTTCTCCGCAGTCATATCTATGTAAGTGTCAGGAATCAAGGCAAGTTGATCGGTCTCTATCGTACAGTCAGACGTATATGACTCGTCCTTACCCTTGGTCACTATTCCTGTCTCCACTCCAAGTTCCTCCATAGCCTCGGCCAATATCTTCTGATAGGTCTCGAAGCCCATATCGGTGATGAATCCGCTCTGCTCGGCACCAAGAAGGTTTCCCGCACCACGGATATCCAGATCCTGCATGGCTATATTGAAGCCGCTTCCTAGATCCGAGAATGATTCTATCGCTTTGAGTCTGCGTCTTGCATCATCGGTTATGGACATCAGCGGAGGCACGAGCAGATAACAGAAGGCACGGCGGTTGGACCTTCCCACACGTCCCCTCAACTGATGAAGGTCGCTCAGACCTATATTCTGAGCCTGGTTGATGATGATGGTATTGGCATTTGGAATATCAAGACCGTTCTCTATGATGGTAGTACAGAGCAGCATATCATAATCCCCTGCCATAAAGTCAAGTATCTTGTTTTCAAGAACCTTGGCCTCCATCTGACCATGTGCCACACATATCTTCATGTCAGGGACAAGCCTGTGCAGGATGTCATGGATCGATTGCAGTTCCTCCACCCTGTTGTGCACAAAGAATATCTGTCCGCCACGGTTAAGTTCATAATTGATGATCCTGGTTATCTCTTCATGGTCAAACAGCATGATTTCCGTCTGCACCGGTATCCTGTTCGGCGGAGGAGTGTTGATTATGGACAGATCACGGGCACCAAGGAGAGAAAACTGCAAGGTACGCGGGATAGGGGTCGCAGTCAGGGTTAGCGTATCTACCGATGCCTTCAACTGTCTTAACTTTTCCTTTGCACCAACTCCGAATTTCTGTTCCTCATCAATGATAAGCAGACCTAAATCCTTGAATTCAAATCCTTTACCTATAAGTTTATGAGTACCTATCACTATATCCAGTGTCCCGGCTTTGAGTCTCTTCTGAATATCGGAAATCTCCTTGGCTGTCCTGAGCCTGCTTACATAATCTATATTGCAAGGAAGATCTTTCAGACGCGACTGGAAGGTCTTGAAATGCTGGAGCGCAAGAATGGTCGTAGGCACAAGGACAGCCACCTGCTTGCTGTCGGCAACAGCCTTGAAAGCGGCCCTTACCGCCACCTCGGTCTTTCCGAATCCCACATCTCCGCACACAAGACGGTCCATAGGACAGGTATCCTCCATATCCCTCTTTACAGCAGTGACAGCCTTTTCCTGATCCGGAGTATCCTCATACATGAATGAAGACTCCAGTTCCTGTTGAAGATATGTATCCGCCGAAAAAGCGAACCCTCGCGCGCTCTTGCGCTTTGCATAAAGTTGGATAAGGTCCTTGGCTATGTCCTTTACCTTGGATTTTGTGCTGGATTTGAGATTCTGCCATACCTTAGAGCCTAACTTATGTATTTTCGGAGGTTCGGAATCCTTTGACTTATAACGTGATATACGATGTAGCGCATGTACGGACACAAAAACTACATCATTATCCTTATATGTGAGTTTCACCACCTCATGCATTCTTCCCTTGTCATCCTTCATCCTCACAAGACCGCCGAACACTCCCACTCCATAATCTATATGGACTATATAGTCCCCTATCGCAAATGATGTGAGGTCATTGATTGTAAGTTGCTCGCTCTTCTCCACAGTGCGCCTTATGTTCACCCTGTGGAAACGGTCGAATATCTCGTGATCGCTGTAACAGCAGACCTTGTTGTCGTGGTCAATGAAACCGTTATGGATATTGCAGCCGGCCACAAACTCCGGCATCAGACCTCCGTTCTGAGACAATATGGACTGCAACCTGTCAAGTTGAGAGCGTTTTTCTCCATAAATCCTCACCCTGTACCCTCCTTCAAGGTGTTTTCTTATATCCTCGGTAAGGAGTTCGAAATTCTTGTTGAATACAGGCTGGGGGGTGATATTGAATTTGACAGATTCCTCATTCTGACGTCCAAGGGGAAGTTCAAGATATATCCTGTGGAATCTTTTCAATGCACCGAAGAAATCCTTCTCCTTATACATGTCGGAAGAGTCCAGCCACACCAATGTACTGTCAGGGAAAATATCGGATATGGATGACATGCCCCCGTTCTCATCTTCCTTGTTTATATCCGGATATATTTCCGCCACATGAGTCTTTTCCTTCGAAAGTTGGGTGTTGCAGTCGAATATATTGATGCTTTCCACCTCATCTCCAAAGAATGATATTCGGAAAGGATTGTTATATGAATATGAAAATATATCCACTATGCCTCCCCTTATGGCAAACTGACCAGGCTCGGCCACAAAATCCACCCTCTCGAAACCGGCATCAAAAAGCGATTTCACTATATTATCGTGACTTACCTCATCACCCACAGATATTTTAAGTACAGACTTTGATATATTATCGACCGAAGGTATCGGTTCTTCCAGAGCGGAAGGATAGGTGACTATTATAAGACTCTCTTCCTTATAGTTTATCAATTTTCCGATGGCAGAAGTCCTCTGTACGGAAAGGCTTGACTTGTAATTGCTTCTTTCGAGACTTTTACCTGAGTCGGGCAAGAAGAATATAACATCCCCCTCTATCAGATTATAAAGATCGGCCGCACAGTATTCGGCAGTTTCCTTGTCAGGAAGCACAATCAGTTGGACTCCCTTGTAATCATATTGGGATACGGCGAACCATCTGGCCGAAAGAAACAGCCCCTGGCAAAAGGTTTCCTGACATTTTTCAGATTTGCGTCTGAGTGTGTCTATTGAATCTGTACTTATTAACATTACCCCTGTTTTTCTGTTGAAATGTTGTTCATAACCCTGTTGATAAACATTGAAAACTAAATTAGCAAATCACACATTCCCGTATATACCAAAGGCCGATCTTCATCTGCAAATTTTCAATCAGTTTTTTATCATGTGACTTATACCGCGGATTTCAACAGTTATTAACTTTCTAATCAATTGATAATCAATATAAGGAAAGGTTTATCAACATATTAACAGCAATATAATAATCATCAATTATTTAAAAATATATCTATATTTGTATATGATTATTTTTGTGCAGATATGACGACAGACTTCGATCCTCGAAATATAAGCGAAGGCAAAGATAAGGATTTGGACGGAATTATACGTCCGCAGGACCTTCAGGAATTTACAGGACAGGATAAAATTGTAGCCAATCTCAAGATTTTCGTGGCAGCGGCCAAGATGAGAGGCGAATCATTGGACCATGTCCTTTTTCACGGCCCTCCGGGTCTTGGCAAGACGACCCTGGCACATATCATTGCCAATGAACTTGGGGTCAACATGAAGGTCACTTCCGGTCCTATACTCGACAAGCCCGGTGACCTTGCCGGCCTTCTGACCTCTCTTGATGAGGGTGATGTCCTCTTTATAGATGAAATCCACCGACTCTCCCCTGTCGTCGAAGAATATCTGTATTCGGCGATGGAGGATTATGTCATAGATATAATGATTGACAAGGGACCCGGAGCCCGTTCTGTGCGCATATCCCTCAACCCTTTCACACTTGTGGGTGCAACCACCCGCAGCGGTCTGCTTACCTCTCCTTTGAGGGCGCGTTTCGGCATTACCTGCGCCCTTGAATATTATGATACCGCAACTCTTGTCAATATAGTAAAGAGAAGTGCCAATATATTAAAGGTATCTATTGAAGATGATGCGGCCTACGAAATCGCCTTGAGAAGCCGTGGCACTCCTCGTATTGCAAACGCTCTCCTGAGGCGCGTGCGTGACTTTGCACAGGTAATGGGCAGCGGACAGATAGACCTGAAAATAGCCCGTTATGCTCTTGATGCCCTCAATATAGACAAGAGAGGATTGGATGCCATTGATAATAAGATACTTAAAACTATAATTACAAAATTCAAGGGTGGTCCTGTGGGAGCGAATACTATCGCTACGGCTGTCGGTGAGGATCAGGGAACACTTGAAGAGGTGTATGAGCCGTTCCTTATCAAGGAAGGTTTCATTATAAGGACACCTCGCGGAAGAGAAGCAACGGAACTTGCCTACAGGCATCTCGGACTGGAAAAAGGAAACATCGATCCTGATGACCCAAGATTGTTCTGACAGGACTGTCATCCTGAGCGAAGTCGAAGGATCTTTTTCCATGTCATCCTGAGCGAAGTCGAAGGATCTAAGCAATTATAATTGCTAAAGTCCGTAAAAATCCGTAAAATTGTGCCGAAATTTCACAAAACTCTATAAAAATGGCCGAAAAACTTATTTCTAAGATTCCTGAGGGACCTTTGTCAGAAAAATGGACAAAGCACAAATCTCAGATCCGCGTAGTCAGCCCTGCAAACAAGAAGAAGATGGAAATCATCGTTGTCGGTACAGGTCTGGGTGGAGCATCTGCAGCGGCTTCACTCGGAGAACTTGGCTACAACGTAAAGGTGTTCTGCATCAGCGATTCACCTCGTCGTGCTCACTCAATCGCAGCACAGGGAGGTATCAACGCTGCCAAGAACTACCAGAACGACAATGACTCTGTCTATCGTCTCTTCTATGACACAATCAAGGGAGGAGACTACCGCGCACGCGAGGCAAACGTATATCGTCTCGCAGAGGTCAGCAACAGCATCATTGACCAGTGCGTGGCTCAGGGTGTTCCTTTTGCAAGGGAATATGGCGGACTTCTCGCCAACCGCTCTTTCGGAGGTGCGCAGGTCAGTCGTACCTTCTATGCCCGCGGACAAACCGGACAGCAACTTCTTCTCGGTGCATACGCCGCCCTCAACCGCCAGATTGCACTTGGTACAGTCAAGAGTTATCCTCGTTACGAGATGCTTGACGTTGTTCTCATCAACGGAGAGGCCAAGGGTATCATAGCAAGAAACCTCGTAAACGGCAAGATCGAAAGATTCGGAGCCCATGCAGTGGTAATCGCTACCGGTGGATATGGAAACACTTACTTCCTTTCTACCAACGCAATGAACTCAAACGGTTCAGCAGCAATGCAGTGTTACAGAAAGGGTGCTTGCTTTGCAAACCCTTGCTTCGCACAGATCCACCCTACATGTATTCCTGTACATGGTGACCAGCAGTCAAAACTGACCCTCATGTCAGAGTCACTCCGTAATGACGGACGTATCTGGGTGCCTAAGAGCATGGATGATGTGAAGGCTCTCCGCGCAGGAACAAAGAAACCTTCTGACATCGCTGAGGAAGACCGTGACTACTATCTCGAGCGCCGTTACCCTGCATTCGGTAACCTCGTTCCTCGTGACGTGGCATCACGTGCGGCTAAGGAGCGTTGTGACGCAGGTTATGGTGTGAACAACACCGGTCTTGCAGTATTCCTTGACTTCAAGACAGCCATCGAGCGTCTTGGTGAGGATGTTATCCGCGCAAGATATGGCAACCTCTTCCAGATGTATGAAAAGATCACTGACGTGAACCCATATAAGGAGCCTATGATGATCTATCCTGCTATCCACTATACAATGGGTGGTATCTGGGTGGATTACAACCTCCAGACTACTGTTCCTGGTCTTTATGCAATCGGTGAGGCCAACTTCTCTGACCATGGTGGAAACCGTCTCGGTGCATCAGCCCTCATGCAGGGTCTTGCAGACGGATATTTCATTCTTCCATATACAATCGGAGACTACCTTGCAAGCAAGTTCAAGGAGCCTAAGACAGACATCAACGCACCTGAGTTTGATGAGGCTGAAAAGGCTGTTACTGAGAAGATTGAGAAACTCCTTGCAATTAAGGGCAACAGGTCTGTTGACTCATTCCACAAGGAACTCGGTCACATCATGTGGGAGTACGTAGGTATGGCACGTAATGAGGCAGGTCTCAAGAAGGCCATCGAACTTATCAAGGCTCTCAAGGCTGATTTCTGGAAAAACGTATATGTAGCAGGAGATAATGACCAGTTCAACCAGGAACTTGAGAAGGCTCTCCGCCTTGTAGATTTCTTCGAAATAGGCGAACTCATGGCATACGATGCTCTCAACCGTAACGAGTCTTGCGGAGGTCACTTCCGTGAAGAGATGCAGACAGAAGAGGGTGAGACCAAGCGTGACGATGAGAACTACATGTATGTTGCTGCTTGGGAGTATAAGGGCGAAAACGTTGAGCCTGAACTTCATAAGGAGCCTCTCATTTACGAAAATATCAAGATTGCTACCAGAAACTATAAAGACTAATTGACATGGATTTGACATTGAAAGTATGGCGTCAGAAAAACGCCAAAGCAGAAGGGCATTTTGAGACCTATCAGGTTAAGAATATATCTGCTGACAGTTCTTTCCTCGAGATGCTCGATATCCTTAATGAGCAACTTATCGCTGAGGGTATAGATCCGGTAGCGGTCGAGAAGGGATGCCAGAGCAGCGGTCCGGTTTCATTTGACCATGACTGCCGCGAGGGTATCTGCGGTGCATGTTCACTTTACATCAACGGCCGTGCGCACGGACCTGATGATGAGGTTACAACATGCCAGCTTCATATGCGTAAGTTCAAGGATGGTGACACCATCACCATCGAGCCTTGGAGAGCGAAGGGATTCCCTGTAATCAAGGACCTTGTTGTTGACCGCCAGGCTTACGACAAGATTCTTCAGGCAGGCGGATACGTTTCAGTACGTACAGGCGGTGTTCCTGACGGAAACGTAATTCCTATCCCTTACGAGAAGGCTGAGGAGAGCATGGACGGTGCTGCTTGTATCGGTTGCGGTGCATGTGCTGCCACATGTAAGAACGGTTCTGCAATGCTTTTCGTTGCAGCCCGCGTAAGTTCTCTTGCACTTCTTCCACAGGGTAAGGTTGAAGGCGCCAAGCGTGCAAAGGCTATGGTTGCCAAGATGGACGAACTCGGATTCGGTGCTTGTACCAACACACGTGCATGTGAGATGGAGTGCCCTAAGCACATCACAGTATCACACATCGCCCGTCTGAACCGTGAGTTCCTCTGCGCAAAACTCGCTGACTAATTGACTTACAGTCATATATGATAAACTGGTGACTTTCATGAGGTCACCAGTTTTTTTTGGGAATGATATATCAGTTTACACAAAATGGATTACCTCCAGACTGTCATGCTGAACGTAGTGAAGCATCTGTTACAGATTCTTCGCTAACGCTCAGAATGACAAAGAGACGCTCAGTAATCGACGAAGTCGCTGAAGCGTATGCGAAAGAATGACAGAGGAACGCTGAGTAATCGACGAAGTCGCTCCAAGCGCATGCGAAAGAATCTTTAATACAGATAAGTAAAAAGATGTCTCGACTCCCGTTGGTCGCTCGACATGACAGTGATTCGCGACTTTTTAGTAAGTTCCTTTGATTATGTATAATAGATAATTACCAAAGGAAATTATCAAATGGATATCGACCTGCGTGGATTTCCGCTACCATCTTATAGAGGTCATCACGCAGTTTTTCTATGCCGGTCTTATTTTTTGCAGAAATGAAGATACAAGGAGTGTTTTCCTTTGCAATCCAACTGTTCTTGAACTCGTCAAGAGTGTAATTTTCTTGCCGTTTAGGCTCCAAAGAAAACTCGTCGTACTCTTCATATCTATATGCGTCAATCTTGTTGAATACGACGAAAATAGGCTTGTCTATGGCCTTTATATCCCTCAATGTTTCTTCCACCACACGGATATGGTCTTCAAAATTAGGATGAGATATATCCACCACATGCATAAGGATATCTGCCTCGCGTACCTCATCAAGCGTACTTTTGAATGCCTCTACGAGTTGATGGGGGAGTTTACGGATAAATCCTACGGTATCACTAAGCAGGAAAGGCACATTTTCAATAACGACCTTTCTTACCGTAGTGTCAAGAGTGGCAAACAGTTTATTTTCCGCAAAAACGTCGCTTTTAGCGAGTAAATTCATCAAGGTACTCTTTCCTACGTTTGTATAGCCGACAAGCGAAATACGGACCAGAGAACCCCTGTTTCCGCGCTGTGAAGCCATCTGTTTGTCAACCTTTTTCAACTGCTCCTTCAGGCGGGCTATTTTATCCTGTATGATTCGGCGGTCAGTCTCTATCTGGGTCTCTCCGGGACCACGCATACCGATACCTCCCTTCTGCCTTTCAAGGTGGGTCCACATCCTGGTAAGTCTTGGGAGAAGATATTGATACTGAGCAAGTTCCACCTGCATCTTAGCGTATGCTGTCTTTGCTCTCTGAGCGAATATATCAAGGATAAGGTTTGTTCTGTCAAGGATTCTTATATTGAGTTCCCGCTCAATGTTTCTGAGTTGTGTAGGGGAGAGTTCATCATCGAAGATTACTACCTCTATTTCGTTTTCCTCACAGTACTCTCTGATTTCCTGTAATTTACCGCTCCTTATATATGTCCTTGAATCCGGTCTGTCAACCTTCTGAATGAATTTCTTTACACCGATGGCCCCGGCCGTCTCTGCAAGAAACTCCAGTTCGTCGAGGTATTCCATTATCTGACGTTCATCGTCTCCTTGCTTGATGACTCCAACGAAGACCGCCTTCTCATTATGTTGTTCAACAGTTATCTTTGCCATATATATATTTAATTATCCTTACATATTTTTATTTAAAAAATTAAGACCGATCAAATGGTGTTTTTGGTCGGCCTTAATCAATATAAATTTGGGTTATGTTATCTGAGTTGGAATATAACAGGGAAGGTATATGTTACAGGCACCGCACGGTCTCTCTGCTTTCCCGGTTTCCATTTTGGTGAACTCTGAACAACTCTGACAGCCTCCTTGTCGAGTGAAGGGTCAACTCCACGGAGAACTCTTACCTTTGTTACTGTACCGTCCTTCTCAACAGTAAACTGAAGTGTTACACGTCCCTGAACACCGTTTTCCTTTGCAATTTCAGGATATACAAGTCTCTGGTTCACCCACTTAGAGAATGCGTTTGCATCACCGCCCTGAAATGAAGGTTTTTCCTCTACCAACTGGAACGGAATAGCCTCCTCTTCAACTTCCTCTTCCTGAGTCTCCACATAGTCCATAATCTCAACTCCGAGGCTTGAATCATCCTCAAGGTTCATGAACATATCATCTTCAAGTTCGATTTCGTCATCAACGATGTCGATCTGGTCTGAAAGAACAGGAATCTTCGGTGCTGCCGGTGGAGGTGGAGGTGTTTCCATATTTGTAGAAATAATCTCTTCCTCGATGAGAATCTCTGTGTTGTCCTCAAGAACAGCAGTCTGAGTTTCCTTAGATGTCCACTCCAATGCGATATAGACAATCAGGAGAGAAATAATAAGACCGATTTCAATGAAGAGCAATTTCTTGTTTTCCAAGTTTGCCTTTTCTGATTTTTTAAGTTCCATTTCAGTTGATTTATATCAAAATTCCATTTAGGCGGTAAAGTTAGAAATTATATTTTTTATTTCAAACTTTTTATACATTTTGTAGATTTGCAGAAAATTAGTCTCTATGATAAGTTACCACTTTGAGGATACAGGGTTCATTTACAAAGGGAAGACCCGCAACAATAAATGGCTTCGTCTTGTGGCCGAAAGTGAAATCAGAAGGATAGGGGATATATCTATAATATTCTGTTCCGACAATTATATTCTTGATGTCAATCAGAAATACCTCCAGCATGATTACTTCACAGATATAATAACCTTTGATTATTGTGAGGGAGACAGATTGTCAGGCGATCTTTTCATAAGTGTTGATTCTGTCCGTGAGAATGCTCTTGAATATGGAACTGATTTCAATGACGAGTTGCATCGTGTCATTGTTCATGGTCTGCTTCATCTCATCGGGTATGATGATCATTGTGATGAGGATGTGGCTCAGATGAGGAGCAAGGAGAATTACTATCTTTCTTTAAGGGAGTTGGTTTAGATATGAAGAAGTCGTATGATGTCATAGTTGTAGGTGGAGGGCACGCAGGTTGTGAGGCGGCAATGGCCGCTTCCCGTATGGGGTCGAGCGTACTTTTGATATCTATGGATATGAACAAGTTTGCTCAGATGTCATGTAATCCTGCTATCGGTGGTATTGCTAAAGGTCAGATAATCAGAGAGATAGATGCACTTGGAGGATATACAGGCATTGTTACTGACGCGTCAACATTACAGTTCAGGATGCTTAACAGGTCCAAGGGTCCGGCCATGTGGAGCCCGCGTGCGCAATGCGATAAAATCCAATTTTCTCTTTATTGGCGTAAAATCCTCGAAAGTGCCTGTAAATTAGACCTTTACCAAGATACTGTAACCTCTTTTCTTTTCTCTGGTTCAAAAATCACGGGAGTTTGTACGACTACGGGTGCAATATTCAATTCTCAGACAGTTATCCTGACCGCCGGAACCTTCCTTGATGGGCGGATGTTCATAGGTCGTACGATGTTTGAGGGAGGGCGGATAGGTGAACTTCCGTCTCATGGTCTGACATCTCAGTTGGTTTCCATGGGAGTCAGAACTGCACGTATGAAGACAGGTACTCCTCCTCGTATTGATATATCATCTGTCGATACTTCCCGGATGATCTATCAGTGGGGAGATGAAACTCCTGATAAATTTTCTTACCTGCCCTATCTGTCAACTGCTCAGAACGGAACTCCTCAGATGCCTTGCTTTGTGGTTCATACGAACGAGAAGGTTCATGATATACTGCGCAGCGGATTTAATGATTCTCCTTTGTTTTCGGGTCTGATAACTGGTATAGGTCCGCGTTACTGTCCAAGTATAGAGGATAAGTTGAGGACTTTTGCTGGAAAGACTGAACATCAACTTTTCCTTGAACCGGAGGGTAGGGGAACCAATGAATATTACTTGCAGGGTTTCTCTTCATCTCTTCCTTTGGATGTCCAGATGGATGCTCTTCACGCGATAGAGGGACTTGAAAATGCAAAGGTATATCGTCCGGCATACGCTGTCGAATATGATTATTTTGATCCTACTCAATTGAAGCCTACATTGGAGTTGAAGCATATTGAAGGATTGTTCCTTGCTGGTCAGGTTAATGGTACCACAGGTTATGAAGAGGCAGCGGCTCAGGGTCTTATGGCCGGCATAAATGCTCATCTGAAAGTGTCTGGAAAGGATCCTTTTATACTTAAGCGTGATCAGGCTTATATTGGAGTTCTTATAGATGACCTTATTACCAAGGGTGTGGATGAACCATATAGAATGTTCACCTCGCGCGCTGAGTACAGGATTCTTCTTCGTCAGGATAATGCGGATTCAAGGCTTACAGCACTTTCTTATAATATTGGTCTCGCTGATAAATTCAGATATGATTATACTTGTAGAAAATATGATAGCGTGTCGCGGTTGAATGAATTTTTCGAGGCTACCTCAGTTCGACCAGATACAGTAAATGCCTATCTTGATTCGGTTTCTACATCTGAGGTTTCTTCACGTACCAGGTTGTCAGCACTTATATCTCGTCCTCAGGTAAATTTGGGTGAATTGATGAATTTTGTTCCACGTGGAACATTTATCAAAAACAATATAAATATAGATGATGAGTTTTCATCTCCGCTGTCAGATATATTGAAAGGGGGAGTCTCATATTCTGATCTTATAGGATATAATTCAAGAACTGCTCTTGATGAAATGGCGGCTATCCAGAATCCAGATATGTTATCTTATCTTGATGCTGCATATATACTACAATTCAATAGTGAGTACCCGGTATCCCGATTGGATGCCGAGCATTTGGATCAGAAGGTTCAGGAGAATTATCAACGAGAAATTCTGGATTCGTCTGAAATTTCTATCAAGTATAAAGGATATATCCAGCGCGAACAGCAGATGGCAGACAAGATAATGCGTCTTGAAAACCTTATCATTCCGGAAGGATTTGATTTTGATAAGGTAGAGAGCCTGTCTATAGAATGTCGTCAGAAACTTAAAAGATATGCTCCGCGCACTATTGCTCAGGCTTCCCGTATTTCAGGAGTATCGCCTGCTGATATATCTGTTCTGCTGGTTTATTTTGGTAGATAACAATGTTATAAGTTGAGGAATTTTATATTTTTTTAACTGATTATCCGCATTGGGTGCAGTGGTATCCCGAATTATAATAACCCGGCAGCAGTTCCGGTAGACCTGCAGCAAAAACATATGCAAACTGCTGCAGGTATCTTCGTTTTGAAGTGTGCCTAGTGCAGTTTTTCTGTATTTTCGCACTATGCCTCTCATAGTCATGCCGAGCCGTCATACCTGAACAGGGTAAAATGGAGACATCCGCTGCGCATCTCGACGCCACACCTTGCTGACGCCCACCACAATATTACGTTTTCATCCGGAAAACACCCCCCGAAACCCGGATGAAAAGCGAAATTTCCCATGTTCATCCGGAAATACGTACCCAAATCCCGGATGAGATTATAGATTGTAATCAGGTGAGTTTTTCTGCACAGTTTGCGGATAATCATTTTTTTAAATAAGAAAGTAGGTTAGTTATAATAATATTCGTGATAGTTTATACTACGGAATAAATGAAAGCTGATAAATTGTTCCACGTGGAACAGTTTACCGGCTTTCAGATTATTTTATATTTTAGTTACTCTGCTGAATAACTTTCCTTTAGTGGTTCTAAAGTCGTTTGAGGGAGAGTTTGATTATCTCTTCCAATGTAGCAGCAGGGTTTTCTTTCAGGACTGCCGTTACGGCTTTATTTACATTTGCTTTTGTAAATCCGAGCATTACCAGGGCTGTTACTGCTTCTTCCGTTGCAGTATTTGTGGTGGACGCAAAGATGCTTGTACTCTCAGTACCTTCGCCCTTGACAACCTTGTCTTTAAGTTCCAGGATAAGCCTCTGGGCGCTCTTCAATCCTATTCCCTTAATGCTTTTTATCTTATTGATGTCCTCCGCCACGATTGCATTTCTTATTTCCTCGGCTGTCAGAGATGAGAGCATCATGCGCGCTGTCGATGCTCCTATTCCTGACACTCCGATCAGCAGTCTGAACAGTTCACGTTCATCTTTTGTAGCAAAACCATAGTATAATTCCTCGTCTTCGCGCAGGTAGTGATGTATATATACTTTGGCTTCCTTCTGTCCGTTCAGTCCTTCGTAAGTCTGGAGTGAAATAAGGATACGGTATCCTATTCCGTAGGTTTCGATGGTTACCTCGGTGGGGGATAGGGTTTCAACACTGCCTTTGATGTAGTCTATCATATTCTGTTGTTTTATATATATCCGATTGCTTGGCGTATATGTTATGCACGTTTCTGACCTGTTTTCTATACCGGTACACGCCCATAAAATATGAAGCAGAGTGCAAAATTATGATAAAATCTGTAAATGAAAGATAGTTTTTGCTAAATTTGCAGGCTTATTGCGTGTATGCGCGCGTGGAAACAAGATAATATTCACTATGACAGCGATAAATGATATACGGTCAGTTTTTCCTGCACTTTCAAGAAAGGTGTATGGAAAGGATCTCGTGTATTTTGATAATGCTGCGACAAGCCAGCGTCCTCAGTCTGTCATGGATGAATGGAATGAAATAACCGCACATTCCAATGCAAATATCCACAGGGCTGTGCATAGGCTTGCCGATGAGGCGACTCAGGCATACGAGGGAGCAAGAGACGCTGTGAAGGAGTTTATCAACGCGTCTGCCCGTGAGGAGATAATATTCACTTCCGGAGCAACAGCGGCAATCAATCTCGTTGCATTTTCTTTTGGAGAGGCTTTTATTGGCGAGGGAGATGAGATAATAGTTTCTGAGGCGGAGCATCATTCAAATATAGTCCCATGGCAGATGCTTTGTCAGCGGAAGGGTGCTGTTCTGAGGGTCCTTCCAATTGATTACAATGGCCATCTGGTCATTGATGAACTTGATTCCCTGCTTAATGAAAGGACAAGAATCCTTGCAGTCACTCATATTTCAAATGTGCTCGGAATAATCAATCCTGTGAAGGAAATCATTGAAAAATGCCATTCAAAGGGTGTTCCTGTCCTTATTGACGGTGCTCAGGGTATTGTTCATTGCGATGTTGATGTGCAGAATCTTGACTGTGATTTCTATGTATTCTCAGGACATAAGATGTATGCCGCAACCGGAACAGGTGTGCTTTATGGAAAGAGGGAGTGGCTCGAAAAGATGCCACCTTATATGGGCGGAGGTGAGATGGTAGGAACTGTGAGTTTTTCCGGGACCACGTATGCGCCCCTTCCTATGAAATTTGAGGCTGGCACTCAAAACTTTGCTTCAACTGCGACCTTTAAACCTGCTATTGAATTTGTTAACTTATTGAATAATAATGAGTTAATAAGAGAATATAATAAAATAAGAGATTATCTGCTTGGTGTTTTTACATCTGATGACAGGATAAGACTGTTTGGTGTTCCACGAGGAACATCTCAGGAAAAGATTCCTTTGTTTTCATTTGTAGTCAAGGGCGTACACCATGAGGATCTGGCTCTTATTCTTGATAAGATGGGTATAGCAACGAGGTCCGGACAGATGTGTGCAGAGCCTTTGATGGACAGATTTGGGGTTACAGGTATGCTTAGGATTTCACTTGCGCCATATAATACCATGCAGGAGGCGGAATATTTTGTTAAATGCTTGAATAGAGCAATTAATATGTTGGTTTAAGATGCCCGATCAGGTCGGGCATGACGTCAATATTGACCTGATATGAATACGTCAATGTTTGTTTGAGATTAAATACGTCATTGCCGGCTTGAGCGGCAATCTAATAATAAGAAAATGACACTGATAGAAGCGGAAAATGCCATTATCGAGGAGTTCTCGATGTATGAGGAGTGGCTCGACAAATATGAATATCTGATCGAACTTGGAAAGTCCTTGAAGGATTATCCAGAGGAGGCCAAGACTGATGATAAACTTATAAAGGGTTGTCAGTCAAGAGTCTGGTTGGATTATAAGATTGAAGACGGACTTATTGTATTCAATGCGGACAGCGATGCCATCATCACGAAGGGTATAATTTCCCTGCTCATAGGTCTTTATTCCGGAAGGACGCCGCAGGAGATATTGTCTTCTGATTTTTCTGTGGTGGAAAAGATTGGCTTGAAGGAGAATCTGTCGCCGACCAGAGCAAACGGACTGGTGTCGATGATCGCAAAAATTAAGGAGATTGCGTCAAATAATTGTTAAAGATCTCTCGACTTCGCTCGAGATGACATTTCGACCGAGCGTAACGAGTGTAGTAATGTTATTATATGATATGAATTTGGAAAGAGATATAATCAGGGCGCTCAGGCAGGTATATGACCCTGAAATTCCGGTAAATGTGTATGATCTTGGTCTTATTTACGAGATCAGGGTCAATGAGGAACATGAGGTGTATGTGCAGATGACCCTTACAGCGCCGAACTGCCCGATGGCGGACTATGTTGTGGCTCAGGTCAAGGAGGCGGTCGAGGATGTTCCTGGAGTTGTAAGCGTGGAGATTGACCTGGTCTGGGAACCTGTATGGGACCGAAGCAGAATGAGTGAGGAGGCCCTCGTGGAACTTGGTCTTGACGCCGATTGAAGGTCAGAAGGGGAGGAGGATATGGAAACCGTCGATCTGTACCTTTCATTAGGCTCAAATCAGGGCGATAGAGCGCAGAATATGGAATATGCCCTATCCTTGCTCAATATTGAACTTAAAACGCCTTATAAGGCAGTTTCCTCGTTTATAGAGACGGATCCATGGGGCTTTGAATCGGACGAAAAGTTTCTCAACGCCGCAGTGCATTATCAGTTGAGATTTCCGAAGGGATACAATCCTGAGGCGGAGTGCTTGATGATACTGGAAATATGCAAGGATATTGAGCGTCGTCTGGGCAGGGTCGGTGAGCCTGAATATGATGAAAAAGGGGAGAGGATATATCGCTCACGCCCGATAGATATAGATATTCTGCTGTTTGGAGACAACAGGATAGACTGTCCGGAACTCACTGTTCCGCATAAACTGATGTATGAACGCGATTTTGTGATGGTGCCTTTGAGGGAGATTCTCACGTCGCTACAGTGTGATTCCTCAGAATGACGTAAGCTGTGTTGTTGCGAGAATCGAAGTTAAGTTACAATAGGAACGTTAATTTTTGAAATACCATAAACCTCAGATTATGAGATATTTTCTGACCTTCATATTGACCTTGTTACCTTTTTTATCGAGCGCACAGTCTTCCAATCTTTTAGAAATTGACGCGTCTTCGTTCGCCCCTGTCCAGACGGACGCGCTCTCCGGTGTTGCAATTGATAAGATAGGTATGGACCCGTCGAAAAGGCCATGTGCCCGCATCAAGATGCACATAAACCGTATGACCAAGGAGGAAATCGAGGGTATTTCGGTGCGTCCGATAGGAGGTAGCGTGGTGGTGACAAAGCGTATAGTAGCGGCTGACGGCAACGGTCTTATCATCGAGCTTACAGCCAAGGAGCACACGAGATTTTACCTGCATCACGACAAATATGGAGATTCCAATGAGGTCAGTCTCAATCTTGAAGGAAACAGGGAATATCGAATAGAGGCGTCGCTTGATATGACTTATACAATTGTAGTCTTGTCTAATGTAACCGAGGCGGATGTCTATATTGATGATGTTTATAAGGGACAGATAGACGACAGTTATGCTCTTACTGTCAGTGAGGTCTATCCGGGTCCGCACAAGGTAAGGGTGCAGCATGGGTCTTTATCGGCTGAGAGTGCTGTTGATGTTAACAGCAGGCAGGTGTTTTTCCGTGTAGAACTCAATCAGGAACAGGCACGTCCTCAGTATGTCTTTTTCAAGGTAACCCCGGCAGATGCGAGTCTTGTCATTGACGGTAAGTTGCACTCTCTTAATTCTTATGGTGAGTTGGCCAATAACCTGATGCTGTATAACGGTTCATACCCGTATATAGTGTCGGCAAAGGATTATCATCAGGAGAGCGGAACTATCGTGGTCAACGGCAGCAAGGTTGAGAAGACCGTGGTCTTGCGTCCGGCTCACGGGTGGTTGAATGTGTCAGGCGAGGGAGTTTTGCTGGGTGCAGCGGTATATGTGGATGATTTGTTGATAGGACGGGCGCCTGTAGGTCCGGTGCGCCTCTCCAGCGGTAAGCATACCATGCGCATAGTTCAGAGTTTTTATAAGAACTTTCAGGAGCAGATAACCATCAGCGATAATGAGACTCTTGACTACGCCCCTGCGTTGGAGGCTGATTTTGCCAATGTCACATTGCAGTCGTCAGAGGGAAGTGATATATACATAAACGGTCAATTGAAAGGCAAGTCCCCGTGGAATGGTAATCTTTCTTCCGGTGTGTATAATTTTGAGGCTCGTAAGGCATCTTGTCGTGTTTCAAGCATTTCCAAGGAAATTTCATCTTTCCCTTCGCAGCAGAATATCGTAATACCCGATCCTGAGCCGATATTGGGAATGCTTGATGTTCAGAGTACCCCATCTGCGGATGTGTATGTGGATAATGAGAAAGTGGGCACAACGCCGATGAATATGGATCTGGTTATAGGCAGTCACAGGGTTTATCTTAAAAAGGATGGTTTCAAGACGATATATAAGGATGTGGATGTTAAGGAAGGAGAGATGGCAACCATCAAGGTTGAATTGTCTTCGTTGACCGCATCGGGTGCAGCTCCGTCATCTCGGCCGTCATCTCAATCATCATCTCAATCGTCATCTTCGTCATTATCCGGACCGTCGCAGACCACACCGTCATCCACATCGTCTTCTCCCAAGAAGTCGTCTCCACCCGAGAAATCGTCTTCGCCTGCAGGGAAGTGTATTGTCTTGGCATCGGTGACACCGATGCCTCAGCTGTCGTACGGACTGATGTTAGGATATGCCGGAAGGTTTGGAGGTTATGCCAAATTCAGGACAGATTTTGCCTCGAACAAATCTTCTTACTCCTGCAGCAGACAAGGGGTAAGAGCGCCGGGAGAATATTTATCGGCAACAGGCAATGTCAGAAAGACACGCATGCAGGCAACAGGTGGTCCGGTGTTCCGCATAGCCAAGTGGCTGTATTCTTATGGGGGCGTCGGATATGGCTATCGTTCTGTACTTTGGGAGGATGTGGATAAGAATTGGGCAAAGGTTACAGATCTTTCCTGCAATGGTGTTGCAGCTGAGGTTGGGGCAATCTTGAAATTCGGTCCGGTCGCTCTGTCTGCGGGTGTGTCCACAACGTCGTTCAAATACACTGAACTTGAACTTGGAATAGGTGTAATGTTTTAGGAGGAAATCTGATGGAAAATACAAATTCATTTCGAAATATTATCATTCTGACCTTGTCGGTTCTGTTAACCTCCTGTCTTGGTCTTGAAGAGACCGACCCACCTCAGGAACTGCTGTCTTATCTATCTACTGATAATGATATCTCGGCAGTATCATCTGCCAACTGTTATATAGTCTCAGAAACAGGTGCATATAAGTTCAGAACAGTCAAGGGCAACAGCGCAGAGTCAGTGGGTGCTGTTGCGAGTGCAGAGGTGCTTTGGGAGTCGTTCGGAACGGATGTGGCTCCTGCGGTCGGTGATTTGATTAAATCTGTAAAATATTCAGACGGATACATCGCCTTCCAGACCGCCGACACCTTCAAGGAGGGCAACGCCGTCATCGCCGCCAAGGAAGCAAATGGTAATATCCTCTGGTCATGGCATATCTGGCTCACTGACCAGCCTCAGGGTCAGGAGTATTTCAACGGAGCCGGCACCATGATGGACCGCAACCTTGGCGCAACATCCGCAACACCTGGCGACGTCGGCGCTCTCGGTCTTATGTATCAGTGGGGTCGCAAAGATCCGTTCCTTGGTTCTTCGTCAATAAGTGAAAATGTTGTAGCAGCCTCTACTATTATATGGCCGTCAGAAGCCAAGTCAGATGTTTCCTTTGGTACAATTGCCTACGCTACCGCTCATCCTACTACGTTTATTTATTATAATATAAATAATGACGATTGGTATTACTCAATAGATAAAACAACGGACAATACCCGTTGGACCACTTCAGAAAGCGCTAAATCTATATATGACCCGTGCCCTGCAGGTTGGCGTGTTCCCGATGGAGGCGACAGTGGTGTATGGTCAAGGGCTTTGGGATCATCATCATCCTTCAGCCATAGTTACCTCAGTGTCTTAGAAGGCATGAACTTTTTTGACATGTTCGGTAATATTTCAATCATCTGGTATCCTGCCTCGGGTTGTCGTAGCAGCAGCGAAGGCCGTCTCAACAGTGTCGGTATCTACGGCAGCTATTGGTCCGCATCTCCTCTCAGCAACAAAGCGTACCGCCTGAACTTCAACGAACATCGCAGCGTCAATCCATCGAACTACTACAATCGCGCGAACGGGCAGTCTGTGCGTTGTATTCTGGAGTCTTCTGTGACTGCCCCTCCTGCGGTCGAACCTCCGGTAGAGGAGTCTCAATATGTGGATATTTCAGAAGACGAGACAGCAAACAGTTATATTGTGTCAGATGCAGGAGCATATAAGTTCGCTTCGACAAGGGGCAACAGTGCTGTGTCTGTGGGTGCTGTTGCGAGTGCAGAGGTGCTTTGGGAGAGTTTTGGCACAGATACGGCTCCTGCGGTCGGTGATTTGATTAAATCTGTAAAATATTCAGACGGATACATCGCGTTTCAGACAGCCTCAGCTTTCAAGGAGGGCAACGCCGTCATCGCTGCCAAGGACGCTTCCGGCAATATCCTCTGGTCATGGCATATATGGCTTACAGACCGGCCACAGGGTCAGGAGTATTACAACGGAGCCGGCACCATGATGGACCGCAACCTCGGTGCTACATCCGCAACACCTGGCGACGTCGGCGCTCTCGGCCTTCTGTATCAGTGGGGCCGCAAAGATCCGTTCCTTGGTTCTTCGTCAATTTCGTCAAGCACTACCGCCAAATCTACCATTTCTTGGCCATCTGCAGTAGAAACCAGTTCTTCTGTCGGTACCGTGTCTTATGTTACAGCACATCCGACTATTTTTGTGACTGCTTCGTCATCACCTTATGATTGGCATTACTCTTCCCGTAACAACTCATTATGGACCACATCTGACAAGACGAAATCAATCTCTGACCCATGTCCTGCAGGTTGGCGTGTTCCCGATGGAGGAGACGATGGTGTATGGTCAAAGGCCTTGGGCTCTTCGGAGTATTTTACAGACGAGTCACTTTACAACAGTTCCAATGAAGGTATGAACTTCTCCGGCAAGTTCGGCAGTGCTTCTACTATTTGGTATCCTGCTTCGGGGTGTCTCGGCTACGGCGATGGAGGCCTCTACAGTGTCGGTCTCGGCGGTTTATATTGGTCTGCTTCTCCTTACAGCTACGGCGCGTACGCCCTGTCCCTCGACAACTTTGGCCCCGTCGATCCGTCGATCGACGACATTCGCGCGGACGGTCTTTCAGTTCGTTGCCTCCAAGTAATCGACGAAGTCGCTGGAGCGAATGCGGAAGAATCAAAATAACACTTATTTCATTTCCCGGACGGCGCTTAATTTTTCCGCTTCTCGTCCGGTTTTTAGCCTCATTTTCCGGATGAGATTCTGTTTACAGAAACAAAATCATTACGAACACAAAACAAAATTGCAATGTCGTCAATAATTCCTAACTTTGCCGATTGTTGTGAAATTTGGTCCGCAACGGGACCCTGCTTGACGAAAGATAAAACAATAATACTATTATGACACAGGAAGAACTGTTTAAAATTTTGGTGTCTCACTGCAAGGAGTATGGATTTATTTTCCCTTCAAGTGAGATTTATGATGGTCTTGGAGCCGTTTATGACTATGGCCAACTTGGTGCAGAACTCAAGAATAACATCAAGAGATACTGGTGGGAGGCTATGACAAGACTTAACGAGAACATCGTAGGTATTGATTCGGCTATTTTCATGCACCCACGTATCTGGGAGGCATCAGGTCACGTAGGAGCGTTCAACGACCCGCTTATCGACAACAAGGACTCGAAGAAGAGATATCGTGCTGACGTGCTTATTGAGGAGTATATCGGCAAACTCGAGGATAAGATTGCAAAGGATGTCGAGAAGGGAAAGAAGAAATTCGGTGAGTCGTTCAACGAGGAGCAGTTCCTTGCGACTAACCCTAATGTTCTTCGCAATCAGGCAAAGATAGACGCTGTACGCAAGAGGATGGCTGACGCTCTCAATGCAAATGACCTTGTGGAACTTCGTCAGATCATCATCGACTGCGAGATTGCCTGTCCTCTTTCAGGAACAAAGAATTGGACAGACGTGCGTCAGTTCAACCTTATGTTCTCCACACAACTCGGTAGCGTGACAGGTGATGCGAGCATCATCTACCTTCGTCCCGAGACCGCTCAGGGTATCTTCGTGAACTATCTTAACGTTCAGAAGACAGGCCGTATGAAGATTCCTTTCGGTATCGCGCAGATCGGTAAGGCGTTCAGAAACGAGATTGTGGCACGTCAGTTCATCTTCCGTATGAGGGAGTTCGAGCAGATGGAGATGCAGTTCTTCATCAAGCCTGGCACAGAACTCGACTGGTTCGCAAAATGGAAGGAGAACCGTATGGCATGGCACAAGGCACTTGGAATGGGTGACGAGAACTACCGTTTCCATGACCATGACAAACTTGCTCACTATGCAAATGCCGCGACTGACATCGAGTTCCGCTTCCCATTCGGCTTCAAGGAACTTGAAGGAATCCACTCACGTACAGATTTCGACCTTGGAAATCACCAGAAGTTCTCAGGAAAGAAGATTCAGTATTTCGATCCTGAACTTGGTGAAAACTACACTCCTTATGTCGTAGAGACATCTATCGGAGTTGACCGTATGGTGCTTGCAGTTCTTTCACATTCATACAAGGAAGAGCAACTTGAAAACGGTGAATCGCGCGTCGTGATGAGCATTCCTGCGCCTTTGGCACCGGTGAAGGTGGCTGTTCTTCCTCTTATCAAGAAGGATGGTCTTCCTGAACTTGCACGCGAGATCATGGACGAACTCAAATATGATTTCAACTGCCAGTACGATGAGAAGGACTCTATCGGTAAGAGATATCGTCGTCAGGACGCAATCGGAACACCGTTCTGCGTTACCATAGACCATGATTCGCTTAACGACCGTTGCGTTACAATCCGTCACCGTGACACTATGGAGCAGCAGCGTGTCAAGATCGAGGATCTCCACAGCATCATCAGCAAGGAGGTTAACCTCAGCAACATTCTCAAGAAGCTGAAATAATTTCAGGTGAAATATAAAGCGTTGATATACAGCGCATAATGATAATCAGGGTGGGTCAATTTGATCCACCCTGATGTGTATATATGATTAATAGTCAATGATTTACATTTCACTAAGAGGCTGTAATCAGACTACTCCTTCCAGCCCTGGGCTTTGATAGGAAGTTCCACGCCGTCAGGCGTCACGAGGGCTGCACCGACCTCCGGCTTTGCCAGGTGACCGATGATCTCGAAGGTCTGGAAATCGTGACGGAACTTGTCGTGCTTGCCGATAGGGATTGTGAAGAGCAGGCGATAGTCCTCTCCTCCGTTCAATGCAGCGGAAATGGGATCAATATCCAGACTTTTGCTCAAATCAAAGGTATTTCCCGCAAAAGGCAGTTTATCAACATAGATTTTCGCACCAAGACCGCTGTCACGGACAAGCCTTTTGACAGCATCAGAAAGTCCGCGGGAAACAAGATAGCCGTACGAAGGGATGATTTCCTCGTTTTCCATCTGGCTTACGACAGCAGCACTGATCTGAGGTCGGAGATATGCTCCGACCTGTGCCTTGTATTTATCGAGGTTTGGCTGCGCCTTTGTGTCACCGCTTTTTTCAAACGCCCTTTTCTCCCGTTCAAGTATCTGGAATCCAAGATATGCGGCACCTATATTGTCGGAGATGCATATAAGGTCCATGCTCTTGGCGGCAGGACGACGTTTGGCTGTAAGTAGTGAAGTTTCGCCTGTTGCAGATACGCTCACCGCCAGTCCGTTAGGCGATGGCATCAGGTCGAGGTTGACTTTCTTATATCCGTGCTCTTTTGCCGCAGCGACCACACCTCCCCAGATCTCCCTAATCTGCTGATAATCAAGTTTTGACGACACTCCAAGGCGTATGTCAAGTGCGCGAGGATGCGAAAATTCCGCATATAGTTCACCGGTGACCGCAATTACGCATTTGTAGCCGAGATGTTTCAGCGGAAAATAAGTGAGGTCAAAGTCGATGCCTTCAAGAAAGGTGCGGGCCGCCGAAGTTATGTTTGCCTTCCCGTCAGTTTCGAAACGGCCGCATTCAAAAGGTCTGTATCCCGTTCCTTCATAAAGTTTCGCTATCGCCTCGACTCTGCCGAGGTCTGAGAAAGATTCTTCTGCCATAGGTTTTATTTTTTTACAACATTATAGGTTATTCCCATCTTCTGCAATTCGGTTATGAAGTCTTCGCTTACACTGACGCTGAATTTGCGCGAGAAGAATTCGATTTTCCAGCCCTTTTCCGGATCGTAGAGGTAGATGGAAAGAGGAGTCTTGCCCTTGTTTGCCTTGATGGTCTTCACCAGCCTGACGCGGAAATCAGGTGAGAGCATGTTGGTGGTTATGTTTATTGCAAACCCTTTCAGGAAGGTCTCCGCAACATTTCCAAGCAGCATTATCTTTTTGACACGGAAGGCATAAGGAGAGGTCTTTCCCTGCGCTCTGTCTTCCGGTTTTATATAGAATTTTTCCTCTATGTCACCCTCTATGAACACGGCTGTATTCGGTTGGAGGTAATTCATATAGTTTTCATGGTCCTTGCCGAAGAAGGCGAGTTCATAACTGCCGTTGTAATCTTCAATCACAGTCTTGGACCAAGGCTTTCCGCTTTTTCCAAAAAGCGTCTGGGTGGAGGTTATAAAGCCGGCTACCGATATTTTCGCCTTGGTCTTGCTTGCTTCGCACTCTTCCACAAGAGAATCGATCTCACTCAGTTGACATGAGATAAAATTCTCTAACTCAAACTGATACTGGTCCAGCGGATGTGAAGAGAGATACATTCCGACGAGTTCCTTTTCAAGATGCAGTTTTTCAAGAATATCCTCTTCACCAATCATAGGCGGAACTTCCGGTCTTTCCGGTTTGAGTTCCTCCGCCTCTCCGAACAGGGATATGGCGCTGTCCATGGCATCTTTTTTATACAGTTCACCGTAGCGTATAAGCGCCTCGATGAAGGTGTCGCCGCCCTTGCAAGGGGTCATGAACTGTTTGCGGGAAAGTCCGAAACTGTCGAATGCGCCTGAGTGCAGAAGCGACTCGAATGCCTTCTTGTTTACACTGCCGGACATACGCTCCACAAAGTCATATATATCTGTGAACTGCCCGTTTTCCTGTCGCTCAGCAAGGATTGCGCGCACGATGTTGTCACCAAATCCCTTGATGCCGCCCAGACCGAAGCGGATCTCGCCGTTCCTGTTGACTGTGAAGTTGTTGTCGGACTCGTTTATATCCGGATTCAGCACCTTGATGCCGTTTTTCTTGCAGTCGTCCATGATCTTCTTGATCTCGTCCATATTGGAGAGATTCTTGGTCAGGTTGGCTGCCTGGAATTCGGCAGGGTAGTGGGCTTTGAGCCACCCTGTCTGGTAACTTACCCACGCATAGCAGGTCGCATGGGACTTGTTGAAGGCATATGATGCGAATTTTACCCAGTCCTTCCAGATCTTTTCAAGCACCTCCTGAGGGTGGCCGTTCTTTATGCCGCCGTTAATGAACTTGTCCTTGAGGGAGTTAAGAAGGTCGATGATCTTCTTTCCCATGGCCTTACGCAGAGTGTCGGCCTCGCCTCGGGTGAAATCGGCGAGTTTACGGGACAGAAGCATTACCTGCTCCTGATATACCGTGATGCCGTAGGTGTCCTGCAAGATGTCCTCCATTGCCGCGAGGTCATATTCAATAGGCTTGCGTCCCTGTTTGCGATCTACAAAGTCAGGAATATAGTCCATCGGTCCCGGTCTGTAAAGGGCATTCATGGCTATGAGGTCCTCAAAACGGGTCGGCTGGAGTTTTATAAGCCATTTCTTCATGCCCGGAGACTCGAACTGGAACACGCTTGTGGTGTCTCCTCGGCCATAAAGAGCGTATGTTTCGGCATCGTCAATCGGTATTTTCTCAATGTCGAACTCGATGCCGTGGCGTTTCTTTATGTTTGCCTGGCATTCCTTGATGATGGAGAGGGTGCGGAGTCCCAGGAAGTCCATCTTGAGCATTCCTACCTCTTCTATATAGTGTCCGTCATACTGCGAAACCCACACCTCCTCTCCGGTGAGTTTGTCGTTTGCCACGCAGATAGGAATATATTCGGTCAGGTTGCTGCGTCCGATGATCATCGCACAGGCATGAACTCCGGTCTGGCGTATGCAGCCTTCAAGTTTTCCTGCATATTTGAGCACCTCCTGAATCTCCGGAGCACCTGTCTCGACCTCAGCCTTGAGTTCGGGTATGAGTTTGTAGCAGTTCTTGAGTTTCGGCTTATATGAAACCTCCTTCTTGTATTTTTTGAACTGCTTCCTGACCTTTATTTTCTGTCCCTTATTGTCCGGGTCGTCGATTTCGACCTCCTTGCTTATAAGTTTCTGGTTCTCCTCAAGCGTATCTCCTTCATTGAAAGGCTCTTCCGTATCTTCCAACTGAACGATCGGCTTGTCCGGAATCATCTTGGTAAGCCTGTTGGACTCCGGAATAGGCAGGTTGCTGACACGTGCGACATCCTTGATGGCAGATTTCGCCGCCATGGTGCCGTATGTTATGACATGGGAAATCTGCTCCTTTCCGTACTTTTCCTCTATATATTGGAATACGCGATAACGTCCGTCATCATCAAAGTCTATATCCACATCGGGCATGTTGATACGGTCCGGGTTGAGGAATCGCTCGAAGAGAAGGTCGTATTTGATCGGGTCTATGTTGGTGATTTTCAAGCAGTAAGCAACTGCCGAGCCTGCTGCGGAACCACGTCCTGGGCCCACAGATATGCCTTCTCTGCGCGCGGCTGCGATGAAGTCCTGCACGATAAGGAAGTAGTCCGGGAATCCCATCTTACAGATGGTCTTGAGTTCGAACTCGATACGCTCTGCCTGCTCTTCGTTAAGAGTGTCTCCATATCTCTCCTGCGCGCCCTTATAAGTAAGGTGGCACAGGAAGGCAACCGAGTTGCAGAATTCCTCTCCTCTCTCGTTTCCGCTCTTGTCGCAGCGGCCCTCGTCGATTATTCCCTTATATTTTTCAAGATGAGAGTCAATGTCTGCCATGAACTCGGCCGGGAGGTCGAATTTAGGGAGAATAGGATCCTTGTCAATCTTGAAACTCTCGATTTTTTCGGCCACTTCAAGCGTGTTTGAGATGGTCTCCGGATGCTTATAGAACATATCCAGCATCTCGTCTTCGCTTTTGAGGTATTCCTGCTGTGTGTATCTTAGGCGGTTCGGGTCATCAAGGTAGGCATTTGTCGTAAGGCAGATCAGACGGTCGTGGGCAGGACCGTCTTCCTTGCGGGTGAAATGCACGTCGTTGGTCGCCACGACCTTTGTCCCTGTTTTCGCCGCAAGTTCGAAAATACCCTCATTGGCTATCACCTGACGCTCATATACCTCCTGTGACAGCCCTGGAATTTCTGTCTTATGCTGCTGGACTTCAAGATAATAGTCCTCTCCGAACACCTTCTTGTGCCACATTATCGCCTCTTCCGCGCCTTTCATATCTCCCGCAACGATTGCTCTCGGAATCTCTCCTGCAATACAGGCCGAACAGCATATAAGTCCTTCTGCGTGCTTTTCGATGATCTCGTGGCAAACGCGCGGCTTGTCATAGTACTTTCCCTCTATATGTCCTGTCGAGACAATCTTCATCAGGTTCTTGTAGCCGGTGTAGTTCTTGGCCAGAAGAATCAGATGGAAATATGCCCTGTGGTCCTTGTCCTTGATCTTATGGTCATAGTGCCTGGTCACATAGACCTCACATCCGATGATAGGCTTTATCTCCGGATATTTCTTCGCGACTTTCAGAAACTCCTTGACACCGTACATGTTTCCGTGGTCGGTGATTGCAAGAGCGGGCATTTGAAGTTCCTTTGCGCGCTCGAAGAGACTGGCGATCGATGCCTGACCGTCAAGGATGGAGTACTGAGTATGGACGTGAAGATGGACAAATGACATGGCTGTAATCTTTAAGGGAGACAAAGATAAATAATCTTGATATCCATATCAACAGGAAAATAGGCCCGTTCTTTTAAGTGTTTGATTGTCAGAGTGAAAAGTTATCAACAGCCTATTTGCCGGCCGTCCTGTATTTTCCGGGTGTGGTCCCGGTCATTCTGGTGAATACGCGGGTAAAGTATTGCAGGGTCTTGAATCCGCACTCGGAGGCAATCGAGGGCATGCTCTTGTCGGTGGAGAGCAGCAGTCCGCGAGCCTTTTCTATTCTCTTGCGGTTGACATGGTCCGAAAACCCTTCCTTGAAATGATTCTTGAAGAACATGCAGAAATATATCCTGTTCATATTTATATAGTCGGCCACTTCTTCAAGCGAAATCTTCCTGCACAGATTGCATGATATGTAGTTGTTGATTTTCTCAATCTTCTGTGCTGTGCTCATCTCTTCGCTCCGGTCAACAGTCATTATCGGATGGATGTCCCAAGGGTCTGAAATTTTTTCGAGCAGATCAAGAATCTTCTGCGGCCGGTCATGACCGGTGTTGATTAAAAGAGAGTCGAGAAGCAGACTTATCTTCATCCACTTCGGACCCTTGACATACATAGGGTCTTTAAGTTCCTTTATGTTCAGGATTACCCTTGAAAGATCCGGGAATGTCTGCGTCAGATCGTCCAGCCACCCCTCGTCAAACCTTGCGATGCGTGCAATGATATTTTCATTATATTCATCTCCTAAACTTGCCGAATCAAAGCGGTATCTTGCTGTCGGCGGCAGAATCAGCAGGTCTCCTGTGTTGAGGCTGAGGAGCCTGGACTCTATCATATACATTCCTCGCCCCTCTTTTATATATATGACAGTCCAGAATCTTGTTTTGCTTTGATTTTCCGCTGTTTGCAGCAACAGACCCATACCTCCGACAATATATCCCATAATAACCAAGTTTGTTTTTACTCCCACAAAGATAATATAAATTATAAATAATATAGTATAAATTATAAAAATTTTCCACTTAATAGACCAATCAAGGTGCAAAGACCATGAATTTATCTTATATTAAGGGAGATAAACGACAATCGGAATACACTGTCCTTGCCTTGATTCTTGTTATGTTTGTCGGAAAAAGTGAATCAGTTTGGCTTGAGTGGTTGACATTTCAATACATCGTTCAGTACCGTCACCCCTGCTGGGCCCTTCGGGACAGGGTGACGGTTATTTTTTGCGTTTCCGAGAATAAACTGTAAATTTGGAAGATAAAAACAAATGGATATGGAACTCACAAAAGAACTTTGGGGCAAGACCCCATGCGGAAAGGAAATCTGCCTTTATACCTTGAAAAATGCCTCAGGTGCATACGTTCAACTTTCAAGCGTAGGCGCGGGAGTGGTGTCTGTGGTTGTGCCGGACAAGGACGGTGCGCTGGCTGACGTATGTCTCGGCTATCCGGAGCCTATGAGTTATTTCGCTGACGGACCGTGTGCAGGAAAGGTACCGGGAAGATATGCCAACCGTATCGCCCTCGGAAAGTTCTCTCTTGACGGAGTGGAATACGCCTTGCCTGTCAACAACGGCCCGAACCATCTTCACGGAGGTCCTGACGGCTTCCAGAACAGGGTCTGGGAGTCGCGAGAGCATGAGGGCGGCGTGGAGTTCCTTTACTATTCGGAGGATGGCGAGATGGGTTATCCGGGAGCATTGAAGGCGGTTGCACGCTATGAATGGACGGAGGAGAACGAACTTCGTCTGACCCTGACTGCCGAGTGTGATGCCCCGACAGAGGTCAACCTTACCAACCATGCCTATTTCAATTTGAACGGTGAGGGCTCCGGTTCCGTCCTGGGTCACGAACTCCGTCTTAATGCTTCGGAATATCTTCCTACATCTGACTCTCTTATCCCTCTTGGCGAGAGCGAGCCGGTAGCGGGCACACCTATGGACTTTGTTACCGCGAAGGCTCTCGGAGCGGAGATCAAGGCTGATTTTCCTGCGCTTGTATATGGAAAGGGCTACGACAACTGCTGGGTGATCGACGGCTATGAGCCGGGACAGATCCAGGAGGCGGCAGAACTCTATTCTCCGGAAAGCGGCCGTGTCCTTTCGGTCTATACCACCCAGCCGGGCGTTCAGGTCTATACCGGAAACTGGCTTGCAGGCAGCCCTGTGGCAAAATGCGGCCGCTCATACAACGACTACGACGGAGTTGCCATCGAATGTCAGAACTTCCCGGATGCACCGAACAAGGCCGACTATCCTTCCCCAGTCCTCCGCCCGGGCGAGGTCTATGAGCAGGCCATTATCTTTGCCTTTGGAGTGAAATAATCAAGTCATAATTGGTCTGATTGCTAAAACAAGAGAGTATTATAGAGAGAAGAATACTCCGGTGGCAGTTACAGATGAAGATTTTGAGATTATTAAAAAATATGCTGAGGCTACCGCCAAGCCAGCCCCGGAGCAAGAGAAGGTTGAGTTAGGCAACGGTGCAGGAAAACTTACCTGATTACAATCTATGATCTCATCCGGGATTTGGGTACGTATTTCCGGATGAATATGGGAAATTGATGTGCGCCCCTTTTGTTGGACGGTTTAACTTTTATTTATTTTCGGCTCGTGGCACAGAGCAAGCGGAGCAGCCCTTGGGCTGAGCTGCGGAGCTTGCTCTGAGCGGCTGGCTGGCGTATTTGCC